>JANDLT010000100.1 GCA_024330265.1 Pyrinomonadaceae bacterium MAG19_C2-C3 | reverse complement strand
CGGACTTTCAGTCCATCGGCAATCTATGCACTTTCAGTGCATAGTGGTTGAGTGAATTGTTCGGCTGCAAGTTACAGTGGAAATCTCATCTCTCATCCCACCTATTTGCCTTGCCCCGGGAGAAGGCGACAACCAGCACCGATGAATTTGATGGACTCCCTTTTTGATATTTGTCGTAGCTTGTCGATGTCTTTGAAGACGCTCGCCAACTGGGTCAAGCGCGCCAAAGCGGGAGAGGTTCCCGCGCCGGGCAATGATGCTAGGAGCATTGTCCGCCAACCACGGAGTTCGCCGGTGGTCTGCTGACCTCTGAGCATCAGCACGTTAATTACGGCTTGCTCGCGTTCATCGAGTTCATAAACCTGCGCTGTCATATGCTTGTATTTCGGGACGCGACTGCCGCTGCCGTAGAACACGTACACCAGATTTTTTGTACGCAGCGTCTCAAGCGCGTGCGCGATTGTGGCTTCATCGTATGACACCACGGGATCACGATTGTTCCTCTGATTACACGCCTGCATCAAAGCGTTTAGCGTCAGCGGGTAATACTCAGGCGTCGTCACTTGTTTCTCGATCAGCGAACCGAGGACGCGCACTTCGGCTTCATTTAACATTGCTTAGTTACCATTCGTTTATCCGTCTTGCTGCAAGCTATTATCATAGTCACATGCGAAGCATGATTAATCTTTACTACGCTTCCGTCGCTGTTAGGAATCAATTTATCCTTCGCGCCCTCCGATATGACTTTACACTTAAATCTTCAAGAGTATTTTGGAAGCATCGATATATATCTTTTCGATCAACTGCTGAAAAATCGCTTTACTCCGCCGATGCAAATCCTTGATGCCGGCTGCGGAGGCGGGAGAAATCTCATTTACTTTTTGCGAAACGGGTACGGCGTTTTTGGCGTTGACGAATCGAGAGAAGCCATCACACAGGTTCGGCATCTCGCTTCGACACTGGCTCCGCATCTGCCGGAAAACAACTTTTGCGTTGAAGCGGTTGAGAAGATGTTGTTTGCCGATAAGTTCTTCGACCTGGTGATAAGTAGTGCAGTGCTGCACTTCGCGCATGATGAAGATCATTGGCGAAGCATGGTCAGGGAGATGTGGCGGGTACTCAAGCCCGGCGGCATTTTCTTCGCGCGTCTGGCTTCGACCATCGGCTTAGAAAGACACTTAACACACATCGAAGGCAGACGCTTTTACCTACCCAACGGAAGCGACTTATTCTTAGTTGATGAGGAAATGATAACCGAGGAGACCAAGCATTACGGCGGAGAGTCTATCGAACCGATCAAAACCGTGGTGGTCGGTAAAGAACGTTCGATGACGACGTGGTGTTTATTAAAACCAGGCATCGGCTAAAGCGTTTGTCAGGCAACGGACGCTGCTCGAACAAACGCGACTAACAGCGAGGGATGATGTCCTTCAAATGCGGTACGCTCCGGCTGGAACAGTGTAGACGAGAAAGAAGGGTGTTCGTCCAATTCAGGCGACAAGCGGCAATCTGATTCACGAAAGTAAATCACAAGCTGTGTCAACAGTAGCCCCCTGGTAACCTCGCCTTCGATTCACACAGGGTCTATTCTGTCATCAACTATGGAAATTGAATATGCGTTCGCCTGTCCGCACTGCTGGCAGACCATCACGATACTGCTGGATTTGAGTGTGACGCAGCAAAACTATGTCGAAGACTGTGAGGTTTGCTGCCGCCCGATTCTTGTCGCATATGAATCCGACGGCGAGGATGTAACATCGTTCGAGGCTCAGGCGACAACTTGAAATTTCATCTACGGAGTGGTCGCAGATCATAGATGATTCTTAAGAGATAAGTGAAAAGACGGGGTGAAAGTTCATGCACGAAAGTAATGGGAACGGCACCCAGCCGAAAGCGAAGAATGTGTTGGGCGGCGAACTGCAGAGTTGTTGCTCCGCACCAGTGACCGGCTTTTACCGTAACGGTAGATGCGACACGGGACCGGAAGACAGAGGCGTCCATAGCGTGTGCGTTGAGATCACGGCGGAGTTTTTAGAGTTTAGCGAAAGCGTGGGGAACGACTTGAGCCGCCCCGCCCCCGGCTTTCCCGGTCTCAAGTCGGGTGACAAATGGTGTTTGTGCGCGGCGCGGTGGAAAGAAGCATTTGATGCAGGAGTCCCACCAAAGGGGTTGCGTTGCAAAAAATAATTTGAGACGCGAAAAAGCATCGAGCGATTTTCGTTACGCCGCGATCTGGAAGAGGCTCTCGACGAACTTTGCCTGCCCTCGTGCGTCATTCTTGTCTAATCTTTTGACTTGACCCTTCCTGATCATGTACTTGACCCTTCCTGATCATGTTCATGCTCTCGACACCTTCTAGGGTTCGCTCAGCCGTGCGGAATGAGCGAAAACATTGCATCGCCCGCCACCTCCTTCGGATGAATCTGTGATCCTGCTCAATAACATTATTCAGATACTTCACACGCCGAAGTCTGCAGTCTAAGGGGATCACTTTCTCTTCTTGTGATGCGGTGAATGCCTCAGGGTAAGCGGCATTCTTATCGACACTGATCGAGAACGGGAGTCTCCTGTGATCTGCCCTCATCACCTTCTTAAAAAACCGTTTCGCGGCAGAAACATCACGTCTCGCCGAGAGCATGAAGTCGATTGTCTGCCCTTCTTTATCGACGGCGCGATAGAAATACTTCCAAGACTTCCCGACTTTGACGTATGTTTCGTCAACTCTGAAGGAAGCTCCGCTCAATTTAAGATGCGGACGGATTCGTTTATTAATCTCAGGTGCGTAGCGTTGAACCCATCGGAAAACAGTGGAGTGATCTACTTCAAGTCCGCGCTCCCGATTGATCTCTTCTACATCACGGTAGGAGAGTTGATACCTGCAATACCATCTGACGCAGAGTAAGATGATGTCGGGCGCGTAGTGCCGCCACTTAAAGGGAGACGAGTTGCGCTTCATGAGCCGGACCTCGCGTTGCTCGAAGGATGAAATTGATGGTGCGATTGTAGCCTAAAGAAGTTCTTGCAACAGTACCGATTGTGAAGACCATAGGCATCTCTGTGCTTGGCGACGCGACGCCGGAACAGGATGAAATCTTCAACGTCACCTTAAGCAGCGCGACCGGAGCAACGCTCGTGCGCTCGCAGGGGCAAGCGACGATTCTTGACGCCGGAGGAAAAGGACGACGCGGCACACGGTCTCGGCGGCGAAGAGTATAAGGAGATTCATTCTCACCCCCGAAAAAGAGAGCCGCGGAACTACCGATTAATCTGATTGCCGTCCGCGTCGAGCCGGACGACTTCGCCGATGTTTAGTTCGCGGATTCCCGTTTCGATCTTGCTTAAATCGCCAACGATAATCCAGACGATTTCGCCGGGGCGGACGAACTTCTTCGCCGCCGCGTTGAGCTGCGATTCATCGAGTGAGCGCAAATTTTTTGAGTAGTTCGCCCAATAATCAAGGGGCAAATTAAAATTGATTTGTGCAATCGCCGCCGCTTCCAACGCCGAAATGGTTTCAAATCTTCCGGCAAGACGCGAAGTCATGTTTCGCATAATGCTGGTGTATTCTTCGCCACCGATTGGTCGCCCACCTGCGACGTTGTTGATTTCTTTAGTCACCTCGACGATTGATTCTTTAGTTTTGTCGGTTTGAACGGGTGCGACGACGACGAACGTGCGCTGTCCGCGAACAGGAGTCAGTTGCCCGTTTGTGCCGTAGCTCCAGTGTTTATCAAGGCGCAGATTGCGGTTCAGACGCGACGTTGCCATGCCGCCGAAGTTTTGCATCACCGGTTCGAGCGCGAGGTCTTCCGCCTGTCCGCTAGTTTCTGAAACGTGCGCGGCGACAATCGTTGATTGCGGGGCGTTGGGTTTGTCTATCAGATAAACTCTACCGCCCTGAGTTTTAGCGACCGTACCGAGATTTTTTCGCGGTGCATTCCCTTGTATCCAGCCGCCGAGAGTTTCTTCGAGCGCGGGCATAACTTTGTCGAGCGTCGTGTCGCCGGTGACGATGAGGGTTGCGCTTCCCGGTTTGAACCAGTCGGCGTGCCACTTCATTAAATCTTCGCGCGAAATGGTTTCAACCGTTTTTTCAAAGCCCGATACAGGCTTGCCGTAAGCGTGATTTGCGCCGTAGATGATGCCGGGCAAAATGCGTTGCACAAGCGCGTTCGGGTTCGCTTTTTCCTGTCCGATTTGTGCGATGCGGCGTTGTTTTTGAATTGAAAACTGGTCGGCGGGGAACGATGGATTCAATACCACATCAGCCATGACCGCGAGTGACGGACGCAGACTTTCAGCCGTCGCCTGAAGGCGCACGAACGACATATCGAGCGAGCTTCCGGTGAACAGATTCGCTCCGAGCAAATCCAGTTCTTTTTCGATTTGAAATGCGTCGCGCGTCTTCGTGCCTTCGTCCATCAAATCGAGCGCGAGCGTGGCGACACCCGCTTTTTCCGGCGTATCCGAAGACGAACCGGCATCGAGCGCGAGCGCGACGTTGACAATCGGTGTGGCATGACGTTCGAGCAGAACGACATTCAAGCCGTTCTTAAGTTTGGCGCGCTGCACGGCAGGGAATTTAACGTCCGGCGCAGCCGCGAGCGCGGGCAGGATTTTGCGGTCAACGTCCGATTTTCCGGCGGCGAGTTTCGGAAACGGTTTGACCGTCATCGTGTAATGATTTGAGCGCAACCAGCGGTTCGCCGCTGTCTTCACGTCCGACGGCGTGGCGTTCGCCATCGCTTCGAGACGGTTCAGGTAGAAATCCGGTGAGCCGCCGTAAGTCATGCTCTCAGCGAGAATATCGGAACGTCCGCCGAAGCCGCCCAGTCGTTCCGCGCCGCGCAGAAAGTTGGCGAGATTGACGTTCTTCATGCGCCGCAACTCTTCTTCGCTCACGCCTTTGTCAAGCATCTCGTTTATCACGGTGTCCATTTCGCGTTCGACATCCGCCGGATTCGCGTCAGGCTTAACCGTCGCGGTGACGCGAAACAGGCTGCCGAGTTCGTTGTCATTCACGCCCGCGCCGACATCGGTCGCCAATTTCTTTTCATAAACCAGACGGCGCGCGAGACGTGAATCTTTGGAATTTGCCAGCACGTCGGCGAACAAATTCAGGTGCTGTAATTCCGCGTCTTTCCAAGCGGGCGCGTGATAGACGCGGTAAATCCGGGCTTGCGGCACGCGGTCTTGCATCTCGTCGCGGATGTTGCGCTCAAGCGTGGGAATCCATTTTTCGGTTCGCTGCAAAGCCGGTCCCGGCGCGATGCCGCCGAAATACTTGGTGACGAGTTCGAGAGCGCGATCGGGCGTGATGTCGCCCGCGAGTGAAATCACGGCGTTGTTCGGTCCGTAATAAGTTTTGTACCACTCTTTAATGTCGTCGAGCGAAGCGGCGTTCAAGTCTTCCATCGAGCCGATGGTTGACCACGAATACGGATGCGAGTACGGATAAATCTTGCCGCTGATTTCTTGAAAGACGCGACCGTAAGGCTGATTTTCCCCTTGCCGTTTTTCGTTTTGAACAACGCCGCGTTCGCGTTCGAGCATTTCCTTCGAGATGTAGTTTGCAAGGAAACCCATGCGGTCGGCTTCGAGGTACAGCGTTCGTTCGAGGGCGGAAACCGGAACATCTTCAAAGAAGTTGGTGCGATCGCCGTTGGTCGTACCGTTGCGGTTGTTCGCGCCGAGGTCGTCCATCGCTTCGCGGAAACCGCGCGGGTAATTTTCAGAACCGTTAAAAAAGAAATGCTCGAACAGATGCGCGAATCCGGTTTTGCCGCGCTTCTCGTTGCGCGACCCGACGTGATACCACAAATTTACGCCGACGACGGGGACGCTGTGGTCTTCATGGACGAGTAAGGTTAAACCGTTATCGAGAACGAATTTTTTATGCTCAATGGCGTAACGATTACGGTCGAACCGACCCGCGTTTGAGGTTTTATTTGTTTGCTGCGCCGTCGCCTCAAACGAGGCAAGTTGAAAGATGTTTGAAAATAAAAGGACGAGAGTTAAGAACGATTTACGTTTCATGCGATGCTCCTACTTTAGTTTGCCAAAAAGAATTGAAATTTTAGATTGTCCGATGAGCCAAAGGAAATTTTGTACGTCGGGTGGACGTCTCGCACCTTCGGCGAAAGATGAATCAGCGAGGTGATTGTAACCTAAAGCACTTCTTGCGGTTGCGTTGCAAAGATTGATTGCGAGCAAGAGAAGCAGGAGGTCGTCTGAAGTTAAGCGGTAATCTGGAAGAGTCTTACGACAAACTTTGCCTGCGCTTGCGAGTCGTTACCGGCTAACCTTTTCACCTGACTTTTTCGCATCATGTGTGAGGCTTCGATCTCGGCGAGCGTGCGGTCGGCAGTGCCAAACGTCTCGAAGCACTGCGCGGCTCGCACCCGCTTCTTCACGAAACGATGATCTTGTTCGATGGTGGTGTTGAGATACTTGACGCGCCTGAGATTGCAGTCATGCGGCAGGATGTTCTCGGCTTGCGAGGCGGCGAAGGCGTCAGGGTAAGCAGCGTTCTTATCAACATTGATGCTAAACGGTGATCGGCTGTGGTCAGCTTTCATCATCATCTTAAAGAACCGTTTTGCTGAAGAAACGTCACGCTTTGCCGACAATATGAACTATATGCGGAACACACCAAGAAGTGGATTGCCTGTCAGAACCGCCTGCGGTAGCGGGCGGTTGATGCCTCGAGAGTAACCGCCCGCTACCGCAGGCGGTTCTGACTTGTCCTCGCCACATAGTCGGTATCTTGGTGTGCGCTACATATAGATGGTTTGTCCTTCTTTATCCACCACACGGTAAAGATATTTACATCTACAACCGACGCGAATGTACATTTCGTCAACTCTGTAAGACGTGCCGCTCATCTTCAAATACGGTCGGATGCGGTTGTTGATTTCCGGAGCGTAACGCTGAACCCATTTGTAGATCGTAGAGTGATGAACTTCAAGCCCACGCTCACGCATCATCTCTGATAAGTTACGATATGAGAGCTGATAACGGCAGTACCACCGCACGCATAACAGTACGAAGCGATTCTTTACCTCGGTTGTTAATAATTTCCTGCCGCGAACGTTTATGTTATTGAGCCTCAACTTATGTGCCGATTGCTTTTCGAGTCGAATCGCATTTTCTTATCACACCGATTGATAGTGGATTGGGTGTTATTAAATTCGAGAGTCCTCTCGCTCCATATAACTCACAACCCAGCAGTACCGCTGAGGAGACCAACTATACTGAATGATGCCGAAAACAGTTTATCCCCGCTCAATATTCGCCGCGCTGTTAATTTGTGCGCTGACACTCATGCCGCCCATCACCTCACGTGCGCAGACGGGCGGCAGTGGTCGAACGCGCGCTCATGCCGGAGAAGCGTCTCGGCTTCGTGCTGCTGACGAACGTCACGAGTTCGCCGATCAGTCTGACCGCGATGGAGACGATCTGGACGAACCTCGCGGGCGAACCCGCCGCGCAACCCGCGAATCTCGCGGGCGACATGCAGCGCGTCAAGCCCGGCAACCCTGAAGCGACGACGGCGGCGACGAACGATTCCGCCGCAGCGGAGACCTTGTGCGCGCTCGTCGGGTGCTATGTGACGAAGGACGGCAACCGCAACCCAGAGATCGTCGAACGCGACGGCAAAATCGCGCTCGTCGTGCAGGGTCAGCGTCCATACCCGCTCGTTCCGCGTGAGCCTGACGTGTTCGGCACCGCCGGTCTGCCAGACACCTTCAGCGTCAAGGTTGACCGCGACGGGGCGGGCAAGATCACCGGCATCACCTTGCGCCAGCCGAACGGCAACTCCCCGCTCACGCGCGTCGCAGAGTTCAAGTCGCCGCTCACCGTCGAAGAGTTGATGAGCAAGGTCGTCGAGGCGATAGGCGGCGAACAGGCTTTGCGCCGTCACACCTCTTTGCGGCGCAGACCTTCACCCGCGACTTAGTGAACGAGGGCGTGACCGCCACGGGCACCATCAGTCAGCGCGCGCCGAACCTCTACCGGCAGGATCTCAAATTGTTCGCCCTTGGCAAGGAGATCGCGCAAATCACCGAAGTCTTCGACGGCACGCGCGCCGTGGGGACGACCTCCTACTCGCCGCCCGAAGAGTCGAGCGGCGCGGAACTCGCCAACGAGCGCAGGAACGCCGACTCCTACGAGCCGCTCAACTGGCGCACGCTGTACAAAACAATCGAGATCATCGGTACGAGGAAGGTCGGCGACGAGGAAACCTACGTCGTCAGGAAGACGCCCGCCGAAGGAACCGCCGTCACCGACTACGTCTCGACCACGACGTTCCGCATCGTGCGCCGCGACTCGTTCGCGGTGAGTTCGACCTCCGATGCCACGCAGCCCGTCACCGAGATTTTCGGCGACTTCCGATTAGTCGAAGGCGTCTTGCTGCCCTTCCGTGTCGTGGCGACGCAGACCGTGCGTGGCACCATCGTCATCACCGTCACGGAGGCGTGCGCCAACGTCAAGCTCGACGACTCGCTCTTCCGCGTGCCCGAGGTGAACGCGACCGTGACGGCGGTGAAGTAAACCTCCGATGAGTTTCACTTTTGGGACTGCACAATCCCAAAAGTGGACAAAGGCATTCGAGTAGCTTGTCTAATGCTTGTATGAAAAATCAATAAACAGGCGACCAAAGGAAGAACCTGTCTTTGGCACAATGTTCGCCAATAACAAGCTTCGAGAAGTTTGGAGCGAACATGGTAGATATTGCCCGACCCAAAGCGGCACGCAAGCGTAACATTCGCCGCGCCCTATACGTCATCGCAAGCGTCGGTGTCATCGCGCTCATCACGTTCGGCGTGACGCACCTTAAACCCGCCGCGCCCGGCGTCGAGCGTTCGACGCTCTACACCGATACGGTTAAGCGCGGGCAGATGCTCCGGCAGGTGCGCGGGCTTGGCACGCTCATCCCGCAGGAAGTGCGCGTCGTCGCCGCGCCGGTTCAAGGAAGGGTCGAGCGCGTCTTTGTCCAACCCGGCGAAGAAGTCACGGCGGGTACGATACTCGTCGAACTGAGCAACCCTGAACTCGAACAAGCCGCCGTTGATGCCGCGTACCAAGTCAAGGCGGCGGAAGCGGAAATGAATAATTTGCGCGTCCGCCTTGAGAGCGACCGGATGACTTTGCAATCAGGGACGGCGACCGTGCAATCGGAGTATGCCCAAGCACGTCTGCAACTCGATACAGACGAAAAGCTCGCCAAAGACGGACTCGTTCCCGCCTTGCAACTGAAACTCTCGCGTGTGCGCGTGGACGAACTCGCTAATCGGCTGAAGATTGAGCAGCAACGAATCGGCAACAGTGGTCAAGGAAAACAAGCGCAACTCGCCGCCCAACAAGCCCGCATCGAACAACTCCGCGCCCTCGCCCGTCTCAATCAAAGTCAGGTCGCTTCGCTTCGCGTTCTCGCCGGAACTGCGGGAGTCGTGCAACAGGTCTCGGTTGAAGTCGGGCAACAACTCACACCGGGCGCGAACCTCGCGCGCGTCGCCGACCCGACTTCGCTCAAAGCCGCGTTGCAGATTCCAGAGACACAGGCAAAGGATATTCAGATTGGTCAACCTGCCCTGATTGACACGCGCAACGGCATCGCGCAAGGGCGCGTCCAGCGCAAAGACCCGGCGGTGGAGCAAGGGACGGTGACGGTTGATGTCGAACTTATAGGCAACTTGCCGAACGGTGTGCGCCCTAACCTGAGTGTGGACGGCACGATTGAACTTGAGCGGCTCGACGACATTCTTTACGTCGGGCGTCCGGCATTTGGCGGCAGTAGTTCGACCGTCGGCATGTTCAAGCTCGAAGACGGGGGACAAAAGGCTGTCCGCGTCCCAGTCAAACTCGGACGCTCATCGGTCAACACCATAGAAGTACTAGAAGGCTTGCGCGAGGGCGACGAGGTCATCCTCTCCGACACCTCGCAGTGGGA
>JANDLT010000099.1 GCA_024330265.1 Pyrinomonadaceae bacterium MAG19_C2-C3 | reverse complement strand
ATCTAAATCGAACCATATAACATTGGGACAGTTTAGAGGCGGGCTTCCGCCCGCCATCGTGATGAGGGCGACAACGGCGGGCGGAAGCCCGCCTCTAAACGATGTGCGAAATTATTGTGTGCCAATCTTTTATGCTTCGATTTAGCAGCATAAAGCGCGGTGAGTGGAACAAACTAATGTGGCGAAGCGTGAAGGGTTGATACGGCATTGCTTCAAGGTGGAAAATAGAAACGGCAAGTTGAAGGGAGACGACGAAAATGAGCAATCGAACCGAAATGGGTTTGCGAATCTTAAAACGCGCGGTCGCGTTGGGCGTGGTCGGCAATGTGTTATTGCGGGAAGGCGCATTCGGCGTGAATGTGCCGCTCTCGATTGCGGCGTTGATTGCCGTGCTTTTGGCGTTTGCGTCAGGGGCGAAGAGGCGGAGCGCGGATGACGAAGCGAAAGTAGATGTCGAACATGCGAGACGCGGTTTGACGTGGGACGCGCGCCGCCTATTGTTGCCCGCGACGTTTGCTTTTGCGATGTGTGTCGCGTGGCGTGACTCAGCGGTGCTGAAGACGCTGGATGTGATGGCGGTGTGCGTGTTGCTCGCGCTTGTCGTGTTGGATAACAGAAGTGTGCGCGTGAGAGTCGCGGGCGTGTTCGATTATGTGCGCGGGGTGGTGGAGGCGGCTTTTGAAACATGGTTCGGCGGCGTGCCTCTACTGCTTAGTGATGTGAAGTGGGGCGAAGTCGGGCAGGGGCGACAGACGGCGTGGGCGCGCTACGGGAAAGCGACGGTGCGCGGGCTGATGTTGGCATTGCCGATTATCTTGGTGTTCGCGGGATTATTGATGGCGGCGGATGCGGTGTTTAGCGAACTCGTCGGAGATGCTTTCGGCTTCGAGGCGGATCAGGCGGCATCGCATGTTTTCTTGACGTTGCTGCTGGCGTGGCTCGCGGCGGGGTTTATGCGCGCGGTGTTTTTAAGCGATGGTTGGGCGGGCGCGACGCCGAAAGCTTCGACTTCAAACATGGCGACAACGGCGGCGACGGCGACGACGGAAGTTTCATCGTTATTAGGAGCGACACGCCCGACATCCGCGATAGATGAGGCACAAGTTGAAAGCGCATCATCAACATCATCATCAGCGGGGCGAGGGTTCAAACTCGGCACGATTGATGTCGGCATCATGTTGGGCGCGCTCAACGCGCTATTTCTATCATTCGTGTTGATTCAGATTCGTTATCTGTTCGGCGGCAGCGTGCGCGTGCTGAACACCGCCGGACTGACTTACGCCGAATATGCGCGGCACGGTTTTTTTGAACTCGTGTGGGTCGCCGCTTTGACGCTTGCCCTGTTGCTCGTCGTGCATCACTTGCTGGCGCGAGAGGACAAGTTGACCCGACGTGTGTTTCGCGTGTTCGCGGGTTCATCGGTCGCTCTGGTGTTGGTCGTGATGTGGTCGGCGATGGTGCGTATGCGTTTGTATCAAAGCGAATACGGTTTGACGGAACTGCGTTTGTACACGACGGCGTTTATGGTGTGGATTGGCGTCACGCTTGTATGGTTCGCGTGGTCGGTGCTGATGCGCGATGCGCGTCGTCACTTCGCCGTCGGTGCGTTCGCGTCGTTGCTGATGACGCTGATGACTCTGCACTTGATTAACCCTGACGCGCTCATCGTGCGCGCGAACATCGCACACGCGACGGCTAACCGAAGCTTCGATACGGACTACGCACTAACGGCGTTGAGTCTCGACGCCGCGTCGGAATTGATTGAAAATCTCGCGCGTTTGCCGGAGCTTCACCAAAGATACATCGCCGCCGGAATGCTTGAGCGGCACGCGGAACTGGAAGCATCGGACTGGCGCGCGTGGAGCATCGCACGCCGTCAAGCATGGAGCAGTATCGCGCGGCATTTGGATGATTTGAAAACTTTGACGATGACGGTTGAGACGACGCCGGACGTAAATCAAACGCTCGCGCCGCCTGTCGTTTCAAGCGAGGATGCCCCGCGCGTGGTTGTGAGTGCGCCTTAGATAATGTGAGTTCGAGATAAGAAGCCGGAAGGATTTATCCACGAATCAACACGAAACAAAACAGGATTGCCTCAATGTTTTTATTCGTGTTGATTCGTGTGTTTCGTGGATAACTTCTTTTTTGTTTTAATGTCGAACTCACGTTAAGCTACGCACCGTTTCTTACAAAAGAGATTCACCACAAAGTCGAGTTCAAACATCTGACACGCGAAGCGAATCACGATTACGATTTAATCATCATCGGTGCGGGACAGGGCGCGCCCGCGCTGGCTTTTGCGATGGTGGAAGGGGGCAAGCGCGTCGCTATAATCGAACGTCGCGCGCTCGGCGGTTCGTGTGTCAACTTCGGATGCACGCCGACGAAAGCCGTCGTCGCTTCGGGGCGCGTCGCGGCTTACGCGCGGCGGGCGGCTGAATACGGTTTGCACATCCCGACGGTTGAGGTTGATTTTCCCGCCGTGCTTCGACGCGCCCGAAAGCTTGTCGGGGAGACGCGCGAGAGTCTCGAAAAAAGGTATGAAGGAATTGATAATCCGAAACTGTTCTACGGTCACGCGCGCCTTGTGGGAAAAGATGAGGCGGACAAATTTCGTGTGCGGTTCGATGAGACGACGTTGACCGCACCGTATGTCGTCGTCGGCACGGGAACGCGAAGTCTGATTCCGAAGATTGAAGGTTTGGATAAAATTGATTTTATTGATGCCGGAAATTGGTTGCGCGCCGAAAGCTTACCCGCGCATCTGCTCGTCATCGGCGGCGGTTATATCGGTTTGGAGATGGCGCAGTTTTATCGTCGCATGGGAGCGCGTGTGACCATCGTTCATCAAGGCGCGAGTGTGACGGATAGAGAAGATGAGGATGTCGCGGCGAAGCTGCAAAGTCTGCTTGAAGGCGAAGGCATAGAATTTATCTTGAACGCCGAAGCGAACGGTGTCGTGAAGCGTGATGGGCGCATCGCTTTGACGGTGAAATTAAAAGACGGCGAGAAGCAGGTGAACGGTTCGCATCTGTTCATCGCCACCGGACGCCGACCGAACACGGACGATTTAGGTCTGGATGGCATCGGCGTTGAAATGGACGACAAAGGCGTTATCAAAGTTGATGAAAAGTTGAAGACCAACATCGCGGGCGTGTGGGCGATGGGCGATGTGCGCGGCGGCGCGATGTTCACGCACACGGCTTGGGACGACCACCGGATTCTGCTTTCACAGATGACGGGCGACGGCACACGCACCACGAAGCGCATCATCCCTTACGCGATTTTCACCGACCCGCAAGTCGGGCGCGTCGGACTTACCGAACACGAAGCGCGCGATGAAGGACTTGATTTCAAAACCGCGACTTATCAAATGAAAAGCAACGGCAAGGCGCGGATGATTGGCGAGACGGAAGGCTTTATCAAAGTCATCGTTGATAAATCGAACGACCGGATTTTGGGGGCGAGCATCATCGCGGCGGAAGCGGCGGAGATGGTTCACTCTTACGTTGATGTGATGAATGCCGATGCGCCGTTCACGGTGATACGCGACGCCGTGCATATTCATCCGACGTTTGCCGAAGCCGTGCAGAGCGTGCTGAAAGATTTATAATCGCGCGACGTTGTTTATATAACGCGAAACAGAAGCGAACTCTAACCCTTAAACTACCGATGGAGGTTCGGAAAATCATGTCACAACGCAAACCCAATCCGGGTGTGAGCGAACAGACGGTGACGAGCGAAGCGGAATTGCAAGATAAATGGGGAGGTCATCCGTCGCCGTTCGTGCAATCCATGTTGAAGCTGCGGCGCGAACAAATTAAGCGCGGCGTGAAACTATTGACGGATGAAGAAATCAACCGCGAAGTCCGCCGCCGTCGGTACGGAAACCGCGCCGCCGGATGAGCAAACGTATTCGCACCTACTTCGATACCGGCGTTGTGTTGCGTGCGTGCAGTGCGCGTTACCCGGCAAGCATTGATGCCGCGCTTGAACTGATTAGACATTATCGGAAATAAAACATTTTCCATTAGCCCAGCCGTTCACGGCTGGGAAGAGAAGCGACATTGATGCTTCAGCCCCGTTCGACGGGGCTTCTCCGCCATGCTTAAGCCCTCTTCTGTGGAAGGAGGCGGCTCAAGCCAATCAATTCAAGCCCCGTCGAACGGGGCTGGGGTGAGTTTGGTTGACATATTCCCCAGCCGTGAACGGCTGGGCTAGTGGAAAAACAATTCCCGATAATGTCTATTACCGACCTGCAACGCGAAATTGTCGTCAGCCTCTTACTTGCCCTTGAACTTTACCCGGCGGCGATGGAAGCAAAGAGAAGCACGGAGGTTGCGGCACTTAAAAGCTTCTTCAATATGGCGATGTATCGTGTCCCGGTGGATGATGACCTGATGGAAAATGCGATAAAGGAAGCCTCGAAGATTTACACGTTGGGCGCGCTCGACGCCGCGCACATCGCCGCCGCTAAAGCTGCCGGATGCGACGAGTTCATCACGACCGAGAAGCCGTCAAAACCGATGTTCAAGGTGCGCGGCATTAAAATTGTGCATTTTAATTGAAAAACTATGCGAATCACACGCCGCCGGGAACGCCGTCCCGACATGCTCGCCAACCGTGAACGGGTGCGCGAAATACTCGCCGATTTGCGCGCTCTGCTGCCCGACATCGTGCCGCGAAGCGAGAAGCAGACTATCGCTTTGCTCCGCGCCGCGCGCCACATCGAACGCTATCCGGCGACCGATACCAAACGCGGGCGACGCTCGATTTGGAATCGCACGGATTTGTTGAAAGCCGGTTCGGGAGTGCGCCACGTTCTCGACCAGCACACGGGCGGGCGCATCTCTTTGGCAAGTTTCGTTGACCATTATTTACGCACGCTGGATTTTACGCCCGACATGATTGACGCGCTTGAGAGCGGCACGATTAACCTTTTTGAAGCCGAACAACTTTCACGTTTGACGCCCGCGCGTTTGAACCTGACGGCGGCGGAAGCCCGCGCCAAACGCCTCGAAGTTTTGCAAGCCCACCTCTTATCAAAGGGGAGCGCGACACGTCTGCGGATGCGCGTCCGCGAGATGCTCGGTGAAACCCCGATTAACCAAGCTGCCTCGCCCGGCTTGTCCGAAGATGAGTTGGAATTTCTCGACCCATCCGACACGTCGCATCTTTTCTATGACGAGATGCGCCGCCTTCTCGCCGCCCTGCGCGACATACGCCCCGATGACTTGACCGACGACATTCTCGAAGAACTCCTGCGCGCCAGCGACCATCTCAACACGCTTCTCGCGCGCGTCATTCGCCGCCGCACACCGCAACCGACCCAAGCCAACCGAAGCACCGCAAAGCTAATGATTTGATTGACGGGTTGCGTGAGCATAACGTTAATTTTCAAGTCGAACGGCGCAACTGAATTTAGTTGTTTCTTCTTAACGCACTTTCGGGTAAAACATCGGCATGTCTATTTCTCATCCCGATTCAAATAGCCTTGATGCCGCCGTCGCATGGTTGCGTGAGCGCATCGCACGCGACGGGACGATGCGCCCTGAATTGTTCCAACGTCTGCAACGCGAACAACAAGCGCGCGGGCTTGTTCACGGAGCGCGCCCGATTTGTTCGTCGCTCGTGCCGTACTTGATGTCGCGTGCGCGGTACGCGGAAATCAGTCGGGCGGCGGAGACGCTGGCGTTTGCGTTCGAGCGTGTCGCCCGTGCCGCGCTGGAAGATGACGCCGTGTTGCGCTTGCTTGGTGTGACGGAGATGGAAGCGAAGATGGCGCGCATCAATCCGGGTTATGAAAGATTGTGCGTCACGTCGCGGCTCGATGCGTATCTCGCGGATGATGGTTTTAAGTTTCTCGAATACAACGCCGAGAGTCCCGCCGGAATCGCCGACCAGAAATTGCTCGCGGAAATCTTTTTCGAGTTGCCGTACATGCGTGAGTTTTTGGGCGAGTTTCCACACGCTTTGCCGCAGCCGCATGTTCGTCTGCTTGACGCGCTCATCGCGGCTTATAAGGATTGGGGCGGCACGGAAGAACGCCCGTCAATCGGCATCATTGATTGGCGCGGGGTTTCAACCGAAAGCGAGTTTCACGTTTTAGCGGCTTACTTCAAGTCGCAGGGTTTCGCGTCGTTCATCGCTGACCCTGACGAATTGGAATACGTCAGTGGGCGTTTGATGGCGGGCAAGCGCGCGATAGATATTCTTTACAAGCGCGTTATCATCCATGAGTTTTTGGCGAAGCATGACGACGACACGCACCCGCTGGTGCGAGCGTATCGTGACGGGCGCGTGTGCATGGTCAATTCGTTTCGCACCAAGTTGGTTCACAAGAAAGCGTCGTTCGCAGTGTTGAGCGATGAACGCTTCGCGCATCTTTTCACAGACGAACAACGGGACATCATCCGCCATCACATTCCTTGGACACGAGTTTTGCAAACGGGCGATACGACGTTTGAAAACGAGAAGCGCGACCTGATAGAACTCATCACGAATGAGCAATCGCGTTTTGTGATTAAGCCGAACGATGATTACGGTGGCGAAGGCGTGTGCTTGGGCGGCGAAGTCAGTCCCGCCGAATGGAAGCAGAAAATCGCGGCGGGACTCGGCGAATTGTTTGTCGTGCAGGAACGCGCGCCCGTGACGCATGTTCGTCTGCCGCTCTTTACATCTGATTTACAAAGCATCGAAGAAACAAATCTGACGGTTGATTTCGACCCGTTCCTGTTCAACAACAAAGTCGAAGGCGGAATGGTGCGCTTGACGACCAGCACGCTCTCGAACGTCTCGGCGGGAGCGAACGTCGCGGCACTTGTAGTAGTGGATAACGGATAGTGGATAGAGGATAGTTAAAAAGCCGATGTCCTAAACTATCCACTATCCGTTATCCACTATCAACTATTCCTGTTGCCAAGCTTCGCGCCGTTCGGTTAAGCTGTTGCAGGGCGATTACAAGTCGCTCACTTTCCTTGACCGCTTCCCTTATCGCCTTTCGCGTTCATCTTCTTTTCAGCGTCACACTTAGATTAAAAACTTCATCGCTTTCAAGCTAGGTTCTGTTGACATAAGAAATTTGTTTTTCAATTGCCACTAGCTTTAGCTAGTCGATTGAATGACAAAACAGAAGGCTTTAGCCGAATTTCTGATAAATGTCATAGGCATTTTGGCTTCAGCCTAAGCATTTGGCTAAAGCCAATTTATTTGTTTCTCAAGTTATCCACTAGCTAAAGCTAGTGGCAACTTATAAATTCTCTTCTTATGTCGACACTGCTTAAGGCTTCGCATGTTTCGCGCGACGTGGCTTTGCGTTATCGCTTGAAAAGTTCTCGCCGCCCGTCTCCGTCGCTCCCGCCTGAGTCAAGTTGATTTAACGTTTGATTCGCTCCGCCGTCTCCGCCTTCATGCCGTCATTATCATCTTCAACCGAAACTCTGCTCGCGGAAGCGCGTCGCCACACGACCTGGCGGCTTTACCTGACGCGGCGTTATGCGCTGTCGCTGATTGTCGTCGCGGTATCGGCGATGGTCGTGCCGCTCGCGGTGCAGTACGGGTTACAAGATGAACACGTCGTGTCGCTTCAAGCGATTGAATACCCGGTAGTGGGCTTGGTGCTGATGATGGGTCTGGTGTTGATGTGGGCAACGGTTTTGCGTCCCGTCGTCGCGCACATCACGCGCGTGATTTCAAACGCGGCGACGACCGCGAAACGCTTGCGTGAATCCGAAGCCAATTACAAAAGCCTTGTTGACCATGCGACCGACATCATTTATCGCGTTGATGCGAGAGGCAATTTTACGTTTGTCAATCCGACCGCCGCGCGCCTGATGAAGCGCGCCGCGAGTGAACTGATTGGACGGAATTATCTGAGCCTCGTCGCCCCCGAACATCAGACGGCGATACGCGAATTTTATCAACGGCAGATTGCGGCGCAAGCCCCGTCAAGCTATTACGAATTTCCGGCGTTGGCTGCCGACGGCGAAGTCGTGTGGTTGGGGCAGAACGTGCAGCCGATTATGGATGGCAATCGTGTGGCGGGTTTCCAAGCCGTCGCCCGCGACATCACCGAACGCAAGCTTGCCGAAGCCGAACTGCAAACAACCGCCGTCGAACTGCAAGACACGGCAGCCGAGATGCGCGCCCTGTTTGCCGCGATGACTGACGTTATTCTCGTCCTTGACGATGCGGGCAACTTCCTGAAGATTCCGCCGACTAACCCGAATCTGCTCTATAAACCGAAAGCGGAATTGGTTGGCAAATCCTTGCATGACACTTTCCCCACGCACGATGCCGATATGTTTCTCGGCTGCATACGGCAATCTCTGGCGACGCGGCGACCCGTCAACGTCGAATACAGTTTGCCGATTGGCGATGCTCAAATTTGGTTCGCCGGAACTGCGTCACCGATGAACGAGAGTTCGGTGATGTGGGTGGCGCGCGACATCACCGAGCGCAAACGCAACGAATCCGAACTCGAAGAAGCGCGCGATGCGGCGTTGGAATCGGCGCGCTTGAAATCGGAATTTCTGGCGAACATGTCGCATGAAATACGCACGCCGATGAACGGCGTTCTCGGCATGACCGACTTGCTGCTCGACACCGAACTCGCTCCCGAACAACGCGAATACGCCGAAATCATACGCAACAGCGGCGATTCATTGATGAGCGTTATCAATGACATTCTCGATTTCTCGAAGATTGAAGCCGGTCATCTTCAGTTCGACGAAATAGATTTCAATTTGCGTTTGACGGTCGAAGAAACCATTGAATCGCTTGCCGGACGCGCGCAGGATAGACGACTCGAAATCGCCTCGCTTGTTTATTCCGATGTTCCGGTTGACCTCATAGGCGACCCGCACCGTCTGCGTCAGGTTCTGGTCAACCTTGTCGGCAATAGCCTTAAATTTACGGAGCGCGGCGAGGTCGTCGTCCGCGCGTGGCTCGTCGAAAGCGGCGATGAAAAAGGTTGTGATGATAAATGCACCGTGCGTTTTGAAGTGAGTGACACGGGCATCGGAATCAGCGAAGTCAATCAACGCAAACTCTTTCGCGCCTTCACGCAAGCCGACGGTTCGACGACGCGCAAGTACGGCGGCACGGGATTGGGGTTGGCGATTTCAAAAGATTTGGTCGAACTGATGGGCGGCGAAATCGGCGTTGAAAGCACGCCGGAGAAAGGTTCGACTTTCTGGTTCACCGCGCGTTTTACCAGACAGGCGAAGCCGCAAAATCAACCTCTGACTTCAAGCGCGGATGAAGGCTTCGGCGTGCGCGGCGTGCGCGTTCTCATCGTTGACGACAACGACACGAACCGCAAAATTCTCGTTCATCAAACAACCCTGTGGGGCATGAAAGCGACGGAGAGCGCGGCGGGTCATCTCGCCCTCAAACAACTGCGCGATGCCGCCGTCGCCGGACAAGCGTTTGATTTGGTGATTCTCGATTTGCAGATGCCGGAAATGGACGGCTTCGAGTTGGCGCGTCGTATCAAGTCGGACGCGCGCCTCGCCGCGACGCGCCTTGTGCTGTTGCCTTCGTTCGGGCAACGCAAACACGGCGAAACCGCGCGCACCATAGGCATTGACGCTTACCTGACAAAGCCCGTGCGCCAATCTCAACTACGCGAATTGTTAATCGCCGTCATGACCCCGCGAGTCGCGGAAGGCGACGCGGGTAAATTCGTCACGCGCCACTCCTTACGCGAAGCCGACATCGAACGCGCCCGCACAGGGAATGTTCTTGCCGCCACACGCAAGCGCATCCTCGTCGCGGAAGACAACCCGGTCAACAGCAAACTCGCTTTACAACTTCTGCAGAAACTCGGCTATCAAGGCGAGTGGGTTTCAGATGGACAACTCGCAATCGAGATGCTCACGCGCGAAGGCTTCGACCTCGTTTTGATGGATTGCCAGATGCCTAATCTCGACGGCTACGATGCGACGCGCCGTTTGCGCGTACTCGATACGCGCGACCTCGCGGGTAATCCTTTGCCCGTGATTGCGATGACGGCTTACGCACGCGAAGATGACCGCGCCAGATGTCTCGCCGCCGGTATGAATGATTACATCAGCAAGCCCGTCCGACTTGAAACGCTGTGCGCGGTTCTCGGTCAATGGTTGAAAATCGAGGACACCGCCGTTGTCGAGCATGATAGACCTAATGCAAAAGTAGAAATTCGTTCGTTTAGAGGCGGGCTTCCGCCCGCC
>JANDLT010000098.1 GCA_024330265.1 Pyrinomonadaceae bacterium MAG19_C2-C3 | reverse complement strand
TTGGGTTAGGCGGACACGATGCTCAAGAGACAAGCTAATCGTGCATATGTTCGAGATAGATGCGCTCAAGGTCGGCGTGTCCAAGTTCATCCGTTCTCATTTCACGAACCAACTTGCCCTGTCGCATGATCCCGACGCGCGTGCCTGATTCTTTCGCGCGAAACAGGTCGTGCGTCGCCATCAACACGGCGACGCCTTGACTGCTCAACTTCTTGAGCAAAGCTGAAAATTCGTTGGAGGCTTTCGGGTCTAAGCCGGAAGTCGGCTCATCTAACAACAAGGCTTCCGCTTTCTTTGCCAACGCGATGGCGATGCCGATTTTCTGTCTCATACCTTTCGAGTAAGCCGAGACGCGCTTCTCTGCCGCGTCTCTGGTCAAACCTACTTCGTCGAAGAACGCGAGCAACTCTTCTTTCGTGTACTTGTCTTTGCCCGCCAAAGCACTGAAGTATTCGAGGTTCTCCAAGCCCGAAAGATTTTTGTAGAGCATCACTTGTTCGGGGATGTAGGCAAGGTACTTCTTCGTCTCTAATGGCGCGGCGGTCACATCCAAATCTTTAATCAACGCTTTGCCGGATGACGGGTTGATGAAGTTGAGAAAGAGGTTAATGGTCGTCGTTTTCCCTGCGCCGTTTGCGCCGAGCAAGCAGAAGACTTCGCCGGGTTCAATTCGTAGATTGAGCGAGTCGAGAGCGACTTGGTCGTTGTAAGTCTTTGAGAGGTTCACGGCTTCAAGCATGAGTTAGCGCGCTCCTTGAGAGAACATTTGTCTGCGGAGTTATCAGGCGATGGGCGGCATTGCCGTTGCCGTCGGCAAGAGAACTACGAGTAAAACGCGCACATTACATGCACACCGCACCGCAGCGATACGGATTTTTAATGAACCCTTGAAGATGACGGGTGAACGGTTGATGACGACTAATGAGCGGCAGGGGCGGCGGAGACGGTGGGAGAGATTATTCGATGAAGGTGAGAAGCAGCATGACGAGTACGCCGAGCGTGATGCCGACGAGTTGAACGATGATTTCCCGCAAGCGCGTCCGTTTGGCGAGTTCGGGGAGCAACGAAGAGGCGGCGATGTAGATGAAACCGCCGGTGGTTAAGGGCAGCGTCAGCGAAGGTAAATCTTCTACGAGTCCGCCAAGCAGCAGCGATGCGACGACTCCGGCGAGCGAGAGGCAGCCGGTCAGAAAGTTGAAGAATAAGGCTTTGGCGCGCGTGAATCCGGCGTGGAGCAGCACGCCGAAGCCGCCGATTTCGTGCGGAACCTCGTGCAACAGAATGGCGATGGTTGTCGCCAAGCCGACTTTGAAACTCGTCATGTAGGACGCGGCGATGAGTACGCCGTCCATGACGTTGTGCAGGCTTCCAGCAATCAGCGAGACGTAGCCGACGGGAGCTACACGGTGGTCGGACGCGGGCAGGTCATGCGCGGTGTGCAGTTCCACATCATGCGCGGGCGGGTGGCGGTGTGTGTGATGACGGCGGACGGCGAGTTCGAGCAGATAAAAAAGGATGAGTCCGCCGAGTATGCTGAGCGCGATGCGATTATCGGAATGCGGTTTGTCGTAGAGTTCCGGCAGCAGATGAAGAAACGCATCGCCTAACATCGCTCCGACTGCCAAACTCATCATCGCCGGGATGAGGCGATGAAGCAGCCGCTCGTGAAGCGCGATGACGCTCAAGCCGATGAGCGACAGAAGGCTGATGATAACGACGCTTCCAAGTGAATAAGCCCAAGCCTGTGACATGGAAGATGTTCAGTGACTTTGCCAGACGACGCGGCAGAGCGAATATACTCCGCAGAGCATGACGAGTGCGGCGCTAAGCACGGGGGCGTGATGTGCGAGGCGTTCGACGCTGCTATTTCTAATGAGCGCGGGCAGCCAGCGATGCGTGTTGCCGCTTGCCCAGTGCGCGGCGAGGGCGACGGCGGAGAGCGTCAGGGCGATGCCGATGCTAAAGAGAATCACCGTCCATAAGCCGTAAGCGAAATGTCCGATGGTCGCGGCGGAAAGCAAGGCGGCGAGTGCCGACGGACACGGGATGATGCCGCCCGTGATGCCCATTAGTCCGGCGAAGCGTAAGCCTGTGCGGTCATCGCCGTCTTGCCCTTTTACGAAGTGCGCGCTGCTGCAACTGCATTCGCTCGCCGTCCGTCCGGTGCTGGCGAAAGCGTTATCGCAATCCGTTCGCGCGTTCAGGTTTCGACGCGCCCGCACGAACATCCACGCCCCTAAAATTAAAAGCAGCGCGGCACTCGCGTACTCGAACCAGTGATGTATGTGTTCGTGAGCGACGCTTCCCGCCATGCCGCCGAGTATTAAGGCAAGCACGATAATCGTCGTCGTGTGAGCGAGTGCGGTTGAAAGCCCAAGCACAAGGATGTGCGAGAGGCGACCTCTGTTTCCAACGGTGTAGGCGGCAATCGCCGCTTTGCCGTGACCGGGTTCAAGGGCGTGGAGCGCGCCGAGCAATAAAGCCAAACCGCCCGCCCAGAGACTTGTCATATCTATAATTCCTCTCGCCAAATCGTTTTATCAAAGCCGTATTCAGAAGCCTGTGAACATTTGAATCATTAGTTCGCCAAATCGTCAGCAACGCTTATCTGCTTTATTCCACCGATGAGCGGTTGTTTTCGGGCAACGAACGGTTGCATGGCACATCCAAGTTGCTGTATAACTAGGTCAATCAACTAAAGCGGTGACGTTCTCCCTGTGAACTTTCCTTTGCTTTGGAACGGTAATTCTCAAGAAACTTCAAGCACTAGAAAGGCTACGAAACACAAGCGATGAATCACACGACACACGAAAACCACGCGCACACACACGGCGCAAACTGCGGTCACACTGCCATAAACCACAACGGTCACACTGACTACGTTCACGACGGGCATCTACATTCACAGCACGACGACCATTACGACGAACACGTTTTGGAAGTCTCGGACGCGAACCCGGCAAACTGCGCTCCCGTTGATTGCACGTGTTGCGCGGGGGGCGGTTGCGGCTCGGAAGGCTGCACCTGCGAACAAGTTCCGCACGGCGATCACGTTGACTATATCTGCGGCGGTCATCTGCATCACCGTCACGGCGACCACTGCGACGATCACGGAGCCGTGACGCTCGCCGCGTGAGATTTGAAAACCTGTTTGCCGGCAGCGGCGGCAGGATGCGTACAAGAAGGGCAGACTAGAGATTATCTAGCTGCCCTTCTCTGTTATGCGCTGTGGCTGAAAGCGTTTAGAAGAAGCGCATGGTGTAAACGACTCTCACGCCTCTGCCGATTTCGGGCGCGAGGTCTTTGATGAACGAGACGTGATTTCGGTAAAGGCGGTCGCCCAAGTTGAAGGCGTTGACGGTGAAGACGTGCGCGAACCGATCTTGCGGAATCGTGTAGGAGCCGCGCAGGTTGAAGATGGTGTATCCGGCGGTGCGCGTCTCGGTCGGGAAGAGATCGTCTTGGTCGCTGGCAAAGATGGCTTCCGGCTCAATGCGGAAGCCGCCCGCCAAGAACTCTACGCCGAAGCGACCGCGCACGGGCGGGATGCGCGGCAGCGGCGTTCCGTCCTTGATGCGCGCGTTGACGAAATCGAAGCTCGAATTGACGTTCAGACGATTCGGAACCAAGCCGAAGTTCAATCCGATTTCCGAGCCGTAGAAGCGTGCGTCATCCTGCGCGTAGTTGGCTTCCGGTAAGCCGTCTTCAATGTTGCCGGTGGGGGCGAGGAAGACGAAGTTATCGAAGTCGTAATAGAAGGCGTTGGCTTCGAGTCGGACGCGCTGCGTGCCGTAGCGAAAGCCGAAGTCTGCGCCGTTGGAGCGTTCGCGCGTCAAGTTCGAGTCGCCGATTTCAAACGTCAGCGTGCCGATGTGCGGACCGAAGTTGTAGAGTTCTTCCAAAGCGGGCGCACGATAAGAATGCGTGAAGTTGCCGACGAGCGAGGCGTTATCGAATAAGCCGAAGCGGACGCCGACCGAGCCGGAGAAGCCCGTGAAGTTGCGGTCGAAGACCTGACGTTCGAGCAGTTGTTCGGGACGGTAACGGTTCGTCTCGACGCGCCCGCCGAACTGTAAGACGGTGCGCTCGAAGTTGAGTTCTTCGAGGGCGAAGACGGCGAAGTTGTTCTGCGTGGTTGGCGGCGCAAGGGCTTCTGCGCCGAGCGCCTCAAAGTCGCGGCTGAAACCCGACACGCCGAAGCGACCCGTCAGGCGTCCCCTTCGGTTCTGCTCAAAGACGGTGCGGTAGTTGAATTGGTCGTTGTTGAAAGTCGTGCCGACTTCTGAGCCTTCGAGTTCTTGGTGCCGGTAATCGGTGTAGTCAACGAACAGGTTAATGCCGGAGATGAACGAATCGAGATTGCGGAAGCCGCCGCTAAAGCGCAGGTTTTGACGGCGCATTTGTAAGGCGATTTGCGCGACATCAATCGGGTCGTCGCCCTCGCCGAGTCGCCCGATGCGCGGCTGGCTGGCACGCAATGCCGTCGCTTCTGCTTCCTCTTCTTCTTCGCCTTCAAAGAGTCCGGCGAACGGCACGCCGTAGAGGCGATTGTCATAAGTCCCGCTCGCGCGAAAGAAGCCGCGTTCACCGGAATAACCTAATCCGGCAGTCCCGTTGTAAGAACGCACGGACGAGTTTTGGATGCGACCGATAGGTGTCTCGTAATCGCTCGTGCGCTGTCCGCCGCCGTTGGCGAAGAGGTGGAAGTTTCCGCCTAACCCTAAATCGAAACCGGCACTGCCGCCTCTTTGACGATTCGCCGAGCCGCCGAGAAAGGTCAGGTAGCCGCGCGCTTGACGCGCCGCCGGAGCCGTCTCGCTGCCCGCGCTGGTAATCGCATTGACGACGCCGCCGATGGCGTTTGAGCCGTAGAGCAGCGTGCCGGGTCCGCGCACCAATTCGACTCTTTCGAGCGCGAGTACGTCAACGGGTTCGCCGTGATCGCCCGATTGGGAGCCGACCGAAGATATTGGCAGGCTATCGGTCAAGACGAGCACGCGGTCGCCGTCGAAGCCGCGAATCACGGGGCGTGCGGTTCCGGGACCGAAACTACGTTTGGCGATGCCGGGTTGATATTCAAGGACTTCGCCGAGACTTGGGTGTGCGCGTTCCGTGAGTTCAATCGCGTCCACAACTTCGGTTGGACGAATCGCGTTGACCGTTGACTCATTCGCGGAAGACGCGGTGACGGTCACTTCTTCCCTGACGCCCGTGAGCCTTAATGAAAGGTCGGCGGTCGCTTCACCGCCACCCGTCAGGTCAACGCGCGAAACCGTGTCGGGAAAGCGTGTGAGGCGGGCGATGACTTCGTATCTCCCTGCCGGAATGCCTGTGAACTCGTAAGCCCCGTTCTCGTCGGTCTGCGTGATTCTGCCGGTGGGCGAAAGAATCACGGTCGCGCCTGACACGCTTTCGCCGTTGGCTTGGAAAGTCACCGTGCCGCGCACCGTCGCGGTGTTCTGCGCGAAGGCGATGGCGGAAGTCGCAGTGACGAAAATCAAAATGAATAGCAGACGCGAAACAAGCGCGCTCGCTCGTCCCCCGTCTGGATGAATGTGTATGTGCATCTAAACCCGCTCCTCTAATGTGAAAACCTTTAATCGTACTGCCTGCGGCGCACCGCTCACGCGGCGGCTGAAAATTGGCAGTGGACAAGTGAGAGTAGCGGCATGGCGACGCAACGCGCCTCAATAATTTAATGAACGGTCGCTTTGAGGCGGTGAATGGTCGGCGGGGGCGATTCGATTGCGGGGTGCGAATTTCGGAATGCGGATTAACAAGCACCTTGTTTTCAATCCGCATTCCGAAATCCGCACTCCACAATTCATAAGCGGAGCAGTTGTTCGCGGAGGATGCGCGATTGCATACGGCTGACTTGCAGTTGTTGGTTGTTCGAGAGTGTGACGGCGTATGTGCCGCCCGGCAGCGGGTTGACGCGCTCGATCATCGCTTTGTTGGCGAGTGTGCCGCGCCCCAAGCGCACGAACAGCGCGGGGTCAAGACGCGCTTCTAAATCTTTGAGGCGGTAGTTAATCGTGTATCGCTCGTCGCTCGCCGTTTGGATATGCAACAGTTCCCCTTCGGCGACGATGGATGCGATGTGGCGGGATTGCAGCAACACGATTTCATCGCGCGTGCGGACGGGGATACGCTCAAGATAGGTGCGCGGCGCTTCTCTGTCATAAGTCTCAAGCGCGCCGCGCAAGTGTGCGGATTCTTCGCGGCGCAGTTCGCCCGGTTGCGCGGCTTGCTCCAAACGTTCTTGCGCGCGAAGTAATGTTTGTTGCAGGCGCGAGCGTTCGACGGGTTTGAGCAAATAATCAATCGCGTTCATTTCAAACGCGCGCACGGCGTACTCGTCGTAAGCCGTGACGAACGCGACGAGCGGCAAGGCGGACTTCTTCACCAAGCGCACGACGCCTAAACCGTCCACCTCCGGCATCTGTAAATCGAGCAAGGCGAGGTCGGGCTTTGCCGCTTCGATTATCTCAATCGCTTCCCTGCCGTCTTCCGCTTCACCGACAATAGTCACGTTCTCAAACGTCCCCAGCATCGCCATCAGGTAAGAGCGTGCGGGGCGTTCGTCGTCGGCGACCACGACGCGCAGTTGTTCGTTCATCCGACTCTCCTTGTCATCACTGCTTTCGTACCCGGCGCATCGGCGTTCGCGCGGTGCGTCGTGACAGACGCCGTGACGTTTGCTTCATTCGTTTCAGCTTGCGTTCGCGTGTCTCTGCGCTGATGACGCGCGGGCAAGCGCAGTTCTACAATCGCGCCGGAATCGGGTGCGCTCTCGAAGGTCAATCGTCCCGCCTCGCCACAGCAGAGGCGCAGGCGTTGCTCGACGTTCTGGAGTCCGACGCCGCTCTGCCGTCCTTCGATAAGTTTGACGCTCCCGACTCCCGCGCCCGTGTCGCGCACGCTGATAATCAAGGTGTCGCCTTCCAAGCGCGCCGCAATATAAATCTCGCCGCCCGCCTTCTGCGGCGCGATGCCATGCTTGACGGCGTTCTCAACTATTGGTTGGACGATGAGCGATGGCACGAGCAGATCGTCCAACTCCCATCCCACGTCGAAACGCACGCGCAGACGCTCCTCAAAGCGTGCGCGTTCGATGTCAAGATATGCCTCGATTAACTTCAACTCTTCGCCGAGCGTGACCCACTCCGAAGTCGCACGCAGCACGCGCCTGAGCAAATCCGTCAAGCGCATCAGAGTTTCGAGAGCGCGTTGCGGCGAGGTTTGAATCAAGTAGCCAATGGTCGTCAGTGCGTTGAAGAGGAAGTGCGGGTTAATCTGTGCGCGAAGGGCGCGAAGTTGCGCTTCGGTTGCGAGTTTGGCGATCTCCTGTTCGCGTTGCACTTGCTCGCATCGCTCGTGCGTGACGCGCAGAGCGTCTATGCGGCGGGCGAGGGTGACGGCGACCCATTCCAGCATCTCGATGTCGTCGGAGAGCAGACGCCTGCCGCCTGCGAGTTCACCGATGATGATTTCATAATGCGGCGCATCGGTCGTCGGCACGAGAACCGATGCGACTCGTGCGCTCCCACGCGCGTGGATGTTGACGACTTGCGACGGCAGAGGCGCGAACATCTCTGTATCAATGTCTTCATCTCCGCTTGTGTTTGAATGTTTCCGGTCAGGCGGGTTCGTCGTGGATACAACTTCACGCCACGCGACACTGCTTGCGGTAAGCACGGCTTCGAGACGGGCGGATATGTCGTCAAGCAGTTCGGCGGACGTTTGATGTTCCTGCGCGCGACGGGCGATCTCCGCACGCAAGAGGTCATAGTCGGCGCGCCGCAGCACGACGTTGTCTATGAACCATTCGGTCGCCCGTCTCAGCCACGGGTAGAGCAACGCAGTTCCAGCCCACATTGCGAGCAGGATGCCGACGGCAACGGGATTTAAGCGAACTTCGCCGCCCGCCTCGCCCGTAACCGGCGCGGCGAAAAGCCAGACGCACACGCTGAACGCCGCCCCGATGAGCGCGACGAGCGCGAGCAAAGAGAGGGCGCGCTTGAGGAAGATGTCGGCGAAGGCGAAGCGGTAATCTTGATAAAGAATAGCGAGCGCGAGCGGTAACGAAGCGTGATGCCCGATGAGTTCCGCGTACCAGCGTTCGTGGTTCGGGTGGTTGTCCCCAGTCGAGAGATGCAAGGCGGAGACGGCGAAGACCGCCAGCGCCGTCGCCCACACCGCACGCCGCGCTCCCGTCTCGCCGCGCGTAAATAAAAACAGACCCGCCATCAACAAGACGTATCCGGCGGTGAGAATGTAGAGCGCCGCCGTCGAAGATGTCTTGCCGTCAGAGAACGCAGAGGCGAAGTGCATCACGGCGGCGATGCCGGATAAGACGTAGGCGACGATGGTCAACAAATGCGCTGACAGATTGTTCGAGTCGGTCGAGCGGTTAAGACTGTCGGCAGCCGAGTGGACGACGACGGCGGGCAAGAATCCGAGTGCGGCGAAGGATGCCGCACCGAGCAGAAGGAAGCCCGGCGTTCCGGCTCTCTGTGCATCAAATTCCTGTAAGCCGCCTGTCACAAGCGCTCCGGCATTCCATAGCAATCCGAGTAATGCCGTGACGAGCGGCAGCAAAGCTAAGTTGCCTGCCGTCGCGTTTGCCCGCTCGTCCCGCCGCGCCTTAAACAAGTTGCCCCGCGTCGTCACACCGGACCTACGCACCGACATCAAGAGCAGCATCGCGTAGAGCGCGAAGCCAAGCGCCCAGCCCAGCAGGTTGATGAGAGCGGCGATGTTAAGCGTCGTCATAGAACAATCAGTTTAAGCTTCAATATACCGACCAAGTTGCCATCTCACATGAATCCACGCCACAGATAATCAATGAACAACCATCTTGCGGCGGCGAACGGACGGCAGAGACTAATAAACGGTTCGTCGTCTGCCGCAATTAAGTCACGATTGGCACTCCAGCCCACCGCGTCACGATTCTACATCCACGCTCTGCTCTATATCCACGCTTCGGCGCGCCGTTCGTTGCCCACTACCGACCGCTCACCTTCGCGCCGCAACATTCGATTAAAAATCGGATGCGCTATCTCACGGCGACCGGATACCTTCCCGTTTGCAAGCGAGCGCAAGGATTCGGTTGTCGGGTACACGTGCCAACGGGCTTCTCCTTTGTCGCGAGTCCACAGGGCTTCAACCGTAACGACCGGCACTCGCTTGCCTGTGCGCTAACGCTACGCGCTTAAAGTTCCACGATTCCATGGGTTCAATCATCTTCGCCAAGCGGGGCGTGTCATGAACAAAACCTTCGTCAATATTATTAGCTGCGCTGGCGGCTGAAGCGCGCCGTGACCGCCGCGCTATGCTTGTCGCGTTTGATGGCGATACGTTGCACATAAACTCTCGTCGTCGCGGCATTGCGGTGACCGAGCGCGTCCTGCACGTCTGTAATCGAACCCGTCTCTTCCGCGACGATGCGCGCGAAGCTGTGACGGGTCTGGTGCAAATGTACATGCCCGATGCCTGCCGTGCGCGCGTAGCGTTTCAAGTTTTTGGCGAAGGAATGCGAATTGAGCGGCGCGCCCGGACTTCCGGCGTTATCGTGTCGCGTCCACAGCGGAGCATCCCTTTTGAGAACATCCAGTCTGCCGCAGGCAGAGAGATACTCCACGAGTGCCGCGCGTAATAACGGTTCGCGCACTTCCCTTCCCACATAATCCCCGCCTTTAACTTTGCCCGTCATGATGATTGAGTCGTCACCAAGTTTGATATTGCCACCACGCAAGGAGATGATTTCCTGTCGCCGCATTCCGGTTACGAGAAAAAATAGAAGGATGGCGTAATCGCGTTTTCCCACAATATCGTTGCCCGCCGCTTTCGCTCGGACAACTTCGACGATGGCTTGCAGTTCCGCGTCCGTCCACGCCTTAACCTTTTCGGTCTGGTAAGCCTTCGGCGGTTTTGGCAGTGCGAGGCGCGCCGGGTTACTCGTGATAAACACTCTAAGTTGTGGGTCGCGCATCGCCCATCCGAAGAACGACGAGAGAAAACAAACGCGCGCATATACGGTCGCGGGTTTGAGTCCCCGTTCCGTCATATCATCACGCCACGTTTCCACGTCTTGCGCCGAGATTTCCGCCGGAGATTTCCCCTCTACAAAGTCGAAGAACGCTGCGACGACGCGCTGCTTATTTCGCAGTAGCTCATCGCGTTGTTCGCTGGATGACGCGGTAACGGCACTCGCCCACAGGCGCAGGGCGTTGCGAATGGCGGCTTGATAGTCTCGGTCAGTCGTGACGAGGGCAGTCTGTTGGACTTCAGAGTTCATAACGGCGACTTTAACACGCGATCCAATCAGGTTACAAAAATTGAGCATTCAT
>JANDLT010000097.1 GCA_024330265.1 Pyrinomonadaceae bacterium MAG19_C2-C3 | reverse complement strand
CTGATGCTCAAGCGATTTGTCGAGGTCATGGCTCATAGTTCATAACAGGCTCTAGTGAGAAGCGCACCAGCTAATCCGAAGATTGCCGTCATTTGCTTTCTTCTCTTTACGGGTTTAACTACTTTTCTTGTTGAGAAAGACCACTACCGAAGTCTGCTCGCTTTCGCGCCGGATGATGTTTCAACCCGTAGCCGTCTCATCACAAGACGGCATTCGCTTTTTCGGTTATCCCATACCTGCAACCTCATCGGCTCGCCTTACGGTTTGCTTTCCCCGAAGGGAAGGTTACGGGCTTACCACGTTCCGCATTTATGCCCGAGTAACTTAGGTGCTGCCTTTTTGCCGGTGGAGCTAACATCTTCGGAACAGGAACTTGTAACCTGTTCACTTGTCCACTTACCTTTTGGTTCAAGCCTGTCAGCATCTTTGGCTTGTCTGCAATAACGACATTTATCAGCAGTTCACTTTCATTCACCATATTACTCATTCCTAGCTCTTGACCCGATTACTGCTTCGAGCACAAGCTACATTGTCCCAAAGGCTTCGCACCCTGCCGTTGCCAGCAACGCACGCTTTGGTAGGAAACTCTTGGAAGAACAAGAGGTAATGTCAGATTATCAATCAGCATTACAGTCACAAATGCGACTTCGTGTCGCACACAAGTCCTTGCAGCGGACTCTTTGCCCGCCACGTTCTCATCCTGTCAAGTTGCGTGGGGCAAAGAGCCGCTGAAGTCCGCCGTTATGCCCCTACTCTTTGAACCGAACGGCGTTTTACTTGCAAAGAAAATCTTGTTGTTTTATTCTACGTGCAGAACACGTAAAGCAAGTCGGAGGTTGAATCGAAATGCAAAAGAAATTAACAATTACCGTTGATGAGCGAGTTTATGACGGACTGCACAGCATCATCGGACGGCGCAAAATCAGCCAATTTATTGAATCTCTGGTTCGCCCGCATGTCATCAAATCCAGTCTTGAGGCAGCTTACCGCGAGATGGCTCTAAACGAAGCGCGAGAAACCGAAGCTCTCGAATGGGCAGACGCGACAATGGGAGACGTAGCAGATGAAACGCGGTGAAGTTTGGTGGGTGAAACTCAACACGCCTTCGGTTGGCGGCGAAATTGAAAAACAACGTCCTGCTGTGATTATCAGCAATGATGCTGCAAACAAGCATTTGAACCGCTTGCAAGTTGTTCCGCTCACTTCAAACATTGATAAGCTATTCCCGAGCGAAGCGTATGTGATGCTCAACGGAAAACAGAGCAAGGCGATTGCCGACCAATTAACGACTGTGAGCAAATTACGACTGTCAAATATCGAAGGTAAGTTGTCGGCAGCGGACTTACAAAAAGTTGAACAAGCCATCAGAACACAACTTGATTTATAGCAACGGAAGGCATAACAATTCAGTGGACGTGAGGGCGAAACAGCGACTTTCTTATCGCGTTGTCCGTTAAACCTTAACGGGCTTGGTGGCGGTTTCGCCCCACGTCATCTCAATCGTTCGGGAGGGTGTCAGGAAGACTGTGTAAGTGGTTGTCGCCCATCATGGGTAAGCGACCGTCGTAGAGGATGGCGAACTGGTTCATCGCCTGACTCCGGTTGGGTATCGGCATCGTCCACTTTTTCGCGGCGTTCTGCAAGGCGAGATATAAGAGTTTGAACGCCGCATCTTCCGACGGGAATGAACTACGACACTTGATGATTTTACGCAAACTCATGAAAGAAGCAACGTAAAAACAAAGTCGCTGTTTCGCCCTCACGTCCATTGAATTGTTATGCCGTCGTTCGCGCATCAAAAGCACCCTCTGCTGTATGAAGGTCTTTGCTATTTTCATATTTAAATGCAGCGCGAGCGAGAATAAAAGAAATGTTATCAGGAATTACAGTCGAAAAAGTAAATTGCTGTTCTACATTCGGTCTTACAAAGAAATATCCGAATTTCTTTGGGACTAATTCGGCTTCCATTAGCAATTAACGCTTGACATAACTAAAATCCTCCTAAAAATTATTTTTAGGACTTACGCAGTTGAACGAAGAATCAACAACTTACGGGAAGGCGCAGTTCTGATAAGTTCTTTGTTTTCAACAAAGGCTTTTTCAACTGCGTAAGTCCTAACCTGATTTCTTCATCACTCAAAAAAGGCTCGCTCCGCTCACATAGTCACGTCGAACATTGAGAATTGCTTGGGCAATCAGAGAAGGATTTTCCGCCAACAGCTTTTGACTCATGTTACGCAGCGAGAGGCTGCGGATTAAGTTTGACAAGTTCAGCATAGGCTGCCTTGACTGCTGACAGATAGAGCTTTGACTTCAAGGAGAAGTGACTGACTTTGGTTTTTACTTTCAAGCCTTCCAACTTGACGTAAGCACACAGCGCGGCGAAGAAGTGGTTACGCTGTGTGGTCGGGGTTCTAGTCGGTGACTTCTCCAACGAAGCGTTTTGTTTCAAGGATTTATGATAAACCTCGATGCTCCACCGTTTTTGGTAGAGTTTCGTTGCTTGGTCAAACGAGAGTGCCAAGTCGCTCGTCACCAGAGGGCGCACACCCCGGGTGCCGTCTTCGTTTGTGAAGACTTCGCGGACTAAAGAGAGTGGGAAATCCACTTCTTCGAGCCACACCTCTTGGGTCGTCTCTGCGGTGAGGGTAAGCAAACTGACTGCCGTGTAGTGACCACCTTGTTTATCGGTTAAAGAGAATGCGACTTTGCGGTTCTCTTTGAGGGGCATGACGAACTCTTTGTGCAGGCTGTGTTTGATGAACAACATGTTCTCTGACGAAGCAAACCACACGTCGTTGAGGACATAGCGGAACTTGACTTCATTATGCACCGCAATTCTGAGCAGCATCCGGTAGCGTTCATTTTTCGTCACCGCGCTTTTGCGTTTCGTCCTTCTAGTTTTCGGGTCGAAGTAATCTTGAGTTTTGGTCACAAGGTCGAAGGCGACCGGCAATGACACATCACACGAATGGTAGAGCGCGGTGAGGAAGTTAATGCCTTTGACTGTGCGGTCTTTACTGTGGTCGTAGTGCCACGAAATAAGTTCGTTTTCGTCGGTCGAGGGCTTCTCTTCAATCGAGTCGTCAATGATCAGCACGCCCGATTCACATTCGACGGCTCTGACCAACGGCTTGACGACACGCCATAAGTGGGCGGAAGTTTTCGGCTCTGCCGCCAAAAAACGTGTCACCGTGTCGTGACTGATTTCATCAGAGAGCAACCGCGAGAGTCCGGTGGCGGAGACTTGTCCGAATGAACAGATGAGATAATCCGTGTAGAGGTCGAGCATTGACTTGTCCATGGGTCAAGTTTATCAATCGCTTCTGCTTTGCGTAACATGAGTTTTGATATTTTTCTTCCGTCAAGGTTTCGTCGGTACTCGCGGCGTGCGTTTTAGGTTTGTGTTGCGACATAGTTTCAACTCCTGTTCATCAAATCGTGTGCGAATTTTATCACGACAATCTGATGCGCGGGTCAAGCCTTCGGTACGCAAAATCGGTCAGCGTGTTGGCGATGATGTAGGTGACGCTGATGACGAGGACGCAGCCTTGCACGAGGCGATAATCGCGGCGACCGATGCCGTCGTCAACTAGGAGCAAGCCTAAGCCGGGATAATTGAAAATCTTTTCGGTAATTATCGCGCCCGCGAGCAGGACGCCGAGTTGAAGACCTAAAATCGTGACGATGGGAATCAGTCCGTTTTTGAGAACGTGTTTATAGACGACTTTGTTTTCGCTCAAGCCTTTGGCGCGTGCGGTGCGAACGTAATCTTCACCGAGTTCTTCGATAACGGATGAGCGCACCATGCGCGTCAAGAGTGCCGAGAGTGCCGCGCCGAGCGTGACGGCGGGCAAGATGATGTCGCTCCATTCGACGCGACCCGAAGGCGCGAGCCAGCCTAAGCGGACAGCGAACAAGTAAATCAGCGCGGGACCTAAAACGAAGCCGGGAAGCGAGATGCCGCCGAGTGCGACGACCGACGATACGTTGTCAATCCACGTTCCGCGATTGCGTCCCGATATAACGCCAAGGGGAATGGCGATGAGTAAGGCGACGAACAGCGCGGCGGCGGCGAGTTCAATCGTCGCCGGATAACGGCTCAATAAAATCTCGGTCACGGGTTTATCGTTGCGAAACGAACGTCCCATGTCGCCGTGCAGAATGCCGCGCCAGTATTCGACATAACGATTACGCCAGCCGTGCCACTCAAAGTGAAGTCCACTCGATGAATCGTCCGCATCACGCTTAAACGAAAAGAAGAACGCCGGACGGTCAAGCCCGTGTTTCGCGTTAAACTGCGCGATCTGTTCGGGCGTTGCCTGTTCGCCGAGAATCGCGGTCGCGGGGTCGCCCGGCACAATCTCAATCAACAACGTGACGAGCGAGACGACCGTGAACATCACGAGCAGAAGCAACAGGGCGCGGCGGGCGAAATTGAGAAGTTTGAATTTCATGAAATAGTAGGCAGAGGGCAGAGGGCAGTGTGCAGAATAACAAAGATGGATTCATTTGGTTCATTCAGTTATTGATTCAATGAGACGATGAATCAATTCCTCTTCATTCTGCCTACTGCCTACTGCCTATATGCAGTGCAGCTATTCCGCCGGTCAGGTTGCGAAATGAAACTTGGTCGAAGCCCGATGCGCGCATGAGGCGGGCGAGTTCGATTTGGTCGGGGAACTTACGCACGGAATCTGAAAGGTATGTGTACGCTCCGCATGAGCCGTTCAGCGTGTCACCGATGCGCGGCAGAATGTGTTTGAAATAGAAGTTGAAGGCTTGGCTGAAGCCGGGAATGACGGGTTTGGAAAACTCCAAAATCACGAGCCGCCCGCCGGGTTTGAGTATGCGGCGAAGTTCAAAGAGTCCGTCGCTGACACTCGCCAAGTTACGCAAGCCGAAGCCGATAGTCGCGGCGTCGAAGTAGTTATCCGCGAACGGAAGGCGCAGGGCGTCGCCTTCAATGAACGAGATTTTGTGTGACTTGGCGCGGGCGATTTTAAGCATCGGGTGACAGAAATCAACGCCGATGATGCGCGCTCCGGTGTGATTGTGGCGTGTGCCTTGACGGTCAAGGGCGAGTGCCAAATCTCCCGTGCCGCACGCGACATCGAGGACGGCGGCGCGCGGATTTACAAGTACGTCATCAAGCGTGCGTGCCACTTTGCGACGCCAGCGCGTGTCCGTGTTGCCGGAGAAAAGATGATTGAGTAAGTCGTAGCGTCCGGCGATGCTGTCGAACATCGAACGCACTTGGCGCGCGTGTGCCTGGCGCGTGCTTTCGGGTGCATTCTCGCGTTCGGCGGCGGTGGTGGCGTGCGGTGCTGAAATGTTTGACGGCAAAGTTTATCGAGAGATGCGGCGCACAATTAAGCGCATAATCAAAAGCGCGAATCGAATTTTTAAGGGCGCATTTTCTAAGGACGCGACGGAAGCGGCAATGTGAACGTGCGGCGATTCGCGGGCTTGGGCGCGGGCGTCGCGGTTGGTTTGACAGTCGCCTGTTTCGGTGCGGCTTTCATATTTTGCACGCCGATTTCAGGACTAAATGCGATGACCTGAACGTTCGCATCGCCCGCGCGGGCGAGTTCTGTTTTGAGCATCGCCGCGTCACCGATAAAGACGCGGGCGATGTTGGCATCGGTGAATAAGTTGCGGGCGACGCGCTGTACGTCTGTGAGTGTGAGGTTGCGAATCGTGCCTGCCGTCGCATTGAAATCGCGTTCGTAAGTTTCTTTATCAATCAGAGCATCCGCGATGAATAAAGGCGTTCTGGCTTTCGATTGTAAATATGCGAGATAGCTTTGCTTCGCGGCTTCAAACTCCGAAGCCGTGATGCCTGTGGCGAGTGCTTTAATCGTCGCTCCGGCTCTGGCGGCGGCGAGCGCGGCTTCGGTGTGTGTGAGATTGCCCGCGTTGAAGCTGAAGATGCCGCCGATGTCGTGCAAGGAATGCGTGACCGTGTAGTTCGGGATTTGCGTCACGGCGTTTTTATCAATGCCAAGCGAAGTGCGCCAACGGTCTTGCGCGATAAAGTCGAGCGTGTGCGCCGCGTACAAATCACGGTCACGAAAGGCGATGCCGCGCACCGCGACGCAGACTTCGTAGCCTTGCGGACGGTCAATGATTAAGGTTGGGGCGGGCTTCAAATCAGGACGGGCGAAGGTCGCGGGAATAACGCGGTCGCTCATGCGCCATGAACCGAGAAACTGGCGTAAGGCGCGGCGCAGACGCGCGGGTTCGATGTTGCCGATGACGGCGAGAACCGACGTGTTCGGATTCAAAAAGCGTTCGCGGGCGAAAATCAAATCGGCGGGTTCGACGCGGGCGAGCGACGCGGGCGTTCCCTGCGGCGTGCGCCCGAGCGGGAAGGCTTCGCCGTAAAGTTGTTGTTGCGCGGCGAGTGTGCAGAGGTTTCGCGCGGCGAATTGTGAAGTCGTCGCGGCATCGTTCGCGGCTTTAATGCGCGCATCACGCAAACGGCGGAACGTCGCGGCATCAATGGTCGAGTTCGTGATAAGGGCGTTGCGAAGTAGTTCAACCATGCGTTCGATTTCCGAAGCGCGCCCGGAGAGCGTAATGGTCAGCGTGTCATAATCAACCGCGACATCAAGCGTGCCGCCCAATTCTTCACGGACGAAATCGAAAGTTTCGGCGTCTGGAAACAGGGTGTCGGCGAGCAGTTGCGCCGTGCCTTCCTTGTTCGTTAAGTCAAAAGCCGCACCGCCGCCGACGCGCAATTTCATCAGCACATTCCCATCGTTGTTTTGGGGAACATGTAGGATTGTCAATCCGTTAAGCAGTTTTTCACGGCGGGCTTCCGGTACGACTTGCGCGGTTACTTGCATGATTGTGGGGTGTGATAAAGCCGCGAACATTACGACGAGGCACACCGCGAGGCGCGTTGCAAAGCTTGGCGGGAAGTGAGCCGCAGAACGAATTACAAAGTTAGTTGCCGCGACTATGGGTTGCGATGCGGCTTGAAGATTTATTAAGTGTTGGTTGAAGATTGTCATAACTTGATTTCGTGACGGACAGTTTAGATGCGGCTTTTGCGGTGCGTCAACCGTTTGTCCGTCGAGCGCATCCAAGTCACTTGGCGCAAGGCGATTAGAATTAATTTGCGTGTAATATAGTGTTCGGTTTGATGAAGGCGGGAGATTAAGCCGCGTGGTGTTTTGACGCGATGAAAGATGAAGCGGGTTGCCGCCCTTGTTTATCGCGTCCGGCAGTCGGGTTTAATCGCGGACGCAAAACTTCAGACGGAAATTCTTTTCAAGCGGGGCGTATCCTTTTCGCTTCGTCGAGACAATAACATTTAGAAAGCGCGCCGCGTCCCTTCAACCGTAATTCAAGCGACGCGGGCGATGATTAAAAGCAAGGTGAATCAGATTCACGAAGCGCGAGAAACAACTGACGACGGCGAACTTTTGCGCCGTGCCGCGAGCGGCGATGAAGCGGCTTTTCGTCATTTATACGAAACGCACCGCACGGGGCTTTTCCGGTTCAGTTATCGTTTGTCGGGTTCAATCGAAGTGGCGGAAGACATCGTGCAGGAATGTTTCTTAAACTTGATTCGTCAACCGCAAGGATTCGATTCGACACGCGGCAACTTGAAAATGTATTTGTACGGCATCGCGCGTCACGCGGCTTTCAAGACGATGCGCCGCACCGGAATCGAAATCGGGCTTGACGATATGGACGACGAAGCGACGTTTCCGGCAATCACGACGCACGCCACTCCGCTCGTAACTTTGATTGATGAAGAATTGGCAAGCGTCGTGCGGTGCGCGGTTGAAGAATTGCCCGCGTTGCAACGCGAAGCGATAATTTTATTTGAGTTTGAAGAATTGTCGCTCGCTGAGATCGCGGTGATTTCAAACGCGACAATCGGCACGGTGAAAGCCCGTCTTCATCGCGCCCGCCACGCCCTTCGCACGCATCTCGCGGATTATCGCGCAGAAGTGGCGAACGAAAGAGAGGCGGCGCACACGGAGATGATGAGCGTCGAACACTGAAAATGCGAATCAAGAGTAAGGACTTCGATTGCTATGTTCATGAGCTACGGTAGTAGCGGCAAGAAGGTAGCCCACAGCGCAAGCTGTGGGTTTAAGCAATACCGAGATTTCAAGCTGCGGCAGCAGCGAAAGATAACTTGCGCCTGATTTCTGCCGCTACTACCGTAGCTTGAAATCTCTTTCAACCTTCTTCCCACAGTTACGGCTACATTTCATTTCGCCTTCACTGTGGGCTACCATCTTGCCGCTACTGCCGTAGCTAAAGACAGGGCGTACTTAAACCATTGATTCGCATTAAAAGCTTAGAAGCACGAAGAATTAAGACACTGGATTTAGTTTTAAGATTTTGGAAAACGTAAGATGAGCGACCACGAAATTTACGCACACGAACCCGAAACATCGGCAATGGACGACGCGCCGGACGCGGAACTGCGCGAAGTTCTTCAGGCGTGGCGTGTCCCCGAAGTATCGCCCGCCCTCGATAATCGGATTTACGCTCTTTACCGCGAAGCATCTAAATCGAATTTAGCGGCGGAAACCTTGTCAACGCGAGAGGCGGGACAGGCATCAATAGAAGCACAGGGTTTGGTTTCCGCGTACCAATTGTCCGACGAACAGAAGACCCAGACAGGCGAGGAAGTTAAGATGAAAAGATGTTCTACATGTCAGGAAGAATTTGCCGACAAATTCAGTTTTTGTCCGGTGGACGGCACGCCGCTCAACGCATATCAAGCGGTGGAAACACCGATTGAATACGACCCGGACGCGACGATTGAATCGGCGGTGGCATTCGCCGGAGCGCACGCCGCGACGACTCCCGTCACCAATGCCGCGATGACGCATGATGAAACGGCAAACTTCGCGCACTACGAAGCGACGCCCGCGACGGGTAACGGCAACGGTGCAACGGCGCATCACGTCGCAAATGATGTCACGAGCAACGCGGCGCATGTCAACGGCACGCACCTCACCGATGCGATTGACGACGAAACCGTGATTCCGTACACACGCCCTGAGCGCGGTGAATATCATCTAACGATTATTCAGGATGCGGGCGTGACGAGTCGTTTAGCGGCGGAACTGCGCGGCGTCGCACAGGCATCACAGTTGACGTACCCGGAATTTAAGCGCGACCCCGCAGGCTTCACCAAACGTGTCGCGGTCGGCTACGGCGCGCTCGCGTGGAACACGTTCAAACAACCGAACATCGCCATCGCCACCGTCTCATCCATCTTCGGCATGGCGTTAATCATCGGTTTGATATTCGCCTTGAACAGTTTGCGAATGAACGAACAGGCTGCTGCCCTCAACCCGAACGAGGATGTCGAATTTATCGGAATGTTCAGAGACGTTCCCACACCCGAACCGACACCCGAACCCAAGCCCGACCGCGAAGGCGCGAGTGGCAACGCGAAAGGGACGGGCGGCGGCGCGAAACCCCAACCCATCAAAGCGGCGGGCGGCGGCGGCGGCGGACGCGAAGAACCCATCCCGGCTTCAAAAGGCAAACTACCGACCGCGACTTTACTGCCGCAAGTTTTAGCACCCGACCCGAAACCGCCGAGAATCTTAAACCCCACACTTCCGACGGCGGCGACGATACGCGCCGACCCCGTTCTGTTCCCGCCCGATAATCGCCCGATTCCTTACGGCATCCGAAACGGCGGCGACATCGCTTCATCCGGCACGGGCAGAGGCGGCGGCATCGGCACGGGAACGGGCGGCGGCGTCGGTGTCGGTGAAGGCAGCGGTGTCGGTGCGGGCAGAGGCTACAACACCGGCGGCGGCGATGCCCGCGAAGGCGGTGGCGGCGCGAGTGGCGACGGCTTCGACCCGAATAAGATTTATAGGACGAGTGAAGTGACGACGAAAGCCATCGTGACCTTCAAGCCCGAACCCGGATACACGGAAGAAGCCCGTAAGAATATGACGCAGGGTACGGTCACTCTCCGCGCCATATTCAACGCCAACGGGCAGGTTACAAACATCACCGTCTCGCAACGATTGCCGCACGGCTTGACCGAGAAGGCGATTGAAACCGCGAAGAAAGTTAAATTCACTCCGGCGAAAAAGAACGGGCGTCCGGTTTCGCAATACGTCACGATGTCATTCCCGTTTAATATCTATTAAACAAATCAACCACGCCCCAACATCAAAGACGCCGCAGAGAGTTTGACTTTCTGCGGCGTCTTTCGCGTTCATGGTGGTGAATAAAATAAGAGAACGACAACGGGTAAGAGAAGTATAACGGAGGTGAACGGAGGATTAAGAATGTCAAATCATGTCTTCCTCCGTCCACCTTTACTTACCTAATGTGTGACTCTTTTTGAGAATCCATTGAACCGAAACCTTTGTAGAATG
>JANDLT010000096.1 GCA_024330265.1 Pyrinomonadaceae bacterium MAG19_C2-C3 | reverse complement strand
GCTCCTCGGGAAGCTCGTTCAGCACATACCCGGCGATGACGAGGTCGCGCGGCTTTGCCTCGAAGCGGTGGTAGCAGAGCGTCATCACCGAGGCCTTGGTGTTCACGTCGGGCTTCGGCGGTTCGGCGGGCGCGGGGGGGGTGGCCACTTCCTACATTTTTTTGGGCCCCGCCCCCGGGGCGCCGCTCGAAAAATGTAGAAACATCCGAGTTCCGCAATGATTCGCATACATCGTATCGTCCGACCGCTTTCCGCCCCCGACTTTCGCAAACATCTGTGACGCGGCACGCACCTTGCGCTTCTCGAATCAGAGCGAAGATTTCAATCTCTGACTCTGCGCCGACAAAAAGACTAATTCCATATTTTCGTAAGAAGCCGCTTCTTTACATGGAGAGTTGTGTCTTTTGATGGCGGTACGAGTCCCGATTGTCCTTCGCACAACAACCTATTTCGCGGCGCGGAAGATGCGCCGCACGAGTTTTTAAGGAGCACGCATGAAGAAAATACTTGTCACCATAATTTTCGCCTTCACAATCTGCCTCGCGCCCGCGTCCTTCGCGCAGACGAGTCGCGGCACGGTGAGCGGCACTCTTACCGACGAGACCGGGGCGGTCATCCCCAATGCTTCCGTCACACTCACCAACACCGCGACCAATGTTGCGCGAACGACGACCGCGAACGAAGAAGGTTTCTACCGCTTCGACGCCGTTGATCTCGGTACATACTTCGTCCAAATCGCCGCCTCGAACTTCGGGACCGTGACGCGCACCGGCGTCATCGTCAATGCCAACCAGACTTCGACCATTGACGCGCAACTCACAATCGGGACTCAAGCCGAAACCGTCGAAGTCACGGCGACATCCGGCGAGTTGCTGCAAACCGAAGCTCCCGTGCGCGGCGGCAACATCTCGACGCGACAGATTACGGATTTGCCCTTTGCCGGTCGCAATCCGACGGCGTTGACGCTGACCTTGCCCGGCGTCACGACCAACCGCAGCGGCGTCGGCATCGGCACTTTTTCCGTCAACGGGGCGCGTTCGCGCTCAAACAACTTCCTGATTGACGGCACGGAGAACAACGACATCTCCGTCGCCGGTCAGGGCTTGCAAATCACCAACCCGGATGCCGTTCAGGAAGTCTCGGTACAAACTTCCAACTACGATGCCGAGTTCGGTCGCGCGGGCGGGGCGGTCGTCAACGTCATCACTAAATCCGGTCGCAACGACATCTTCGGCACGCTCTCGTTTCTCTACGACACGCGCACCGACGACGCGCTGACGAGCAGCGAATCGCGCGACGAGGAGAATCGTCTGCGCGGTGAGCCGCCTTCAGGCACAGAGTATTTCGCCGCCGGTACTATCGGCGGTCCCGTCGTCCTGCCGCGCTTCGGCGAAGGCGGCGACGTGTTCTACGACGGACGCAACCGCACGTTCTTCTTCGGCTACTTTCAGGAGAACCGCCAGCGTTCGACAAGCCAATTCCAACTCCTCACGCCGACCGCTCCGGGTCGTGAGCGGTTGCGTCAGGTATTCGCTCCCGGCGCGAGCGCGAACGTTGATCTGCTACTCTTTTCGACGCAGAGCGCAATCGGAAGTTCCGATCCGTTGTCCAGTCCGCAGAACGTCGCCATCGGCGCGAGACCCGGTTGCCCCGCGCCTTGTAACATCCAGTTCGGAACGTTCAACAGAAACTTCGCCCAGCTATCCACGAATCGTCAGTACCTGATTCGCATTGACCACCGGCTCGGCGACAACGATCAACTATCGGGGCGGTTCATCTCCGACCGGTCGGACAACCCGCTCGCCTCGCCGCGCTTCGAGGGCTTCGATTCCGCGACCCTTAATCGCAACTACAACTTCCAGACGGCTTACACGCGCGTCTTCTCGCCGACCGTGACGAACGAGTTGCGCGTCGCCTATAACCGCATCCAATTCGGCTTCACCCTCACAGACCCCGACGGACTCGCCGGAACGCTGCCGCGCATCGCCTTCGGCTTGGCGACCAATTCACAGTTGGGCGTGGCGACGAATCTCCCGCAAGGTCGCACGGCTAATAACTACGTCATTCAGGACACCATCACCAAAGTCGCGGGCAACCACACGTTTCGCGGCGGCGTGGACTTCCTGCGGCAGATTGCGACACAGAGCGCGCCGTTCAACTCGCGGGGTTCGCTCACATACAGCGCGGGCGGCGGCTTCACGGCTTTCGGCAACTTCGTTGATGATTTCGGCGGTGGGAGTGGCACGGTGACGCGCGACTTCGGCAGCCCTATGTTCTTCCCCTCGCTCTACCGCACGCGCGTTTTCTTCCAAGACCGATGGAAGGCGACCGACGCCTTGACGCTCACGCTCGGCTTGGCTTACGAGAACTTCGGGACGCCGTTCAACAAGCTGCGAACGCCCGCATTCACCGGACTTTTCAATGTTGACCCGGTGACACTTCAGGGTGTTTTCGACGACCCGAATCAAGTTCCCGCCGACAACAACAATTTCGCCCCGACCGTCGGGTTAGCCTACTCGCCGTCGTTCACGGGCGGCTTGCTCGGCGGCATCTTCGGCGAGCGTAAAACGGTTTTGCGCGCCGGTTATCAAATCGGCTACGACTCGTTCTTCAATAACATCGCCTCGAACGTCGCCGCCTCATCGCCGAACACGATTGTCACCACCATCAGCTCAAACTCGGATGCGGGCGCGCGCGGTATAACAAATTTCAGCAACGCTTTCCCGACGAGTGCCGCGAGTGTTCTGCCGAGCAGTTCGCAAGGGCTGTTGGCTCCGAACCTCGTCAACCCTTACTACCAGCGTTTCTCCGCCGGGTTGCAGCGCGAGTTGGGTTTTAGCATCGTACTCGACGCTTCTTACGTCGGTTCTAAAGGTACGAAACTCTTTATCACCGAAGACTACAACCCGACCGTCCGACCGGAACAACGCATCACGCCCGCGAACTATGCGGGACCAAATTGTACGCCGAACTCGAATATCACACCCGCGCAGGCATTACCGGGTTTCCCCGCAGGCAGAATATGCCCGCTCACCGGACGCTTGGATAACCTGCAAGGCGCACGCGGGACGCGCACCAACGGCGGCTCGTCGAGCTATCATTCGGGACAACTCGAAGTCCGTCGCCGCTTCGCCGGTAACTTCCAAATCACCGGCGCGTACACCTTCTCGAAGTTGATAGATAACAACAGCGAGGTCTTCGCCCTTACCGAAGTATCAACGGCGGCGGGAACATCGGCACTGCCGACGCTTCTCGGCGGCGACCGGCTCGAACGCGCGGTCAGCAACTTCGACCGCACACACCGCGCTTCGTTCACCTACGTCTTCGAGGTTCCTTTCCTGCGTGAGCAACGCGGCGCACTCGGAAAGCTTCTCGGCGGCTTTCAGATTTCCGGCGTCACGTCCTTCGAGAGCGGCGTCCCATTCACCGTTTTCAACGGCTTGAACTCGGACGGCATCGCGGGAGCTTTGGAGCGCCCTGACTTCAACCCGAACGGGCAGCGCGGCGTGCGTGCCGTGCCTGAGATTGAGCCGGAGTTCATCACGGTCAACAACGTGAGAACTCGCAACCCGAACTTCGGCGCGCTGATCCGGTACTTCAACCCCGACGTGATCGACACGGAGACGAGGTTGCCTGTAACCATTGATCCGAGAGCCGCCCAATTTATCGTCAACCCGACGTACATCCCGGGCAACCCCCGCTTCGCAGGCGTCCCGCGCTTCGGCAACTTGGGGCGCAATACTGAACGCTCGCCCGGTATCAACAACTTCAACGTCAACATCCTGAAGCGGACGCGGCTGACGGAAAGAAAGAGCTTCGAGTTCCGCACGGAGTTCTACAACATCTTCAACCACCCGCAGTACACGACCGGCAGCGTCAGCCCGTTCTCACCGGGCGGCGGCGGCATAGACTCCAACGCCAACGCCGCACCCGAAGGATTCTTCCTCAACCCGAACACGCCGAACACCGACGGCGGTGGGCGCGTCATACGCTACCAAGTCAAGTTCATCTTCTGAGATTAGACGACGGAACGCGACTTTCACCGCCTTATATCGCAGCGTATCGAACACCGGAGAGAGCAGCTTGCCCCGACGCGGCGGCTGCTCTTTCCGCATACCGCCCGCCGGACGCTAAACAGAAGCATCTCAACTCTCGCTTGCGAGTACAGCGCGAGCGGCAGCCAGACGCGCAATCGGTACGCGATACGGCGAGCATGACACGTAATCGAAATTAAGATTGTGGCAGAATTCGATACTTGACGGTTCGCCGCCGTGTTCGCCACAGATGCCTACTTTGAGATTGGGTCGCGTCGCGCGTCCGCGTTCAGTTCCGAGTTGCAGCAGTTGCCCGACGCCTTCGCGGTCGAGTACGACGAACGGGTCTTGCTCATAAACTCCGAGCCGTTGATAAGCGGTGATGACGCTTCCGGCATCGTCGCGCGAAAGCCCGTAAGTCGTCTGCGTCAAATCGTTCGTGCCGAAAGAAAAGAAATCGGCATGTTGTGCGATCTCTCCGGCGAGGAGCGCGGCGCGCGGTAGTTCAATCATCGTGCCGATGGTGTACGGGACGCGCCGGTCGCACTCGCTAAAAACCTGTTCCACCGTGCGCTCAATGGTGCGGCGTTGCAGTGCCAACTCATTCGTCGTACCGACGAGCGGCACCATAATTTCAGGCTGCGGGTCGAAGTTTTCGGCGGCGGTAAGACATGCCGCTTCGCAGATGGCGCGCACCTGCATCTCCGTAATCTCAGGATATGTGATGCCAAGCCGAACGCCGCGATGTCCGAGCATCGGATTGACTTCGGCGAGTTGTTCGATGTTGGTGAGCATCGCTTCTAATTCTTCCGCCCAACGGTGGCGACCGTCGGCGCGCGCATCAGAGAGTTGACCCACGAGGTTATCGCGGTTAGGCAAAAACTCGTGAAGCGGCGGATCGAGCAACCGAATCGTGACCGGATAGCCGCTCATCGCGCGAAACAGTTCGGCGAAATCCGCGCGCTGCATCGGCAACAGATTGCGTAGCGCGCCGACGTAGTTATCAATCTGTTCGCCGTAGCGGGCGCGCACAAGTTCGCGCTCCGCCGCGAGTTTCTCGATTGTCGAAGAAGCCTGACGCTGCTCGACTTCGGCGAGTTTCATAAGTCCCTCGCGCCCACGCGCGGCGGCGAGAATCATGCTTTGTACATGCGGCAGACGTTCGGCGGCAAAGAACATATGCTCTGTCCGACACAGCCCTATGCCGCGCGCACCGAACGCACGCGCCACCGCCGCATCGCGCGGAATGTCGGCATTCGCCCGCACGTCGAGCCGCTTCACCTCATCAGCCCATTCAAGCACGCGCGCAAACATCCCGTAGACTTCCGAGTCTCCCGCGCGCATCTCGCCTGAGACGACGCGCAAAATCTCCGAGGAGGCGGTCGGCACGCGCCCCGTCATCACTTCGCCGGTTGTGCCGTCAAGTGAAATCTCATCGCCTTTGGACAAAATTATTTCTTCGGCGACAGTGCTGATACCCGCAATCTTCAGCACACCTTCGGCTTCATCTATGTGGAGCGCGGCGCACCCGACGACGGCGGGTTTTCCCATTTGCCGCCCGACGACCGCCGCGTGTGAAGTCTGCCCGCCGCGCGCCGTCAAGAATCCTTGCGCGGCTTCCATTCCGGCGATGTCGTCGGGCGTCGTCTCTTCGCGCACAAGTACCACGCGCTCGCCCTTGTGTCCACGCGCGACGGCTTCGGCGGCGGTGAAGACGATTGTGCCGGTCGCCGCGCCGGGCGAGGCGGCGAGTCCACGCGCGACGGTTGGAAATTTAAGGCGCGCTCGCGGGTCGAACATAGGGTGCAAGAGTTGGTCGAGCAGGTTCGGCTCGATTCGCATTAGTGCCTCGCGCGGCGTGAGTAATCCTTCGTCAACCATCTCGCAGGCGATACGCACGGCGGCGAGTCCGGTGCGCTTGCCGTTGCGCGTCTGCAACATGAAGAGTTTGCCTTCTTGAATCGTGAACTCGAAATCCTGCACGTCGCGGTAGTGATGCTCTAATCTCGCGGTGATTTCCTTCAGTTGTTCATACACATCGGGCATCACGTCGCGCAAACGTGTGAGCGGCAGAGGCGTGCGAATACCCGCGACCACATCTTCGCCCTGCGCGTTGACGAGAAATTCGCCGTAGAACTCGCGTTCACCCGTCGCCGGATTGCGCGTGAAGCCGACACCCGTGCCGGAGGTTTCGCCCATGTTGCCGAAGACCATCGTCTGCACGTTGACGGCGGTCCCGAGCGCGCCGGAAATGTTATTTATGCGGCGGTAATGGACGGCGCGGTCGTTGTTCCACGAACGGAAGACCGCATCGCGCGCTTGCCGCAACTGCTCGCGCGGCTCTTGCGGAAACGCGCTTCCAGAGTGCGTCGTGACGATGCGCTTGTATAGCTCGACTAACTCGCGCAGATTGGTTTCCGTCAAAGCCGTATCTTCTTCAACCCGGCAGCGTCGTTTGAGTTCTGCGAGTGCGGTTTCAAATTCGCGCTTCTCTACTCCGAGTACGACATCGCCGAACATCTGTATGAAGCGACGATAAGAATCCCACGCGAAACGATTGTTCGCGGTGCGTTGTGCCAGTGCCTCGACCGTGCAATCGTTCAAGCCGAGATTCAGGATCGTGTCCATCATGCCCGGCATCGAGAACTTCGCGCCCGAACGCACGGAGACGAGCAGCGGGCGCACTTCATCGCCGAGCCGCTCGTCACGCAAATCTTCCAGACACCGGAGTGCCGTTTCCGCTTCCTGTTCAACTTCTTCCGACAGCCGCCCTTCACGCTCGTAGATGCCGCACGCGGCGGTCGAAATGGTGAAGCCGGGCGGCACGGGCAATCCCGCGTTCGTCATCTCCGCCAGCCCCGCACCTTTGCCGCCGATTACATCCTTCATCTCTCCATTGCCTTCGGCAGTTCCATTGCCGAATGAGAAGACGTAGCGTTCCGGTTTGATAGTGGTCTGCATCAATCGAGACTCCTCTGCTTAATCTTATTTCACTCTGCGCGTTCACCCGTCATCGCCGCGACTCTCCGCCGCACTGATTAGAAGCTATCTCAAAAATGGTTTCTCTCTGCGGTACTCTGCGTCCGCCCTCTGCGGTACTCTGCGTCAAAAAGGCTTTGAACGCAGAGTACCGCAGAGTTGAAGACGCAGAGAATCGCAGAGAGAAATCAAAAGCTATTTTTGAGATAGCTTGTAGTATCACGAACTTGCGCCGCAGGAAATAGACTGGAAGTCCTGTCAAGCCTCGAAGACCCATCGCCCGCCGACCATCGTTCGTTCAACGGGAATCGTGATGAGCGAGGACGGATTTTCGCGCAAGGGGTCACGTCCGAGAACCACGAGGTCGGCGAGTTTGCCGTGTTCGATTGAACCTTTCGAGTTCTCTTCGTAAGAAGCGAATGCGCCGTTGAGCGTGCCGACGCGAATCGCTTCCTCGACGGTGATGCGCTGGCGCGTTCCCCAGACCGTGCCTTTCATATCCGTGCGCGTGACGCTTGATTGCAGTGCCATCATCGGCTCGAAGGGACCGGGCGGATAATCCGACGCTTGCGTGACGCGAATGCCCGCGTCAAGAAAACTGCGGACGGCGAACATATTGTTCGTTCGCTCCGCGCCGTACTCGCCCATCTTCTCGCCGTGAAAATAGACGTAAGTCGAGAACGGCGTCGGTATCACGCCGAGAGCTTTCATACGTCCGATGAGATTATCGTTAATCAGCGTGCAGTGTTCGAGACGAAAGCGCGGGTCGCGGCGCGGGCGTTCGCGTTGGATTCGTTCATAGACTTTGAGCGCGATGTCAATGCCAACGTCGCCGTTGGCGTGGATGCCGATTTGCCAATCGGCTTCGTGTGCCTTACGCGCGTACTCATAGAGTTTTGCTTCATCCATCACGATGATGCCGAAGTCATTAGGGCGACCGATGTATGGTTGTGAAAGGCGCGCGGTGCGTTCGGAGATTGAGCCGTCACAGGTCAGTTTCATCGCCCCGACTCTGACCCATTCATCGCCAAAGCCTGTCCGCACACCCGACGCAATCATGCGGTCAATGTGGTAATAACCGATGAGACAATAAACGCGCATCGAGAGTTCGCCCGCGTCGCGCGCATCTTGATAAGCACGCAGGTCGTTCGGCGAACCGTAAGCGTCGTGAACGGAAGTGACGCCGGTGCGCGTCATCATCTTCGTGATGAGCTTAATGCCTTCGCGGAAGTCGTCGCGCGTGTAAGTATTAGGGACAACTCCATCAACAACGTCGGTCGCGTTTTCGCTAAGTTTGCCGTTGAGTTTGTTGTTTGCGTCGCGGTCGAAGCGTCCGCCCGAAGGGTCTGGCGTCGCTTCGGTGACGCCCGCGATTTTCAAGGCGAGCGAGTTGACGTAAGCCGTATGCCCGCCGCGATGCGCGATGCGAACCGGATGATTCGGGGCAGCGAAATCTAAATCTTCGCGCGTTAGAGGTCGCCCTTCGCTCGTCTTCGTGTCGTCGTACTTAAAACCTAAAACCCATTTTCCGGCGGGTGTTTCAGATGCGCGTTTAGCAATCGCGGCTTGTATCTCTTTAATCGAACGAAGGTCGCAATCAACCTCGCGCAGGTGCAGGCGACCCGAAGCCGCCGGGTGCGAATGCGCGTCTATAAAGCCGGGAAGGACGGTGTTGCCCGCGAGGTCTATGCGTTTGGTTTGCGCGCTCGCAAGGTTGTTTATCTCGTCGTTTGTGCCGACGGCGATGAAGCGACCATCGGCGACGGCGACGGCTTGGGCGCGCGGTTGACGATTATTAACGGTGAAGATGTTCGCGTTATAGAGAATCGTTTGCGGGGCGACGCGCTCGCTGCGTTTGAGCGGCAAGGCGAGGGCGGCAGCCCCGAACGAACCTAAGAAATCGCGGCGTGATGTATGTTGGGGGTTCACTTTTACTTGGCGCATTGACCTTCCTCTGAAAGCGGTTTCATAAATGTTGACTCTCTCCGCGCTCCTCTGCGTCTTCAACTCTGCGGTTCTCTGCGTTCAATAAACCGTAAAGAGTGTGAACGCAGAGAACCGCAGAGTGCCGACGCAGAGAACTGCAGAGAATCAAGGTGTTTATGAGGTTGATTTTGATTCATGCCACCACCGTCTGACGGCTTTCTTGTAATTGCCTGCTTGCCGTCTTCGAGCGCACGCGCGCAACTCTCGCCGCAATCTTCATCGCTCGTATAATTTGCGCGAAAACTTACCGGAGCGGGAGCGAACGCCACGCCGGGCGCGTAAGGCGCGCCGCCGCGCTTGCGCCCCACGTCCGCCCGTGAAAGCTCGTCGTTAAGGCGACAAACTCCGTTTTCCCTGTGTGAAGTTTGGCGAGTTTCATCGCCCCTTCAATCGCTTCCGCCCCGCTGTTGGCGAAGAAACTTTTCTTTAAGTTCCCGGGTGTAATCTCCGCCATCTTTTCGGCGAGATTGGCGACCGCTTCGACGTGATAAAGATACGAGCAACAGTGAACGAGTTTGTCCATCTGCGCTTTCGCCGCCGCGATGACTTCCGGGTTGCAGTGTCCGGCGTTGACGACCGAGATTCCGGCGAAGCAATCAACGTATTCTTTGCCTTCGTCACTCGTGACAACCGCCCCTTCCGCTCGTTCAATTACAATCGGTTGGACGGCTTTAACGAAGCCCGTCATGACATACTCTTTGTATTTTTCGATGGTCTCGTTCATTGATGCTTCCTCTTTCATCGCTTCAAAAATCGGCGTGTGCTTCTATTCTTGCCCTTGATTATTCGCACGATTATATTTTCTCATCACTTGCTTTAATCGCTCATGCGGAATGGCATAAACGGTGTTTCCGTTAATTCCGCTCATCGTTTCGGCGGCGACCATCGCGTTGATAATCGCTTCTTCCGTCGCTTGTACGGTCGCCGCAAAGACGGGGTTAATCTTGTCGTTGGGCAGCATGTTCAATCTGGCTAAATCCGTGTTCTTCGCGGCTTCTCTGTTGGCGGTTGAAAAGGCGATGAAGATGTCGCCGGATGAATTGCCGCCGATGCCGCCGTTCTTGGCGATGCCGAGTGCCGCACGCTTCACCACGCGCTTGAGTTGGTGCGGCAGAAGCGGCGCATCCGTGGCGATGACGACGATGATTGAACCCGTATCGGCGGGAACTTCCTTCGGCATCAAGTCCGCGATTTCCTTACCGACGGGAACGCCCGCAATCGTTAGTCCGGCGCGTCCGCCGTAGTTTGCCTGCACGAGAACGCCGACGATATAACCGCCCGCGCTCGCTTCAAGTACGCGCGAAGCCGTTCCCGTTCCGCCTTTGAATTGGTGCGCGACCATGCCCGTGCCGCCGCCCGTGTTGCCTTCGGCGATTGCGCCGGACTTCGCACCGTCCAACGCTTGAGAGACGTGTTCGGTTTTAACATGAAAGCCGTTGATGTCGTTTAAGAATCCGTCCCACGTTTCGGCGACGACGGGCAGCGACCACGGTTGAAAAGTCTTGCCCTGCTTTTTCATTGTTCCAGCACGCTAGTTGAAACTATGCGCTTTCAGCGCAAGACTTT
>JANDLT010000095.1 GCA_024330265.1 Pyrinomonadaceae bacterium MAG19_C2-C3 | reverse complement strand
TGTAGCCGGTCGAGGCGAGAGCTTCGGCGATTGCTTCCGCTCCCTCACGCGCAAGTAGCTCTCGCGGATTGATGGTTTCGTGCTGCGGGCGCGGTGGCGGATCATCGTTTGGAATCCTTGTTTTGTTTAATGTGAAGTCGGGAGCCATGACTTACAAGATGACCCACGAGACGAATTATCGTTGAAAACCTACAACCCCTGCGCGAGAACTTGTTCACTGATGTGGCGCATCGCGGGCGACATTCGTCCAAGTGCCGCACGGATTTGCTGTGGCGTACCCGTAGTCAATAATTCCGATAGTTCTGCATCGGTGAGTTCACTTGCGGCACTCGTCTCCGGGTCAGACGTGAATCGCTCAAGATCATTACCCGACAAATCGGAGAGGTTGATCGCATCAATAGCACGGGGCGGCGCGTCCACGCCTTGAACGCTTCGCGGCATCGTCAGCACAAGCACATAGCCCGAAGTGCTTGCCGGTACTTCAATGAAACCCGCGCGTTCCTTCCCTGCCGCCTCGCCTCTTAGTTCCTGCAAGAGCGGTGAGACGGTGCGTTGATTAGCGACTCCGTAGACGTCGCTCACGATGATGGGACGCCGCCCGAAAGCCGAAGCCAGTGTGCCGAAGACATCGAGCGCGCCGGCACCGGCGATGCGTAATCCGTTTGACCATCTGGAGTTGAGCCGGTGCTTGCGCCCGCGCACGCCGTCCGCGCCGTCGCTGCCAAGTAGGTTGCCGGAGACGCGCACGAGTGCGTTAGTTTTGGGATCGACGAACCCGACGAGCGAGATATAAGCGCGTCCCGTTTCGTAGTCGGAGCCGCGAAGCACGCCGTAGAGTTCTGTCCCACGCTTCAGACTCCACCCGTTGCCGTCAATCGTGCGCGTCACTTGCATCCTCACCAGCGTATCGGCGCGCAGGGTATAGATCGTCCCCAGCGTGCGAACGGGGATCATCGTGCCGAGCGGCGGCAAGGCAACTGTCGGCGACGCTACGGCGGAACGATTGCCCTCAAGCCTAGACCGTGTCGGGCTACTTTTCCTATTAGCGGACGAATCGCTTTGGTCAATGACTCTTGCCTGATTGCCGCTTCCCTCGCCGCTCACGTTCCGCAGCGAGACGGCGCGGATTGATCGCTCAGGATTCGCACCCGTGCCGGTGATTTGAAGTCCCCTCTCGGCTCTTGGCGATGTGGCAGCAGTTGAATTGCCGCCGCTTCTCGTAGTTGCACCTTCTGGCGTCTCTTGGGCGGATTGAACTTGCGCCTGTCTTATTTGCGGCAATCCATCAACGGTTGTCGAGAATGATTCGTTCGGCAAGCGTGATGTTACCGGCTCGCCGCCGAGTGCCGGATAAGTGCTTCCTATTCCCGGTGTGGCTGATTGAAAGGAAGGCACCGTAGCGCCCGACGAGGGTTGACCGCTTTCAACATTCGGCGATTGTGATGGCTTCGCTCCTGCCATTTCCCGCCCGATCTCTTCGGCGGAGACTGGAGCTTTACTTTGTTCCTCTTGTGCGGCGGCTACCGCAGTTCTCTTCCTCTGGAACGTCAGGTCGCCTTTCGCGCTTGTTCTGAAGAAGACGAAGTAAGCGGCGAGGATGACGATGAGGGCGATGAGGAAGATAGCAGCGAATGCGATAAGGAGACGCTTGAAGAAGCTACCCTTTCCTTGACCGCGCCGTTTGATGTCAGGAGTCGCTTGGGCGTCCGCATCAGTAAGATCGACGACATCCGTTGTAAGCACATCGTCGGGCGGTGCCGTCTCATCTCGAGTCGTCTCGCCTTGGGCTTTCTTATCAAGTGGCACATCCCTGCGAATAACCGGTGGATCGTCATCATCATAAAAAGGCGCGTCACTTATCCCCACTCCTGCCGCGCGTAACGGCACGCTTGCCTGATGCTCCTTATCGTTGCCGTTACGATGATGGTTGTTGCGCTCGTCGCCGTTGTTGTTCGTAAGCATTTTTTTCTCGCGCTTTGCGGAATTGATTTTTTGAAATGCCGGTGCTGGTGACTTCAGTTCTCCGCACTCGGCAACCGGGTTAAATCAGACGAAGCAGGCTCGTCTGAAGCCTCCATATGAGCCACAGTCAATCGCAGCCGCTGCTGCGCTCCGAGCGCGGGCGACTGGTACACAATCGCGTAATAGACAATCGCACCTGCAGGCACGACAGAGGCAAGCGAGGATGTCTCGACGTGCAGTTTCTCTACGGGCTGGATTTGCACCGGACGCCCGCTCTCATCAATCGTCTGTATGTCTAGCTCAGGTTGACCCGGCAGAAGGCGTAGCCCCTTTGTCGTGCCGTTCCGCACCGCAACAACAATCAAGCGGCGGGCGTCGTCAATCTCGACCGGAGCGAGAGACGCGATGCTCAAGCCATGCGCGAGCGGACTCCAGCTTGTAAAAACACCCGGCGACTTCACCGCACGCCTCAGCGCGTCTTGCGCTTCTCGAACAACGCTTTTGTTTCTCTTGGAAGAACTCCGCCGCTTTTCTGAACGCTCACCTCCGCTACCGGCGGCGAGTATCACTTCGGCACCGGGAGGACGCGGCGGAAGGGCAACGTCGCCGGAGCTGCTGGTAACGACGTTGGATGTTTGAACGCTTCCATTTGCGGTTCCCGCATCTGGCAAGTTTCCTTCGACCGCTTGCTCGCTTGTCGCAATTCCGGAACGCGGCACACGGTTAATGTCAATCTTAGTTGCGGATGGTATGCGTTGCGAAGCGACAGTCGGTTGTGCGCTTTGCCAGTCGCGCCCGTCGAGATTAACGGCAAGTCCGACCGCGCGGCGTGCGGCGACAACCTCTTCGCGCGAGTAGCTCACGACACAACGATGCGCCATCCGCGAGACGTGACTCACCGGATAGAACAGGAAGGTCACGAACATCCCCGACTGCATCTGCACTGAAATGGAAGCGAGCGGTTCCAGAGGGCGACGCGATCCTTCATGAGGCGCGACGAACTCTTTTCCGGCGCGAAACACAACGTAATGATCGTTGGCGAGCGTCGGCGATTGGTCGTAAGTGACGAGAAAACTGCCGCCAGGATGAACCGCGAAGAAGTTGTCGTTCGCCGGAAACTCGACGACCGTCGGACCATGTTGCGCCAAGCCCAAACGAATTATCGGGTCTTGGTTGCCTTTGACGGTGACGTGCGCTTGACCGAACAGATACTCAGGCTCGCTCGTCGGACTCACAAGCGCAACGGGTTGCGCGATGACGGCAGGCGACGTTCTCGGCACAGCAGGCGAAGTTCCTTTCCTCTGTCGGAGCTTTGCGGCGCGCCGTCCGCGTGCCAATGGATTCTTCCGGGATTCGCTTGCCTTAGAGTTAGGAGCAGCGGCAACGCTGACGGGTGCGTTTGTCTGAGATTGATCTGCCTGTACGTGACTTGTCTGGGCGACCGTTCGTGTTGCGGCGGGCAGTATCAAGCTCATCAAGCAGATTGTTGCCGTGAGATAAGTGGCGATGAATCGCTTGGCGTTTGATAGGGCTTCGGGCATGGTTTCCTCCATCTTTGGTTGATGTAATGAAGAATTGCTTCACTCACCACCTCAAGAATTGAGCTAATGGTATGAGCCTTTTCCGACTTGGCTTTAGTTGTTCGCGGGCTGAAGGGCACTCGTCATCGCGGCAGTTGATGCCTGAGACGTTTGGTTTTCATCAGTAGGAGCAGTCGGGTTCTTCAGCACCGTCCAATCGAACATATCTATTTGATACCCGGTGTGAAGATTCCGGTCGTCGCGCCCCAGCGAGTCGCGGCTGATGCGGACGGTGACGTTCAGTTGATTAGTTTCATCGACCGGAGTGCCATGAACGATTCGCCGCAGTTTCTGCACTCCGATAGCGCGAACCGTGAACGAATCTTTCGGGTCAACGGTGATGCTCTGCGGCGACCACGAGGCTTGCCAGCTTTCAGCCGCTTGTTGTTCAAGGATGCGCTTCTCCGACAAGTAGCGAAAGAACTTGCGCCCGTTGCCGTCAACCATCAACTTGATCGCCGCTTCGAGTTGCTTTTCACGATAGTCAGGGTTGTTGCCGTAGAGCAGTTCGAGGTAGTTGCGGACGAGATAAATCTTCCCGCCTGCGGTCAACCGGTCTTTCGTGAACTCTACGTTGTCTGTCAAACCGAACTCGCGGTCATCCATCATCACGACGCGGTCGCCGCCGCTCGTGCGATCAACGACGAGCATGTTTGGCTTCCTCAAACACACCATCGTGAGAGTTCCCGCCAGCACGAGAATCACCGCCGCACAGACACCAAGCGCGCCGACAAGACGATAGATCGTGATTGCTTGTTCCGGGTCAACGCAGTAATCAACGATTCGCTCGGGACGTGCGCTGGCGGCGGCTTCACCGTCCAACACGGATTGATAAGCATTCTCTTCCGATGCTCCTGCCGTTTCCGTGCCTATCACAGACTGGTAAGCAGATTCTCCCGATTCCGCTGATTCTGGTGCCTCTGTTTGGGCGGGCAGCGTTGTTGAAAATGCGGTTGCTTGTTCTTGCTCATCCATTGCGATGATTGCCATTTGAATTGTTCCCTTATGGATTTAGAACTTTGTTTAGTGAGCAAAGTCATTGACGATGAGAAGTTGCTCATCTGCCCGCGTATCATTTTCAGAAAAAGGCAGAAGTCGTTCAGCAACGCCATGTTCGACCACGCTATGCTCGGCGACGCTCAATGCTTCACGCACCGCGATTTCAAGGCGACTTCGGAGTTCGTCGTCGGTCAGCGTGGCGACCACACACTCTTCAGTTACGACAACACGCTTGAATTCTTTTCTTAGCTTCCTCATTGGGTTTTCCGTCTAACTCTTGAATGCTACTTCAGAGCGGTTGCTCACAAACTAACTCTGCCGTTCACATCTCAAACTACATGCCACTCGTCACGCAAAAGCTTGGGCGCAAGGTCAAAGACGAAGAATGCCAATTTATTCGATTGCCAACATGCTCGAATCTTTTGAAACTCTGCAGACGAATAGAATGCCGCCTCGCGTCTTATGACCGACATCAGAGACAAGCCGCTTTCAACGCGAGGAACTTTGTTGGAAGCGTAAGAAAAAGAGTGGCGGATTTTCTGCCGCTTAGGTGGTAGAAAATCCGCCGGATGGGTGGCGCAAAATCCGCCGACCAGACCTCAAGGCTTTCGCGCGTTTGGATTGCCAAAGGAGTAACTGGATGTCGGCAACTTCAGTCGGTCTGCATCTGCGATACTGTCGCTCTCACTCTTACCGGGCGGTGCTTTCTCAAGCGTCAGAACTTCCCCCGGAGGCAGCGGTGCACCGACAATTCTATTCAAACCGGCAGCATAGATGGACATGGGTTCCGGTATTGTTTCCATGACATCTTCAACCGAAGCAGCGCGAGCCTCCGTCTTACCAGTCGGTGAGTTCTCCGTTCCTCTTGAAAGGTAAGCAATTCCGTTCCGACGCGGCTGTATCGGTAACGCTAAGGGGACGCCGCACGCCGCGATTTGTGGCGCGGTAAATACGCCGAGATTACTCACCAAATGCATTACTGAAAGCCCTCCCGTGACATAACGCTTGGTTTCCGCATATGGCGGAACACCGCCCGTCCTTTGCCCACGCGGGTTGATTACTTTTCCACCGGGAAGTCTTAGAGGTACGCCGCGCAAATACGATTCAACCGCCCCTTCACCCGCGTTATAAGCCGCTAAAACAAGTGCCGAACTTCCCGCAAACCTTTGCGAGAGAACGCGCACATAGCGGGCTGCCGCGTCAATCGCCGCGACCGAATCATGCGAATTGAGAAGACCAAAACGGGCGGCTGTCGCAGGCATAAACTGCATCATTCCACGCGCTCCTTTCGCACTCACCAAATTCGGTCTAAACCTCGTCTCCATATAGGCAATCGCCCACAAAGCACGCGGATCAACTCCGTGTCGTCTTGCCGCTTGCAGCATAAAAGGCTCGTACAGTCGCGCTCTGGCTCGAAGCGCGAGGAACTCAAGCTCGCCTCTGGGGCGGACGGGGTATGTAACTCGCTGTCTGCTTGACGAACGAGATTCGCCGCGCGGCGCAGAACGATTTATGGCAGAACGATTCATGGATTGAGCGAGTGTCGTGTGACTGACGTGCCTTTCGCCACCAGTACATACGAACAGCGCACCCATCAAACATGAATTTAATAAGACCGTCTTTCTCTTCATTTACACCCCTTTGATTTCGTCAATCGTTCCTTCCGGCTTGGATTTGCCGAAAGGAGTCTTAAGGCAGAAGGTGCAAGCAAGATGCCGTCGCAGTTCGGGCATCACGCCGGACGCGACTCCACCGACGCGCCGGAGCGAGTGGCACGAACTTTGATTGGCGATGGCACGACACGAACCAAAAGTTTTCGCGCATGGAGCAGTTCCCCTGTAGCGGAACGGATATATGCGCCGAAGCTTCTGCAAACAAATCTAAATTCAATTGAGGAGATAAAAATGAAAGGCAGGACTACTGCAGGCAGATACGTGAAGTGGGCGCGCACTCTCTCATGCGCCGCTCACTCGACACTGACAAACAAAAACACCCTCGTGACGATGCTCGTGTGCGCGGCTCTGGTGATGCTCGCCAGTAGCACGACTTTCGCGCAAGGCGGCGGTCAGACGATCTTCGGGCAAGACGAAACGATGATCCCGAACGCGGTGCGCTACGGGGTTATCTTCCTCTTCGGCATCGCATTTCTCTTCGGCGCAGGCTCGGTCGTGTGGGGCGTGATGGCTTACACCAGACGACAAGAATGCATGAACTGGATTATCGGCGGCGGACTTTGCATGGTCGTCGGCGGCGTGGTCGCAGGCATCGCTTACATCGCGGGCGGTAACGCTCTCGCCGTGCCGAACGACTTGTCATATCTCACAAGCGCACTTACCCGCTTCGCTTGAAACACCTGAAGCGAGTCTCTTAACCATTCCCAACCACAAATCAGGGGCGGCTCATCGTTTAACGGATGAACAATCAGCAGCTTTGAGTCGCCTCAAGCAGAGCGTTACGACATAAGAATCAGCATCACGAAACAAGGAGCAAACGGCTTATGCAGGAGTATCCGATGCGCGAGCGTATCTACCTGCCGATCACAAAATTCGGCGTTCCCCACACCGATTGGAAGTGGGTGTTAATCCTCACGATGATCGCCTTCGTGCTGCCCTTCATTTTGAACATCTGGATTTACGGTTTTCCGGCTTCAACCTTCACCGGCATCCTGACGCTCGGCGCAACAGTTTTGTTCTTCAACATCGTGCGCTACGGGCGTCGTCCTTACTGGTTCAATCACAAAGTGAAGTCCCTCGTTACTAACAGCTTTCAACGCCGGGTGCTGCCCGCAGACGGACTCGACGAGTCGTGGATTAGGGCTGAAGCGGCATAACGGCAGTTATTGATGAGTTCTTCCTTAACTCAAAGAACATGAAGAGATTTTTATCATGATTCTCTATACAGCTATCTCGGTCACAGTGGGCGCGCTCGCGCTTGGGTTCGGCATCGGCATTGGATTCCGATTGATTCGTATTGGAATCACCGCACGCCGCACGTTACGAGAGACAATAGAAACAGTCTCCATTTCATCATCCACGCCGGATATTAAAAGCGTGCGAGGGAATCTCACGCGCAAAGCGGAGTCAGCTTCCACCGGAAAGCGCGACCAGCAAGAAGCCACCAAAAACTTTGACGAACATCGCCACCGTTTGAGCCGTCCTGTTGGTGCGCCGCGCACAACCTCGATTCACGGTATCACGCGTACCGGACTCTTACGCCACACGGACGGGAGCTATACGCGAGCATACAAGGTCGAGATGGAGAATACGCTGTACGCAGACGAGGATGCGGTTGATCGTTCGCGCAATGCTCTCGCCGGAATGCTCGGCGCGATAAGGTTGCCGAACGTCGTCGTGCAGTTCCGTCATGCCGTACACCCGGACAAAGGCGAGTTGATTCGCCACCACCTGAATACGCAGAGTCCGGCAGGAGAAGTCTATATGCCTGCGCGACTCCTTAACATGATGCGAGTCGCGGGGATGGACGCGCGCGTTCAGGAGAAGACTTACCAGCGCAGCACTTTGACGATGTGGATACGTGTGCCGCTCAAGCACGCCAACGATCCGTCGCGCGCGCGGCTCACAGCGCTTGCGGCGTTCTTCCCGGCGCTCGCCCGTGAGATTCGGCGCAAAGGAATCATGCGCTTTGGTGCGAGCTTAGCTTCCGCGTGGACAGGCACGAACCGCTATCGTCTCACCGCACGCTTCGCTCAAGACGAAGAAGAAGCGATGCGTGAGGCGATGCGCGTCTTCGCTGCCATAGAGCAGATGTGTCCGCTCCGAATCGCTCCGTTTAATCGTGAAGAATTATGGCAAGCCGTCTATCTCGGACACCGCCGCAACGAACACACCGCGCCGCGCCTATCGGATGTGGAAGGAACCGACTTGCGTGAGCATCTGTGCGCGGAGGACGTTCGCGGCGACGGCGAGTTCTTGCTGCACGGACACGCGCCCGCAAGCATAGTCTCTTTATTCAGACCGCCGACACCAGTTGTGACCGCCGACATGATGAGGCTCTTGACTGCCAACGCTAATCTCGTCTGCGAACACACGACCATTACCGAGTTCATCACGCTCGACCAGGAGCGTGCCAAGATTGACCTCAAGAATCAACACCAGGATTTAAGTCGCGCCGAATCGGCGACGACGCGCCGCTCACCCGACCCGGAGGGCGATGACCCGGACGCGAGCGCGGCACGTGGCGACATCAAAGGCTTACGCAAGGAGATGTCGGGCGGACGCGCGGAGCTAATCGCGGGACGTGTCTATACAGTGATCTACGGGGAAGCGGCGCGCAACCGCGAAGAGTTACTGAGGTCTTTAGACAATCTCGATGCTTACTGCCGCCAAGTGACGAGTGCTTACGGCAGGCTTGCCGGAACCAACCCCGGAAGAGAGCACCCGGAGGGCTTGCGTGCGCTTTACCCCGGTGCGCTCGCCGGTGAACTTAGCCCCGCGCTGACAGGGCGTGAGTTCAAAGAGATCACGAGATCAATGGCACGCCTCGTTCCGATAGAGTCTGTCTGGCGCGGCAGCCGTCGTCCGCACATTTTGACGAACACCCCGACCCTTAACTTAACCGGCATAGACCTCTTCGACCGCACCGAGATCAGCTCACCATTGGGATTGATTCTCGCTTCACCCGGCGGCGGCAAGTCCGTGTTCCTAATGATGCTAATAGTCAGTATGTTGAGCTTCATCGGACGCCTTCGTGCCAAGATAGTTGATTACGGCGGCTCGTGCGAACCGCTCGTTAAAGCGCTCGGCGGGCGGCATCTGACTTTTGACCCACGCATTCCGCGCACCATCAACATCTGGGATTACGAAGGCTTGCAAGAGAGAGTGCCGCCAACGGAGCTTCAAATCTCTTACGTCATTCAGGATGCACTGGGACTCGCGCAGGTGACGCGCGAAGACCGCGACTACAAATTCGCCAAGAGTATTTTGAGCCTCGGAGTGCGGCAGGTTTATCAAAACGAAATCGCGCGCAACCGTCCGGGCAGACCCAAGCACGAGCCGCGTCACGCTCATCTCGTCGAGTGGTTACGCACTGCCGAGCAGGACGACCCGGAAGCCGATGCGTGCCGCACACACCTTCGCATCGCGCTCGAATCCTTCGTCGGCGATTCGTTCATTGACGCCCCGACTCACCCGGACTTCAGGGAAGACTCACCGCTCGACGTGTATGAGCTAAAGAGTCTGGAGAACTTCAGCGACATCGTGCGCGACTCACTCGCGTTTCGCATCGCGGCGCGCGTCATTCAATCGGAGGGCTACCGCCTCGCGGACGGCACGCGCACGAAGATAGTACTCGCTTTCGACGAGTTGTGGGAGATCGTCAAACGCTATCCGGCAATAACTTCCATCATTGAACGCTACGCCCGGACGGGCAGGAAAGAAGGCGTCTTCACTCTCTTGGCGACACAAGGCTTCAAGGACATCGCGGGCACGCCGCAAGCACCGAACCCGATTGGACACGCTTTACTTGATACGGTCGGCGTGCGCTTCATCGGTCTCCAAAGCTCGAAGTACGACGACATGGCTCGCTCGTTCGATTTTACTCCCGCGACCGTTGCCGCGATTGATTCCATCCACAATTCGCCCGGCTCGCACTCGCAGTTTGTCGGCATCTGGGGATCAGGCACGAACCAGCGCGTCGAAAAGTTTCAGCTTGAACTCACGCCGCTTGAACTGTGGAGCTACACCTCTGCCGATGACGAGCGCAACGCTCGCGCTCAAATCGAATATCTGCGTCCCGAATGGTCACAAACGCAAGTGCATATGTGGCTCGCCGAACACTACCCGCAAGGACTTGTCAGTCAGAATCTTAAAAGCATTGATGAAGCGTTGCTCGATGCCACGGCTCCCCGCACAGTCGCGGCGTAGAACAGCAACTACAGGTGAAACTTATGCAAAGACGCACCACCGTAAAACAGATCGTCTTAGGGCTGATGCTCGGACTTCTCATTATGCCCGCCGGTCTTGTGCAGGCTCAGTGGACGGTGTACGACCCGGCGAATCACGCGACGCAAATTCAGAAGATGGTGCAGGAAGCTGCACGCTGGATCGAGACGATTAACCACTACGCGCAGGAGATTCAGAAGTATCA
>JANDLT010000094.1 GCA_024330265.1 Pyrinomonadaceae bacterium MAG19_C2-C3 | reverse complement strand
CGGACTTTCAGTCCATCGGCAATCTATGCACTTTCAGTGCATAGTGGTTGAGTTATTGACGACGGTTCGGAAATCTTTAACCCGTCGAGCGGCGAAGTCGCCGTCGCCCAAGATTCTTTCGACCGTCGCTCCGAGCGGGCGCGTTCATCTTACGACCGCCCGCATCGCTTAACCGGAAACTTCGTTTATGAATTGCCGTTCTTCCGCGACCAGCAAGGGTTCACCGGAAGACTTCTCGGCGGCTTCCAATTCAACTCGTTCTTCACCTTCCAGAGCGGCGCGCCGTTCACCGCCCTTAACGGTGCTGACCCGGCGGGCGCGTTAAGCGGCATCTCCGGCTTGGTCGGTAACGCGATTCGCCCGAACCTCAACACCACGCTTGATGTTTCTTCAATGCGGGTCGAAGATTTGTTCGCCATCAGAACCATGTTGTTCACGCAAATCACGGCGGCGCAGCGCGTCGGCAACGTCGGACGCAACACCTTACGCGCCGACGGCATCAACAACATTGACTTCGGCATCTTCAAAAACACCAACATCACCGAAGGCACACGCATTCAGTTGCGTGCCGACTTCTTCAACTTCACCAACACACGCGACTTCGGCATCCCGAACGGCAACATCAACGCGGGAAACTTCCTCAACCAATGGTCAACGAACGGCGGCAATCGTCGCATCGTTCTCGGCGCACGTCTCATCTTTTAATTTGTGAAGCGTGACTAAATAAAATCCGGTCGCTGATTGATAATCAGCGACCGGATTTTGCTTTGTACCATCGGCAATCTGTCTGCGGATTTATACAAACGCGAAGTCGAATTGTTCTTGGTGAATATGGTCGTCGGTTGTGATGTCCACCGCACCGAGAAACGCTTCGATTTCACGCAGCACGTCGGCTTCGGTTGAGCGTAAGGCACGCGCGACTTCAGTATGAATGCGGAGCGTCGTTGCTTTGATGTCGTCTTCCATACCGCGTGCAAGGCGTCTCGCTTCATCGAGAATCTCATACGCGATGGTCTGCGGCGACTTGATGAGTCCCGCGCCCTGACAGTAAGAACACGGAGCGCAAAGCGTGCGCTCTAAGGATTGCTTGACGCGCTTGCGGGTCATAATCACCAAGCCGAAGTCGTTGAATGAAAGAACTTTGGTCGGTGATTTGTCGTCTTGCAAAGCGTGCTGCAAAGCGTCCATGACGCGGGCGCGATTGCGGCGTTCTTCCATGTCAATCAAGTCGAGAACGATGATGCCGCCCAAATCACGAAGGCGAATCTGGCGCGCGATTTCATCAACCGCTTCCATGTTGGTTTTCGTAATCGTGTCTTCAAGGCGTGAGCCGCCGCGTCCGACGAACTTGCCTGTGTTGACATCAATCGCAACGAGGGCTTCGGTTTGATTGATGACGAGGTAACCGCCCGAACGCAGCCAGACGCGCGGCTTAATCGCTTTTTCGATTTCGGCTTGCACGCCGTAAGTATCCATTATCGGTTCGTCGCGCGTGTAGAGTTTGACGCGGTTGACGAGGCGCGGTTGAATGCGGTTGATAAATTCGACGCACGCGAGATACTCGTCTTCCGAGTCAACGCGAATCGCGGTGAAGTCGTCGGAGAGTTGGTCGCGTAAAATTCGCTGTACGAGGTCAAGGTCTTGATGGACGATTGACGGAGCTTTCGTGCGTTCGCTTTGACGTTTGATGTCGCGCCATGTACGCACGAGGTAACGTGCGTCTTCGCGTAAATCTTGATCGGTGATGTTCGTCCCCGCCGTGCGAACGATGAAGCCGCCCGAAGGCACATCTTCCTCTTTGCGAATCGCGGCAATCATTTTCCGCAAGCGTTGGCGTTCGCTGTCGGATTCGATTTTCCGGGACACGCCGCAGTGTTCGACGGTCGGCATATAGACGAGATAGCGACCGGGCAAGGCGATGTGCGAAGTGATACGCGCGCCTTTTTGTGAAATAGGTTCTTTCGCAATCTGGACGATGATTTCCTGTCCTTCGCGCAACATGTCGCTGATAACGGGCGGTGCGGGACGACCGCCACCGCGCCCGTCACGATTGCGGTCACTTCTATCATTACGGTCATTGCGCCCGCCGCTTCGTCCCTGACGCGCTCGACCGGCTTCGGGTGACGGTGATAATGCGGGTGATGAAGTCGCCGCGAGTGATGACGGTATGTCGTCATCATCATCAAGCTCGGCATCCGGCGCGAGGGGTTCATCGCTTGACGGCGAAGCGGTGTTCGTTACTGCGTTGCCGGTTGGCACATCGTTCATCGTCGCGTCGGGTGTCACGCTGTCGTCAAAGAGTTGCGGCGGTGTGTTGTCGCTCTCATCCGGTGCGCTTCCGGTATCAATGTCAGAATCGCCGGACTCTGCGGGTGCATCGGTTTGCCCTGCCGGACGACGCCCACCGCGACGACGACGGCGCGTCGCAAATTCGCCGCGTGCCGTGGTTGCGCGCAACGAGGCTTCCGCATCGTTCATTGGTTCGGACGTTAAAGCGTTCGCGTCTTCGGGAGCATTGGCGACGGCTTCCTGTGTCGCTTCGTTCGATTCGTTTTCATTCGCGGCACTGGTTGCCGCCGCGCGACGTGAACCGCGTGACGGTCGTGAAGAACCATCCGCCGCCGTTTTGGTCGCGGCGGACTTGCGCGATGCCGAAGCACCGCGTCGCCCTTTGGGTTGTTCCGTTGTCGGGGCGGCGGTTTCAATCGTCGTCTCAGCCGCCTGTGGCGCGTCGGCTTCGGCTGTCGCCGCGCGGCGCGAACGTCCGCCGCGTCCGCGTGATGAACGCGACTTGGAAGCGGTGGCATCAGGCGCGGGGGTTGTTTCATCGTCGCTGACGCGCTCGAACGATTGATTGCTCACGGTGTCTGAAGCGAGGTTTGACGCGCTTTCGTCGAACTCGCCGCTGTTCGCCAAGCTGACGACGGGCGTGTTCGATTTCTTCGCGGAGCGCGATGATGATGTGCTTTCGGTGGCTTCGTCGTCGCTGATGCGTTCAAACGAACCGGACGTTTCCAGCCTGTCGCCGTTGCCGAGCAACGCGCCGACTTCCGCCGACGGAGTGGTTTCCATGTCGAATTCAACGCGGCGAATCTGATTTGTCAAACGCTCTTGCAGCATCGCATCTTTGAGCATCGAGCCGTCTTCGGCGTCCTGTTCTTCTTCGTCAATGATGCGCTCGAACGATTCCGCTCCGACGACAAACGGCGTATCGAAAGCATCGGGCGGAAGCTGACGCGGCGTGTCGTGTCGCTTGGAACTCTTTCCGGTGCCACGCTCCGAAGCGGTGAAGGTTTGCGATTTGTCCGCATCACGTCCGGTCTTTCGATTTTCCGCTTCGTCGTAATTCGACGCGGCTTCAAAAGCTTCGTTCGCCAATGAAGACGGCGGGGTCGTGGCAACGTCCGGCGTGTTTGCGGCGGGACGTGCTTCATCGGAGTTGAAAACATCGTTACCGCGCATGGCATTTTCGTTGGCGGCGCGGGGTGAAGAAGCAGGGCGCGGAGCGCGGGTCGCTTCGTCACGCGAACCACCACGCGCATCACGGCGCGGCGCGGCGGCACGCGATGATTCGCGTGGTGAATCGCGGCGCGATGAATTATCACGCGGCGGCGCGGTGTCGCGCGTGCTTGCCGCAGCGCGTGACGGCGGTGCGGTGTCGCGGGCTTCGGGAGCGGATAGTTGTTTGTCGGGTTGGTTGCCGTCAACGATTTCTTCATCCTCAAAGAAGTCGGAGACGTAAAGGAAGGCGTCGCGGTCAAGCCCGATGTCCACGAAGGCGGATTGCATTCCGGGCAGCACGCGCATCACGCGCCCTTTGTAGATATTGCCGACGATGCCTTCCTGGTCTTCGCCGCGTTCGATGTAAAACTCTGTGACCAAGCCATTTTCGATAATGGCGATTTTCTTTTCGCGTCCGTTGACGCTGACAATCATTTCTTTTGACATTGCTGGAAAATTAGAAACTCTTTAAGGAAGGTTCGCACGCGCACACCGAAGCCGCCATGCGTCATGTCCGGTGTAACTTTTATCATTACCGCCGGAAGCAATGCGCGGGACGGTGCAGGTCATCAAAGTTTTTTGATTCGCCAAAACGGTTGCGATGCGAACAGGGTTGAAGTTAAGTAGATGTTTGGCAGGATGAAAGATTTCAAGCGACGCGCGGCGCGGGCAAAACTGTAAAGCGGTGGGCAATCGAAGTTCAAAGACAATTCAAATTATCGCAAGGTGTTTCAGCGACAATGCAAAATCAACGGGCGACGTGACACGCCTTAGATAAGGCGCGACGCGCGAACAAATTGATTTCAACTAAAAACGCGAACATCTTTGTTTCAAAAATCCAATACTTACGTTACTAAGGAAGCCAACAAAACATGGAACGACGCAGACGCGATTGTGTCGAGCGTGGTTGTGTTTGATATTCGGCAATCTTCCTAAAAATCTTCCTGATAGGCATTCGTCAAAGTTTAACGAACGCGGCAATCATCCTTAGACAATCATCTTGTAAATTTCGTGTGACTCAAGGCAGTGTGCGGATTGTTTGCTTCAACGTGTGAAGTCTCTGGCTGAGGTTGGCTTGTCAAATGAGAAGCCGACTTCGGAATGTATGCGCGAACCGCTCAAGTCGCGGGTGAGTATAACCGACGGCGGGCGAAACTCGAAAGCCTGAAAGATAGGCTTTGCTTTCGTGTGGGTCGCGCGAATCTTCCCGGCTTAATTTCAACGCTCAATTAACGAAGCGGCGCAACTGAACGCTGACCGCGAAGCCGATGGCGATAAAGGTCGCCAAGACCGACGACAATCCCGCGCTCACTAAGGGCAGAGGCACGCCGATGACGGGCAGCATTCCGAGTACCATTCCGACGTTGATAAAAATCGAAAACGTGAACCCGCCGACGAACGCCATGATGATTAACATTCCCGTCCGGTCGGGGGCGCGCCGCGCGTCGTAAATCAATTTTGAAAGCAGAAGCGCGTAAGCCAAAAGCAGAAGTCCCGCGCCGACGAAGCCGGTGTTTTCCGCCGTCACCGCGTAGATGAAATCGGTTTGCGGCTCAGGCAGAAATTTTAATGTGCTTTGCGAATACTTGCCCGACGTATCATCCGAACCCAGCAAGCCGCCTTTGCCGACCGTCAAAATTGATTGCACGGTATGATAACCGTAGCCGCGCGGGTCGGCGTTCTCCGGGTCGAGAATGACGTTGATGCGTTCCTGTTGATAACCCTTAATCGTCCCCGTCGCCACGCCGACTTGATACGCGAGCGGCGCACCGATGAGACACAGCGCGAGTCCTGCGATGACAATCCACATCCTAATCGCGGAGAGAAACAGCACGACGGCGAGCAGTGGAAAATAGGTCATCGCCTGTCCCGCATCGCCTTCCATAAGAATCAAGCCGACGGGCAAAGCCAAAATAGCGATGCCGACAAAAATCTCTTTCCAGCCGAGAGCTACGCGACGTTCCTTTCCGAAGTAGTTTGCTAAGAGTAAGACGGTCGGAATTTTGACGAACTCCGAAGGCTGAAATTGTCCTAAACCGCCGAGACTAATCCATGCTCTTTGACCGTTGATTTTGAGTCCGATGCCGGGAATCAAAACTATAATCAACAACACCATTCCGAGCAGGTAGAAAATCGGGGCGAGTTGAACCAGCCGCCGATAATCCGTGAATGCGACGGCGAACATCGCGGTCAGCCCGATGCCAATTCCGATGAGTTGTTTTTGCCAGTAGCCTTGTCCCGGCACGGCGTTATGAATCTGCCACGTCCCGAACACCGCAATCATCACGGCGAGCAGGGCGAGAAACCAATCGAAATCTCTTAGACGGCGGCGGTCAAGCATAGGCAGTGGTCAGTAGGCAGTAGGCAGTAGGCAGTAGGCAGTAGGCAGAGAAGCATGGGATTTATGATTGAGATGTCAAGCATAAAGTTGAACGTCACTAAGTGCGGTCTTTGTTTTTACTGCCTACTGCTTACTGCCTACTGCCTACTACTTCTTAGCAAGTTCTGTTTCCGTCACTTCTTCACCGCGCGTTTCGCGGTAATAAACGTCATAGACGGCGCGTGAGGCGGGGGCGGCGTAAGTTCCGCCGAAGCCGACGTTTTCGATTAAGGCAATCATCGCAATTTCGGGTTTATATGCCGGAGCATGTGACACGAACCACGAGTGGTCTTTGTTGTCGCCCACGTCTTTGCCGAGCGCGGCGACCTGTGCCGTTCCGGTTTTACCGGCGATTTCAAAGTTTTCCATCTTGATGCCGCGTCCCGTTCCGGCGCGGTTGACGACGTTCCACATGCCTTCGACGACGAAGTGATGTTGGTCTTCGGCTATCGGCACGACTTTCGGGGCGGGGCTTTGATACGCGACTAACGGGCGCGCGGCGAACGCCGGAGTTTCATAAACGGCGCGGGCTTCTTTGAAAAGGTGCGGAACTTGGAGCGTGCCGCCGACGCCGATTCCGGCAACCGCGCGCAACATCGCCATCGGCGTCACGATGTCATAGACCTGTCCGAACGAAGCATAAACCGTGTCAATGTCGCGCCATTCGGGGTCTGCCTTGTTCCACTTTCGTTTGAACTCGCGCGAAGGTGTCCAACTGATGAGTTCGTGCGGCAGGTCAATTCCGGTGCGCTTGTTGATGTCGAAATCATCAACCATCTTCTCTATGCCTTCGAGTCCCATCTTTAAGCCGAGACGATAGAAATAACCGTCGCATGATTTTTCAATTGCGTATCGAAGTTCGGGCGTGCCGTGTTGCGACATACAGCGCGTGAACTTATTGCCGATGGTGATGCCGCCGCCGCACGCGATTTCCGAATGCTTAATCGAAATCGAGCCTTGCATCAAACCCGCCATCGCCATCGGAATCTTCCACGTCGAACCGGGCGGGTAACGTCCGCGAATCGCGCGATTGTAGAGCGGGCGGTGTTTGTCAGTGATAAGGGCGGCGTATTCGCGGCGTCCTTCTCTGGTCGTGATGCGTTGCGTGAACAGGTTCGGGTCAAACGTCGGATAGGAAGCGAGGGCGAGAATCTCGCCATTGTTCGGGTTCATCGCCACGATGACGCCGCGCTTCGACGGACTTGTCCGAAGGCGTTCTTCCGCCGCCCTTTGCATCTCAAGGTCAATCGTCGTCACTAAATCTTGACCGGGCTGCGGGGCGACGGTTTCAATCGTTTCCTGAATCTGCCCGCGACTGTTGACGAGAACTTTGCGATAGCCGTCGCGCCCGCGCAAGAGATGGTCGTAGGTTTGCTCCAAACCTTCCTTGCCGATGGTGTCACCCATCTTCAAGCCGCGCGCTTGATATGCAGGTTCGTCCAACTGCTTCCGACTGATTTCACTAACGTAGCCGAGAACGTGAGCGAGCGTGCCGTCCGCCGGATAACGGCGTTGCGGTTGGGCTTCGATGCGAAGTTCGGAATGCTCCAAAGCGTGCGCCTCAACCCATGCGATGTCGGCGGGCGTCGCGCCTTCCTTGACCTTGACGGATTCAAATTGTGGTTGCGTCTTAATCTCCTCAAAGCGTTCGCGCAGGAAATCGGGGTCAATACCGAGTCCGGCGGAAAGCGGTTCGACGAGCGTGTCGAGGTCATAATTACGCACATCCTCACGCGACATGATGATGTTATAAATCGGCGTCGAATCAACCAGAACTTTTCCGTTGCGGTCGAATATCACACCGCGCGGGGCGGGAACGGGCAAGAGCCGTATGCGCTGATTCTCCGCCATCTCCGCGTAATGCGCTCCGCGCACGATTTGTAAAAGATACAAACGCACGCCCAACACGCCGAGCAGCAACAACACGCCAAGCTGAAGAACAACGAGGCGGGCGCGTAAGTTTTGTGATTCGTCTTGGAATTTCATAATTCAGTAGGCAGTAGGCAGTAGGCAGTAGGCAGTGGAAAGGTCGAAGCTGAAAAACAGACCGTCATGAATCTGTCTTTACTGCCTACTGCCCTCTGCCTACTGCCTACCATCCTTTCAATATCCCTTCCGTCGTCCTAACATGCGACGGCGGGCGATGCGGCGGCGAAAAGCGAAGTGGCGGCGTTGCGTCGCCTGTTCGCTGACAAAGGTGTCGAGAAGATAAAAAACTATCGTTCCGACGACGGTCGTGGCGATGACGCGGAACGCGAGAGTTTCGGTGAACGAAGCGATTGGCGGTTGCAGAAACAGACGTTGCAAGCCGACGTACACCGCCGAGTCGAGCGCGGAAGCACCTGCTAAGACGGGGATTCGGGTTAAAGCGTTGTCAAGCATGAAGCGTGCGCCGAGTGCCGCGATAAGATAAGCAACAAGGGTTTTAGAAAAACCGTTCGCGCCGAGCAAAGCACCGTTGATGCCATCGCTCACCGCTCCGATAAAGTCAACGCCTAAGCCGACAAGCGTCGCGGTGATGACCGCCCGCACCGCGTCGCGTTGCAAAGCGAAATAAACGGCGGTGATTAACGGGAAATCAATATAAACGAGCGGCGGCAACAAATACGGCAAGGTGACTTGCAGAATGATGGCGCACGCAACACAAACAGCGATTTTAACTTTCAAGTTTCCGTTTCAATCCGCACCGCGCTTTTCCGGCGCGGTGAAAGCGAGCAATGGGTTAATGCCCCGCAAGCAAGCAAGCAAGCGATGTTGAGTATAACAAGGTTGTAGTCAATACTCCGCAAGCAAGCATCGAACGGAATTTATTTACTACTACAGAGTTCAATTCCGCAAGTGGAAATTGTGTTTTGTTGACGGTCTTCGGTTTTTAATGTGAGTTCGACGTAAAGCAAGAAAGGTTTTATCCACGAAACACACGAATCAACACGAAGGGAAACATTGAAGCAATCCGGCTTTGTTTCGTGTCGCTTCGTGTTGCTTCGTGGACAAGTTTTGATTTAAGAGCCGCGATTTGAGATTTCAACGTCTTCTAATTTTGACGACGCGGTTGGCGCGCGTTGGTGTTGGCGGGTCGCACGTTGGCATTCGTCGCGCGGCGTGTGTTCGCGTTGGCGTTCGTCGCCGGACGTGGAGTTGGTGAAGGGCGCGGCATGGGTGTCGCACGCGGCGACGGGCGCGGTGTCGGGCGCGGTGTCGGGCTTGGGGAAGGACGCGGCGTCGGCGTCGAGACGGGTAAGGTTGAAATGGTCGAAGTGGTTGAGGTCGACGACGGTGGAGCGGTGTTTATTTCCGGTGGCGGTGGTGGTTGATAACGAAGCACGGCGACCTGTTCGAGTTGTTCGAGCTGCGCCGAAGGACGAACGAGAATCATGTGGCTCGCGGTCGCCGAGCCTTCCCTGACTTCATAAATCGTGCCGATGTTTAAGCCCGGCGGATATACGCGGTCTTGCCCACTCGTCGTTACGGAATCACCGGCTTTGACCGTTTCCAAACCGGAGATGTGACGCATCTCAAGCAGCCCGTGTTCACCCATGCCGCGAACCGCACCGAGCGAATTTGAACTGCCGAGTTGACCGATAACCGCTCCCGCGCCCGATAGTTCGTTGGTCAAGAGCATGACTTGCGCCGTCACCGTTCCGACGTTGACGATGCGCCCGACGATGCCGGTCGGTGTCACGACGGGCATCCCCTTTTCGATTCCGGCGAGGCTGCCGCGATTTATCGTCACGCTGTCGAACCAACCCGTCGGGTCGCGGGCGATGACGCGCGCCATAATCGTTTCAAACCCCGCTTGCTCACGCAAATCAAGCAAGCCGCGCAAGCGTTCATTTTCCGAGCGCGCAAACTCTCCTTCGCGGGCTTCCATCTCAAGCCGCGTCACTTCGAGGCGCAAGCGTTCGTTCTCCGCCGCCGCTTGCCGAAAGTTCCAAACACTCTCGAACAAACCCTTGCCCGCGCTGCCAACCGATGACACGGGACGTTGGACGATTGACACCAAGCCTTGCGCCCAACCGCGCACGACGAAATTACTCGTCCCCGCATCGCGCGCCGACAACACCATCGCCGCGAAATTTACGACAAGCAGCCCGACGAACCACGCCGGAGCGCGCTGCCTGACTTCACGTTGCGTCCGCATAACCATTATAAGCAGAAGCCAGAAGTCAGGAGCCAGAAGTCAGGAGCCGGAATAAAGCAAATGCTTTTCTGTCTTCATTCTGGCTTCTGGCTTCTGGCTTCTGACTCCTGTTTTACGATGACCCGTGTGTGTTGTCCCACTTGACACGTTTGAGCAAATCGAAATCCGAGAGCATACGTCCCGCGCCGAGTACGACGGATGAGAGCGGGTCTTCCGCGATGGTCACGGGAAGTCCGGTTTCGATGGCAAGACGTTTGTCGAGATTTTTGAGAAGCGCACCGCCGCCCGTGAGGACGATGCCGCGTTCCACGATGTCGGCGGAGAGTTCCGGCGGCGTGCGTTCAAGCGCGACGCGCACGGCGTTGACGATAGTGGCGACGGATTCCGCGAGGGCTTCGCGCACTTCGTCATCGCTAATCGAAATCGTTTTCGGGATGCCTTCGATGAGGTTGCGCCCGCGCACTTCCATTGCCAGCGGTTCATCGAGCGGGAAGCCACTGCCTAAAGCGATCTTAATCGCTTCCGCCGTGCGTTCACCGATAAGCAGATTGTATTTGCGCTTGATGAATTGCGTGATGGCTTCATCCATTTCGTTTCCGGCGACGCGCACGGCGCGCGAATAAACGATGCCGGACAAGGAGATGACCGCGATGTCGGTCGTGCCGCCGCCGATGTCAACAATCATGTTGCCGTGCGGTTCGGTGATGGGCAAGCCCGCCCCGATTGCCGCCGCCATCGCTTCTTCGACGAGATAAACTTCCGAAGCCTTCGCGCGATACGCCGAATCTTC
>JANDLT010000093.1 GCA_024330265.1 Pyrinomonadaceae bacterium MAG19_C2-C3 | reverse complement strand
CGCGTGAACTCAACATCGGCGTGGACTCGCTCGCCTTCTTTGACGACAACCCGGCGGAACGTCTGCTGATGCAAGCGGCACTGCCGCAAGTCTTGACGCTCGACGTGCCTGTTGATGCGCTTCACTACCGGGGCGTGCTGCATGATAGTCTTGCCTTCGAGCGTCTTTCGTTCACGGTGGAAGACAGAAGACGCGCCGAGATGTACACCGAACAGGCTGAGCGCGCGAAGTTGCAAAGCGGAGCCACGTCGCTCGAAGAGTTTCTGTGCAGTTTGCAGATGCAAATCGAGATAACCGACGCGGACGATTTATCTTTCGCGCGCGTCTTGGAATTGCTGCACAAAACAAATCAATTCAATCTCACGACGCGCCGACATTCGGCGAGTCGCGTGGCGGAGATGATCGCCGATCCTGCCTTCGGCGTCTTCTGCTGCCGCGTGCGTGATCGCTTCGGCGACAATGGAATTACAGGCGTCATGATCGCGTCTTTACATGAGGAAACAATTCAACTGGATACGCTGCTCCTCAGTTGCCGCGTTATCGGGCGCACGATTGAGACGGCGTTGCTCGCCTTTCTCGCCGGGTGGGGACGCGCGGGCGGAGCGCACTTTGTCGAAGGAGAATTTTTACCGACGAAGAAGAACGCACCGGCGGCGCAATTCTTCGCGCAACACGAATTCGACTTGGTTGACCAAACCGAAGCGGGTAGCCTGTGGCGGCTCAACTTAAATGAAACGCAACCGCGTTCGCCCGCTTACATTGAAGTCATTGACGAAACTAAGAGGGAGACTGCCAGTGTCAGTTATGCAAATATCGGTTAATGGTGCAGACCGTCTATACCAGACGATTGCACAGGTGCTTGATGTGCCGGTGAATGAATTATCGGAAGAGGTCTCGCTTGACAGTTTGCCGATGTGGGATTCGCTGAACCAACTGAATTTAATCATGGCACTGGAGAGCGAATTCGGCGTTAGCCTGTCGGCGGAAGATGCTTTGAACATGCGTAACGTCGGCGCGATGCGCGAAGCTTTGCACAACTACGGAGCCACATTCTGAAGTGGCGATTTCGTTTGTTGCTTGTCAGGGCGACATGCTGCCCGCCGTGCGCGACTTCTTGGCGCGTTCCTACCGCGCGGATTATCCGTTGCTCGCCAATGAAAATCTATTTCGCTGGCAATTTGGAAACCGTCTCGAAGACGCAGACGTGCGCGAACGCTACAACCTGAAATTGGCACTCGTTGATGGCGAGGTCGCCGGGTGTTTAGGCTACATTCCGGTTGACGTTATGGTTAATGACGCGAGGCGGCGCGGCGCGTGGGTCGTCAACTGGATGGTCGAAGCCGACAAGCGGCGTTTAGGTCTCGGACCTTTTCTCATGCGTGAGGTGATGAAGCAGTTCGATATTGTGCTGAACGTCGGACCGAGCCACGATGCACAAGAACTTCTCACGCGCATGGGCTGGACGCACTTCGGCGAATTGACGCGCCACATCGCCGTGCTTGACGCTCAAGGGGCAAGCGCGTTATGCGAAGGCGGAAGCGTCGCGCAGTTGAATGACGTTTCGGCAACAACAGTAGTGGATGCGGCGAGAGACGGCATGAACGTTTCTTTTGTGCGCCGTTTCCAACGCGACGCGACGCACCTATGGCAACAGACGCGGCATGACCGCTTCGCCGCCGGAGCGGATCGCGCGGCGGAATATCTCAACTGGCGTTATGCGGATCATCCCGAATTTGATTATCGTCTGTTTGAAGCGCGCAATGACAATCGGCTTATCGGATGTGCAATCTATCGGGTCGAGGCGGTGCGCGGCTTGCCGATGGCGGTGCGCGTCGGGCGGATTGTTGAACTTATCGCCGAAGAAGCGGCGGCGGATGCTCTGCTGCAAACTTTAATCGCCGACGCACGCGAACACGGCGTCGTCATCTTAGATTTCTTTTGCGCCGGAGATTCGTTTTCAGATGTGATGCGGCGCAACGGCTTTCTAACAAACAATGACTCAACCGTTGTTGCGGAAATACCGATGCGCTTCCAACCGTTGGATCGGCGACGAAAGGGTATTCCCTTTATGGCTTACCTGCACAACATGCCTGAAGCCGCGCTGCTGACGGATGTGCATCGCTGGTATGTCACTAAAGGCGACGGCGACCAAGACCGCCCGAACTGAAAATCTCAAAGCCATGAAGTTGCATCACGTCGGCATCGCAGTTGAAAGCATCGCGCGAGCGGCGGCGAATTACGAGCAATCGTTTGGAATCAAGCTGACGAGCGAGATCATAGATGATGAACGGCAGCGCGTGCGCGTCGCGTTTGCCGAAGCGGGAGCGGGCGTCTTCATCGAATTCGTCGAACCACTCGGAGCGGATTCGCCCATCACGCGCTTACTTGAAAAGGGCGGCGGTCTGTACCACGTTTGCTACCTTGTGACCGACATCGAAGTTGCCGTTGAACGTGTACGGGAGGCGGGCGGCGTCGTCGTCAGCCGTCCGACACCGGCGGCGGCATTCGATAATCGTCGCATCGCCTTCGTCTACACGCGCGACCGCAACTTGGTCGAGTTTCTGGAAGACGTTCAACAGGATGGGGAAGAATCCCCTGACATGCGAGACTGAAGCCGCTTCGCACGACATCAAGTAAGCTAGGAGTAATTAAGAAGGATCAACTTCATGCAAAATGATTTCATCGCGGAAGAGCAGAGTTCAATCGGCGAAGTGACGCCGCAAGACCCGGTGCGCTTCAAAGAAGCGAGTCAAAACACACGCGGCGAGTTGCTCTACCGGCTTGAACTCGACGAGTATTTCAAGCAGAGCGCGGGAACGACGGCAGAGAAACTTCAGAACTTCACCAAATATGTGTCGCGCCAAGCCCTGACGCAGTTTCTCTTCCGCTACGATATGTTCCAGCGCATCTTGACCGTTCAAGGCTCGATCATCGAATGTGGCGTTTTATTCGGCGGCGGGTTAATGGCGTGGGCGCAATTAAGCGCGATACTTGAGCCGGTCAACCACCAGCGTCGCGTCATCGGCTTCGATACTTTCGCCGGGTTCTCGAAAATCGCTAAGGAAGACAGTTCGGGCGAGTCATCACACTTGAACGTGGGTGACTATGCCGTTGATTCCTACGATGATTTGCTACAGGCGATAAAGCTATATGACGCCAATCGTTTCCTGAATCACGTTCCGAAAGTGGAATTGGTGCGCGGTGATGTGATTGAAACAGTTCCTCAGTTTCTCGCACGCAAGCAGCACACCATCGTTAGCTTGCTCTATCTGGATTTCGATTTGTTTGAGCCGACGAAAACAGCGATAGAACATTTCGTGCCGCGTATGCCAAAGGGAGCGATCATCGCCTTCGATCAAGTCAATTCAGAGAATTGGCATGGCGAGACGACCGCGTTGCTGCAAACCCTAGGCGTGCGCAACGTGCGACTCGAACGCTGCCCATTCGAGTCTGTACGCTCGTTCGCCGTGCTCGATTAATAGTTCGTCGAGAGAACAGGATTCGTCGCAAGAAAGCCGACGCTAAAGATAATGACAGCGCAACTCACAGTCGTCATGTATCATTATGTGCGTGACCTGCCGCGCACAAGCTTTCCGCGCCTCAAGGGTTTATTGACAAGCGACTTCCGCCGACAGGTTGCGCGCTTGCATGAGCAGTACGAGATGGCGACGCTCGAATCGTCGCTGGCTTTCCTGCGTGGTGATTACCAGCCGACGCGCGACCTCTGCTTGTTGACGTTCGATGACGGATTGAAAGAGCATTTTGCGGAAGTGCTGCCCGTCTTGGACGAGCGAAAAATTGAAGGACTCTTCTTCATCATCACGTCTTGTCTTGAAGAGCGGTCTGTCGCCCCGGTTCATAAAAACCATTTTTTGATGGCGACCTTGACCTTCGATGAATACAGACGAGCCTTTCTCGAACGTCTGCGTGAGTTGTCTCCAACGGCGGCGGCGACGGCGATTGACGAACCGCAGGTGGCGCGCACATACCGTTGGGACGAGCCGCACGTCGCAGCTTTTAAGTATCTGCTGAACTTCATTGTCGAACCGCGCGTGCGCGACCAGATATTAAACGACTTGTTCGCCACATACTTGGGCGATGAAAAAGAGTTTGCCGAAGAACTCTACTTGAGTTGGACGGAGGCGCGCGAGATGCAACGCGCAGGGATGATGCTTGGCGGACATTCACACTCCCACGCCGCGCTTGCAACGCTTGATGAGCCGGCGCAGCGCGACGATCTGGAACGGTGTCGCCGCATAATAGATGAGCGGCTGATGCCACAAACTCTCTTGCCGTTTTCATATCCTTACGGCAAAAGAGTGACCGCCTTTAATGACTCGACAATTGAAGATGTGAGGCGATTGGGATTCGACTGTGCATTTGCAACGGAAGTCGGAGCGAATCACACAGGCGGCGACCTGTTTGCCATCCGCCGCGTTGATACGAAGGACTGCGGAGCATGAGATTAACCGAGTTGATTTGTGGCGTTTATGAAAATTCTTCGCATTCGGCTTTTCCTAACAAAGGATTGGTAAATACAAGTCATGAGTGAAATCGCAATTCGCGCTGTCGGGCTGTCAAAGCTCTACCACATCGGGCGCAAGCAAGAACGCTACCGGACGTTGCAGGAGAGTCTGGTTTCTTCCGTTAAAACTCCCGCCCGTTGGCTGCGCGGGTTAGCCAACGGTGCGGCGCGTGAGCGACGCAACAGCGAAGACACGATCTGGGCTTTGAAAGACATTTCGTTTGAGATTAAGCGCGGCGAAGTTCTCGGCATCATCGGAGCCAACGGAGCCGGAAAAAGTACGCTGCTGAAAGTTCTCGCGCGCATTACAGAGCCGTCGAAAGGTTACGCAGACATCAACGGGCGTGTCGGTTCGCTGCTCGAAGTCGGCACAGGGTTTCACCCTGAATTGACGGGCAGAGAGAACATCTCCTTGAGCGGCTCGATTTTGGGGATGCGTCGTAGAGAGATCGAACGCCATTTCGACAGCATCGTCGGGTTCGCCGAAGTAGAGAAGTTTATAGACACGGCGGTTAAACATTATTCGTCGGGAATGTATCTGCGTTTGGCTTTCGCCGTCGCCGCGCACCTTGACCCGGAGATACTGGTCGTTGACGAAGTTTTAGCCGTCGGCGATGCGATGTTTCAGATGAAGTGCATCGGCAAAATGCAGGAGGTCGGCGAGAGCGGGCGCACGGTACTCTTCGTCAGCCATGACATGACCGCAATCCAACGTTTGACCGAGACTTCGCTGCTGTTGCGCGGCGGCGAAATAGATTTCTGGGGATCAACTTCGGAAGCCATTACACGCTACACATCTCCGCTAACCGGAAAGAAAGACGATTTGGCGACCAGACGCACACGCAAAGGCGACGGCGTGGTACGCATCAACTCGATTGACTTTTATGATGAGCAAGGGCTGCCAATCGAAGCCGTCGGGTCGGGCGAGTCGGTAACGGTTGTCATCGGATACAGTGCCGATTTGAAATCTTTACACCCCGGCGACATCGCGCTCGACATGCGTTTCAAGGACGCGCTCGGTCATCCTATCGTGACTTTCTCGACGCGCTTCAGCGCACCGAAAGAGACGAGCGCGCCAAGCAAAAACGGCGTCATGGTCTGCCGCATTCCGAACCTCGCGCTTGCCGAGGAGATATACAACATTGACCTCTGGCTCGCTTATCGCGGCGGCTTGTCCGATCATCTTTTAGGAGCGGGCGCGTTGCGCGTCGTTACGGCAAACTTTTATGAAACCGGACAGTCTCCGGTGAAGCGCAAACACGGGGCGACACTGATGCAGCATGAATGGTCGTTCGGCGGGGGCTTCGATGGCGCGAGCCTTGTAAAGGCGGATGAAGATCTTCTGCTTGAAATGACTGCGTCGAGGTTTTGACCTGAAACAGGATTGTCGAGTTTCGCACAGAGTGCGGACACGGTGGAAGGAGTAAGCAAGTTATGCGTGACGGAATGAATCCGGCTAGTTATAGCCCGCAACTCAAACCATATCTGCGCCATCGCGTCATCCTCCCGGTTTATATCCCGACGCTTGACGGCTACTTCAAGCAGGCGATTGAAATTCTGCGCGTCTGCCTCGAATCGCTGCATCTGACGACGGAAGGGCGCGCCAATATCACCATCGTTTCCAACGGTTCGACACGGGAAGCGAACGCGGAACTCGAAGGCTTTTATCACAAAGGTTGGGTTGATCAACTGCTGCTCAACCGGCGCAATCGTGGGCGCGTTGACGCCGTGATGTCCGCCGCACGCGGCAGCTTCGAGGAACTGATTACCATTTCGGATTGCGACGTGTTGTTTCGCCACGGCTGGCTCGACGCAATGGAGGAGATTTTCCGTCAGTTCCCGGAATGCGGCATCGCCTCGCCCGTGCCGCGCCCGATGGCGGCATGGTCGAATACGAGCGCAACCATTCTCGGAGGTTTGGCGCGCAGAGAGTTGGCGTTTGAAAAGGTCGTCCCTGATTTGGACTTGGATCGCTTCGCCATCAGCATCGGGCGCGAAGACATGTTTCATGATTACAGACGGGCGCAGATGATTTTGCGGCGCGGAAAAACAGTCGTCTGTGTCGGTAGCGGACACGTCATTCATACGATGCGCCGCGACATTCTCGGACGTTTGCCGCGCCATGCTTGTCTGCTCGCGTATAAAGGCGAAAAGGAGTTGATAGATTCGCCGCCCGACCGTATGGGCTATTGGCGACTTTCAACCCCGCGCGCCTTCGCTTACCATATGGGCAACATCTTTGAGCCATGGATGAAGGACGAAATTGAAGAATGTCGCGCGACGGAAAGCACAACGGAAGCGTCCACCGCCGCCCTGCCCGCTCTGCGCCGACACTGGACTGCCCGATTACCTTTACCGATACGCAGGAAGTTGACGAAGCTGGTGAAGAAATCGGTTCCGGTCGTCTGCCGCGTGCGCCCATCGTTGCGCGAACTTCAACCCGGCGGAATCTAAAACCCGGCGTGAGCATCCGCCACGATGAATGTTTTCTCGCAACGATAAATAATTTAATTTTCAAACCACAGATGGACAGAAGACAAACATAGAGCATTCTGTCTTCCCTTTTGTCCGTGTGCATCAGTGTCTATCTGCGGCTAATGTCTTGAAGTCTTATCCTCTACTTCCCTGTGGATCACTGATTTGCGAGCTGTAATCCTTTTGCCCGACGGCGTCGGCGTGCGTAATTTCTTGTTAAGCCCGTTTCTCAAACAGATGGGTGAAGCGGGCGAAGTCTGCGTGCTGCGCGCGATGCCGCAAGATGATTTGACCGGGCAACTGGCGAATCTGCCGGAGGAATGGCGGACGGAGGCGCGCTGCGAGGATTTGCTGCCGCATCGTGAAACGCCCGCGTCGCTGACGCTACGCAATGCGCTCGCCTACGCGCAGATGCACTGGGCGCAAACCAAGTCCATGCGCTTGCGTCTGCAACGCACACGCCCCGTGAAAGGCTCATGGCGCACACAGGCGAGTTTTCGCCTAGCGCGCGTGATCGGGCGCGTCGCAGCTTCGCCGGGCGGCATCGCGCTGTTGGATCGCTGGCACGGGCGCGAAGTCGCGCGGATGCCGGAGACCGAGCATTACCGTAAATTGTTTCGTGAGTTTAAGCCGTCCGTACTCTTCTGCTCGCACCAGCGTCCGGGCAGTATTCTGCCGCCGGTCTTAGCAGCAAAATCGCTCGGCATCCCGACCGCGACGTTCATCTTTAGTTGGGATAACTTGACGAGCAAAGGTCGCATCGCGGCTCCGTTCGATTTCTATTTCGTCTGGAGCGAACAGATGCGCGACGAACTGTTGCGCTACTACCCGGACGTTGACGAGAAACAAATTCACATCGTCGGCACGCCACAGTTCGATCCTTACGACGACGCGAGTTTGCTTTGGTCGCGTGCGGAATTCTTCGCGCGCATCAGCGCGGACACATCTCGCCCGCTGCTCTGTTATTCGGGCGGCGATGTCGGCAACTATCCGCCGGAGCCGGAGTTTGTCAGGATTTTGATGAGACAGATACGCGAAGGTCACATCAAGGGAAACCCGCAAGTTCTGCTCCGCCCGGCTCCGGTTGATGACGGCGCGCGTTATGATTCCGTCCGCCGCGAATTCCCGGAACTGATCTACGCGCAACCCGCGTGGGTTCGCACGTCGGAGAAATGGTCGCAGATTCTTCCGACGCTCGACGACGTAAATTTTCTGACGAATCTGACTTACCACGCCGACCTTAACATCAACCTCGCTTCGACCATGACGCTCGACTTCGCTTTGCGCGATAAGCCAATCGTCAACGTCGCGTTCGACGTTGACGGAGTGCCGCCTTACGGCGTGCCGATTTGGGATTATGCTTATGATTCGGAACATTACCGACCCGTCGTCGAACTCGGCGCGGTGCGTTGTGCCTGTTGCCCGGAAGAATTAGCGGAACACATCAACGCTTATCTTGCCGATTCTTCACTTGACAGAGAAAACCGCGAGCGTTTAATCAAGTTGCAAATCGGCGTGGCGTTAGGACGCTCAACCGAAAGGGTCGTCGAAGCGTTGCGGCAGATAGAGAAACTCTCAAACGTTGAGAGCGCGCTGCTTCGAGCATCAAGCGTACAGTCAACCGTGAGCGGCGAAGCTGAACTCTTACCGCGAAGCACCTCGTCTGAAGTTACCGTTGACCTGATTCCCTAGCGGACGACATCCGCCGACATCCGCGTTGTCATGGAACCATTACTCATCTGCGGACACCAACGCTCCGGCACAACATTACTCGCGTCTCTTTTGGATGGTCACGAAGATTTAGCCGTCTTCCCATATGAAACGTGGCTGCTGTTGCACGCTTCAACCGGTGCTTTTCGCGGCTTGACCGTCCGGGAGATCGTCCGGCGCGTGCTTGCACACTGTCACGGGTGGAGCGCGGAGCCGAATTTCGATTACGACCGCTTCGTTAAACTTGTCGAAACTTCGATTCAGACATCGGGGGCGCGAATCAAAACGATTGGGTCGGTGATGGAACTATTGAGTTGCTGTTATGCCGAAGTGGGCAACTGCGCTTCGGCAAAACACTGGGTTGAGAAAAGCCCGATGAACGAGTTGCGGCTGCCCGTCGTGAAGGACGAGTTTCCGTCGCTGAAAGCCATCTACATGATGCGCGACCCGCGCGACGTTCTTCTGTCTTGGAAGCGAAAGCGGGAAAAGGAGACGAACGGTAAGGAGACCTTCACCGCCGAACAGATTGCGAGAAACTGGACGAACAGCCTTGCAGCGTGGGAACGCTATGTGGCTGGCTACGGCGGCGACGGCTTGTTGCTGCGTTATGAAGACTTGGTACAGTTCCCGGAACTGACGATGCAGCGCGTGTGTCAGTACCTGCAAATCCCTTTCGCGGAAAGCCTCCTGCGACCTACACAGATGGGCGAATCGTGGCAGGGAAACTCCAGTCACGGCAATCAACATTCAGTGAATGCCGCGTCCGTTGGCAAGTGGCGCAACGAGTTACCGCCCGCCGAAAGCCAACGGATTGACGCTTATTGCGGAGCCGCGACGCTGCGTTTGGGTTATCACGCGCAAAGGTTTAACACCGCAGACGTGCTGCGCCTATTCGTTCGAGGCGAAAGTAAAGTCAGATTGAAACTTCAGTTGTTTAAGGCACTGTGTCGGCTTCATTACCCGTATTCATCGGGCGATGTTAATAAGCACCAGAGACAAGCTGAATGTGCTTGGTATAATCTTGAATCAATTAAGAACAGACCACACGATCACTCCGCACCCCGCAAGGGAAGCTTCCTAACAGGAGATTCATTGTGAGCGAAACAACGGCAGGATTGTGGGGAACGATCAAAGCCGACGAACGAGCGCGCAGCCATGCGATAGCAATAGGGACATCCAAGCGGCTGGCTCAATTAGACGTGCTGAGAATTCTCGCCGTCGTCCTCGTCTTGGGCAGACACGCAAATCCGTTCCCGACTGAAAGTTCGCCGGTCGTCGGCTTCATATTTGACGTATGGAAACATTCCGGGTGGATCGGCGTTGACCTTTTCTTCGTCTTGAGCGGTTTTCTGGTTTCAGGAGTTCTCTTTAGAGAGTACGCGGCGCACCGTGCGATACGCTTCAAGAGGTTCTTCGTCCGTCGTGGGCTGAAGATATATCCCGCATTTTATGCGTTCATCTTCTTCACCGTCGTCATCAGGGTACTGACCGGGAACGGGGTTAACTACGAGGGGTTACTGTCCGAACTGTTATTCATCCAAAATTACAATGAAGGTTTGTGGGAACATACATGGTCTCTGGCTGTGGAGGAACACTTCTATCTGCTGCTGCCCGCCATACTCGCCGTTCTATGCTGGCGCAACGACTCCGGCGGCAATCCGTTCCGTCATTTGGTTAGAATCTACGTCGTACTCGCTTGCGTGTCGTTCGCGTTCAGTGCCGTAACCTTCCACGCGATGGAGTACAACTACTATGGGCATCTGTACCCCACGCATCTTCGACTGGACTCTTTATTCTTCGGTGTGGTTCTCGCTTACTACCACCACTTTGAACCGTCCAAACTCAGGTTCATCAAAGAAAAGCCGCGACTGGTGTTGGCGGGCGGTTTCCTGTGCATCCTGCCGGCACTCGTACTCCCGATCTGGGACAGCTTCTTTATGAACACGTTCGGACTGATCTTGCTATACGTCGGTTTCGGTGCTCTGATGATGGTTTCCCTCTACTGGAAGCCACTCGTTGACTGCGCCACTTCCCCCGCCGGACGATTTTTGGCGTACTTGGGAGCGCATTCTTACTCAATCTATCTATGGCATATAGCGGTGAAACAGTATGGCGGCGAGATGTTAAGAGAGGCTTTCGGATCTCGACCACCCTACATGGTCGAATGGTTGGTGTACATTCTCGGAAGTGTCATGGTCGGCATCGTGATGGCGAAGATTATTGAGTTCCCTGTCTTAAAGCTGCGTGACCATTTTTTCCCCTCACGCGGCGACCGACCGGCACTCTCCAAGCCGGCGTCCGGTCTGGGAACGAGCGGCGGGGAATAGCTTAGAGGGTGTTTGGAAATTAGGAAAGGATAGGTTGGGTATGGAAAACTGTGGG
>JANDLT010000092.1 GCA_024330265.1 Pyrinomonadaceae bacterium MAG19_C2-C3 | reverse complement strand
GAGAAAATGCCATAACTTCTTTCACCTGAAAAATTAAGATGCGTTAGCCCTAGTGGATAGTGGATAGTTTAAGACAATGGCTTTTAACTATCCACTATCCACTATCCACTATCCACTACTATTATTGGACGGTCGCGGGCAGCAAACTTCCGCGCGGGTCGCTCGCCGTCGCCGTTCCGTCATCAACAATCATAATCATGCCGTGAAAGTGAATGTCGGAGTTTGATAAGACGACGACGACATCGCCCGCGACGGCTTGCGCGTCCGCGAGTTGAAAGCGAATCGTGGTCGCGTTGCCGTTGGTGTGTTCGATGGTTTCATAGATGAACGTGTCGGCGTCCATGACGATGGTTTGCGCGGTGTTATCAACACGGGCGGGTTGTGACATCTGGTAATTTATCCTTTGAAAAACAGCTTAAAAATTGTTCGGGTGAAACGCTCGGTTGTACAAATCCTGATACAGCCAACCGAGTACGCGGGCTTCCGCCGTACACAGAACTTCGAGCCAGCACGTCGTTAAGAAAATCTCACGCTCATCATCCGACGGCAATCGGGCGGCGCGTTCAAGCGCGGCGACGTTCGCGTCCGTGCTTAACGCGAAAGCTTCGGTGATGGCTTCGTTGGTCTTCGTCGCATCGTCGAGAGCAGTGAGAAGTTCGCTTATCCAACGGTGAAGGTCGGCTTCGGTCGTGTAAGTGGCGAGAGCCTGAAAGACGCCGAGCGCGAAACGGTCTTCCACCGAATCGAAATGAAAAGCGTTCGCTGAAGGCGTGATGGTTTCGTCGCGCGTTTGCTTCCACTGGAAAACTTGTTCGACGTGCGGATGACGCACAATGGCGACACGCGAATCGAAATTGAGAAACCAATTCACACATTCGACGAGGGCGGCTTGGTCGGGCGCGCCCGTTACAGCATCGCGCGTCACGACGGGCGGGCGCGACGCGGTTGATGCCGATGACTGGGCGGATGATTCGGTATCAGTGTCGGTGTCCGGTGTCATCTTCATGCGCCCGTCTGGATGTTGGTGGTATCGGTGGTTTGCGATTCGGTGGTTTGTGACGCGACCGGGAAATCGTAGCCCGGCAGTTCGGTCGAGAGCATCTGCGCGGGCGAGCCGGTTTGCAGATACTTACCGAAGAAACCGTTCCACGTCGGAATCACGATGGACACCGCCCCGTTTGCCTGTGCCATACACGCGAGACGAATTGTGGGACGCTCCTCATCGGTGTTGATGTAGCCGAACTCTTTAATCGCCGTCGCTTCGAGACGACTGACGGGCGATAGCTTTTCTGCTCCGCCAAGCACGCCAATCCAACACGTTCCGCACGCCGCCGCGCGACACTGAACGGGTATCGGACCTTCACTGCGTCGCGGGTCGAGGGCGTGCCAATCTTCGTGGTGGTCGCGCGCCGCACCACTGGCGATTTCTTCGGAATTGATACAGGTAAAGCGGCGGTCTTTGCGGCTTTCGTCGTAACGCACAGTCCATTTTTTATCTTCGGTGCGAAGGAACCCTAAGATGCCCTGACCTTCATCGCGTGCGCGTTCGCGCAAGATTTCGGCGGGTTGTTTGTTCGTGTGCATCGCGCGTATAGCTTTCGCGTCGGTCGCGTTTGAGAACGCCGCGAGGCTTGTCTGGCGAAGCGTCATCAATGCGACAAGCGTGATGCCGGTCAGTAATGAAGCATCAACTTTGACAATGCGTGCCGCAGTTTGGGCGATTTCGTGGGTCACGTTCGCAAGTTCGCGGGCTTCGTTTCCGTCAAATTTATTCGCGTATTCAAGCACCGCCTGTTTCGTTTCCGCCCAGAAGCGATGCCCGTAGAGAAAGCGCGGTGAGGTGTCAACTTGCGCGGCGAGACGATATTCGCCTTCGAGCAAAAGCTTTCGTGCGAGCGTGTCGGCGTCGTCCGATTGTTCGAGGGCGAGAAACAAATCAAGCGGAAAGAAGTGAAACCAGATGTCGGTCGCGGTGCGGTCAACTTCGTGTATGTCGGGCGCGAGTGAGTCGAGCGCACGTTGCCACGCGGCGGAATCTTGATAGCTTAAAAACGATACGAAAGCGGTGGAACGGTCTGTCATTGTCTCTCCTCGAAAATTACCGTCAAACAAGAACCGGAGAGTTTAACAGCATCGTCACCCACGCCTCAAACCGCCCGCCAGCAAATTGCTCGCGCGTCGGGCGGTGCGTTGCGATGTTGCCTACACGTTGCCTATACTGCGCCGCTTCCGCATGGATTCAATCGGACGACGAAGATTTTAACGACATGCACCTGATGTCTGGACACTTACCAAAATGTCCCGTAGGGACTCAATGAAAGAACTTCAGCCGTCCCTTACGGGCAATGGCATTAAGTTAAGGTTGTTTGGAGGCGGGCATAGCCCGCCGTCCCCGCGCACGGCGGGCATCGCCCGCCTCCAAACGGGCGATTATTTTCTTAACTTAATGCCATTGCCCGTCAGGGACTGCGGTTATCTTTCGGCGTATTCCCAGCGAATAATCACCCGGCTATTATCAAATGTCCCTAACGGCACGAAGAAGTGTTCAGACACCGCGACACGCACCTAAAACAATCTTGTGAACAACACACTTCCCATAGGCATCTTCGATAGCGGCGTCGGCGGTTTGACCGTCTATCAGGCGTTGCATGAACGCTTGCCCTTTGAGCGTTTCGTTTATCTGGGCGATACAGCGCGCGTGCCTTACGGTACGAAGTCGCTTGCCACCGTCGAGCGATACGCAGTTGAGAACGCCGTATTTCTCCACCGTCACGGCATCAAAATGTTAATCGTCGCGTGCAACACGGCGTCGGCACTCGCCCTGCCCGCGATTAAGCGCGCGGTTGATGTGCCGGTTGTCGGCGTGATTGAACCCGGAGCTTTGGCGGCATTCGCGGCATCACCTCACAAGCGCATCGGTGTGATTGCGACCGAAGCGACAATCATGAGTCACGCTTACCTGCGCGCCATTACGCACTACGCGCAACAGGCGAGAGGCGCGGGAGAAACGCGCGAAGATAATCAAGTCGTGGTCACGGAAGCGGCGTGTCCGTTGTTCGTCGCGCTTGCCGAAGAAGGCGAAGCCGATGGTGAAGTCGCGCGCATCATCGCGGAAAAGTACCTCGCTCCCTTGCGCGCCGCGAAGGTTGATACGCTCGTGCTTGGCTGCACGCACTATCCGATTTTGCGCGGTGTGATAAAGGAAACGATGGGGGCGAATGTACGGTTGATTGATTCGGGTGCGGCGACGGCGACATCGGTCGCGGGTCTGTTGGAAAGCAAAAATCTCGCGCGCTGCGTGGATACCGAAAGTCGCAATTTAGGTCGCAATATACACGGCGAAGATGCGATGATAAGCGGCATGGCGAAGCGAGTTGAAGGTGACATGAGCGCGCGAAGTTTATGCGACGACCTTGACCATTTTTATGTGACCGATGCGGCGGAGCGTTTCGCCCGCGTCGCGGAACGCTTTCTCGGTGTCGCGCCGCGCGTGCTTGAAGCCGTCGAAGTTTGGGGACAAGATAGTCTCAAAGCGTGAGGCTCGAAAGGTCAAGAGTTCAGGCGACGTTCTATGATTAACCGTCAAACCGACAATACGGGCGAGATGATTACTGTGCTTGATGAGCAGGGCGAGTGCGTGCTTATTTCGCGCGACGAATATCGTGTGAATGTTCTGGCGGAGAGTTTCCGCGTTGCCGACGACGATGCGGAAAGCTTAAATCTCGCTGTCTTGAATGCCTTGCGCGATGGCTTTGTGGCGGAATCCGTCGCTCCCGCGCAACGTCTCTATGAAATTGATGATGAGCGTGAACGCGCGACCGTGACGCTCGGCACGGTTCTCGCCCAGAGCGGCAAACTTGCCGAAGCCCGCCTGTTATTTGAAGAATTTCTCGAAGATAAACCGGACTCAAGCCGCGTGATGTCACACTTGGCGCGCGTTCTCGGTGAGATGGGCGAGCGCGACGCGGCGTGTGACCTGTTGTGGAAATCTTTGACGCTTGACCCGAATCAGGATGAAGGCTTGGATTGGTGGGGTGAAATTCATTTCGAGAGAGACGGAGCGCAAAGCTTTTACCGGGCGATGGAGCGGGCGGCGCAACTGCCCGCGAGTTGGCGTCCGCAAATATGGCTGGCGCGCAGACATCTCGAACAACATGAAATTAAGGAGTCATTGACGCTTTATCATCAAGTGATTGAAAAAGCCGAAGGCGACGCGCGTTCGCTTCAGATAGTTTCCGGCGACCTCGTAAATAACGGTTACGCGGCGGAAGTCAAAGCACTGATTCTGCCGCTCTACGATGCGGCGCAACACGGGGCGGAAACAGGTTTGAATCTCATTCAAGCCTGTTATGAACTCGGTGATAGAGCAACCGGATTGGCGTTGTGCAATGCCATCGAACGCTTCGCACGACCTGACCAAGCCCATTACATCAAACACTTCAGACAAGAGTTAAAACAAATGTGACAGCAAATTTATGACTTCAATTACGACCTTAATCACGAGCGAAAGTGCGAGTGAAAAATCTTTCTTGCGAACCGACGGACGCCGCCACGATGAACTGCGCCCGATTCGTTTAATCGCCAATTCGATGCCTTACGCCGAAGGTTCGGTGTTGATTGAGATGGGGCAGACGCGCGTGATTTGCACCGCCTCACTCGAAGAACGTGTGCCTCCTTTCCTGCGTAACACGGGGCGCGGTTGGGTGACGGCGGAATACGCGATGCTGCCCCGCGCCACGACGCAACGCACCGCGCGTGAATCTACACGCGGCGGAGCTTCGGGGCGGACGCATGAAATTCAACGTCTCATAGGACGTAGCTTGCGCGCCGTCGTTGATTTGACGCGCTTGGGTGAGCGTTCAATCATGATTGATTGCGACGTGTTGCAAGCCGACGGCGGAACGCGCACGGCGTCCATTACTGGGGCTTACGTCGCCCTCGCCCTCGCGTGTCGCCGCCTCGTCGCGGAACGTCGCCTCACGCGCTCGCCTTTGACGGGCGAGGTCGCGGCGATTAGCGTCGGCATCGTCGAAGGGCGCGCGTTGCTCGATTTGAAATACGATGAAGACTCGAACGCCGGAACGGATATGAACATCGTCGGCACGGGCGACAACCGCTTTATCGAAGTTCAAGGCACGGCGGAACGCGCCGCTTTCACGCGGGGAGAAATGGACGAATTGTTGACGCTTGCCGAAAAGGGAATCGCTGAAATGCTCATCGCGCAACGCCGCGCTCTCGCTGAAGATGCGTGAAACAGCATTTGCGATTCGCAACCAACACCACGCCACACACGCGGCATCACAAAGGTTCACATCGAGTTTTGAAGTCATTGCTTTATCAAAGTTTTAAGGAGTTAGTCCGCGATATGAATTTCGTGATTGAAGAATCTTTCGCTTCGGCGCGTCGGGTATTGACTGCCTTCGTCGCGTACTTGTTCGCCGTCGTCATCGTCGCTGGGTTCGCACAGGATACGAACGCGCAAACAACCGTTTATACCAACGCCGCTTCCGATTACACGTTCGAGTTGCCGTCCGTGACATGGCGCGAAACGGGCGGCGGCGATGCCCTTAAACAGACCGCCGAGTTTGTTTATGGCGACCGCTTGGACGGTTATTTGCGCGTGCGTAAAGAGACGGTCGAAGCCGGAACAACGCCGCGCGAACTCGCATTCCGCGACCAAGACCAAACCCTGCGCTTTCGTTCCGCGTTCGTCAGAGGTAAGGAAGAACCGTTTTCCGGCAAGCTCACGGGCGTGGTTTCTTCTTATGAATACACGGCGGGCGGCAAGCCTATGACCGGACGTATATATTATCTGCAAGCCGACCCGCGCACGATTTACACGCTTCACTTCACGGGACTGCGCGACAAACTTTCGCGCATACGCAATCAAACCGACATCATCGCGCGCACGTTTCAGCGTAAGTAGGCAGAGGGCAGTAGTTATCAGGGTTGATATTTCTGTTCTTTTAACTGCCTACTGTCTTCTGCCTACTGCCTACTATTTATGAAATTCAAACTCGTTGAAGGGCTGGAAGTCCGCCCGTCCGGTATCGAAGGCAAAGGATGTTTCGCGGTCAAGGTTTTCACGCGCCGTCACAAAATCGCGGAGTACGCGGGCGAAATAATCACCGATGCCGAAGCCGTCGTTCGTTCGCGCAGGCGGCGGCATTTGCGTATTTGCGCGATTGATTCGCATTGGAGTTTGGACGGCAGCATCGGCGGCAACGCGACCGCCTTCATCAATCATTCGTGCGAACCCAACGCCTTCATGCGTATCACACACAACCACATACTTTTCATCGCCCGTTGCGACATTCAAGCGGAATCTGAAATCACGGTTGACTACGGCTACACTTATCACTCCGACAGCAAACGTTGTCACTGCAAAGCGGCGACGTGTCGCGGCACGATTAACCGCCCGCAAGATTGAGGTCAATCACCGTTTGACCTGAGACGCAATCGTTCTACTTCAGCACGCAACCGCGCGATTTCCGATTCAGCTTGACGGCGCGCATCGGATTCTTCCGTTGCCGTCGGCAAGAATTGTTCGGTCTGCGGATTGTAAAGCCGCAACGTCCCGCCCGTGTCCACAAGTTCCAAACCCAAAGCCTCACTAGTTACACGCCCGTCCACGATTTCCAACTGCACATACTCGTTTTCTTCCAATCGGTATGCCACCAGTGGCTCGAAAAGATAATTGTATTCAGGGTCGAAGATGAAGTACTCGCGCACGCCGATTTGTTGATACAATCGCCATTTTCGCTGTAAATCATCGCCCCACGTTTGCCTTGATGAAATCTCGAAGACGACTTCGGGAGCGTGTTTTTCCTCCCACAACTTGAACGTGCGGCGCGGATGATTGCCGACTTCGCGCACCACGAAAACATCGGGTGCGATACACTTTCGCGGGTTGCCTTCGACGTAGTAAAACATCAGATTACCCGAAACATACACTTCGGGTTCATCACGAAAAAAAGTTTCCAATTCGTAAATCAATTCCATCATCAATTTACGGTGAGTATCGGTTTCAGCCATTGGTTCACCATCCGATTCGGGATAGAAAATTTTCGCCGCTTGTTTTGGTTCGCGTAAGCTCATAAATATCACCTCACCCTTTACCTTTCAGGCGCGCCAACTTATCACGCACCAACCGTGCGCGACAATCGAATTTTAACCCTGCCGACACGGGTCGCCGTGCGTACTACGATGCCCGGCGAGACAGGCTATTTACATACGCGGAAGCGTGAAGTGGAAGCGTGAGCCGCGCCCGATTTGCGATGCGACGCCGACCGTTCCGCCGTGGTGTTCGACGACTTCGCGGACGAACGAAAGTCCCAAACCGGTTGATTCTTCATCCTTGTCTTCGCCTTCGCGCACGACGCGGAAAAACTTTTCCCACACGCGGTCTAAATCTTCCGGCGGAATCCCGTAGCCTCTATCTTCAACCGAGATGCGAACGACTTCCGCGTCGAGTTCCGCGCCGATGGCGACGGTCGTGCGTTCGGGGCTGTACCTAATCGCGTTGTCAACAAGGTTTTGAACGGCTTGCATAATTAAACTGCGGTCGGCAATAACGGGCGGCAGGCGCGTCACGCTGCGTTCGACAAGGCGTATGCGTTTGCGGCGCGCGGTCGGCTGCATCTGCGTGATGGTTTCGCGCACCACGTCGTCAAGCAGCAAAGGCGATTTTGAACCGTGTCGTTTATCACCCTGTTCGAGGCGCGTGACGAGGAGAAAGTTATCAATCATGCGCGACAGTCTTTGCGATTCGTTGCTGATGATAGTCAAGAATTCGCGCGCATCGGCGGGTAAGTTTTCATCGCCCGCCAGCAGTTCGGCAAAGCCGTTGATGGATGTAATCGGGGTTCGCAGTTCGTGCGACATGAGGCTTACCATGTCGCTGCGGAGTCGTTCGTGTTCTTTGATTTGCGAAATGTCGCGGACGGTGACGATGAGACACAACGGAGCGCGCGAGGTGTTTGATGAAGCGGCGGTTGAAGCCGTCGCGTGATGTTGGTGCGTTGCCGTGTCGGTGACGAGTTGAATGCGAAGGGAAAGTGTCTGGTCGCGTTCGGTGAAGTAGAGTTCGCGCGTGTATTCCGTGCCGGTTTGCATCACGCGCCGAACGGCAATCACGGGTTCGTCAAAGGCATGTGAACGAAAGCGGTCGAGCAGTTGAAACAAATCGAACTTGGCAAGCGTCGCGCGGTCTATGTCGGCAAAGTTACGCATCGCTTGATTAACGAACGCGAGTTGCCCGTCCAAAGACGCGATGGCATAACCGCCGTCCGAAGCATCAAGGGCGTGCGCCGGAAAAGAGGCTTCGAGCAGTTTGCCGCCGATGAGATTAAATCCGGTCACACGTTTGTGCGACGCATGTGTCGAGAGAAACGCCGGAAGCAGCGAACGCCGCGCGTGGTCGCGCGTATATGCGTCGCGTTGTAAATCGCGTGCGAGTTGGCTACCCGTCGCTTCGAGCAATAAGCGGTCGTCGGGATTGAAGCCTCGCGGGAGACTCACGAGCAACGCACCGACGATGCGCTCATCTGTGGAGAGCGGAACGGCGACGCGCGCCGCGTGTGTCGGCTTTGACGACGCGGCGATTTGTTCATCGTCGGGCATGTCGGGCGTCGCCTGTAGTGAAGCCGCCGATGAAGTCGAAGAAACAATTTGCTTTGTGTGAAGAACCTGAAACTCCGCTTTGCGTATCGCGGTTTCGCAAAGGCGCACGCCTTCGCGCCACGCCTGATTGGTAACTTTGGCGTCGCGCTCCGGTCGTGCATTGGTATCTGTGTGTTCATTGCCCGCGAGTCGCAGACGCGCCGCCGGAAGCAAAAGCCCGCGCGCATCGAAGCCATAAACGACGGCTTCATCACAACCGAGCATCATCTGAAGCAGATGCAAACCCGTATCGAGCGAAGCTTCGCGCCGCACCGTTCCCGTGTAAGCACTGCTGCGTTTAACCGCGCGTTCGATGTCGGAACTCAAGTTCGCATCCACGCTCCACACGCGCCATAAATGCACGCCGATAAATGTCGTGACGATTGAAAGCGCGAGCGGCACAAAACCTATATCGTGTCCCGCGAAACGCGAAACCACGAAGCTTGCGGCGCACAGTGCGATGAGCGACACGGTGAAATAAATCAACGTGCGGCGCGCTCCCATTCTTTGCACGAAAAAAGCGGTGACGACGGCGCACGCGAAACACGCCACAGCCAGAGGCGCGAAACCTAAAGGCGTTACGCGCTCGAAACCGCGCCGCCAGATAAACACCGCGTGAAGCGATTCAAACGTGCCAACCGTCCATAGCCACAGCACGAAAGCGGGCAGACACGTCGCCAGCACAAGTGGGACGCACAGGTTTTTAATTGAGAGGGCGGAATCCGCGACAGAGGTTTTCAAGGTAGTAAGAGTGAGTGAAAAGAGGGTTTGGAATCGGGCGGGAAGATTATGGTGTGGCGGGAAGGAGCGACGATTGGCAAGCGCAACCGTCCATAAAGTTTATACAAAGCGACGGGCGGGAACGCAAGGGGAAAGTTGAAAGTCGAAAGTCGAAGGGCGAAAGTTAAAGGCTTAAAGCAGACATAGGGCGTGGTGAATTTCGGTTTCTTCGTCGGCTTCGACGGTGCGGAAATCGAGGACGACGCGGTTTTCGATGATGCGCGTGATGATGGGCGTGGTGTTGGCGCGAAGTTGGGCGGCGAGATTTGCGGGTGAAAGTTCGGTGTGCGAAATGGCGATGAGGGCGGTCGGCGGGTGTGTGGTCGGAGCGGAGCCGCCGCCGATGGCTGAAACTCCTTCGATGATTTCAAGCGTGATGTGTGAGGCACTATGGGTTTGGAAATTACGGATGAAGGCTTCGGCGCGTGTCTTAATTTCTGCTTGCGTCGCGGCAATCATGCGAAGCGCGGGAATGTCGCGCGTTGCGTTGCCGCGTGCGTGAATCTCAAGCGTCGCTTCGAGGGCGACGAGTGAAAGCTTATCCAAACGTAAGGCGCGGGCAAGCGGCGTGCGCCGTATGCGGTCAATCAAAGCCTCGCGTCCGACGATGATTCCGGCTTGCGATGCGCCGAGAAGTTTGTCGCCGCTAAAGGAAACAACGTCGCATCCGGCAGCGATGGAGTGCGGGATAACGGGTTCATCATGCAAACCATAAACGCTTAAATCCGTGAGCGCGCCGCTTCCGGCATCTTCATAAAGCGTGATGCCGCGCGTGCGACACAGGGCGGCGAGTTCGGAAAGCGCGGGGGCGTGCGTGAAGCCGACGATGCGATAATTCGACGGATGAACGCGGGCGATGAGTTGTGTTTTATCGGTGATGGCGCGTTCGTAATCTTCGATATGCGTACGGTTCGTCGTGCCGACTTCAATCATCACGGTGCGCGATTCGCGCATCACATCGGGGATGCGAAAGTCGCCGCCGATTTCGACGAGTTCGCCGCGCGAGATAATCGTTTCACCTTCGCGGGTTAACGCGGCGAGGACAAGCAACGTCGCCGCCGCACAATTATTAACGACGAACGCAGCTTCCGCTCCGGTCAGTTGGCACAGTAAATTTTCGACGCGCCCGCCGCGCCGCCCGCGTTCACCCGTTGTTAAATCATATTCAAGCGTGCAGTACAGGGCAGCTTCGCGGGCGAGGCGTTCGCGTGCGGCAGCGGCAAGCGGGGCGCGTCCCAAGTTTGTGTGAAGCACCACGCCCGTCGCATTGATAACTCGGCGCACCGCGTTTGCCGAAAAGTCTTGTGTCGCATCTCTCAATCTCCGGCAAGCTTCTTCGAGTAAAAACAGTCGCCCCGCTTCAAGTGATTTATCGGCATTGTCAGTGTCTTCGGATGGATGTAAGTCCGCGAGTTGGTGGCTGATTCCGGCTTCGCCCCGCAGTTCTTCACGCATCGCCCCGACGACTTCGCGGGCGCGCGTCGTCAGGTGCGCGTGACTGAAATCATCAAACGCCTTGTCAGCTTTCACCGCGTGGAGCAAGGCATCAACGGAAGGCAACAGGCGTAACGGCGAAAGGGTTTCGGAAGTCATGTTTGATTTTCGATGAAGCGCATCGATAACGGTTAATGCGCTCCGGCTTTTGTTGAAGTGCAAAATTTGGTAGTGGCTCAAGCGTGGGTGAAGGAAGGCGCGTGATCTTTGCTCTGCGGTTCTTTGCGTCTTCACTTGGCGGTTCTTTGCGATACAAGAAGGAGTAACGCAAAGGAGCGC
>JANDLT010000091.1 GCA_024330265.1 Pyrinomonadaceae bacterium MAG19_C2-C3 | reverse complement strand
GGGCTGACAGAAAAGGGCTATGAAAGTAGCACCTCGCTGGCAGCCTACCCAACAATGTTGATTCGCACGGCTTCGGAATGCTTAACCGTCGTCTTGATTGGCAAGCGCTCGGTATCTTGCTGCCGAAAGAAACGGATGTTGCTTTTCATCCGCCGCGTTGCGGAATCATTCCGAACCGCTATCGCCGTCCGCTGATGACGCCTGCCGCGCAAGCACACGCCGCGCTCCATAAATATAGTTACCGGTTTCGCTTGACCGAAACAGTCTTGGAAACTCCGGCTTACCGCTGGATTCCGTGGCGGGCGTTTGCTGAGTTTGAAAAGGCGTTTGCTGCTGCTGACAATACGCTTGGAGACGCTAAACGCGCGGTACTCGATGACTACGACGAGATTCGCCGTGAAGTCCTTGAGACTTTCACGCAGCTTGCCACCGATTCAGCAAACAGACTTTTGGCAACCGGGTACGTCGTGCCGACTGACTTCCGCGAGCGGCTCACGACGAACGTACTCGACGCGCTGCCTTCCGAAGCAGAGCTACGCGACGGGCTAACGCTCAAGTACCAAGTCGGCGTCATTCTCTTGGGCAGCGAGATGTTGCGTGAACAGCGTCAGGCAGCTAAAGAGCGCGGCAAGTTGGAAGCAGCGAAAGCTCAGGAATCACACGAGCGCGCATGTCAACAAGTTGCCGAAGCCGCGATGCAACAAGAACTTTGGGAGCAAAGAGAAAGCGCACGGTTGCGGCTTGTTGCCCAACAAGAAGAACAGATGCGCGAAGCGGCAATCAAAGAGCGCATCCGGCAACTCAAAGTCGAAGCCGCCCGCGAGAAACTAAACGAGACACTGAGTCCGTTGCAAGAAGGAGCGGCGCAGTTGCGTGCAAGCGTCTATGAATCTGCGGTTGCGATTCACGAGGCACTCACAAAGAACGAATTCCTTCCGGGTGCAACCGCCAAGAAAGCGCGCAACATGGCGTACTGGTTTCGCTTGATGAACTTTCAATCGGACGCAGAGCTAGAACGTCTCATCGGTGAACTCGAAGGACTCGCTTCCACGGGTAAGAAGAGGCGGTCAGCAGACAGCGCGCAGGTCAAGAACGTCCTCGACGACATTATTGAACTTTGCTACCGCGACGCGCAGACGCTCGCCGCACCGAGTCGCCTCGCAGCACTCGAACTTTAACAAAAACTTTCACTCCAAGCGCGTGCGCCTGAAGGTAAAGCAGGTTTCTTCCGCTTTCGGGCGCACGCGCTTTTCTTCAAATGAGAAAGGTCACTCACCTTGTCATCCGAGACACTTCAAAAACTTGTCACCGAACTCGACGTGCTAATTCGCGCTCGCTATCCGCTCATCGCCGCGAACACGCACGAAGAGAATCGTTTTCGCCGCGTGATGCACGCCGTTGCGAATCTCAAAACGCACAAAGAGAAAGATAAGGGATTGTACGTCTGGAGCCGCACCAACGGGCTTCGGCAAACCGTCGGACGTGAACTCAAGGGCAGGGAAGAAGTCGCTATTCCCGATACACAAGACCCGGTGAGTGTGCTTGAGTTCGTTGCCAAACAATCGAAGGGCTTGTTCGTCTTCTGCGACTACGGACCCTATCTCGCGCCCTACGGTCAAGAAGATTCACAGCTTGTCAGACGCCTACGTGAACTTGCGTGGGAGATTAAGTCGCGGCACACAACGGTGCTGTTCGTCGAACGCAGCTTCCCCGACATCCCTGCGCTGGAGAAGGAAGTAAAAACCATTGAGCTTCCGTTGCCGGACGACACGGAAGTCGCCGTCATACTCGACGTGCAGATGCAGAAACTCGAAGGCAACGGCGTGAGAGTTGACGTTGACACTCAAACACGCGAACAACTTGTTCAAGCGTTGTTGGGATTGACTGAAACCGACATCGAAAACGTGCTGGCGAAAGCCATCATCAGCGGCGGGGGACTTGCGGCGGAAGCCTTGCCGGTCATCCTCGACGAAAAGAAGTCGGTCATCAAGGGAACGGGCGCGCTCTCCTACACACACCCGGAGCCGCTTGACCATCTCGGCGGCTACCACAACCTGCGCCGTATCTTGACCGAAGCGGCGGTCACATTCACGCCTGCCGCGCGCGCTTACGGCGTCGAACCGGTGAAAGGCTTGCTGCTTGTCGGTCTTCCCGGCACTGGTAAAGACCTGACGAAGAAAATCGCGTCATCAATCCTCGGCAAGTCGCTCCTCGACCTCGACTTTGGTTCGGTGATGGGCGAGGGCGGCGGTGTCATCGGTTCATCGGCGATGACGATTAAACGCGCGCTCTCCATCGCCACGACACTCAAGGGCATCCTCGGCATCTCGGAGTTTGAGAAGGCGGTCGGCGGCTTAGAGTCTTCAGCGAAAACCGATGGAGGTGAAACCGCTCGCACCATTGCTTTTCTTTTGAACTGGATGCAGGAGCAACGCGATGTCTTTGTTATCGGCACGGCGAACGACGTGCGGCAACTTGCACCGGAGCAAATCCGGCAAGGACGCTTTTCGCACATCGTCTTCGTTGATCTTCCGACCGTAGAAGACCGGCGGGAGATATTCGCCGTTCACTTACGCAAGCGTAGCCGAAATCCTGAAAACTTCGACCTTGATGAACTCGCCGACGCAACGGATGGCTTCTCCGGCGCAGAGATAGAGGCGGCGGTCAAAGCGGGACTCTTACACTCATTCATGGACGGAGAGCGCGAAGTGACAACGCGCGACATCTGCGAACGGGCACGCGGGATTCAACCGACATCCGTCGTCAAGCGGGAGCAGATTGAGTCCTTACGAACTTGGGCGCGCGAACATATGGCGATTGATGCGGGCGGGGCAAGCGTCTCGACGCTCACAAGCCTCGCCACCGAGCGCGCCATTGAAATCTAAATCTTCAAATCTCAAGGAGCAATTATGAGCAAATACTTGGCTTTCAACGAAGTCGTCTTCAAAGACACAGACTTGCTCGTGCGCGCTCTCGCCGACATCGGATGCACGCACATTCAGCAAGGCACGAATCTCCAGATGGGAACTTACTTCGACGAGCAGCGCGAACAAAATCAAACCGCCGAAGTCATCATCCCTCGCAACTCTATCGGCAACCACTTCGGCGACATCGGTTTTGTGCAAACTGACAAAGGTCTCGCCCCGGTGCTTGACGAGTATGACCAACCGCGCGTGATGGGCGGGCAGTTCATCTCTCGCTTGCGTGCCGCATACAACGAACGAGCCGTGCGGAAAGTTGCCGAGCGTGTGCGCGGCACAATCCACCGCACTGTGAGCGGCAACATTACGAAAATCAAGGTCAGGTTTTAAGTTTTGGTAGAAAGGATGTGGAATGTCATGCCCGAAATCGAGTTCACAATCAATAACGACACCGGAGAGATGGATTTGAAAATCGAAGGTGTGAAGGGACCGGCGTGCGCCGATATTGCCGACAAAGTTAAAGAGGTGATGGGTGCGCCCAATGTCGAGGAGAACACTCAGGAATATTACGCCAGAGTGCATACCAGCCAGCAGATCAAGGGTAAGGGCAGAAGTTAGAAAGAGAAGCGGCGGGCAGGGTCGTTGACTTCCGGTCTCACAAGGAGAAAACGACATGCTCAACTCAAAAGAAATAACGTGGATTATCGACCACGCAACCGGCGCGTTGACGGTTGAAGGTTTAACCGATAGAGAACTCTCGGAGGTGGCAAACGACGTTCTGCCCGGCGGTGCAAAGGTCAACTGCGCCCGCCCGATCAACATCCCGCCGCTTTACAACATCGCCTCATCCGTCACGCAAGCGGAAGATGAATCGCTTCAAGTCTTTCGCATTTACCACGGCTCGGTTGTCGAAGGACCGGGCAGGCGTTCGGTCGCGCAGCTAAGTGGCTGCCCGCTGAATTGCGTAGGTTGCTTTTCCACGGAGACGCATCCGTATGAAGCGGGTGTGCGGATGAGCAACAGCGAAGTTGTTACGCTGTTGCTCGACCCTACGGGTGAACCGCGTGACGGAGTGACCGTGTTAGGCGGCGAACCGTTCGTGCAACCGGACGGGCTTGCAGCACTACTGCACGAACTTAAGGAGCGGGGTTTGCACGTCACCTTGTACAGCGGCTACACGCTTGAAGAGCTGATGATGCGCCCGGAGCCAAGCGTCCGTGAGGCACTTGTTCTTGCCGACATCTTGATTGATGGACGTTTCATCGCGGCACAAGCAAAAGGCGCAGGGGAATGGCGCGGTTCACGCAACCAGAGAATCATCAACAAGCCAGCGCAGTTCCTAACCAATAAGTGTAGCGAGGGAATAAAGTCGGTAACCGGGTAATAAAGTCGGTAACTGATCTCGCTGAAAAACTCTTCCTTCCGCGCACGTGTTCCGCTATCATGCGCTCCCTCGCATTAGTAAGGCTGCTACCTCTTTTCAGCATCGCAAGCTAAGAAGGCTCGCCGCACGACTGCTTGTGCTGGAGGCTTGAATGGCAAAGCGCGAGCGTCAGAGCGACCGGAAAGTCATCAACAAGCGGCTCAAGCAAGGGCGCGGTCAGGGCAGAGGCGCGGACTACCTGCCGTATCTGCGCGTGCAGGATGTACCGTCGCAGGGACTTGTCACGCGCGTCGGCGGGTGGAAGACCGGCAGGGAGCATCACTTCCTGAGCTGTTTGGAGTGTGACTACTTCTACCTGCTTGAGTGGTCACCGCTTGTCGTTGACATCCGCGAACAGTACCCGCTCGACCTCGACGAGACGCTCGCCATCGGCGCTGACCTCGGCATCCGCCACCCGACCGACCCGCGCACACGCGAACCCGTCGTGATGACCACCGATTTTGTGAACACCGTCCGCCGGAATATCGGCACGATTGAACACGCCCGCACACTCAAGTACGCGACAGACCTCGCCCGCCCGCGCGTGATGGAGAAGTTCGAGATCGAGCGGGTGTACTGGTCATCGCGCGACATCGACTGGGGCATCGTGACGGAGCGTGAGATCGATCCGGTGCTCGCCACGAACATCAGGTGGTTGCATCCCTACCGTGACGCGGTCGCACTCGCCCCGTTGACCGCCGCCGCGATTGGCAAGGTGGAAGCGACTCTCACGCCGCGGGTGGTCACAGAGAACCTGCCGTTGCGTGACCTGACCGACGATTGCGACCGGCAGTTCAACCTCCCGCCTGGCACGAGCCTCGCCGTTGCCCGTCACCTCCTCGCCAGCGGTCGCTGGCAAGTGAACATGAGGTCTCCGATCCAAGTTCCGCAGCGCCTCAACTTGATTGGCGTCGCCGTGGAGTCCACCTCATTGCGGGAGGCAGGGTGAAGCAATGAAGATCGTCGTTAACCTGCTCATCGAATGGCACGCTGCAGATGCTACCAGCGCGGCCTGCGCCGAGCGTGTGTTATGGGTCAGCCCCACAGCGTGTGAGCTGATGGTCATTGATATCTTCAACCGCAGGGCACTGCCCCTCCGCCGATCATCCGATGAAGTCGCACATGCTCTCGCCGCCGGCGCAGCCAGCATTCTGGACACCGATCCGTTCGTGACGTTGCTGCGTCCCGAAGCCGACATTGATGCCAAGCACCGCGCTTACCGAGACCGTGCTTGGGACGTGATCGCCCCGCTGGTCAGCGACGAGATCACAGTACTGCAACTCTTCTCATCACAGCGCGGCTCGCTCATCAAGCGGCGCTGCGATGAGACCGGGCGCAGCAAGCGGTTAATCTACAAGTACCTGCGGCAGTATTGGCAGGCCGGGCAGACCAAGAACGCTCTTCTCCCCGCCTTTGACAAGTGTGGCGGACATGGGCAGCGACGGCTCGCCACCACGCCGCAGTCACCGAAGTTGGGACGCCCGAGCGCACGCTCCCGCCACACCGGACAGCAGATTGGCATCCGCATCACGCCGGAGATCGAGCGCAAGTTTGAGCGCGGCATCAATCGGTTCTACGAGACGCGAGACGGGCACAGCCTACGAGACGCTTACGATTTGACGCAGGAAGCATTCTTCCACGACGGATATGCGATGGTGGACGGGACGCCGGTGCCGACGCTCCCTCCGGCGGAGGCGCGCCCCTCCTTCGAGCAGTTTCGCTACTGGTACGAGAACCATTATCGAGAACTGCGGCGCGAGCGGAAGGCGCGTCACGGCGAACGCAACTATAACCTCACCGGGCGGGAACTGCTCGGCGATTCGACGCAGATGGCGCACGGTCCCGGCGCGCTCTACCAGATCGATGCGACCATCGGCGATGTCTATCTCGTCAGTTCGCTCGACCGCAGTCGCATCATCGGGCGTCCGGTGATCTATGCTTGTGTTGATGTCTTCAGCCGCATGATCACCGGCATTGCCATCACGCTGGAAGGTCCGAGTTGGCTCGGCGCGATGCTCGCGCTCGACAACGTTATTGAAAACAAGGTCGCGTTTTGCGCCGGGTACGGCATTGAGATTAGCGAAGGTGACTGGCCGTGTCATCATCTGCCGGAAGCGATCCTCGCTGATCGTGGCGAGTTCGGGGGCTACGCCGCCGACAGCCTCGTCGGCGCGCTCGGCATCCGGGTGCATAACACACCGCCGTATCGCGCTGACTGGAAAGGCATCGTCGAACGCCACTTCCGCCTCGCCAACGAGAAGTTCATCCACTTCATACCCGGAGCCGTGACGCGCCCACGCCTGCGCGGCGAAGCCGATTATCGGCTCGACGCCGTCCTCACGCTCAACGAGCTTCGGAAGCTGCTGATTTGCTATGTCCTCGATCACAACGCGCATCATTATCTGAGCGAGTACCGGAAGGATGAGTTCATGATCGCCGACCATGTCGAGAGCTACCCGCTCGCTCTGTGGGAGTGGGGCGTGAGGAACTGCTCAGGGCATCTGCGGACACTGCCCCAAGAGATCGTCCGGCTCAACCTGCTGCCGCGCAAGACAGTGTCGGCGACCGCGTCAGGCATCCACTTCGAGGGCGCGCTCTATTACACCTGCGAGTTAGCGTTGCGTGAAGGATGGTTCGCGCAGGCGCGTAGCCGCCACACGCGGAAAGTCGAAGTCTCATTCGACCCGCGCACCCTCGACCGCATCTACCTGCGGCTCGACGGTGGCAAGCGACTCGAGCCGTGCCATCTCACTCCCGCCGCCAGCAAGACGTTCAGCGGGCGCGACTGGCATGAGGTCGTTGACTACTTCGCACTTGAGTCACAAGCGCGGGACGCGGCACGCACGGACATTGCCCGGTCGAAGGCGCTCCGGCACGCGCAGCAGAAGCAAATCGTTGCTGAGGCGACGGAAAAGACCAGGGCGGCGCAAGCGGCGGTCGGTCGCCAGAGCAAGAGCGCGCGAACACAGGGCATCGCGGTTAACCGCGCGCTGGAGCGGCAGAGCGAGCGCGACCGGGACGCTTGGCGGTTGGGTCCGCCGGAACCAACGCGGTTGTCGCCCACACCACCTGATGCCGGCGATGAAGACGACGGTTACGTGCCGCCCATCTCGAAGATTAGCCGCATCCGCGAACTACGCGACAAGGAGTGGAACAAGCAATGACAAAGCCTGCTTCCACTCCGCCCATGCCGCGCCGCATCCTGATTGTCAAAGGGCGGACGGTGCGCGCCGCCTATCGCCACACCGGCATCCCCGACTACGACGGCAACCCGCTGATCGAAGCCTTGCCGCCAGTGCTGACGGACGACCAAGCTATGCTGCGCTTGGCGCGCTACCCGCAGTACGATGAAGCGCAACGCCGCGCGCCCGATCACATCCGCTACCATCTGATTCAGAACGGACTGCGGTGTTTCATCCCGCTCGACATCCATCTCGATCTTCAGCGTCGCTTCTCGTGTTTGATTCGCATTGGCTACGCCGGGCGCAACCCGCTCGCCGCCAACTTCTGGCAGCAACTCGCCGACAAGTTCGAAACCTTCGATCAGTACGGCGATCAGTACCAAGCGCTGGACGAAGCGTCAAAGGCGGCAGGCTTCAACATCGTCGGTATCAGCGGCGTCGGCAAGTCGCACTCGGTCGAGCGCATCCTCAACCTCTACCCGCAGGTGATTCATCACGGGCAGTACCGCGACCGTAGCTTCATCAACTCGCAGGTCGTGTGGGTGAAGCTCGACTGCCCGTTCGACGGCAGCGCCAAAGGGCTGTGCGTCAACTTCTTTCAAGCCCTCGATGACATGCTCGGGACGAACTACCGGCGCAACTACGCGCACGGGCGGCGCACGACCGACGAGATGCTGCCCGACATGGCGCTCGTCGCCGCCAACCACTTTCTCGGCGTGCTCGTTATTGATGAGATTCAACGGCTGCGTGCGGCGCACAGCGGCGGTGCCGAGCGGATGCTCAACTTCTTCGTTCAACTCGTCAACACGATTGGCGTCCCCGTCGTGCTGATCGGCAACTACAAGGCGCTGTCCGTACTCTCCGGCGATTTCTCGCAGATGCGGCGCGGCACCGGACAGGGCGATCTGGTTTGGGAGCGGATGGCGAAAGACGAGCAGTGGCACTTCTTCGTCGAGTCACTCTGGCGGCTGCAGTACACACGACAGGTTGGGCGGTTGGAAGACGATCCGTCGCTCGCCGATGTTCTCTATGAAGAGACGCAGGGTATTACCGACCTTGCAGTCAAAGCGTACATGTTCGCGCAGGCACGGGCGATAGACAGCGGGCGTGAGAGCATCATCGCGTCGGTCATCCGTTCGGCGGCGCGCGACAAGCTCGGCATCCCGCGCACAGTCCTCGACGCCCTCAAGACTAACGACCGGCGCGTGCTTGAGCAGTATGAAGATGTTTACCCCCTCCAGCTCAAGCAGCATCTGTCCGCGTTGCCGCAAGCGCCCGAAGCGGTTGGTCAACTTGACGCCGACATCGTTAACCAGCCACTGGTGGAGGAGCCTTTGTCAGCCGCACCCGCTGAACAACCAGACACCCGACATGAACTGATCCCTGCTCCCGCTCCGATGCCAGAACCACCAACTAATAAAGGACGCGGAGAACTACCGCAGATCATCGCCAGTTTGTCCGGGCAGAATGACTTCGCCGCCTACGATGCGCTCCGGCTTGCGGGCTACATCCGACACCCGAACGAATACCTTCCCGACGCGTATGACCTGAAAGAAGTAGCGCCGTGATCGGCTTTTTCCCCGAACCGTATCCAGATGAACTGTTCTATAGCCTCTGCGCTCGTTATCGCCGCCGCGCACACTACTGCGGCAGGATTGCGACGGTGCGCGACCTGTTCGGCTCGACTGGGTTTAGAGCCGTCGTCGATCTGCCGAGCCGGCTCGATCACCTCGTTGCAGCGCTTCCGCCGGGACACAACTTCACGGCAGAGCGGTTTATCGACGAACACACCCTGCTGCCTTTCTACGCGGCGTTTTTGTCGCCGGCGCGGTTAGCGGTCGTGCGCTCAGAGATGCGCCAGTCGGCACGCCGCGCCGTGGCGCGCTCCTGTGCCGGCGTGACCCGGTTCCGCATCCGGCTTGAGTATTTACGCTATTGTCCAACGTGCGTCGCCGACGACCGCGAGCGATGCGGCGAAGCCTACTGGCATCGCGTGCATCAAGCATCGGGCGTCCATCTCTGTCCGGCGCACGGCATCCCCGCCCAGCCGAGCGGCGTCCATGCCACTTACCGGGCTGATCGGGAAGAGTTCGTCACGCTCGAAGAGTATCTGCGAACGGCACAGACGCTGGCGCACGCACACCCACATCGGGACGATCACATCCGTGAGTTTCATCTCGCCATCGCGCGCGATGCCCGGTGGCTGCTCGATCAACGCGGACTGTGCGCCGCGCCCGGCGCGCTCCGCAGGCGCTACCTTAACCTGTTGTACGACCACGGGCTGGCGACCTCCGCCGATCTGGTGCGTTGGCGCGCGTTGCGTGGCGAGGTCGAGAAGCATTACAGACGTGATTATTTAGCATCGCTCAACTGCCGCCTCGCGGGCCATGCGCGTCCCTTCGAGCATCTGCTTAAAGGCGAAGGGCACGGTGCCAGTCATCCGGTTCACCATCTGCTCCTCATTCATTACTTGGGATGCTCTGCGCGAGACTTCTTCGTGCTCTCCACAGAACAGCGTAAACCGTTCGGTGATCCGCCCTTTCCGTGCCTCAACCCGGCGAGCGAACACTACCGGGAGTTGCGGGTTCAGGAGTACGTGGTGAAGGACGTCAAGACGAACGTCAAAGACCCAGAGCGTAAGCCTCCGCGCCGAAGACCGGTCGGCGAGTTCGTCTGCGGCTGTGGTTTCGTCTATCGCCGGATCGGACCTGATACGACGGAAGCGGATCGCTACCGGACAGGTTGGGTCACCGGGTTCGGTTCGGTCTGGGAGTCCACGTTACGCGCCCTGCGCCGCGACGGCGATGTGCATACGAACGAAGAGGTCGCGCGTCGTTTAGGCGTGTGTTCGCGCACCTTGCGCGCACAAGAACAGCGGTTGGGACTGCGCCCCCGCAAGTGTGATGATGGTTCCGAAGCTTTCGCCGTGCCGACGCTCCACCATCGGGAGCAGTCCCGGCTGGAACAGCAAGAGAAGCGACGAACATACCGGGAACAATGGATGTGTGCCATCCAAGCAGACCCGCAAGCAGATTTGCTCACCTTGAAGGTTCAACTGCCAGCCGCACATAACTGGCTGCGCAAGAACGACGATGGCTGGATGCGCGCACACACGCCGCGTCGCTGTAACAAGCCGAAGACCGTCGGCATTGACTGGCAGGCACGCGACATCGAACTGTCCGCCGCCGTGAGAAGGTCGGCAGCGCGCCTGATGAATGCGCCGGGACGCCCCGTGCGGGTCTCAGCCGAAGTAATCGCTAGAGATACGGGGCAGCGCTATAAGGTGTTGAGCCGCGACGAGCGATTGCCGCTGACGAACCGCGCGCTCATCGAAGTCGCCGAATCTTCGGAAGCATGGGCGATCCGACGTATCAAGCGGGCGGTGGAATGCTACCGCTCTGAAGGAGTCTGTGCGACACGCTGGGAGGTGCTCGCACGCGCCAGTGTGAACATCAAGTTCGGAGCCAGACAAGAGATCGCAGCCATCGTCGAAGAAAGCGTTCGCAGTCTTCGACCGCTCTTGTAAAGCATCGACTGGCATTCAATCTCTATCCGCGAGCGTGTCTGGACTACCGGTTGGTCAAGAAGCGCAACGTCACAGTTCACGACTTTATTCCCCCAACTTACCGCCTCGAAGCACGCAACTCAGACTTCCAGTTCACGACTTTATCAAGCTATAGCCTGTCGACCCGCTACGCAAAATCAATAATTTAGCGGCAGGCAAGTTCACGACTTTATTTCATCGTTACA
>JANDLT010000010.1 GCA_024330265.1 Pyrinomonadaceae bacterium MAG19_C2-C3 | reverse complement strand
GTTCGTCCACGCGATAAAATCGCGTGGCTAAGTGCCGCTTCGCGGAAAGCCGCTTGAAAGCGGCTAAAGACAAAACCGCGTAAGGTGAGTAATTAAGCTAAAGGTCAAAGCTATGAACTATAAAGTCGTCTTGCAAAAGTCAGAAGAAGGATACAGCGTTTCGTGTCCCGGTTTACCCGGTTGCTGGTCGCAGGGTGAAACAGAACAGGAAGCACTCGCCAACATCCAAGACGCCATCGCCGAATATCTTACCGTCGTAAATGAGTCGGTGAGAGATTTGGAAGTCCGTGAAGTCGAGGTGGCGGCGTAAACGTATGCCGAAGATTCCGGGCGTCAATCATCAAGATGCAATCCGAGCGTTAGAGAAAGCGGGCTTCCACATCGCGCGTCAAGGTAAGCATACCGTGATGTCTGATGGTGTTCATATCGTCACTATCCCGCGCCACAATCCCGTGAATGCATTCACGATGGGCGGCATTGCTCGTGATGCGGGTCTTACAGTAGAAGCCTTCAAGAAACTGCTCTAATTACACTCCACTTAAATCTTTATGACACAAGCTTCGTCGCCGCGCTCATCCGCGTCACTTGAATCAAACGCCGCATCAACTTCATCGAACGACTCTGCCGAATCGAACGCGCATACGATGACGTTGCCGCAACTGTGTATCGCGGCTCTGCGGCGTTATAACAAACCCGATGCCATCAATCATAAACAGACGGAAGATTGGCTAAACGTCAGTGGAGCGGAGTTCATCAAGCGCGTCCGACATGTCGCTTTGGGGCTGGCGCGGCTTGGAATCGAGCGCGGCGACCGTGTGGCGTTGATTTCGGAAAACCGCGTCGAGTGGTCAATCGCAGACCTTGCGATTCTAAGTCTCGGCGCGGTCAACGTCCCGCTCTATACGACGCAAGCTCCCGAACAGGTGCGCTTCATTCTCGCGGATTCAGGGGCGCGCGTGCTTCTGGTTTCGACACGCAAAATCTATCGTCACGCCGAACCCGGCATCAGACTCGTCGAGACGCTCGAACACATCGTGTTCTTCGACGACGAAGCGGCTAAGGGCGTGCGCGATGCTCAAAGCTTCGCCCAACTCGAAGCGGCGGGCGCGCTTGCCGACGCGGAGGACGAAGCGGCTTACGAAAGATTTGCGGGCTTGATTGAGCCGGATGATCTGGCGACGATTATCTATACGTCAGGCACGACGGGCGACCCGAAGGGCGTGATGTTGTCGCACAAAAACTTCGTCACCGACGTTGTTTCAATCGCCGGTACGTTGCCGATTTTCCCGACCGATACCGCCCTTTCTGTGCTGCCACTCTCGCACATTTTCGAGCGAACGTGTTTCTATCTTTTCTGTCACGCCGGAGTCAGTGTTTATTACGCCGCGTCGTTTGACCAAGTGGGAGCGATGCTTCAGGAAGTGCGCCCGACGCTTATGACCGCCGTGCCGCGCCTGTTTGAAAAGGTGTATCACCGCATCGTCAAGAAAGGTATGGCGGCGGAAGGCATGAAACGCCGCATCTTTCAGTGGGCTTTGAAATGCGGCACGCGCTACGCGGAACTGCAAAACAAACGTGCGCGCGTATCCGTCTGGCTCGCGGCGCAACAACAACTCGCGGACAAGCTGGTGTTCACGAAATGGCGCGAAGGCGTCGGCGGGCGTTTGCGTTATTTCGTATCGGGCGGCGCGCCGCTTTCGCCTTCGCTTGCCTACGCTTTTATCGCCGCCGGAATCCCGATTTTAGAAGGCTACGGCATGACCGAAACCTGTATCACGTCGGCAAACCGTCCGGGCAACATGCGCGTCGGTTCGGTCGGCTTACCGTTTCCCGGTATCGAACACAAAATCGCGGCGGACGGTGAAATCCTTGTGCGCGGCGCGAATGTGATGCGCGGCTACTACGGACACCCGGAAGCGACAACGGCAGCTTTTACCACTGACGGCTGGTTTCAAACGGGCGATGTCGGGCGCATGGATGAGGAAGGGCGGTTGTATATCACCGACCGCAAAAAAGAGTTATTCAAACTCTCGAACGGCAAATACATCGCTCCGCAACTCGTCGAAAGTTTTATCAAACAAAGCCCGTTCGTTAATCAAGCCATCGTCGTCGGGGCGGGACGCAAACAGCCTATCGCCTTGATTGCCCCCGACTGGGATGCGCTTGAGGATGAGATGCGCGCTCAAGGGTTACCAATCCCGCAGACGCGCGAAGCGTGGAGTCGTGACGTGGCGGCGGTGCGTATCGTGCAAAGCGACGTGTCGGCTCTAACATCGGGACTCGCCGATTATGAGCGCGTGCGCCGCGTCGCATTGTTGCCGGAAGAATTGACGATTGACGGCGGGGAAATGACACCGACGCTTAAAATTAAACGCCGCGTCGTTGATGAACGATTCGCGGCGTTAATCGAAAGCATGTACGAAAACAGTGGATAACGGATAGTGGATAGTGGATAGTGGATAGTGGATAGTGAAAAGCCTTTGTCTCATGTCTTAAACTATCCACTATCCACTATCCGTTATCCACTGTAATGAGCGTGGGTGAGTTAAAAAGCAGTGTGCGGGCGAGGGCGTAAAGGTGCGCGGGCATCGGCACGGGTTTGGGTTCGCAGTCGGGAGTTGAGGCGGTGTCGGCGGGCGGATGATGCAAGAGCAACTCAAACTCCGCGCTGCAAAAGTCGCATGTTGCGAGATGAAGCGCGGTGTGTTCGAGCGTCAGATTTGAAACCGAACTCGCGCGTGATGCGTCTTGCGTCCGGCAATCTCGATAGTAATTTAATAGTTGATAACAGGACGGGCAGGACTTGCTTTTACCGAAGACGCGGGCTTCCCGCTCGTGCTTAACGTTCTGATAAGTATCTGCCCGCTCCATGTCACAACGCATCTTAGTGTCTCTCCGTCGTAAAGGTTTCGGTTCCTAATTCTGTCATGCCTTGCGAAATTATTAGCGTCACTATACTTTGCGTCACCGGCGGCAAAGACGTTCACCGCTCCGGTTGCCACCTAGCGGGCGAACCGTATCGGTTTGAAATCGTCGCGTTCCTAATGCTTGACGCGGAGTCGGGCAAAACTCGACACAGGCATGGTGGACGGACGTTCTTCTGTGTGGCGATGTGTGAGGTGAGAAAATCCGGTTGCACCAAAGGCTTCTCGAACAAGAAAATTACATAAACCTTGTTCTGAAGTCTTTACAGTAAAAGCATCAATACACGACGGCTTCCACAACTTGACGTGACAAAGTTAAACAATTTTTAAGCATAATCATTTTGCGCGTGATAACGCTGAAAAAGACCTGAACGACGAAGACATAAAAACAGTTGCTCATGTCTCTTATAATTGGTAACATCCAGAAGCGTCGAAGCTGCTACGGCAAATTCGATTCCAATCTGTAAAACGTGCGCCGCCATCTCTCCATTCGGTTTTTCATCCACACGGTCATCAACACCGAAGCCGGAGACCAATCTACTTTGAGGCGCGTGAAATCCCAGCACATACAAATTGTTCGCCGCAGACGGTCAAATCCTTTCGGATTACGCCCGTCCCCATCAACGTCGCACCGCAGTCATCTGTCTGCGTTCAAGACAATGATAAGCGGAGACGCCGCCGGTGAGTTTTCCCATCTCATTTCCCGCCGCTACGATTAACCCGCGCGCTATTCCCACTGCGCCATAATCCGTCCTCACTAAATTAGGTTGATATGCCCGCAACATTCGCCAACTACCATCGCCCATCCAAAGACACGGCAGAACGCTTCGCCGACGCACCATCGGTCACACTCGACACGGTGGATGCCGAAGACGTTGCTGATGAACTATTGGAAGTTTCAGCACCCGCCGCCGCAAAAACCACAACCTCACGCACGCGCACCGCACGCGGCAACTGGCTCGATGCCTTGCGCCGCTCGGATGTCAAAGCCCTGTGGACGGAACTCCATCGTCTCGTGTGTTACCACCCGCTCGTTCGTGCGTCGTGGAGTGCCGGATTATTGGTGGAAACCGACGCGCATTCCAACCGCGCGAATGCCAACGTGGATTTGACGCAAGAGCTTTTCGTCACTCTGTTGAGCAAGCAAAGATTTCAGCACTATCTCGATACGGAGATGACGGATGCGGAAATCGAATGTGAAATCGGGCAGATTGAACTCACCAATCTACTGACGGCGGAACTACGCAAGCGGCACCCGGAATCTTACCGTCTCGCGCGTCGTATCTCGACTATCATTCAGACCAGCCCGAACTTTCGCCGCTTCGATGTGAGCAACGAAAAATTCTTGGCGGGCGAAGAAGAACCGCATCGCCGTCTTGCCGACCGCGTGTATGGATTGAGCGAATGGCAACACGGCAAACCGCGTCGCGGAGCGCATGACATGGATCGGCGCGCACATCTGATTCCGATGCGCGCACGCGATACGCGGCTTGTCGGCTGTACGGGCGACGCGCAAATCATCATCAGTAATGCCGATTTAGAAAACCTTATCGTCTCGATTCTCGAAGCAATAGACGCTCCGGCGGACGTGCGCGCGTTGCGCGGTCTGGTGATGGCGCGCTTGCCGGTGATGGATATTTATCTTGTCCCGCTTGGCGGCGATGACGACGATGATGACAATAAAAAGCGCGTCTTCGAGCCGGTGGATTTAGGGGAAACGCCCGAACAGGGTTTGCTGCGGCGCGAGCGCGAAGACGCAGCAGCGAACCGCGTCGAAGGCTTTCTCAAGAGTCTGCATCAAACGGTGCGCGGCAAGGCGAAGCAATATGAGCGTATGCTCGGCGTGTTGTGGTTTTGCTATTTGAACCCCGACCAGATAACGCAACTCGAAGCCGCCGCACGGCTCGGCGTTTCCGATTCGCTGATTTCCGATTACCGTCGCCGCATCGAAGCGGAACTGCGCGCCCTCGCGTTCGGTGAACTCGAAGAAGCGCGCCGCTTTGAACGCGCCCTGCGCGAACACGTCGAAACCCTCGTGACGGGCGGTGTGACAGGTGACATGACGAAGGATGTCGGCATCGCCGTTTGAAGCTATAAACCTTCAGCCTTCGTGCGTCGTCCGGTTGACACATCAAGCCGCGCATCGCTTCGCGCACAACGGATTGCGCGTTAGGATGCGGGCTTAGTGATGCTTTATTCTTTGTTTGAGTTTGATTAAGTAACGTGAGTCTCCATGATTCGCGGCATCAGCACCACGAATGAAAATAGAACGACCTCTGTCAGATTGATTTAGGTGCGCTCTATTTTCATGAGAGTTCAATGTAAGACGGTAAAGACTTATCCACGAAGCACACGAAGCAACACGAATAAAAACACTCAAAGAAACCCGGCTTTGCTTCGTGCCGTTTCGTATTCTTTCGTGGATAAGTCTTAGCCGTCTCTTATAGTTAAACTCACGTTAAGTAACCTTTTCGCTTTCTCCGATACGCTTTTCTAAGATGTCTTCCAACGCGCACCAAATTTACGATGTCCCGCTACCCGATGGTGGCGAATGGGACGAACCGCGTGCGCCCGCCACCGCGCGACGGCGAAAGAGAAAAGAAAAAAAACAGGAAACGTGGCTTGCCAAGCGCGGACACATGTTGAGCTATGCGGGCTTATTTCTGTTTTCAGTTCTCGTTTATTTTCGTCCTTACGAATTTCATCCGGCACTCGGATTTTTATCAACTTTCGCGTTTTGGATCGCGCTTCTTACGCTCATCATTTTCCTGCCGACGCAACTCGCACTCGAAGGCAACCTGACGGTGCGCCCGCGTGAAGTCAACTGTGTCCTGTTACTGACATTGGCAGCGATGCTTTCGATTCCATTAGCGATTGAACCGTCGTTGGCACTGGAGACGTTCACCGAAACGTTTAGCAAAGCGGTGATGATATTCATCGTGATGGTGAACGTCTTGCGGACTGAAAGGCGATTGAAAGGCATAGTTTATCTTTCACTTGCCGCGAGTTTCGTGCTGGCATTCACTGCTTTGCAAGACTTTTTAGGTGGACGCACGGCAGTTGAGGGCTATCGTGTCGCGGGTGCTATCGGCGGCATGTTCGGTAATCCGAACGACATGGCTCTGCATCTCGTGACGATGATTCCTTTGGTCATAGCCTTCTTCGTCGGCACACGAAACGTCTTTAAGAAGCTTTTTTATTTCGCGTTCGGCGTGCTGCTTGTCGGCGGCACGGTCGTTACCTATTCGCGCGGCGGTTTTTTGGGAATGGCAGCAACGATGATCTTTCTCGCGTGGAAATACGGCGGGCGACTGCGTTTTCTGATTGTTCCGGCAACGGCGGTGATGGTGCTTGGCGGTGTGCTGATGATGGGCAGTTACGCCAGTCGCTTATCAACCATTATGACTCCGGGCGGCGAAGCGTCAGCCTCGGCGCGACAGAATTTGCTATTTCGCTCCATCGCAGCTTCTCTGCGTAATCCACTGTTTGGAGTCGGCATCGGTAACTTCTCTATCATCTCGATTCACAATCAGGTAAGCCACAATGCTTACACGGAAATATCTTCTGAACTCGGCTTGCCCGCCCTTGTGTTCTACATCACGATGATTCTCACTGCCTTCAAAGGCTTGCGACAAATCGAGCGCGAAATATTGGAAAGTGGTGACAAAAAACTTTACTACTGGGTGACGGGAATGCAAGCCAGTCTGCTTGGCTACGCAGTCAGCAGTTTCTTCTTATCCGTCGCTTATCAATGGTACATCTACTATCTCATAAGCTACGCCGTGTGCCTGCGGCGGTTACATAACGAGCGCACGCGGAGTGTTGATATTCAAGTCACGCCGCGTCGCATGAAGCAAGCAATATAGAGCCGACGGCAATCGAATTAGAAGATGCTCCGAAGTTACAAAGCGAAGTTTTATGAACGTCGAACCGAACTCCCGACAAGTTGACCCGCGAATTGATATAGGCGCGAACGTGCATCACGCGCCGACCGTCAGCATCGTGATTCCATGTTACAACGTCGCGCCGTTCGTGGCAGAGACGTTACGTTCGGTGTTCGCGCAGACGTATAGCGATTATGAAGCGATAATCGTTAATGACGGTTCGCCCGACACGGCGGAGTTTGAACAGGCGATTGCACCGTATCAAGACCGCATTGTTTATATTAAACAGCAAAATGCGGGACCGAGTGGCGCACGCAATGCCGGAATCATGAACGCACGCGGAACTTACATCGCATTGCTTGATGCCGATGATTTGTGGTTGCCAGAGTTCTTAAACGAACAAGTCAAACTGATAACTTCCGATGAAGCATTACGGCTTGTCTATGCCGATACGCATGTTTTTGGCGAAGGCATCAACAACCGAACACGGGCGATGGATACCACGCCTTCAAACGGTGAAGCGACTTTTGAAAGTTTAATCGAAATGACCTGCACGGTTCTGACTTCGAGCGTTGTCGCGCACCGTCAAACAATGATTGATGCGGGGTTGTTCGATACGAAGTTCAAGCACGCGGAAGATTATGATTTGTATTTGCGAATCGCGCACAAGGGATTCAAAATCACTTACTCGCGCCAACCGCGTGTGCGTCACCGCATTCATGCCGCAAGCCTTTCAGCAAGCGTGACGGCGATGTTGCAGGGACAAATCAATGTCTATTGCAAGCTCGAAGCGACGCTTGAACTTGATGAGAAGCAGCGCGCGATTATCAAGCGACAAATCGAAAACCGCACCGCGCAACTACGTCTCGAACAAGGAAAAAGTTTTTTCATTGCAGGCGAATACGACAAAGCCCGCGCGTCTTTGCAAGAAGCGGCACGCTTTATCAATTCGCGGAAAATGCGCGCCGTGCGGTTATCTTTGCGAGTCGCACCGCAACTTGTGCGGCAGTTTTATCTCTGGCGAACGTCGGTGGCAAAGGCAGAAAAGTGATTTAATTTGCCCTTAGTATCAACCGCAAATCTGCGAAAACAACAAAACGAGAACAAGCAAACTTTAACTTTAAGTTGTATTAGAACTTTATGGATACGTCCAAACAAGAATCGGTCGAAGCGATTGTCGTCGGGTGCGGTGCGGTTTCGCAGATGCTTTACGCTCCGGCTTTGGAAGCGTTGGAGAGAATAGGAGAGGTAAAAGTCGTCGGGCTGGTTGACCCTGCCAAAAAGCAGAAAGCGGGAATGCAAAAGATGTTTCCAAGTGCTGCTGCCTACGATAGCCTTGAGCAGCATCGGTTAAGCGAAAAAACTCTTGTTATCGTCGCCACACCGCCGAAGTTTCACGCTCCGCAAACCATATACGCTTTGCAACAAGGCGCGTCCGTGTTATGCGAAAAGCCTATGGCAGCAAGCGTGGCGGAAGCCGAAACGATGATTGAAGCAGCGGGCAACGCAAAGGGAGTTTTAGCAGTCGGTATCTTTCGCCGCTTTTTTCCGGCTTTTGAAGCGATGAAAAGCATTATTGATAATAAACCGTTCGGTAGTCTTCAAAAGTTTGCGATTCAAGAAGGCGGGAAGTTTGCGTGGGCTGCGGCATCGGATTCGTTTTTCAGACGCGATATGACGATGGGCGGAGTGTTCTACGATTTAGGAGTTTATGTGGTTGATTCGCTGTTGTGGTGGATGGGCGAACCGGAAGATTTTATATATCAAGATGATGCGATGGGCGGAGTCGAAGCCAACTGTCATCTCAATCTCACTTATGCCGACAATGTTCGCGGTACGGTCAGATTAAGCCGTGACTGGCAAACGCCGAATCGCTACGATTTTCAATTTGAAAACGCCAAAGTCGTTTATGAATCAAGTCAGGTGAACCACTTGAAGATTATTATTAACGGCTTATCGTTTGCGCTTGATGCCGAGTTGGAATCAATTGTCGGGAAAATCGGCGGCAACGAAATTACTGCCGCCACAAGAACAAATCCCCAAAGTTTCACCGCGCAACTGCGTAACGTTATGGCGGCTATGAAAGGTCAACAACAGTTGCGAGTTCCGGGCGAAGAAGCGATTCGTTCTTTGCGCTTTATTGAGAACTGCTACGCCTCACGCGCGCTGATGGAGATGTCGTGGCTATCGAATCAGGAAAGGAAAAGGGCTGAAACTTTAGCCGCGCTGTAAAGCATGAAAGTAGCAATCACAGGGGCAAGCGGTTTTGTCGGAAATCGAGTTGTCGAAAAATTCTTCTTAGAAAACTTACATGAGGTAGTGCCGGTTGTTCACAGCTTCTCTAGTTTGGCTTTACCGGCGCGCTTTAACATGACATGGAAAGTCGCCGACCACTTTAGCGAGCAAGCTTTAAGCCATGCGTTTGACGGCTGCGAGGTCGTCGTTCATGCGGCTTTCGGCTCGCCTCTGAGCGCGATGAGCAAAGCCGTGTATCGCGCCGCAGATAAAGCGGGCGCGCGGCGGCTGGTCGTTTTAAGTTCGGCTTCGGTTTATAACCAGAATGTGTTGCCCGGCACAACGGAAGATTCTCCGCTACCTGCTAAACCTGCTACTTCGTATAACGCCAACAAAATCGCCGCCGATAAGTTGATTCGTGATTTGCGGGCGAAAGGTAAAACGGAAGTCGTATTTTTGATGCCGAGCGTGGTCTTCGGAGCAAGGTCGCAGTGGGTCGCCGGAGTTGCCAATCAGTTGCTACAGGGAACGGCTTTTTTAATCAATGACGGCGCGGGCATCTGCAACACGATTTATATTGATAACCTTGTCGAAGCCGTGCGGTTGTGTTTGTCGGCAACTGATGTGGACGGCGAAGCGTTTTTCGTATCAGATAACGAAACGGTGACTTGGAAAGAGTTTCATAATCCGATACTGGCGGCGATGGGTGCGACCACAGAGGACTTGCATCTGCTTTACAATCCGGTTCTCGCGGGCGAAACGCCGCGTGAGTTGATGCGTTTGCGCTTGCAGGGAATGGTTGAAACGAAAACCGTGAAGCGTATTAAACCGCACGTCCCGGAGAAGTTTATGAAGGTCTATCGGTTGTTGCAAACGCCTCTGAAAGAACGGCGCGGCGAGCCGGATATGTGGATGCCGCCGCCGGTGAAACGCCCGCAGGTCAACTTGGATATGGGGCTTTTGCAACAATGCACTTACAAACTTCCGAATGCCAAAGCCGAGCGGTTTTTGAATTATCATCCGCCTGTATCCTTCATTGAAGGGATGCAAAGAAGCATTGCGTGGTTGAAGTTTGCGGGCTATCCGGTTGTGTCGTAGAGAATTAAGCTTTGTTTTGAGAATTGGTTTATGAAATCTTTAACACTTGATGTTGTCATTCCAACTTATAATCGCAGCGATATGCTACGGCGGACTTTGCAGAGTTTGTTAGATGCTGAGATGCCGCCCGATTTGCAAGTAGCCGTTGCAGTAGTCGATAACAACTCGAAAGATGCGACGCGAGAAACGGTGCATGAGTTTATGTCGGCGTTCAATGGGCAGTTGAAATACGTTTTTGAATGCGAGCAAGGAAGTTCGGCGGCTTTGAACGCTGGTATCGCCGCAACTTCAAGCGAACTCGTCGGCATGATTAATGACGACGAAGAAGTAGATAAAGATTGGTTTAATCAAATAGACCGAATGTTTCGCACGGGCGATTTAGATTTTATTGGTGGTGCTTGTTTGCCGCGATGGGAAGTTGTGCCACCCTCGTGGTTGCCTGATGGCTATCGCGGAGTCATCGGGTGGGTTGAGAACGGCGATGAATTGACACCTTACGATGACAATTTCAACGGTGTGCTGATGGGCGGTAATTGCGTCGTGAAGCGGGCGGTTTTTGAACGTATTGGCGGCTATGCAACCTCGCTTGGGCGCACCGATAAAAAGTTACTGTCAGGCGAAGATGAGGATTTTTACCTGCGTCTGCGGGCAGACGGTGCGCGCGGTATATATGTTCCCGGTTTGATTATTTATCACTTTGTTCCGGCGACACGATTAACAAAAAAGTATTACCGCAGTTGGTGTTTTTGGTGTGCCGTATCGCTTGCTATGCTTGAGCGCGAACGTGGCAAAAAGCAGTCGCTTCGGTACATATTCAATGTTCCTCGCTGGATGTTCAAAAGTGCTACAAACGGCATGATTACCGTTGCCGCATCTCGGTTAATGCTGAAGCGTGATGAAGCGCAAGCGTTCTCTAATGAACTCAATGTTTGGTACTTTACCGGATTTTTTTACGGTGCGAACTTTTATAAGCCGCAAATCACGACTCAATTACCTGCCGAATCGCAGTCTTTGACGGTAGCGACGAAAATCCAATCTTTAGATGTCAAGTAAGACGAGCATTATAAAAACTCGCCGGACAGAAATGATGCAAACCAGAAACATAACGGATTTACAATCCGCAAATGCCTTAACAACCGCGCGGCGCATGACCGTGATTCATCCGCCGTCGTTTTCGCCGTTCATCGTTTTTACGGGGCTGGCGCGCTTGCGACAGCATCTTGATTTGCTGTGGACGTTGATTGTTCATCGCCTCAAAGTGCGGTACAAGCAATCGGTTTTAGGTCCGGCGTGGGCGGTGGTGCAGCCGTTGTTTCTGATGTTGATTTACACGGTTATCTTCGCCCGCATTGCGCGCGTCGAGACGGGCGGCATACCGTATCCGATTTTCGCTTATACGGCGTTGCTGCCGTGGACGGCGTTCTCAAGTGCATTGACGGCGGCGACGGGCGGCGTCACAAGTCACGCCGATTTGGTCAAGAAAGTATATTTCCCGCGCGAGATTTTGCCGCTTTCATATATCGCGGCGGCACTGGTTGATTTGATGATTGCGAGCATCGTGTTGTGGGGGCTGTTTCTCTACTACGGTGTACAACTGACGGTATTCGCGTTGTGGGGATTGCCGATTATCCTCATCATGATTACATTTGCCGCCGCCGTTTCGTTGCTGCTTTCAGCTTTGCAAGTGCGCTTCAGAGACATCGGAATGGCGATGCCTTTGTTGTTGCAACTGTGGATGTTTGCGACACCTGTGGTCTATCCTTTGAGTGCCGTCCCCGAACAGTGGCGCGTCTTTTACACGCTCAATCCGATGGTCGGCGTGATTGAAAACTTTCGGCGCGTGATGTTGGAAGGTATCGCACCTGATTACGTTTCGCTCGGAATCGCCACAATGGTCTCACTCGTTTTGCTGCCGCTCGCTTACATGTATTTCAAACACCTTGAAGCGACGATGGCGGATGTGATTTGAGGTTGATGTTTTATAACTGTGGCGGCAGGCAAAGATTGTTTCTCCACGATTGTTTCTTTCCGCTTGCATCAAATTTTTAGAAATTAAGACGAACGCGAAAATCCAACATGAACGACCTTGAATTTAATCGAGTCTCGAAACGCTATCTGGTGCCTGAAGAAGAAGCACAAGTCGCCGCCGGTAGCAATAGGCTGTTGAGCAAGCTAAAGAGTTTGCGTAAATCGCATAAAGAGTTTTGGGCAGTGCGCGACGTGTCGTTTCAAGTGGCGCGCGGCGAAGCTTTAGGCATCATCGGGCATAACGGCGCGGGCAAATCCACTGTACTCAAATTGATTGCCGGAATCACATCTCCGACGGCGGGAGAAATAAAAATCAACGGCAGACTCGCCGCCCTTATCGAAGTCGGTTCGGGCTTTCACCCGGAATTAACGGGCAGGGAAAACATCTATTTAAGCGGCACGATTTTAGGTATGTCGCGCCGCGAAATCACAAGCAAACTCGATTTGATAATTGACTTCGCGGGCGTGCGAGAGTTTATCGAAACTCCGGTCAAACGTTATTCATCCGGGATGTACGTCCGTCTCGGCTTTGCCATCGCCGCGCACCTTGACCCGGATGTTTTGCTGCTTGATGAAGTTCTAGCAGTCGGAGACGCAGCCTTCCAGACCAAGTGCTTCGAGCATATCAGCCGGATGCGGGAAGAAGGAAAAACCATCGTCTTCATCTCGCATGACTTGCACGCCGTCGAGAGTTTATGCAGTCGCACGATTTTGATACATAGAGGCGAACTCGTCGCCAACGGCGCGCCGCGCGAAGTGATCGCGGAGTACGCAGAGGTTTCGTCAAGATTTACGCAATCCACGGCGGAAGTTGTTGAAGGCACGATAATGTCTAAGGAAGCCGCCATCACATCTCTCAGTTTTGAATCCGCCGAAGGAGCGAATCACTACCGCACAGGCGCGCCGCTCGTCGCGCGAATCACTTACACGGCGAGCGAGCCGATTGCGGATGTGAAGTTCGGTGTCTATTTCTATGCGGAGAACGGCGAGTTGCATTCGCAGTTCACGACCGAGTGGGACGGTGAGCGGATAGACCTCGAACCGGGCATCGGCACGCTGACCTTCCTCTGTCCCGCGCTGAGTCTGCAACGCGGGATTTACTATGCAGATGCCGCGATCATCAAGCGCGACGCGGCGGACGGAGTTGTCATTGACTGGCAACCGCAGCGCGTTATCTTGTGCGTTGATTTCGGAAAGACCGTCAGAGGAATGTTCTATATGCCGCACGAGTGGCATCTCGCCCGGCATGGCGAGACAAAGGACGAATCAAGCGCGGAAAATATCTTGGTCGAGACGAGTTAAAAGTAAGAAATCGAATTTAAGAATTTGACTCGCAAAGGAAAATTATGGCAACAATCCAAACAGATATTGAGGAGTATTACACCAAGTTCTTCACCGAGAACAAGGCTTGGTCAACGCCTTATCCGAATCCTGACGAGGCACTGCGGTGGGGCAAGATTTGCGAATTTTTGAGCCGCATACCGGAACTGCAAACTGAGGATAAGAAGCGTCAAGGGCTGCGTATTTTGGATGTCGGCTGCGGGCGCGGTTGGCTGACGAGCCTTGCCAGCATCTATGGTTCTTGCGATGGAGTGGAGCCGGTCGCGGGTTCAATCGAAGCAGCGCGCAGACACTTCCCGCACTTGAATTTCACGGTCGGCACCGCCGCCGATGTCACGCGCTCCGAAGACTTCACTCCATATGATGTCGTGGTCACGTCAGAGGTAATCGAACACGTCATAGATAAGGACGAGTTCATCGTAGAACTTAAAAGATGCCTCGTCCCCGGCGGGCATGTCGTTCTAACTACTCCGCGCGGAGAGGAGTTTCAAAAATTCTTACGCATCGCCGCGCGTGAAGATATGCAGCCTATCGAGGCTTGGGTGACGGAAGATGAGTTGCGCGCGTTGTTCGTGCGACAGGGATTCAAGCCGGTAAAGCATGACAGAGTGTATGTTGACATTCCCTACATGTCGCGCCTGCATCGTTTTTGCGAACACTACGGCAGTTCCAGAAAGCTTGACGTACTGCACTTGAAATCGGTGATGAAAAGTTTGCAGTACGTGACGGGAATCTATCAGGTATGGTGGTTCCAAGCGGCGGCTTGAGCAGCGTGCAGCCATGGCGTTAAGGAGACTTGAAACATGAGTTCGGTAAGCGTGGTCATTCCTTGCTACAACGCCGAATCCTTAACTCCGGGTGTTAAACGGAAATAGGCGCGTCTTATGAAGAATGAACAACCACCACTGATTTCAGTCATCATCCCTTGCTATAACCAAGCGCATTATTTACCTGAGAGCGTGCAAAGCGTGTTGGCACAGACCCATGCGGACTGGGAATGCATCATCGTCAATGACGGCTCGACGGACAATACAAAAGAGGTCGCGCTGGCTCTCGCTGGCGGGGAGACTCGCATCCGTTACATCGAACAAAGCAACAGAGGATTATCGGGAGCGCGAAATAAGGGTGTTGCCGAGGCTAAGGGACAATACATCCAATTTTTAGACGCAGATGATTTGATTACTCCCCGGAAGTTTGAAATCCAATTACAAGTTCTATCTGAAATAAACGAGCCGTCTGTCTCCTATAGTGATTATTATTGTTCTGCCGATGATGTGACGGTTGTACTGCACAAACACTTTCCAAGAACCCGACTCGACTCAGCAAACCCTTTGCGCGACATGGCGTTGAATTGGGAAACGGAACTTTCGATCCCCGTGCATTGCTTCCTTTTTGATGTTCGTTTATTTCAGCATCATAATGTTCAATTTGATGACACGCTTCCTAATCATGAAGACTGGGATTGCTGGATGCGTCTCTTCGCTCTCAGACCGAAAACGTTTTACGTTGATTGTGAGATGGCAATTTACAGAGTGAGCGACAACACTATGTGTCGCAATGACAGGAGAATGAGAGCCGGTTTTCTTGCCGCCATCCAAAAGCAAATAAAGCTGTACAGTCACGACCGAGAGATGAAGAAAGTGTTAAATAAAAAACTTAGTATTACTAAGTGGGCGTACAAAGGACATGCCCCGCCGCTATCAAGATTTTGGTGGAATATATATACCGCACTACACAGCTATGCCCACAGGGTCATCCCGAAAAGTGCCTTGTCGCGCCTCAATATATTACTCAGAAGATATTGAGGGTTATCACACGCCGCGACAGTTATAAGAACGACGTGAACAGCAAATAAATTTGAAGGTTAGATAGATGACAGTCGCCAAATCAAAGTCTGTGTCAGTTGTTATTACCTGCTACAACCAAGCGCATTATATTGGTGAGGCGATTGAGAGTGTGCTTAATCAAACGCTCGCGCCTGCGGAAATCATCGTGATTGACGATGGTTCGCCGGATGATACGTCAAGCGTCGTTGAAGGATTTGGTGCGCGTGTGCGCTACATCAAACAGGCGAATGCCGGAGTCGTCGTCGCCCGCACGCGCGGCATCAACGAAAGCAAGGGTGAGTTTCTAGTGTTGCTTGACGGCGATGATCGTTTGTTGCCGACAGGACTTGAACGCGCGGTCGAAGTTCTCGTAAATAATCCCGGATGCGCGTTTGTTTCCGGTCAGTGTCGCTTGATTGAAGCGGACGGCAGTTTGCGTTCCACGCCGCGCCAAAAACCTTTGACAGCAAACATCTATGCCGCGTTGCTGCTTGATAACTTTATTTGGATGCCCGCGCAAGTGATGTTTCGGCGGCAAAAATTGATTGACGCCGGTGGACTTGACGCGCACGCCGATCATGCCAGCGACTACGAACTTTATCTGCGGTTGGCGAGAATCTACGGAGCTTGTTCACTAACGGAAGATGTTGCCGATTGGCGTTTGCACGGCGGCAACACTCATCACAAATTGGCGATGATGATGAATTCGTCGTTTAGAGTTTATCGCGCGCAAAAGCAATTCATTGATGGCGACCATGAACTAAAGAACGCTTACCGCGAAGGTCTGCTTCGCTGGCAAAATTTCTACGGCGAACAGGTGGTGCATCAGTTGCGCGAAGAACTTCGTCGCCGCCGTGACCGCAAGTTGATTGTGAGAAATGTTTTGACACTGATGAGACACGCTCCAATGCTGTTAGCAAAACACTTGATGCGAAAAACATATTGCGTCGTTTTTCGCGTCAAAAGCGACTTGGCGGTTGATAAGCGATAACACGAGGAGCGGCGATTGTTATGAACGACACGTTTGATGTTTCAGTTGTGATTTGCACCTACAATCGCGCGGCGATGTTAGCTCCGGCGATTGAGGGTGTATTGCGACAAGCATCGAACGGTGTGCGTTACGAGTTGGTTGTGGTTGATAACAACTCGACAGACGAAACGCGCTCTGTAATTGAAAGCTATATCGAAAACGGAGTGGCAAACTTGCGTTACGTTTTTGAAGATAAGCAGGGACTCTCACACGCGCGTAACGCCGGTATCGTCACAACGAAAGCTCCAATCATCGCTTTCACCGATGACGATGTGCGCGCCGAATCGAATTGGGTTAGCGAAATCAATCAGACATTCGATGCTCACCCGGAAGTTGCTTACGTCGGCGGCAAAGTCTTGCCGTTGTGGGAGCGAGAACCGCCCGCGTGGTTGACCGTTGAGCATTGGGCTCCGTTGGCGATTATTGATTACGGCGAGGCGGAGTTTTACGTTGACGCGAATCGCCCGATGTGTTTGGTCGGAGCGAATCTCGTGGTGCGGCGCGAAGCGTTTGAAAAAGTCGGAATGTTTGCGACAGAGTTTCAGCGCGTCGAAGATAGCATAGGGTCAGCCGAAGACCACGAGTGGCAGTTGCGCGTGTGGCAAGCCGGAATGCGTGGATTGTACGCCCCGCGAATAGTGATAGCGGCGGAAGTGCAAGCGGATAGATTAGACAAAGCCTATCATCGGCGGTGGCACACCGGACACGGTGGCTACGCCGCATTGATGCGGTTGTACGAAATCACGGATGAAAATAGTAGGTTACAAAAAGATTTGCCTGCCGATACGGTGACGTTGTTCGGTTCACCGGCTTACATGTATCGCAATCTGATAGTGGAAATAACAGGCTGGTTCAAAGCCGCGATGCGACGTAACGAAAGCGTCGCGCTGCATCACGAAGTTCACGCGCGCGAGTTTATCAGCTACTTACGCAAGCGATACGAAATGACGAAAGCGGCGCGCACGCACTCAAACGCGATTGAACTTGGACGCTTTGCCGCCGCTTTGTTAAGCAAGAAGGTTGAACGCGCGACGCCCGCCAAAACTTAAACGGTTCTTCTGTTATGACCGACACGCAAAATCCACAAATTGACGTTTCGATGACCACGCAACTTGAACAGAGCGCGACGGCTTTCGATTTGTCAGTCATTATAAGTACATATAATCGTTGCGCGCTTCTACCGTCGGCGTTGAGAAGTGTTCTTGCACAAGAGGCGCGCGGCGTGTCGTTTGAATTGATTGTGGTTGACAATAACTCGAACGATGATACGCGGCAGGTGGTTGATTCATTCGTCGAGCAAGGCGCGAACGTAAATGTTCCGGTGCGTTATTTTTTCGAGCCGAAACAGGGCTTGTCTCATGGCTGGAATACAGGAGTTGATAAGGCGCGCGGCGAGATTATCGCTTTCACGGATGATGATATTGAAGTCGCCGCCGATTGGATTTATCAAATCAAAACGGTTTTCGATAATCACCCGGAAATAGCTTTTATCGGTGGGCGCGTGTTGCCTCTGTGGGCGCACGACGTACCGTCGTGGCTGACGCGCGAACACTGGTCGCCGCTCGCATTGCAAGACGCCGATGAGCCGTTCTATACAAATCAAAGCAATCCGCTATGCTTGCTCGGCAAGTCGTTTCGCCGCGAGGCTTTCGAGCGTGTCGGTAACTTTCGCGCCGATTTGGGACGGGTGAAAAATCATATCGGCTCACTCGAAGATGCTGAAATGCAAGAGCGCATGTGGAGTGCCGGACTGCAAGGAATGCACGCACCGTCGGTGATTTTTCACACGGACGTTCCGCGCGAACGCATGACGAAAAGCTACCACCGCGCTTGGCACACCGGACACGGCACGCATTACGCGCGCTGGCGCAATCCGACTTTTGAAGCATCGTCGAAAAGATTGTTTGATGTTCCGGCGCACTTGTATCGTCAAGCGTTGGAAGCGTCTGTCGCGTGGGCGAAAGCGAGTTTGCGCGGCGACGCGGGCGCGGCTTTTAAGCACGAAACGCGGCTCAGATTTTTTTACGGTTTCGTGCGTGCGCGGTTTCAGCAGCGTCGAAATCCTTCGACGGAAAATTTCAACCCGCACACGGCTTCCGAGACATAAAGCGTTTGTGAAGCGTATGCTTCCCAACGGCATCTACCCGTCTCCCGTTGTGCCTGCCTAAGACTCCCGCCAACTTCAACTAGAATCACACGCCTCATCGTCGTTGATACAAAAGATTTTCAAACACAATTTTTAGGGAAAGACGCGAGAACTTATGTGCGGTATCGCCGGATTTGCGAATAAGAACTTTCAAGCAAACGCTCCTGAAACATCGGCAACGGTGCTTGACCGGATGTGTCGCTGTATCGCGCATCGCGGTCCCGATGATCAAGGCACGATGGTTGACGGCGGTGTCGCGTTGGGGATGCGCCGTCTGGCGATTATTGATTTGGCGGGCGGAGCGCAACCGATTTACAACGAAGACCAATCCTGCGCGATTGTTTTTAACGGCGAGATTTATAACTTTCCCGAACTGCAAAAGGAATTGCAAGCGCACGGGCATACGTTCAAAACTTCGTGCGACACGGAAACGATTCTGCACGGTTACGAAGAATGGGGCGCGGATGTCGTCAAGCGTTTGCGCGGCATGTTTGCGTTTGCGATTTGGGACAAGCGGAAGAGAGAATTGTTTATCGCGCGCGATAGAGTCGGGAAAAAACCGCTCTACTATTCGCTGACCAAACAAGGCACGCTGGTTTTCGGTTCGGAATTGAAGTCGCTGCTCGAACACAATCAAGTTGAACGGCGCACGAGTTTGCAAGCGATTGATGCGTATCTCGCACTTGGTTACGTTCCCGAACCACTCTCGATTTTTGAAGATATAAAGAAGTTGCCGCCCGCGCACACTTTGATTTTCGACGGCGATAAAATAGTGACGAATCGGTTTTGGGATTTCGATTACACGGGACGTAATGATGAATCGGAAACCTCAATTTCCGAAGCGCGGTTCACCGATTTTTCATCCGAAGAAAAAGTCATCGCCGAACTTAATCGCTTGCTTGAAGAAGCGGTGCGCGTGCGTCTTATCTCCGAAGTTCCGTTGGGAGCGTTTCTGTCGGGCGGCGTTGATTCGAGCGTCGTCGTCGGCTTGATGGCGCGCGTTACGGACACGCCAGTTAAAACTTTCTCAATCGGTTTCAACGAAGATTCTTACAACGAATTAAAGTATGCGCGCGTCACCGCGAAGCACTTCAACACCGAGCATCACGAGTTTATCGTCACGCCGGAAATCTGCGGAGTCGTCGAAAAGTTGGTGACGCACTTCGACGAACCGTTTGCGGATTCAAGCGCGATACCGACTTTTATAGTGTCAAAACTGGCGCGCGAACACGTCACGGTTGTTTTAAGTGGCGATGGCGGCGACGAACTTTTCGCCGGTTATACGCGCTATAAAATTGACCAAGCCCGGAGCGGGTTCGGCAGCTTGCCGCGCTTTGTGCGACAAGGCGTGATGTTGCCTTTGAGCGAAGCCTTACCGCACGGTGCGCGCGGACGCAACTTTATTCGCAATGTCGCCCTCGACCCGCTTGACCGCTATGTTGACAGCATTTCGATTTTCACCGCCCTTGCGCGCAAAGAGCTTTGCACCGCCGATTTCCGCCGTTCGATTAACGCCGATGAACGCGATTTCACATCAGCGTTGATGCACAATTACGCGGCGCGGGCGACATCCGGCGACGCGGTTGACGCGCTACTCTACCTTGACAGCAAAACGTATTTAGTCGGCGACATCCTGACCAAAGTTGACCGCATGACAATGGCAAACTCGCTCGAAGCCCGCGTCCCGCTCTTAGACCACAAGTTGATTGATTTCGTGACGCGGATTCCTTCAAAGATGAAACTCCGCGACGGCGTAACGAAATACATCCTCAAGAAAGCCGCCGCATCGTTTGTCCCACGCGAGATTCTACATCGCCCCAAACAAGGCTTCGGCGTGCCGATTGACCAGTGGATAAACAACGCACTGCGCGACCAAATACGCGACACGATTACCGGTCAACCGGCGCGCGCACGCGGCTACATCAACCCCAATTACGTCAACGTTTTACTGGACGAACACGAACGTGGGTGGCGCAACCATTCAGCGCAACTATGGGCATTGTTCATGCTGGAAAAATGGCACGAAGCGTTTGCTCAAGCACCGACGTGTCAGGCATCTGCAGTTACTCCTACAAGAAATGTCTAGCGGCAAATCTTGTCCAAGCTTGACTGCTCGATGGGTTTTTATGCAGCTTAATGTACTTTCAAACAACTTTTTTGTCCTGTACTGAGAAGCATAGTTTTGACGTTTTGTATGGTGAATGAGGTTGAAAATCTATGACGACTAATCTTGAACGACAAACGGCGCGGCGCGGCGCGGTTGACGCTCTCGGCAATCTTATCTTGCAAACGCACGAGCGATTGCAAGGTTCGAGTGTGTTCGAGATTTTGCGTCAAATCGAATCTGCTCCGTTTCAGTCCCGGCAAGAAATCGAAGCCAACCAGATGCGTCGCTTGCGATCACTTCTACAACATGCCGAAGCGCATGTACCTTATTACCGCGAACTGTTCAAGCGCATAGGTGTGACGCATCAAGACATCTGCACACTCAAAGATTTTGAGCAGTTACCAATTTTAACTAAAGATATTATTCGTGAATGCGGGCGCGACTTGATACGCGAAGATGTTCCGCTTGAGGATTTATTGCCGCATCACAGCGGCGGCTCTACCGGCGTGCCACTGACGTTCTACCGTGAACGCCGGTACATGGAAGCTTCTAACGCCGGTGTGTTTCGCTATCTCAAACAAGCGGGTTGGCAGGTCGGCGAGATGGTCGCTTTCTTTTGGGGATTCAACGAAAACTTGTATCGTATGCCGCGATGGAAGTTTGAAGCGCGTCAACTGCTTCGTCGCAAGTATCAATTCGATCCGTTCTATTCAGGAGCGAAACAGATGGACGAATGGATTAAACGCTGGCGAACATTAAACGCTAAAGTCGCACTCGGTTACGCTTCAACCGTTGCGCGCTTCGCCGAACATATCGAACAACGCGGCGCGCAGGTCGAACCCTTGCGCGGGGTTTTTACAACGGCTGAAAAACTTTATCCGCAGCAAAGACAAGTCATCAGCAGAGTTTTCAAATGCAATGTTTTCGACGCTTACGGTAGCAGCGAAGTTCAAAATATCGCAGTTGAGTGTCCGAGCGGAAAGATGCACATCAACTCAGATTTCGTAGTGTTGGAAACAGATGAAACTAGCGAAGCATCGCCGGATACCCGCCCATTTTTAATTACTTCACTATGGAACTATGCGATGCCGTTCATCCGTTACCGCAACGAAGATTGCGGTTCGTTGTCGGATGAGCAATGCGCGTGCGGCAACAATTTTCCGTTGATGAACCTGAACGTCGCGCGCACGAGCGACAATTTCCATTTGCCTGACGGCGGCGTGGTTCACGGCGAGTTTTTTACGCATTTGATGTACGGTTCGCGTGGCATCAAAACGTTTCAGTTTCATCAAACTGCGCGCGACGAAATCAAACTTTTAATTGTGCCGACGAATGATGAAGCTGATGCCGAAGCGCGACGGCAAGTGATAGTGAAAGCTTCTGAAGAACTCAAACAACTATCGCCGGATGTGAAATTCACCGTCGAACAGGTCACGGCGATTCCGCTGTCAAAGGCGGGCAAACACCGCTTTACGAAATCTGATGTTAAAGCGTGAAGTAGAAAAGTTTTCGAGTTATGAATCAGTTAAACGAATTACAGCTAAAAGATGCGCGAGTCGCAGCCGCCAGAGTCGCACCTTCAGCTTATTGTGATGAAGATGAAATGCGGCGTGGCGTTGAGCGCGTTGGCGAAATGATGAACTGGAACGAAAGCGGGCGCGGAGCGTTCGGGAGCGTTGTCACCAAAGGTGCGCGCGTGTTGCTAAAACCGAACCTCGTATTGCATGAAAATCAAGGCGACTACGGCACAGAACCATTGTTCACACATCCTTCGGTAACGCGCGCTTGCACAGAAGAAGTTTTGAAAGCCGAACCGTCGGAAGTCGTCGTTGGTGATGCTCCAATTCAGAGTTGCAATCTCGAATTGCTGCTGCAACAAACAGGGCTTGATGCTTGGGCGCAAAAATTAAAGCAGACTAATCCTACATTCAAAGGCATCCGCGATTTCCGCCGCACGACCTGCGTTTTGGTGAACGGTGTGCGCGTTTCAGTAGAAAACCTGCAAGATGAAAGCAAGTTTGTGTTGTTCGATTTACAGGAAGAAAGTTTGCTGGAAGAAATCAGTAAAGATGACACGGCATTTCGCGTTGCGTGGTACGACCACCGTTTAATGCAAAAAACTCACGGGCGCGGGCGACACCAATATCTTGTCGCACGCGAGATTTTAGACGCAGATGTTGTTATTAATTTGCCCAAGTTGAAGACCCACAAAAAAGCGGGGGTAACGTGCGCTCTTAAAAACCTCATCGGTATTAACGGTAATAAAGAATACTTACCCCATCACCGTCTTGGGGGCAGCGAAACGGGCGGCGACGGGTATCCGGGTGCGAGCCAAGTAAAACGCGCTCTTGAGTTTGTACATGATAAACAGAATGTAACCAATTCTTATGCAAAGGGCGTGCTGTGGCATGGCTTTACATTTGTCTTAGCGCGTGTCTCGCGGGCGCGCGGCGATAAAGTCGGGATAGATGGTTCGTGGTCAGGCAACGATACGATTTGGCGAACCTGTTTAGACCTTAATCGCATATTGCTTTATGGGCGCGCAGACGGAACAGTTGCGGATGAGGTGCAACGTCGTGTGATTCATCTTGTTGATGCGGTTATTTCAGGACAAGGTGAAGGTCCCTTGAATGCGATGCCGTTGGAGATGGGGTTATTGCTGGCAAGCAACAATGCGGCGGCGATGGATTGGGTTGGCGCATGGCTGTTAGGTTACGACCCAACGCGCATTCCGATTACGCGCGAAGCCTTTAAAAACTTCCGCTGGCATATAGCTCCCTTTGCCGAATCAAGTATTACTCTGCACGGCGATTTAGGTGAAGGCAACGCGAACGAAGTGTTACGCTCATTTAGCCTCAATCCTGTTGTGTATCCTGTTGGTTGGCGCGATGCCGTGCGAAATGGCGCATCGTACTCGGCGGAAGCACACGCCGCGCATCAAGAACGCACGGAGCGTCAAGAATCTGCGTAGTTAAAGAAATAAGTAGACTGCAAATAAGCGACAGTGCTTTCTTTTTAAGATTTGTACGAAAAGCAGAAAATGAAAAGCAAATCAACGGTACTTCATCTGCTGCCGAGTTTTCATCAAGGCGGTTCGGAACGCCAAGCCTTACAACTAGCGCGTCTGCTATGTGATGACGGGCATTACAACGTGCGTGTTGCCGTTATTGACCCGGAAGGCGTGTTGCGCGCCGAAGCGGAAAAACTCGACATAGACGAAATCGGCGAGTTCCCTCTGACGAGTTTTTACGACGCCAATATGCTGCGGCAAACGGCGCGGTTTGTTTCACACTTGCGCGCCAACGACATAGATATACTTCAAACGCACGACTTTTACAGTAATGTTTTCGGGTTAACATCGGCGAAACTAGCGGGCGTGCGTGGACGCATTGGAGCGCGGCGCGAGTCCGCTACTCGCCCTGCAAAGCAACGTGCTGTTGAACGAGCGACTTACAGATGCGCGCACGCCGTCGTTGCTAATTGCGAAGAAGTGCGGCGTCAGCTAATAGAAGTGGAAGGACTTGCACCGGCGAAAGCATTGACAATCTATAACGGGCTTGACATGCAGCGCGTTAAATCACAAAACGCGATTTCGCGGAGTGAAAAGTTAGCATCGTTTAATTTGCCAATTGATGTGAACACGCAATTCGTGACAATCGTCGCCAACCTTCGATTGCCGCTCAAAGACCATCCGACTTTCCTGCGCGCCGCGCAAAGGGTGCGCGAACATGTACCGGAAGCGCATTTTATTTTAGCCGGTGAAGGAGAGTTGAGCGGAGAGTTGCGCGCACTTGCCGATGAATTAGGGTTGCATGATTCAGCGCACTTTATAGGTCGGTGTGAGCGCGTCGGTGAGCTATTAGCCGTCTCGGATGCTTGTGTATTGAGTTCAATTTCAGAAGGTTTCAGTAATTCGATTTTGGAGTATATGGCGGCGGCGCGTCCCGTTGTGGTAACTGATGTCGGCGGGGCGCGCGAAGCCGTGGCGGAAGGTGAAAACGGTTTCATCGTTAATCCGCGCGATGATGAAACGATGGCGGAGCACATCGTGTTCTTATTGCAGAACCCGGAACAAGCACGCACGATGGGAGCGCGTGGCAGGCACATCGTTGAAACCAAGTTCTCAACGCACGCGCAAATCGGGCGCACCGTTGAGATTTACGAAAAACTATTAAGTCACGCCGCTCGAAACAGAAACCCTAATGCCAGCGAGTCCGTCTCCGCTTAACATCCAGCCCCGCTCTTGCGCCGTACACAAGCGACGATTGATGAACGACACACCGCACACAGTCGAGTTGCCGACGAACACCGTTCGCGTGTTGTTAGTCGCGCCTTCGCTTGGCATTCTCGGCGGGCAAGCGATACAGGCTTCGCGTCTGGTTGAGAAGTTTCGGCAGGAAAAGTCTTTACAAATCGGTTTCCAGCCGATTGACCCGCGACTACCCGGAGCGTTCGGCAAACTGCAAAACATTAAATACGTTCGCACCGTCGTCACCTCTCTGATGTACATCGCGCAACTGCTGGCACGCATCCCGCGCTATGACGTGATACATATTTTTTCCGCGTCGTTTTCTTCGTTTGTTATCGCTCCGACTCCGGCAATTTTACTCGCTAAACTCTTCGGGAAACCTTCGTTGCTAAATTATCGAAGCGGCGCGGCGGTTAATCATTTGCGAACTTGGAAAACGGCTTTGCCAACAATTCGTTTGGTGCAACGCATCATCGCGCCGTCGGGGTATCTGGTTGACGAGTTCGCGCAGTTTAATTTGAAAGCCGAAGCGATTTATAACTTTGTTGATACTTCACGTTTCCGGTTTCGGCGGCGTGACCGCTTGCGTCCGGCGTTTTTATCAAATCGTAATCACGAAAAACACTACAACGTCGCGTGCATTTTGCGGGCGTTTCGGTTTATTCAAAACCAACATCCGGCGGCGAGTTTGGTTGTTGCGGGCGACGGTGTAGAGCGACTCGCGCTTGAGAGTTTAAGCCGCGAACTGCAACTTGAAAACGTTAGTTTCATCGGGCGTGTCATGCCGGAAGATATGCCCGCGCTTTACGACGGGGCGGACATTTATTTGAACGCTCCCGATTGGGACAATATGCCGGGTTCGATTATCGAAGCATATGCTTCAGGTATTCCGATTGTGACAACGAATGCGGGCGGGATTCCCTACATCGTGACGCACGAACAAACGGCGTTGATGATTGACTGCGATGACCACGAAGCGATGAGCCGCGAAGCGTTGCGCTTACTGCGCGACGAGAAATTAGCAACCGGGATTGCCGCGAATGGTTTGACCGAGTGTCGCAAGTACGCTTGGGAAGCGGTCAGAGAAGATTGGCTTAACCTCTACCGCACGCTGCGCGACGAAAGCGCGCGAGGCGAGTTGGCAAGCGTTGACATGAAAAGCGAAAAAATCTGAACACCGCTTTTTCTCAAACCGCCTTTTGAGCGTTGCGATTCGAGATTCTCAAGCATGAGCATAATCGGCAAAATAAAAAAACTTCACGGACGCAGCTTCGACGAATTGCGCGTGCGCGGCGGTCAGGTTGTGGCAGCACAATTGGAGCGGCGCGGGATGTCGAACGATGCGCGGTTAGTGAATGATAAAAAGTTTGCGGCGTTGTTTGACCGCGACAAGTTGAACGCCGATAGCCCGCCCATCACCAATTTCAAAAGCAACAAAGGCAACGAAACAAGTGGAAGCGAGGCGGCGAAGTTTGATGAACTACTTTTGACTTCATTTCGCGCCGCGCGCGCGCCGCGTTTCTTCGCCGGATTCGATAATGTACCGGCGTGCGTCGAAGAACACTCGCGCCGCTTTGCCGCTTCACGCGCGAAGGTGATTGAAACGGCGCGGCGAAACGTGAACAATCGCTTTGATTTGCTTGGCTATAAAGATTTAAGTTTCGGCGCACCTATTGACTGGCATCTCGAACCGATAGCGAACAAGCGCACGCCGCTCGTTCACTGGAGTTTGATTGATTATTTGAACGCGGAAGCGGCGGGTGACAAGAAAATAACTTGGGAGCTTAATCGGCATCAGCATTTCGTGACGCTGGGGCGCGCATATCTTTTAACGAACGACGAGAGTTTCGCGCAAGCGTTTGTCAATCAGCTTAACTCTTGGATGGACGCGAATCCGCCGAAGCTGGGCATCAACTGGGCGAGCAGTTTAGAAGTCGCGTTTCGCCTCATAAGCTGGTTGTGGGCGTTTCACTTTTTCAAAGATTCACCTTCACTTGACAGGCAAACATTCAGCCGCGCGACGAAGTTTTTATACATTCACGCGCGCCACCTCGAAACTTATCTTTCAACTTATTTCAGCCCGAACACGCATTTAACCGGCGAAGCCTTAGGGCTATTTTATACCGGCACATTGCTGCCGGAGTTTCGACGCGCGCGAGTGTGGCGCGCAACCGGCGAGCGGATTCTGTGTGATGAAATCAATCGTCACGTCCGCGCGGACGGAGTTTATTTCGAGCAGTCGAGTTTTTATCATCGCTACACGACGGATTTTTACACGCACTATGTTTTGTTGAAACGTGCCAACGGCGAAGTGGTTGACGATAAGGTGAAAGATAGATTGCGGTTGCTGTTTGAACACTTGACGGCGATAACGCAACCCGACGGACGCACGCCTTTCTACGGCGATGATGACGGCGGGCGGTTGGTAAAATTAGACGGGTGCGAGTTGAACGATTTTCGCGCGGCGTTAATTAACGGCGCGATTATTTTCGGGCGCGAAGACTTCAAGTTTGTTGCCGGAGATGCCGGTGAAGAAAACTTGTGGCTGCACGGCACAAGCGGTTTGCGTGTATACGATAAGTTGGCGGCAAGCGAACCGCAGACGACTTCACAGGCTTTCGGCGAGAGCGGATACTTTGTGATGCGCGACGGGTGGCAAACGGACAGCAACTATATGTTGTTGGATTGCGGCGCGCATGGCACAGCTAATTGCGCTCACGCACACGCCGATGCGTTATCGTTCGTATTGTCGGCAAACGGAAAAGCGGCGTTGATTGATGCCGGAACTTATACTTACACCGGGTCGAAAGCGGAGCGTGACTGGTTTCGTTCGACGCGGGCGCACAACACTTTGACGATTGATGATGAATCTTCATCAATCCCGGAGCGGGCTTTTCAGTGGAGTTATATCGCTGATGCGAAAGCCGAAAAGTGGATTAGTAAAGGTAGGTTCGATTTTTTCGCCGGACGACAAGACGGCTTTACGCGGTTGGAACATCCGGCGATGCAACGGCGCGAAGTGCTGTTTCTAAAAAACGATTATTTCATTTTACGAGACACGGTTGAGTCTTCGGGGGCGCATCTGATTCGCTCGCATTTGCATTTCACTCCGCACGCGGAAATTGAAATCGAGCGCAAATCCGAAAGCCCGAACGACGGCGATGCGCTGTCAGGATTGACGCTGAAACTTGCGGGTGAAGCGGGTTTGCGCGTCATCAGTTGCGGAGATGAACGTGGTGCGTGGCGCGTCGAAGACGGTTTCGTCGCGCCCTGTTACGGCGCGAAACAGGCGGGGCGGGCGGCTTATTACGAAGCGATAAGCAAAGCGGATTACGAGTTGATGACGTTGTTGCTGCCGTTATCGAGTTCTGAAGATAGCCGGTCGTCAAACTTTGAAATTAGCAAATTAGTTGCGCGCAACGGTACAGGGTGCGAAATTAAAACTGCGGCGAATTGCGATTATGTGATTTTCGGTGACGCCGGAAAAATCGTCACGGTTGATAAAGTAAAAGGCTCACGGTTGGAAGTCGAAGGTGAGTGGGCGTGGTTGAGGTTTGAAGCGGAGGGTTTAAGCGAAGTGATTTTGATAAACGGAAAACGTATGCGCTACGGCGAATATGAAATCGTGGGCGAAAACGAAGGCAATGACTTCATCTTCGCGTGGCGCGCGGCAAGCGGCGAATGGCACGTCGAGGCGAGCGGCAAAGCGAATGTTAATGTCAGCGTAAGTGTGACGGCGGGAAGTGAAAACTAAAAGCTATGTGTGGAATCAACGGGCTGGCATTTTCGAGTACCAGCAACAGAAGAATCGAACCGAAAGTTTTTGAACGTGCGCGCGACACGATAGCGCATCGCGGTCCTGATGACAGCGGCGCGTTTTACGACGGCGGCATCGCTCTCGGTCACAGACGTTTAAGCATCGTGGATGTCGCGGGCGGAGCGCAGCCGATGACGAACGAAGACGGTTCGCTGGTGATTATTTTTAACGGCGAGATTTACAACCACGCCGATTACCGCCTCGAACTCGAAGCCAAAGGGCATCGCTATCAAACGCATTGCGACACGGAAACGATTTTGCATTTGTACGAAGAACACGGCGGGCGCGTTGTGGATTACTTGCGCGGGATGTTCGCGTTTGCGATTTGGGATAAGCGCAGGCGTGAATTGTTTATCGCACGCGATAGGTTGGGCGTTAAACCGCTTTACTACGTTCAAGGTCAGGACGGAAGTTTGGCGTTCGGTTCGGAGATGAAAGCGGTGTTGGCGGGACTTGAAATTAAGCCGCGAATGAATTACGCCGGACTGCCCGATTATCTTGCGAACCACGCGACGACAGGCGAGACGACTTTGTTTGAAGGAGTCAAACGACTTTTGCCGGGACACACGTTGCGGTGGCGCGAACGCGACGGCGACATCGAAATAAACAGATACTGGGACGTGAAGTTTGATGAAGAAAGCAGAGAGCAGCACGCCGGGAAATCCGATGCCGAACTTGTCGCGGAATGGAAAGCTTTGTTTGAAAAATCGGTCGAGTTGCGCTTGATGGCGGACGTGCCGTTAGGAATGTTTTTATCGGGCGGGATTGATTCGAGCGCGATTGCGGCGGTGATGTCACGCTTGGTGCGCGAACCCGTAAAGACTTTTTCCGTCGCGTTTGCCGAACGCGAAGCCAACGAGTTTCAGTATGCGCGCATGGTCGCGGAAAAATACAGAACCGAGCATCACGAAGTTCTCGTTACACCGGCGCAATTCTTCGAGGCTTTGCCGCGACTCGTGTGGCACGAAGACGAACCGATTGCCCACCCGTCGAGCGTCGCGCTCTATTTTGTTTCGGAGTTAGCCGCGCGTCACGTCAAAGTCGTGCTGACCGGCGAAGGCAGCGACGAGATGCTGGCGGGTTACGAACGTTATTACAAAACCGTGCAGTTGCTGCGATTTGGCGGCGGTTATCATAAGTTGATGCCGTCGCCGTTGCGGGCGTTGATTAAAAGCGGAGTCGAGGGTTTGCCGCATGAATCGAAAGCCGGTCATAAATTGCGCCGCACGTTTCTGACGCTTGAGCCGGATGTGACATCGCTTTACTTCGATAACTTTTCCGTGTTTTCGCGCGCTCATCAAACCCAAATGTTAACCGCTGAAACGCGCGAACGAATCGGAGCGGACAACTTAAATCCTTATACGCGGATGCGCGAATACTTCGATGCGAAAGGCTTGCCGAACTTGCTTAGTCGTATGTTGTACGCCGATACGAAAACTTATCTGCATGAGCTTTTGATGAAGCAAGACCAGATGAGCATGGCGGCTTCGATTGAGTCCCGCGTGCCGTTCCTCGACCACAAGTTGGTTGAGTTTTCGGCGGCGTTGCCGGAACGTATGAAACTGCGTGGAGCGTGGAACACGAAATATATTTTGCGCGAAGCGATGAAAAACGAATTGCCGCCGGAGATTCTGTCGCGCAAGAAAATGGGCTTTCCCGTTCCGGTCGGCAAATGGTTTCGCGGCGAGTATCGTCATTTGTTGGATGAGTATGTGACGGGAGAACGGGCGACGGAGCGCGGGATTTTCAATCCCGACTACCTGCGCGAAATCGTCGGTGAACATTTGCGAGGCGCAAATCACAACGAGCGTTTGTGGGCGTTAATCAACTTTGAAATGTGGCAGCGGCGATTCATAGACGGTGAAAGTGAAAGCCGCAACCTGAACGTTGAGCAAGCGGTAACGATAGCGGCGTGAGAGTTATTAAACGTAAGCGCATCTGGGCGCAAGGGCAACCGATTAAAAGCAGAAAGCAGAGCGAAGACTTGCGAATCTTGTGGTTGAAAACAGAGTTGTTGCATCCGGTAGATAAGGGCGGAAAGATTCGTACCTTTCACACGCTGAAAGAGTTGAAGCGTGCCGGACACGACATCACGTATTTGACGCTCGACGATATAAACATCAACGGCGAAAGCAATGAACAAGTGCGCGCCCAAGCCGATGAGTATTGCACCGAACTGGTTGTTGTGCCGCACCGGACGCGCCCGAAGTTTTCCGCCGGATTTTATGTTGAGATTGCACAAAACCTCGCTTCAAGATTGCCGTATTTTATAAACAAATATAGATCGCCAGCGATGCACGATGCTATTGCGGCGTGCGTTGCAAAGTCAGGTTACGATGTTGTGGTGTGCGACTTTTTGATGCCAGCCGTCAACATTCCGGCGAATCTGAAAATCCCCGTCGTTCTGTTTCAGCACAACGTCGAGGCGATGATTTGGAAGCGACACTATGAAGTGCAGAAGCATCCGGCGAAGCGCGCGTTTCTTTACGGACAGTGGCGCAAGGCTTTTGCCTACGAGCGCAAGGTGTGTTTGGCAGTCGAATCGGTGATTGCCGTATCGAGCGATGATGCGGCGCAGATACAGCGTGATTACGGAGTTGAACGAATCGCGGATGTGCCGACGGGAGTTGATACGGAGTTTTTTCGACCCGCGATTGATAGAAAACCGAAACCCTATAATCTGGTTTTTACAGGCTCGATGGATTGGTTGCCGAACGAAGACGCGATGCGCTTCTTCACTCGTGAAGTGATGCCGCTCATCAAGCGCGAGATACCACAAGTGACGCTCACGATTGTCGGGCGCAACCCGTACTCAAGTTTAATCGAATTGAGCAAGCGCGATTTGTCGGTGATTGTCACGGGCAGAGTCGAAGACGTGCGCCCGTACATGAACGATGCGAGTGCTTACGTTGTGCCGATAAGAATCGGCGGCGGCACACGGCTCAAGATTTACGAAGCGATGGCGATGGAGATTCCGATGGTTTCCACAACCGTCGGAGCGGAAGGTTTGCCGGTGCGCGACGGAAGCGATTTGGTAATTGCCGACACGCCGCGTGACTTTGCGGCGGCGATAATCAAGTTGTTGCGCGACGATAAAGAAGCAGCCCGACGCATGGCAGATAACGCCGCGCAACTTGTACGCGAGCATTACAGTTGGCAAAACTCCGCTTTGATATTTGCCGAACTTTGCACACAAGCGACGAAGCGCGCGATGTTAGTTTAGAAGCGAACAAGTTGATGGAAATCAAAACAAAAACGGGCGAAGTTGAGAATGCTATGACTGATGTGACACCGAATGTTGCTTCCAGTAAAGGCGCGTTGTTGCCGTTTGTCTCAATCGTGATTCCGTGCTTTAACGAGGAAAGATTTATCGGCAAAGTTTTAGAGAATACCGCGCGTCAATACGACGCCGAACGGTTGGAGATTATCGTGGTTGACGGGATGTCAACCGACGGCACACGCAAAGTCGTCGAAGGCTTCGCTCAGAATTTCGCCAAGAGTACGACGGCAAATGAAGCATCTCCGCGCGTCGTCATCATTGACAATCCGGCGCGCAACATTCCGGCGGCTTTGAATCTCGGCATCAACGCGGCGCACGGCGAAATCATTGTGCGGATGGATGCTCATTCCGTGCCTTCGCAAAATTATGTGCGGCGGTGCATAGACGTATTGCAATCCGGTACTGCCGAGATTGTCGGCTTTCCGTGTCAAATCACGCAGGGCGCGGGGACGACGGAAGCCCGCGCGATTGCCCTCGCGGTGTCGCATCCGTTTGGCATCGGTGATGCGAAGTATCGCTCAACCAACGCTAAAACAGCGTATGTTGATACCGTGCCGTTCGGGGCGTTTAAGAAAAGTTTGTGGATGCAGTTAAACGGTTTTGACGAAGCGTTGCTGGCGAATGAAGATTACGATTTTTATTATCGTGCGCGAAAACAGGGCGCGAAAGTTTTGCTTGACGCAACCGAGTTCTGCACCTATTTTGCGCGCCCGACGCTCGCGGATTTGTGGACGCAGTACGCGCGTTACGGACGTTGGAAAGCGCAGATGCTAAAGCTACATCCCGCGTCTTTGAAAGTGCGGCAAGCCGTCGCTCCGTTGTTTGTGTTATCAATTATCGTGTCTTTAATCGGCGGCTTTTTCTGGCTGCCGTTATGGTCGCTGCTAATGCTAATCATAGCCCTGTACCTCGCCGGTTCGGGGTTGGCGGCGGTTCACGCGGTCAGCAAAACGCGCCGTAAAAATTATGCTCTCGTGCCAGAAATCATGCTTGCGTTTCTGTTTATACACCTCGCGTGGGGCGGCAGTTTGCTGTGGGGATTATTTAGCGCGCCGCGCGCCGGACGAACAGTTGGACAACCGATTGGCAGCGATAAAAAGACGCACGTTGCGGGTTTGAAAACAGTTGATGATTAAGCGTTTGTTATTGACGTTCGGGTTTGAGTTACATGCACAAGCGCGAAATAAAGATTAATTGCACAAGTCAGTTTAAGAGCGACAGGGAAATTATAAACATGAAAATCAGTGTGTTCGGTTTGGGTTACGTCGGGGCAGTGTCGGCGGCGTGTTTTGCGAAAGAAGGGCATGACGTGCTGGGCGTTGATGTCAGTCAAACGAAAGTGGACATCATCAACGACGGCAGAAGCCCGATTGTCGAAGAAGGCATCAATGAACTTATTAGCGAGATGGTCGGTGAAAAGCGTTTGCGCGCGACGATGGATGTGGCGGAAGCGATACGCCACACGGAAATCTCGCTGGTCTGCGTCGGTACGCCGTCGAACGCGAACGGCAGCCTTGACCTGAAATACGTCGAGCGCGTGTGCGAAGAAATCGGCGCGGAAATCAAACGCAAAGACGCGCGCCATACCGTCGTGATGCGAAGCACGATGCTTCCCGGAACGATTGATGGATTGGTTGTCCCGACGCTGGAGAAAGCATCGGGCAAGCAAGCCGGAAAAGATTTCGGTGTGTGCATCAACCCGGAGTTTTTGCGCGAAGGAACTTCGATTAAAGATTTCTACGCTCCGCCTTTTACCATCATCGGTGCTGATGATGAAGCGACGGCAAACACCGTGAGTGTGCTGTATGAAAACATCGAAGCACCGCGTCACGTCACGAAGTTGCGCGAAGCCGAACTGGTCAAATACTCGTGCAACTGTTTTCACGGTTTGAAGGTCGCGTTTGCGAATGAAATCGGCAATATCGCTAAGGGAATGAACATTGACAGCCACGAAGTGATGCGCGTGTTTTGCGAAGATACGAAGCTCAATCTGTCGCCATATTATTTGAAGCCGGGCTTCGCCTTCGGCGGTTCATGCTTGCCGAAAGATTTGCGCGCCCTCGCTTATAAAGCGAAAGAGTTGGATGTCGAAACGCCGGTTCTCGCGTCCGTCTTGCAAAGCAATAAAATGCAGATTGAGCGCGCGATTGACATGGTTTTACAAACCGGAAAAAAGAGAATCGGCATTCTCGGTTTCGCGTTCAAAGCCGGAACCGATGACCTGCGCGAATCGCCGATGGTCGAACTCATCGAAAGACTGGTCGGGAAGGGAATGCAGTTGGCGATTTATGACCGCGACGTGTCACTCGCGCGCCTGTTCGGTGCGAACAAGCAATACATCGAGCGCGAGATTCCGCACATCGCGGAATTGATGCGCGAATCAATTGATGACGTTCTCGCATCGTCGGAAGTTATAGTTATCGGAAACAAAGCCGATGCGTTTCGTCAAATTGAAGAACGCACCAGACTACACACGGTGATTGACCTTGTGCGGATTTTCGGTGAGCGGCGCACGGGCGAAGGCTATCAAGGCATTTGCTGGTGAAACGGATGAAATCGAAACGATGATGAGAAGCGGCGCGCACGATGAACCGGATACGAATAACGGGACGGGTGACAAATATGCGCGTCGCCGTCGTCGTCTCGCGCGTCGTTTGGCGTTCGTCGTGATTGGTGTCGGCGCATGGTCGCTCGTCGCGTGGGCGGCAAGTCGGGCGTTGATTGTCGAATCAGATACAGCGTGCGAATCAAACGCCATCGTCGTGCTTGCCGGAGCGGATTCTTATCAAGAACGCACCGCCCGCGCCGCCGAACTTTATCATCACGGGTGCGCCCCGCACATCGTCCTGACCAATGACGGCGTGCGCGGCGGTTGGTCACAAACCGAACAACGAAACTTGCTGTTTGTCGAAAGCGCGTCACGCCAACTTGAGCGCGCCGGAGTTCCGCCGTCGCGCGTCATCGTCTTGCCGCAAACCGTCTCCGGGACATATGACGAAGCAGAGCGCGTCCGCGATGCGGCGACGGAGCGCGATTGGCAACGAATCACGATTGTCACTTCGCCGTATCACACGCGCCGCGCATGGCGGTCGTTCCGTCAAGCGTTTCGTGATAAGCAACCGGATAACACGACGCAGATTTACTGCCGCGCATCACGATTCAATGATGCCGCCGCCGTCGTGTGGTGGCTTGACGCGCGAGGCTGGCGCGATGTCGCGGGCGAATACGTCAAGTTCGCTTACTATTTTTGTCGGATGACCGATGCGTCATTTCATTGATTGAATATCGAGAAGCCGTATTCATATAACCATTAAATGAAAGAGCAAAATCGAATGAAGCGTAAATTAGAAAGCACGTCGGGCGTGCGCGGGCTTGTACCGCTATGCCTCGTCGCAGTGTTCGTCATCGGCTGTCTCGCGTGTGCCGGGGCGCAACAACGCGCCACCGATTCCGCGTCGTCACGCTCCACCCCGCGCACCATCAAACTAACAGCGAAAGACGATTTACAACGCACGATTAACGCGGCGCGTCCGGGCGATACGATTGTCTTGCCTGCGGGGGCGACCTTCACAGGGTCGTTCACCTTGCCTGATAAGGGAGCGGGCGAGAACTGGATTACCTTCCTCTCAAGCGATGCCGCGCTCCTCTCTGAGGGCGTCAGAGTCACGCCTTCTGATGCCGCGCGGATGCCGAAACTCGTCACGCCGGGCAGAGGTGAACCCGTGCTTAGAACCCAAGCCGGAGCGCATCACTACCGCTTCGTTGGGCTAGAGTTCACACCCGCCTCACGGGCGGCAGTGGCGCATGATTTGATTCTCTTTGGTGACGGTTCAAGTGCTCAAACCACACTCGCACAGATGCCGCATCACCTCGTGCTAGACCGGTGCTTCGTTCACGGCACAACGGCGGGAACCATGAAGCGCGGAGTCTCGCTCAACAGTTCGCAGACCACCATCGTCAACTCGTACTTTGCGGATTTCAAGGCTCACGGACAGGACACGCAGGCGATTGCGGGTTGGAACGGGAGCGGCAACTATCTGATTGAGAACAACTATCTGGAAGCGTCGGGTTATCCGGTGATGTTTGGCGGCAGTGATGTTCATGTTCCCGACTTAGTGCCTTCCGACATCCGCATCCTTCGCAACACCTTTACCCGACCGCTTCAGTGGCGTGCTGCCGGGTACACGGTCAAGAATCTGTTTGAGCTAAAGAGCGCGCGGCGGGTGACGATAGACGGCAATCTATTTGAAAACAACTGGCAGAGCGGACAAGACGGCACTGCGATTGTCTTCACCGTGCGCGACGAGGACGGCAGAGTTCCACAGGCGACAATTTCAGATGTCTTCTTTATCAACAACATCGTGCGCGGAAGCGGTAGTGCTATGAGTATCTATGGTAGCGAAGGGAAAGGCGGTCATCGTTTGACTATCGCTAATAATTTGTTTGAGGACATAGAGGGCAAGAAGTGGGGCGGCAACGGCGGTTTTCTCAAAATCACAGAATGGGACGGACTTGTTATCGAAAATAACACCATTTTGACGACAGGTAATATCACCTTTGCATATGGCAAACCCGTGACCGGTTTCGTCTTTCGCAATAACATCATTCCCTATAATGAATACGGTTTAATCGGCGACGGTCATGCGCCGGGCGCGGATAGTCTCGATACATACTTTCCCGGAAACATCTTTACCAATAACGCCATCATCGGCGGCGACGCGGGCAAATTCAAAGGGCGCAATGCTTACCCGGTTTCATTGAAGCAAATGCGGTTCATTAACATGACAAACGGCAATTACCGCCTCGCACCTGACAGCCCATTTAGATTGGCAGGTGCGGGCGGTAAGCCCATCGGCGTTGACTTTGACCGTCGCGCAGAAGCGAAGTTTTAGTTTTGCGGAAAGTTTAGTTGGCTTGGCGGGCGTAAATTTTGTAGTGGTTCGCGTCGTACACTAAGCGCAAATCGCTGTTGAGTTGTTTAGTGATGTGAGCGTCAAGTTCCGGTTCTGATATGCGGTAAGAGTCGTGTGAGCGTTGATAGGTTTCTTCTATAACTACATAATCGGGCTGCTTACCACTGATGTAACCGAGTCGCACATCATCAACGAGGTTATCGGTAAAACCTAGCTCGAAACCGAGTTCCGCGCTGCCGAAGATGATGTCATTCGCGTTAGCATGATGTTTGAGATAAGCAGCGGCGGGAAGAAAATCTTTGCCGTGCGCGTTGATTTTCATGCGATAGAGCGTGCCGCCGATTTGCAACGCGAGCAATCCAGCGATGCCGAGTGCAACGATAATGCGCGGGACAATCTGCGGGACAATGCGCGACTGCCAGTTATGCCGCCAGCACCACACAATCCACACGGCGAACAGTGACGTGTAGAACGGCACGATGTGAATCAAATAGAAACTAAGTTTCTGCCCGTCAAGCACTATCATGATAAGAAAGCTGATGCCTGTTAGCGCGAGCAGGGTTTTAACCCCACGCGCCCGCCTGACCTCTGCTATGACCAGCGCGCCCGCCAGTGAGATGACGTAAGTCGCTAAAATCAGAATCTTGAAGCGCACGATGCCGGAGTGACCCGCTGAATGCGTCCCCCATCCGAACGATTGAAAGTAACGGTCGAAGATTTCCGACTTCAACGCATTGAGCGGAGCGGTGAAACCGCCCATGCGATTGGCGGTCGTCGCGTTCGCTGTAAATTGATTGATGAAAGAAACAGGGTCGTGTGAGATATACCAACCCCACGCGGCGGCGGCGACAAAATACCCAATCGCGGCGAGTGCAAAATGGCGCGTTCGCAAACGGCGGCGGTCAAAATGCAGGATAACGAAAAGCAGAATCGCAAGATGCAGCGCGCCGAGAAAGTGTGTCATCCCACTTGCTACGACAAGGCTGTGACTGGTGAAGACGGCAAGATTGAAATGCGTTTCGCGCCAATATAGATAAGCGGCGAGTCCGGCGAAGCCGAGCGCGGCGCACATCATATCCATGCGCCCGTTCGATGCCGCCATAATAAAGATGTAATCGAGCGCGAGCAGTGTGCAGGTGAGCAGCGCGATTGTAGTGTCATCCGTCAAACGGCGCATGATGACATACCACGCCGCGAGCGCGACTAAACCCCACAACGCCGCCGAGAAACGCATTTGCCAAACGCCGAAGCCCGCGAACTTGTACCATGCGGCTTGCGTTACCACATAGAGCGGCATAATCCAATAGGTATATTGCTTCATGCCCGCGAGATTTGTGCCGGAAGTCTCCAAAACATCCGTTCCCATCGTGCCTTTGGTGACGAGGTTCAAAGCCGGACTCGCAAACCATGCTTCATCGCTCCACAATCGTTTGGTCACGGCACTTCCAAAAGCCAAAGCCAGAAATAAGACAACCACACCCGAAGCGATTGGGATAATCAAACGGGGTGGTTTCGTTCTTGAGTTTGGCGGCGGAATGATGACTGGAGACATGGTGCGGGAGTCAAAAGCGGAGGAAGTAGAATCAAGATATGAGAATAATCAACTCGTGTCGCTAAACAGACCGAAACTTTAGGTTGACTTCGCGCAACAAGTCAACCTTCTCGCATATGGTGATGCTTATGACAAAGCACTGTATGACAAAACACTGTCAAACCTGAACTTGGAGCATGAGCATGTAACGCCGCTTCCGGTGCAAAAATACTTGTTGACGCTTCTATGTTTAATATGGTTAAATCCCGTTTGTCACAAGCCCATCTTTTGACATCTGTTCTTTACCAACCCACTGATTGCACACGATAAAGGCAAACCTGTTGCGAAGCGGGGACGCAAAACCGTGAGTCTCCCGACGCGAACAAGGTTTGTATAGTATGCGCTTCGAGAGATTGTCTGGTCGCCGAAGGCAATACGAGAAGAATCTGATGTGGCTCGAACCGTGAATCCGGTTTTGGTTTCAGCATCAAAATTCGGCTTTGACGAAGCGCATTACAGCGTTTCAAGTTGTGTGCAGTTCGGCATCAACCGACTTCTCGTTTTCCTTTCACTCCATCCCACATCAATATGATTTTGCCTGTTCGTGTAGTTTATCAACTACATGAACGTATTTCTGCGCCCGCACTTTTTCCGGCAAATCAGCACCCGATACAACCTAACCATCCCACAATCTACTCGCCACTGAACTTTCACGGCAAGTACGATCCACCATCCGAAACGGCACTCCCGCAGTGATGCGGGTTCGCAAAGCCAGGAGTCTCGTCGCCAAGCAAAACGACGAGATCGTCCGGCTACCGAAGTGAGGTCATCTAAATGTCCGCCCAACTCATCGCCCGCAAATTATTTTCACTCCATCACATCACATTCCTTTCAAGCCTTAAAAGTTTATTTATTTTTAGCTTCTTAGTTATCGTCTTCATTACTGCAAACCTTGTCGCAAAAGCCACTACGTTAAACGTTCCGGTTGGCGGAGATTTACAAGCGGTCATCAACGCGGCGCGACCGGGCGATACGATTGTCTTACCTGCCGGAGCGACCTTCACAGGGTCGTTCACCTTGCCTGATAAGGGAGCGGGCGAGAACTGGATTACCTTCCTCTCAAGCGATGCCGCGCTCCTCTCTGAGGGCGTCAGAGTCACGCCTTCTGATGCCGCGCGGATGCCGAAACTCGTCACGCCGGGCAGAGGTGAACCCGTGCTTAGAACCCAAGCCGGAGCGCATCACTACCGCTTCGTTGGGCTAGAGTTCACACCCGCCTCACGGGCGGCAGTGGCGCATGATTTGATTCTCTTTGGTGACGGTTCAAGTGCTCAAACCACACTCGCACAGATGCCGCATCACCTCGTGCTAGACCGGTGCTTCGTTCACGGCACAACGGCGGGAACCATGAAGCGCGGAGTCTCGCTCAACAGTTCGCAGACCACCATCGTCAACTCGTACTTTGCGGATTTCAAGGCTCACGGACAGGACACGCAGGCGATTGCGGGTTGGAACGGGAGCGGCAACTATCTGATTGAGAACAACTATCTGGAAGCGTCGGGTTATCCGGTGATGTTTGGCGGCAGTGATGTTCATGTTCCCGACTTAGTGCCTTCCGACATCCGCATCCTTCGCAACACCTTTACCCGACCGCTTCAGTGGCGTGCTGCCGGGTACACGGTCAAGAACCTGTTTGAACTCAAGAGCGCGCGGCGGGTGACGATAGACGGCAATCTGTTTGAAAACAACTGGCAACATTCACAATCAGGGATTGCGATTGTCTTCACCGTCAGAGATGAGGACGGCAGAGTCCCGCACGCCGTGATTGAGGATGTGGATTTCACCAATAACATCGTGCGCCACACGGGAGCGGGTATCAGTATTTACGGCGCGGAAGGGCGCGGCGTGCGCCGCATCCGCTTTGCCAATAATCTCTTTGACGATGTGGGTGGCGAGTGGGGCGGCAACGGTAACTTTCTCCTTATCACGCAAGCCGATGACATCACGCTCGACCACAACACGATATTTCACACCGGAAGCTTTGCTTATCCTTACGCGGAAGTTCCGATGAGCGGATTTGTGATGACCAACAATCTGGCGGCGCACAACGACTACGGCATCATCGGCGAGGGCTACGGCATCGGCAACATCGGAATCAGTCATTACTTTCCAAACGCTACTGTGCGCCGTAACGTGTTGGCGGGTGGCAGCGCAGGGCGTTACCCGGCAGACAACTTCTTTCCGCAGACACTCGACGACGTGGGTTTTAACGACCGGGCAAACGGGGATTATCGTTTAAGTCCAAGCAGCCGGTATCGAACGGCGGGAACGGACGGCAAAGATTTAGGTTGCGAATGGGACGCGCTTGAGCGAGCGATGAAGGGTGAGGGCGGCGAGGTGATTCCTGTGCCTGTGCCGCTCGTGACGTTGCAACACGTCACTGCCGCGCACACGAACGCCGCCGCTTTGGTCGCCAGTACCGGCGGGCTTTCTCCGGCTCAATTCGATTCGTTAATTGATGAAATCGTGCAAGCCAACCTCACCGCGCAAAGCGAAGCGGGGCGTCTCGGCGACATGGCGAATGAGGTCGAAGTGAGATTGACGGTCGCGCTTTATTTCACCAGAGCGGCGCACTCATTGGCGCGCGTCGAAGCGTTGGATTCGAGCGTGCGAAGCCGCTTGCAAATCGCGGCGGAACATCTCAATCAGGTGCGTGAAGCGTTGCTGCCCCCAAACTCCAACGTCGTGTTTAATACTGTCGAAGCGAGTGCCAAAGCCGTGCCTTCAATCAGCCTTGCCGATATGCGTTCGAGTGCGACGCTGGCTTCAGTTGTCGCTCCGGCGAGCGCGGCGACGATAATGCTTGACCGCGCCGTAACATCGCGCGGTGCGGCGCGTGTGCCGTCATCATCGCGCGCTTCCGTGTATGAACTCGCGGGCATCAGTATCACGGTCGGCGGGCGGGCAGCGACGCTCGTGGACGTTTCACAATCGCGCGTCGGGTTCGTCGTGCCGCGTGAGTCTGCTTTGGGTGAAGCGGAAGTCGTGGTCACGACGCAGAGCGGAACGATTGCGCGCGGCACGGTGACGGTCGCCAGTATCGCTCCGGGAATTTTCGTGAAAAGTGTTGGCGGCGTCGGGTTGCCGCTTGGCAAAGCCGGATTCACGCGCGGCGGTTTCTTCCGCACGACGACGATGGATGCGAGCGTTAATGTGGCGACGAAACTTACTATCAGCGCGACCGGATTTAGTTTCGCCGCACCGAACACGAACTTTGCGAATGACGGGCGTAGCACTTCGGGCATGACACCGAATCTCGCGGAGTCGGTGGCGGTCGAAGCCCGTGTGCGCGACGGTCGGACATGGTGGTTGAATGTCGAGTTTGCAGGTGTCAGCCAAGCCGCGACGGGCATGGATCAAGTCACGGTGATGTTGCCGCCGGAGTTGCGTAACGTCGGGACGCTAGAATTAACGCTCGTTATCGGAGAGATGCGAAGCAATTCCGCGTCACTCAACTTTCGCACGCCGATTGTGCCAAGCGAATTGACGACGGTCACGATAAAGGGCGGCAGAAAGTAATTCTTGCCGGTGTAGTTTGTTGATCTTCAACATGAAAGAACCGCCGCGAGACCGAACTCTCGCGGCGGTTCTTTCATGCGTCAATGCAGAATGCAGTGCGGCATGTTTTGCGGTGCAGCGCGCTTGGCAAAGAATTTGACGGTACAAGCTTTCTACTAATTTCGCCGTCTCTTTGCTAGTATGCATGGGCTTTCCACTCCGTGTGTTGACATCAATCACAAAGGCGAAAACTTTCATGGCAGGTGACCTAAAGACCGAGCATATCTCGTTGGATTTCTTGCGCGTGTGCGAAGCGGCGGCGATTGCGGCGGCGCGCACGATGGGACAGGGCGACCGCAAGCATTCCGATCACGTCGCCGTCGAAGCGATGCGGCTGACGATGGACACCGTGCAGATGTGCGGGCGCATCGTCATCGGTGAAGGCGAACGCGACGAAGCACCGATGCTTTACATCGGTGAAGAAGTCGGGGCGGGGGCGCGCATGTCGCCGGAAGAACGCGACATGCTCCCCCATGTTGACATCGCCGTTGACCCGCTCGAAGGCACGAACCTTTGCGCGGTCGGAGCGAACAACGCCATCGCCGTTCTCGCCGCCGCCGAGCAGGGCGGGTTGCTCAACGCTCCCGATATTTACATGGATAAAATTGTCGTCGGTCCTTCATCGCGCGGCGTGGTTGATATAGATGCTCCCATCAAAGACAACCTGAAAAACATCGCGCGTCGTCTCGGGCGCGACATCGAAGATTTGACCGTGATGGCACTCGACCGCTCGCGTCACAAACAACTCATCGCGGATGTGCGCGCGGCGGGTGCGCGCATACGCTTGATTGGCGACGGCGACCTTTCGGCGGGCATTTCGGCGGCAGTCGCGGGAACGAACATTCACGCCCTCGTCGGCATCGGCGGTGCGCCGGAAGGTGTTCTGACCGCCGCCGCGATGAAGTGTTTGAACGGCGAGATTCAAGCCCGTCTGGTGTTCGACCATGAACGGCTTGGTGTTGATAAATCGAAAGTCCCGCCCGCCGATGAAGTTCTCGGACGCTTACGCGACATGGGAATCAGCAACCCCGATAAAATTTACGACACCGACGACCTCGCACCGGGCAAGAAAATCATCTTCGCCGCGACGGGCGTCACAGACGGTTCGCTGCTTCGCGGCGTGCGCTTCTTCGGGGCGGGCAAACGCACACACTCACTCGTGATGACGACCGAAGCGCGCAATATACGCTTCATTGACACCGTCCACGTCGAAGGCGGACCCGACACAGTGATTAGGTTTTAAGTAAAAAGTAAGAAGGCGGAAGGACAAATAAAATCACTTCCGCCTTCTTGTTTTCTACTTTCTCCCTTCTCCCTTCTCCTTTAACTATGCTGCGTTCATCTCCCGATGTTTATGTTTCGCAGGTTGCCGACGCGGGCGTGGGCGCGACGGTGAACGCATCACAGGTTAAGCGTCAGGCTTTGGTCGCATGGGCGGTGACGTTGTGCGGGGCGGTCTTCTTTATCGCGCTTATCGTCGGCGCACCGCTCGCTGCCCGCGAAGGGCAACCGCTTCTCGCCCGTGTGTTGTATGGAAGTCTCCACCTCGTTTGTCATCAAATCCCGGAACGCTCCTTTCAAGTTGGGGCGCACCCGCTCGCGGTCTGCACCCGATGCTTCGGCGTGTACACAGGCTTCGCGTGTCTCACGCTGTTATATCCGCTGATGCGTTCACTCACACGCGACGATGCTCCGCCACGCTCGCTTATCATCATCGCCCTCTTGCCGATGTGTATTGATTGGACGCTCGGCGTGACGGGTTTGTGGACGAACACGGCGTGGTCACGCTTTGCGACCGGAGCGTTTTTAGGAGCGTGCGCGGCGTTCTATGTCATTCCGGGTTTGGTTGATTGTAGTATGAAGTTGAACGGCTTACGCGGTGATATGCGTAAAGGTTGATTCTGCGAAGGAATGATTTTCTTTCGCGCTCTTTTCATCAATCACAACAAGACTCGCTAATGAAACACTCTAAAGAGATGCTTATGAACATTTCAATCTTGAAAGAAGACTAAGGAGCGATACGATGAATAACAAAACTCAATCGGCACTTATCGGCGGCGCGATGCTCGGAATTTTGTCAGCCATTCCGTTCGTCAATATTGCCAACGTATGTTGCTGTTTGTGGGCTATCGCGGGCGGCGCGCTCGCGGCATATCTTTATATCAAACGCTCGGCGGCGGACAGCCTGTCCGTAAGCATCGGCGACGGCGCGATGCTGGGCGGCATCGCGGGGCTTATCGGCGCGGCTATCTACATCGTCATCGGCATCCCGCTCAACTACGTTGCCGGAAACGCGATGATGGGAATGCTGCTAAATGTTTTGGATTCCGCCGATCCTGCTCAAGCGGAAGTATTACGCGCGCAAATGGCGCAAGGGCAATCCTTTACGCAAACTCTACTTACAGGTTTATTGTGGGGCTTGATGCTTGTCATATTTTCGGTTGTCGGCGGCGTTCTGAGTGTCGTAATTTTCGGCAAACGCTACGGCGGTATGAATAACCAAACGCCGCAACCCCCAACCAATCAAAGCGGAGTCTGACGATAAGGTAAAGACGGAAAAATCGAAGGGCGAAAGTAAAGACTGTTCTTACTTTCGCCCTTCGATTTTCGACCTTCTACTTTTCCACAATGGAGGCGCCGAGAATCGAACTCGGGTCCAAAAAGCGAAACCGCCGGAATCTACGTATGTAGTCGTTTCTCCTCTGCCAATCTTTAGTTGGCGTGTTCGCCCGCGCGCGGTAAGTGAAACGACGAAGACCCGCGCCCAAGGCTAAACCAGTTTAGTTTCGGGCGAAGACCCTGATTACAATCTTCGCCCTAGCTCAAATGAGTGACATCTCCGTCCGCGCGCTTGAGCGACTTGCGGCGAGACGCTTGCGAAACCTAATTAGGCAGCAAGAGCCAATTCTTGATTGTTGGCAATTAACATTCCCACATACTTATTAACGGGCTGTATATGAGGAAGCCCGACACGCATCCGAACGGTGAGCGTCTTCCTGTCGAAACCTGTCGCCCCCGTCTTTTTCAAGGTAACGGTTTAGATGGTGTATGGTCAAGCCACGTTGTAAAATAGCTGATAGTTGATAACGGATAGTGGATAGTGGAGAAAACATTCTTAAACTATCCGTTATCCACTATCCGTTATCAACTATTTTCACGTCCGCGTGCATCTGAAATAGTTTGGCGTTCATAATGTTTCGAGCGTTCATGCTGCCCATTATTTAGCGAGGTAATTATTCGATGGTTGATAACACACGTTCCGGCGCGCTTGCCCGCCCTTCATCTTCTTCGCGCACGATAAGAAGCGTTGTACCGCCGCGACGCCGTTCGTTTTTGCGTCGCTTGTGGCTGCCCGTGTTTTTCGTACTCGCCTTGACTGCGGGCGGGTTGACCGGAATCATACTGGCTTACGAACTCAATTCATCAAACGCCGCGTCGGAAGTGTCCGCGTTGGCGACGTATCGTCCGAGTGTGATTACGCGCGTTTATGCCGACGACGGCAAGACGGTTATCGGTGAGTTCGCGCTTGAGCGGCGCATCCCGCTTCGTTATGAGGAAATCCCCAAGAACGTCAAGGACGCGATTCTCGCCGTCGAAGATACGCGCTTTTACGAACACGTCGGGATTGACCCGATTCGCATTGCCGGAGCGAGTTATATCAATCTGACGACGAATAGAGTCGAAGGCGGCTCGACCTTGACCCAACAACTCGCGCGCAATCTGTTTTTGACGCGCGAACAAACCTTTACACGCAAATTCAAAGAGTGGCTCGTCGCCCTGCAAATCGAACGCTTTTATACCAAGAATAAAATCTTGGAGATGTATGTCAACAACATCTTCTTGGGCGCGCGGGCTTACGGTTTTGAAGCGGCAGCAGAAACCTACTTCGGCAAGAAAGCCAAAGAATTAACGCTCGACGAAGCCGCCCTCATCGCCGGTATTCCGAAATCAACCACGAAATATAACCCGACTCTAAACCCTGAAGAATCGAAAGAGCGGCGCAATCTCGTTCTCGATTTGATGGCGCGAAACGGCTTCGTCTCGCAATCGGAAGCCGATGCCGCGAAGATGCGTCCCGTCAAAGTCGTTGATACGGCTTATTATCAACCACCGACCGCCCTCACCGGCTTCGGTTATCCGGTTGAAGAAATCCGTCAATACCTCGAAGAAAAGTACACCACTCGCGTCGCGCTCGGCGGGCTGACCGTCTATTCGACGATTAACGTCGAAGCCCAACGCAAAGCGCAGGAAGCGATTCGCACAGGGCTTCGTCAATATGACAGGGGACGCGGTTGGCGTTCCGAATATGACAACATCTCAACGGCGGGCAACGACGGTACACGCGAACCGACCGCGCAAGAATTGAAGAACTTCGTTCACCTCGATTGGTACGGCAACGATTACGAAACGGATGAATACGTCATGGGCATTATCATGGCGATTGACGGGAAAAAGAACGAAGCGACCGCCCGCTTCGGCGGTTATACCGCGACGGTGACGGCGAAGGATATGGGTTGGTCTGGACGCCAGCCGAAAACCGAATTTACGATTGGCGACCTCGCGCAATTCAAAATCAAAACGGTTGATGACGACGCCCGCCGCTTGACCGTTGACTTGACGCAGATTCCGAAAGTGCAAGCCGCTCTCTATTCCGAAAACGCCAAGAACGGAGAGGTCGTGGCGATGATTGGTGGCTATGATTTCAACACGAATAAATTCAACAACGCGACGCAGGCTTATCGTCAAACCGGCTCGGCGTTCAAGCCGTTCGTTTATACGGCGGCGGTCGAATGGGGTTTGAGTCCCGATTCCTTAGTGAGCGGCGCGCCGATGCGTCGCGGCAGTTGGCAACCACACAACTATGACGGTTCGACTTCGCATGGCAACGTGCCTATGAAAACCGCGCTCGCCAAGTCCTTGAATCTCGCCGCCGTTCATTTGCTCGATACGGTCGGGATTCAAACGGGTTCGCAAATGGTCAGGCGTTTCGGCATCACCGTCCCGATGGCTCCTTACCTGCCAAGTGCTTTGGGTGCGACCGAAGTTCCGCTTGATGAAATGGTTTCGGCGTATTCGGCGTTTCCGAACAAGGGCATTCGCATGGAGCCGCACCTGATTCGTCGCGTCACGGATATGGATGGAAACATCCTCGAAGCCTTCGACAAAACGACGTTCAAGGTGACGAGTGAATACGTTGCGTTGACGATGGTCGAGATGATGCAGGGCGTAACTTCGGCGGGCGGAACTGCGCCGGGCGCGTCCTCTATCGGTCATCCGACGGCAGGTAAAACCGGCACGGTCAATGACCATACGGACGTGTGGTTTGTCGGTTACACGCCGACGTATGTGACAGGGGTTTGGATGGGCTATCCCGACCGTAAAATCAATCTCGGAAGCGGCATGACGGGCGGGCGCGGCGCGTTGCCGATATGGGTTGACTACATGAAAGAGTTCATGAAGGACAAGCCGAAAGAGACGTTCGAGAAAGCACCGAAGATGCCCGAAGACATCAAAGAACTTTTCGAGCAACGTCAACGCGAACAGGCTGAAGAACGCGAAGCCCTCGCCGCGCTGTACGCTTCAAGTCGTCCGCGTGGAAGCGATAACGACGGCGGTAGTCCCAACAACTATGATGATTTGCCGACCCTCTTTTCGGATCAACCGAAACTAGAGCAAATCACTTTACCGCCGCCCCCAAGTGCGAATAGTGGAAGCACGTCGTCCGGCGATTCCACACCTATCATCAAAGAAGTTAAACCGGAAGCCGCCCCGCCGCCGCCGCCACCGCCCGCTTCGCGCACACCCGAACCCGCCAAACGGCGCGGCAAAAAGGGCGAAGAAGAACCGTAAAAAGCAGAAGCCAGAAGCCAGAAGTCAGGAGCCAGAATAGAAGGCAATCCCGCTTTATTCTGGCTCCCGACTTCTGGTTTCTGACTCCTGTACTAAAAAAGTTTATCAACGTACAAGTCGAGCATCTTGCGCCACCATACCCAATCGTGCGCGACATCGTGACCCCACACGTCGAGCGTGTGCGGGATGCCCTTTGTGTGGAGTATGGCGGAGAGTTCGCGGCTGCGTTCGGGTGCTTCAAACGCTCCCTGTCCGGTGAGGATGACGATTGAGCGTGCGTCACGGTGACGAAGGCGCGGCAGGTGATAATCGTCGTCAAGGTTGGACAGATATTGCACCGGATTGTTGAAGTAAAGGTTGTCGTCCGTGTAGCCATCCATGTATTCACGCACGTCGTAACTGCCGCTCATAGGGATTGTTCCGGCGAACATATCAGAGTGTTTGAAGAACGCATTCGCCGCGAGGTAAGCACCGAGACTCGCCCCCGTCGTCATGGGTTGCACGTCGCCGTTTCCCACGTCCTGACGTATCAGAGGCAAAACCTCATCGGTGATATAGCGGTCGTAGGCGGTGAGAATCGCGGCTTTATGAGGCGGCGAAATCCCTTCGTTTAAGAGGCTGTAACGATTGACGCTGTTGATTGAATAGAGCCGCACGCGCCCCGCGTCAACGTGATGCGCGATGGCGTCAATTAAGTTAAAGCGTTCATATTCGAGAAAGTCCGCCGCCGCCGTCGGAAACATCAACAATGGATGTCCGGCGTGACCGTAAGCGACGAGCGGCATTTCCGTACCGAGATTGTGGCTATACCAAGAAGTGATGCGGCGATTCATTTGGATGAGTTGCTCCTGATTTGGATGTTCACAACAAAAAGTTTAGCGATTGCGCCACGCGGGTTTGCGCTTCTCCATAAAGGCGGCGATGCCTTCGCGGGCGTCTTCGGTTTTCATCAGTTCGTTCAAATAAATGTTTTCAACTTTCGTCAACGCTTCATCGAACGTCGCCCCACGCGCGGCGTCGAGAGCGCGGCGCGTCGCTTCGAGAGCGGGGGCGGAGAGTTCACGAAGGCGGGCGAGGATTTCATCGGTTTTAAGTTGAAGGCGGTCAGATGCGACGACGTGTGTGACGAGTCCGATGCGGGCGGCTTCTTGGGCGTCAATCAGTTCGCCCGTCAAAATGAGTTGACGCGCGGCGCGCTCGCCGATGATGCGCGGCAGAAGCGCGGTGGCGATGGTCGGGAAAACTCCGAGCTTGATTTCGGGTTGACCGAAGCGCGCACCTTCCGCCGCGATAACGATGTCGCACCCCGCGATGAGTTCGCACCCGACGCCTAAAGCCGCGCCTTCGACGACGGCGATGGTCGGTTTCGCCAAAATGCCGAGCGTGCGAAAAATTCCGTGAAAAGCATCGAGCATCTGGTAAATCGTTTCTTCGCGCTGTTCCTCAATCGCTCCGCCCGCACACCACGCGCGACTGCCCGCCGCCGCTTCAAACACAATCGCCACCATTTCATGACGGCTCATACATTCGTTCAATGCCGCGTCCACTTCGCGCATCATCGCCATCGTCATGATGTTAAGCGGCGGACGTGCGAACGTAATACGCCCGACGCGCTCATCCGTGCGAAATTCTATGTGCTGGTAAAGATTCATACTTTGAGTGACGAGTGACAAATGACAAGTGACGAGTGACAAGAAAATCTGTTTTCATCTTGTCACTCATCACTCATTGCGGTCTTCATCGGCGTTCCGAGCCAACTCTCATAAAGTCTTCGTTGTGCGGGCGAAGGATTGTTCACGGGCGTGATGCGGAAGTCGCCGAGCGTGTTTTGTCCGAGTTTAACGGGGAAGGTGCGAAGTTCATCGAGGCGGAAAATCGTGAGCGTGACTTCATCGCCGGGACGACGTTCGCCGAGTCGTTCGTTGAGCGTGGCGAGTGTGACGCGCGTACCGTTGAGGGCGATGATTTGGTCGCCCGCAGTGATGCCTTGCTCGTAAGCGGGCGTGCCGACGGGAACGTTTCGCACCGTGAGACGTTCGCCGTCTTGCGCGAGCGTCGCGCCGAAGAAGGCTTTGGGGGCGGCTTTCGGGTCAATCATCGTATTGAGCGTTAAGCCGAACGCTTGAAGCGTTTCCGCGAAGGGAAGTTCCGCCCGCCCGCGCACGTATTGATTGAAAAACTCGTTGAGACTGCTCCCCGTGATGCGCTCCGCCGTCGCTTGAAAATCAGCGGGCGTGTAGTTGCGATTTTTAAGCGCGAAGTCTGTATAGAGTGCGCGCATCACATCGTCAAGCGAACGCGCGCCGTCCGTGCGACGGAGAATTTCAAGGTCGAGTAGAAGCCCGACGAGCGCGCCTTTGTCATAGTAAGAGATGGCGGAATTGATGGTGTTTTCGTCGGGTCGGTAATACTCAATCCATGCGTCGAAGCTGGCTTCTTCAACGCTCATCGCCAGTCTTCCGGGCGTTGATTGCAAAGCTCTGATTTCATTGCCGATGAGTTTTAGATAATCGTCAACGGTCATCAATCCGGCGCGCCGCAGCAAGACGTTTTCGTAATAACTCGTCACGCCTTCGGCAACCCACAAGAGGCGCGTGTAGTTTTCGTTGTTGTAATCGAAAGTTCCGAGCGCGTCGGGACGAATCCGTTTGACGTTCCAGAGGTGGAAAAATTCGTGCGCGACAAGCGAGAGAAAGCCGCGATAGCTTTCCTCTTGGGCGAAGCTGAAACGGCGCGCGATGAGGGCGGTCGAGTTGAGGTGTTCCAACCCGCCGCCCGCCGTCGGGTGCGTCATGAGGAGAAACGTGTAGTTGTCGTAGGGCAAGCCGTTCATCATCTTCGCGGATTCTTCGACGATTTTCGGCACGTCACGGCGCAAGCGTTCGAGGTCGTAATTGCCTTCGCCGTCAACAACGAAGCGATGCGGTTTGCCGCGCACTTCAAAGTCAATCGCCTTGAAATCGGAAACGAGAAACGGCGAATCGTAAAGTATGTCGTAGTTTGGTGCGGCGAACGTCTGTGAACCCGCTTCGGTAGTGCCTCCCGTCGCTTGTGGCAATCCGGTTGCGATTTTCCAGTTGCCGAACGGTTTGACCGTGACGGTTGAAGGCGCGTTCAAAAAACCTTCGACATACATCAGCGTCGCGGCGTTGTTCCAGAACGCATGACGGTCGTTGAGTTCGTTCGTGCGAACCGTCAACTCGTTCGCATAGACGTTGTAACGCACGATGATTTCGGGCGCGCCGCCCGTCGTGATACGCCAAGTATTCTTGTTAGTTTTCGTCCATGCGAGTGGTGTCGTTTCATTCTGATTGCCGCCGCGTTGTGCCGTGAAATCCTGAACGTGGCGCGCGTATTCACGAATCAGGTATGAACCCGGCGTCCACACGGGCATACGCACATCAAGGCTGGCGGGCATTTGTGATTGTGCCGCCGCGCGCACGCGCATCTCGACTTCGAGCAGGTGCGTATAAGGGCGCGGCATCGAAACGGTGTAAGAAATGTCTGGCGATGGTTGGTTGGTTGGCGATTGATTAACCGGCATGGCGGCGGGGCGGCGAGGTTGCGCGGTAAGTGTCAACGTGCCGCCGACAAAGGCGAAACTCGCAATAATAGATGCGAACAAAAATCTAAAAATCATCTGTGTGATAGCTTCTCCGTCGAAGATTGTGTTAGGGAGAAAAAGTGTGACGGCATCTTACTACAAGCCATCTCAAAAATGTTTTCCGGCTTAACGCGACATGATTCGCCTGTCATGTTTCGCTTCTTATTTCGCTTGTCTTCGGGCTTCGACGTTTTGCTTGACAGCGGCGCGGGGCGGTCGTTATGGTGAGCGAACTTCAAGCGAAACAATGCCTACGACTATCAATCCGATTGTGATGAAATTCGGCGGCACGTCCGTCGAAGACGCGAACGCTTTTCGCCGCGTGTGTGAAATCGTCCGCGCTCAACATGCAAAAGCGCGTGAGTGTGCCGTCGTCGTCATCGTCTCCGCGATGAGCAAAGTCACGGATGCACTGCTCACAAGCGTCGAAGCGGCAATCGCGGGCGAGACGGATGCCGCAACAGAGTCACTTGAAAACCAGTTCGAGCGTTACCGCACGGTCGCAAACGAACTCGCACATGCCGACAAAATCCTAAGCGTCACCGAAGCGATTGATAAAGCCCGCGACGAGATTGCGGAACTGCTCGCCACCCTTCACCGTCAACCGTCCGCGCGCCCTTTGATTCAAGATGTCGTCGTGTCCTACGGTGAACGTCTTTCCGCGATGGTTCTCGCCGCCACTCTCGACGCGCCGCCCGCGCAGTATGTTGACGCCCGACGCTGCATCATCACCGATGAAGAACACGGGCGCGCCACGCCGTTCGCGGAAGAAACCGATAACCGCACGACGCGCGAACTCGCACCGCTTCTTAAAGAAAACATCATACCGATTTTGGGCGGCTTCATCGGTTCTTCTCTGTCGGGTGCGACGACGACACTGGGGCGCGGCGGAAGCGATTACTCGGCGGCACTCGTCGGTGCGGCTCTCGATGCGCGGGAGATTCAAATCTGGACGGACGTGACCGGAGTGATGACCGCCGACCCGCGCATTGTGCCGCGTGCGCGCACCGTCCCCTTCCTCTCTTATGAAGAAGCCGCCGAACTCGCGTATTTCGGCGCGAAGGTTTTGCATCCGAAAACGATTCAGCCCGCGATTGCGAAAGCGATTCCGGTGCGCGTGTGTAATTCGCGCCAGCCGGAAGGCGCGGGGACGCTGATTCGCCGCGAAGCTGATACCCAAGAACATCGCGTCATTAAATCCATCGCGCACAAACGCGGCATCACGGTCGTTCGCGTCACCGCCGCCGCGATGCTCGGAACTTACGGCTTCATGCGCCAACTCTTTGAAGTCTTTGAACGTCATCGCACGCCCGTTGATGTCGTCACGACATCGGAGGTCAGTGTCTCTTTAACCCTTGATGACACGGCGCGCTTGCTCGGCATACTCGAAGATTTGCGCGTACTCGGTCGCGTCGAAACCCAAGACAAGCGCGCGATTATCTGCGTCGTCGGGGCGGGGATTTTGACAACGCGCGGCATCGCCACACAGGTCTTTCGTCATCTCGACACCATCAACATCTCGCTCATTTCGCAAGGTGCTTCGAGTGTCAACCTGACTTTCGTGGTTGATGAAACGCGCGCCGCCGAAGTCGTGCGCCGCCTTCATCACACGTTTTTCGAGACCTTCGGAATGGACGAAGCGGCAGACCTCGCGGCGCGCGGTGAAGGCGAGTTGATAAGATGAAAACGCGATACGCGATGGTGATTGAATTTGAGGAAACCGAACGATGACGACGCACGCCGAAACTTTTGCGTTCACACGCGACTTGATTGATATTCCTTCCGTGTCCGGCGATGAGCGCGCGGTCGCGGATTTCTTGCGTTGGCGATTGGAGCAACTCGGCTTTAACGTCGAAGCCCAAACGGTCGAAGGCGAGCGCGTCAATCTCATTGCGACGACAAACCACGCGCCGCGCGTCGTGTTCTCGACGCACATTGACACCGTGCCGCCATTCGTCGCTTCGAGTGAAGATGATAAATATATTTACGGGCGCGGGGCGTGCGACACGAAAGGCATCATCGCGGCGATGCTCTCGGCGGCGATGCGTGTGCGCGACGCGGGCGAAGAACGCATTGGAATGATGTTCGTTGTCGGTGAAGAAACCACGAGCATCGGGGCGCAAGTTGCGAACCGTCACGCATTCGCGCGTGGATGTAGATTTTTAATTAACGGTGAACCGACGGAAAACAGACTCGGCATCGGCTCGAAAGGTTCGCTGCGTGTGCGCTTGAAAGCGAAGGGTATGGCGGCGCATTCGGCTTACCCTGAACAGGGCGAATCCGCGATTGAAAAGATGCTTGACGTGTTGGCGGACGTGCGCGAAGCGAAGTGGATTGAAGATGAATTTTACGGCGCGACGACGGTTAATATCGGCACGATAACGGGCGGCGTGCGCCCGAACGTGATACCCGCGACGTGCGAAGCGGATTTACAAATCAGACTCGTATGCGATTCATCACGCTTGAAACCCACGCTTGAAAACGTCGTCGCGGGGCGGGTCGGAATTGAATACTTGGGCGTCACCGAACCCGTGCGCCTTCACGCGGTCGAAGGCTTCACGCATGAAGTCGTGCGCTTTACAACCGACGTGCCGCATCTCTCGAATTGGGGAACGCCGCTTCTGCTCGGTGCGGGTTCGATTCTCGACGCACACACCGCGCACGAGAAAATCAGCAAAGCGCAACTCATCGAATCTATCGAACTCTACACGCGCCTCGCGCATAATTTGTTCGCGCAGGTCACGAAAAACGTGGACGAAGCGAGTCTGTGATGAGCGACAAAACAGTCACCTTGATTGTTTAGAGGCGGGTTATACCCGCCGGACTTCAATATGAAAATTGCGTTACTCGGCTACGGCAAAATGAATCGTCTCGTCGCGCAGTTAGCACAAAAAGCGCAACATGAAATCGCGTTCATCTCTCATTCGAGCGACAACATCACGGACGCGAAACGGTTGGCGGAAGACTTGCGCGGGCTTGATGTGGCGATTGATTTTTCGGTTGCCGGTGCGGTGGCGATGAATGCGGAAGCGTGCGCGCGTGCGTGTGTGCCGCTTGTCGAAGGCACGACGGGTTGGCATGATGAGTTTGAACGAATTAAAAACCTCATCGCGGCGCACGACGGCGTGATGCTTCACGGCGCGAACTTCTCCATCGGCGTCAACCTGTTTTACGCAATCGTCGCGCGGGCGGCGGAAGCCTTCGACGATGTGAATGATTACGATGTGTTTATCACAGAAGCGCACCACAAACATAAACGCGACGCGCCTTCGGGAACGGGGCTTCACCTCAAACGCATCGTTGACGTGAAGATGAAACGCGATGTGGATGTGACGAGCGTGCGCGCCGGATTCATTCCCGGCACGCACACCGTCGGCTTCGATTCGATTGCCGACATCGTAACTTTGACGCACACGGCGCGTTCGCGCGAAGGCTTCGCGGAAGGTGCTTTGCGCGCCGCATTATGGCTACATAAAGAAAAAAATCGGCGCGGCATATTGGAATTTGCGAACGTGTTGAATGAGATTTTGAAAGAAGACTGATTCATTGATTCACTGGTTTATCGGCTCATTGATTTAATGACTGAATGAATCATTGAATCAATCCTCTTATGAAGCGAGGCAGAAAGATGACGATTGAATATGATTGGCTGCGCGGGTGTGCGACTGCTCTCGTGACGCCGTTTAAGGGCAACGGTGCGGTTGACGGTAAGACGATGCGGGGACTTGTGAAGCGTCAAATCGAAGCGGGCGTGCGCGTGCTTGTGCCGTGCGGGACGACGGGGGAATCGGCGACGATGACGCGCGATGAAGATGATGCGGTCATCGGCGCAACGATTGAAGTCGCGCACGAAATGGACGCGCACGTCATCGCCGGAGTCGGAAGCAACGCGACGAGTGTGGCGATTGATAATGCGTTGCGGGCGCGTGCTTTGGGTGCGGATGCGGTGCTTGCCGTCGCGCCTTACTACAACAAACCGACGCAAGCCGGACTCATCGCGCACTACACCGCCCTTGCTCAGGCGATTGAAGATACGCCCGTCGTTCTCTATAACGTGCCGGGTCGCACGGCGTCGAACATCAATTCGGAAACGGTTTTGCATCTCGCGCGGACAGTTCCGAACATAGTCGCGGTCAAAGAGGCGAGCGGCGACTTGATGCAAATCATGCACATCTTGCGAGAGCGTCCGGCAGAGTTTCGCGTGTTGTCGGGCGATGATGCTTTGACCTTCGCACTCATCGCGTTGGGAGCGGACGGTTTGATTTCCGTCGCGTCGAATGAAGCACCCGCTTTGATGTCGCGGATGGTCGAAGCCGCACTTGGGGGAAGATGGCATGATGCGCGCACGCTTCACTTCAAGTTGCTGGCTTTGATGGAAGCGAATTTTTGGGAATCGAGTCCCGCGCCCGTCAAAGCGGCGATGCGGATGATGGGCTTGCTGGAAGAAAATTTGCGGCTTCCGCTTGTGCCTGTCCAAGACCTGACGCGCGAGCGTTTGCGTCCCGTGCTTGAGGCTCTTGGTCTCTTATCTGAGAGTGAGTCTGAAAAATAGCGGTGTATCTGTCCCGTAGGGACACGATGAGAATAGCCCAGCGATTCATCGCTGGGAGCAGGAGTAAAACATTGGGGCAGTCCCGTCAGGGACGGCTGAAATCGGTCATTATTTCAGCCGTCCCTGACGGGACTCGCAAACATTTCTTCTGCCGCAGACGAGAGCGATAAATCGCTGGGCTATTATCGAAATGTCCCTGACGGGACTTTGGAACATGCCCTGAACCGGAAAAGGAACACGAAACGCATGTCATCGCGTGAACCATTGCGTGAACAAGTCGAAGCATTGAGCGGGCGCGCAGCGAACGAGTTTAGTGATGATGACCGTCGCGTGTTCGATGAATTTAAGCGACAACTCAATCGCGGCGAAGTGCGTGCGGCGGAGCGTGATGAGCATGGAACATGGCGCGCCAACGCATGGGTTAAGCGCGGCATACTCGCGGGGTTTCGCATGGGAGCGGTGATTGATTTGTCGCCAAGTGATAAGGCGGGTGATAAAGCGGGCTTCCGGTTTTTCGATAAAGACACATATCCTTTGCGCGCGACCGAACATGATGAGCGCGTGCGTATCGTTCCCGGCGGGACGAGCATACGCGACGGCGCGCATCTCGCTTCGGGCGTGGTCGTGATGCCGCCCGCTTATGTCAACGTCGGCGCGTTCGTTGATGAAAACACGATGATTGACTCACATGCCCTTGTCGGTTCATGCGCGCAGGTCGGGAAGCGCGTGCATCTTTCGGCGGCGGCGCAAATCGGCGGCGTGCTTGAACCCGTCGGGGCAGTTCCGGTTATCATCGAAGATGATTGTTTGATTGGCGGTGGGTGCGGCGTGTATGAAGGGACGATTGTTCGCCAAAAGGCGATTCTGGCGGCGGGTGTGATTCTGACGGGTTCGACTCCGGTGTATGATTTGGTGCGTGAAAAAGTTTATCGTCGTGAAGAAGGTAAGCCGCTTGAGATACCTTCGGGGGCGGTCGTCGTTCCCGGTGCGCGTTCGGTCAAGAGCGTGTGGGGAATGGAGCATAACCTTTCGCTTTACGCCCCCGTGATTGTTAAATACCGCGACGCGCGCACGGACGCGGCGGCGCAGTTGGAGGATTATTTACGATGAGCGATACGACAAGTGGTTTCGGCGCGCGGGCGAAAAAAGCGAGCGACATAGAAACGCATGACACGAGCATCGCGCGTGATGGCACGAACATTCCGCATGATGACGAGATGACGAATTTGCGTCGCGTCTCGCGCGAGTTCGTGCCGCCTGCGCGCCTTCGCGGGACGAGCAAAAGTTTGATACGCGACTTCTTTGACCGTGCGCCTTCGGGCAGCATCAATCTGGGTTTGGGCGAACCCGATATACGCACGCCGCAAATCATCACGCACGCCGCGATGCACGCCATCGAAGCCGAACAGAACGGCTATACGACGCACGCCGGACTCCTCGGTTTGCGTCGTCTCGTCGCGGGCGATTATGAGAGCGCGGGAGCGTCGGCGGAAAGCACGATTATCACCGCCGGTTCGCAGGAAGCTTTATATCTCGCGTTGATGACGCTCGTTGACGCGGGTGATGAAGTTCTCGTGCCTGACCCCGGCTTCGTCGCGTACCCGACGATGGTACGCATGGCGGGCGGCGTCTCGAAACGGTATCGCCTTCCGGCACAGGCTGATTTCGATTTCGACCTTGACGAGTTTCGGCAAGCGATAACGCCGCGCACGAAAGTCGTCATCATCACGAGTCCGTCAAATCCTACGGGGCGCGCACTTGATGAAGAACAATTAAAAAAGATTGCCGAAGCACTCGCGGAAACGGGGGCGTTCGTCATCTCCGATGAGATATACCGCGAACTCTATTTCACCAAGCATCGCCCGCCTTCTATCGCTGACTTTTATCCGCGCACGATTGTCATCGGTGGTCTGTCAAAATCTTTGAGCATGACGGGTTGGCGTTTGGGTTGGTTGTGCGGCGTGGCGGGTGAAGGGGATTCAACAATCCGCGATGCGGTTAAAGCCGCGCTCGTCCTGCACGGTTATGTGACGACGTGCGCGAGTACGGTGTCACAGAAAGCCGCGCTTGCGGCATGGAGCAATGAAGCGGAAGCGGCACGCGCCGGAATGCGTCGCACGTTTTGCGGGCGAAGGGATTATATGATTTCACGTCTCGAAGAAATCAACGTCCGCGCCGTCTCACCCGACGGAGCGTTTTATGTGATGGTTGACGTGAGCGCGCACGGAGCTTCGATGGAGATTGCCGAACGCGCGCTTGAGCATAAAGTCATCACCGTTCCCGGCATGGCATTCGGAGCGGAAGGCGAAGGTTATTTGCGGCTCTCATTCTGCGCCGACAAAGATGTATTGGACGAAGGCGTGAGACGTTTGGCGGCGGCATTGAAATCCTAGTAAGCAGTGAAAGCGTCGTTGCGAGCGGCAACATTTGCCGAAGAATGTGCAAATCAAAGCAGCTGTGTTTTCACCGCGTGAGCGGTGGTTTGACTTTAGCCGTGCGTTTCAACGCACGGGAGAGAAGATGAAAATACCGTCGTCGCGTCAGCGATGATTGAAATCGGGTCGCCATTTATTCAGCCGTCGCTGACGCGACGACGATTCTATTTCGACGCTTACTAAATTCATCGCATCGCTACGCGACGATTTATGCACAGGCTTCATATAAAGTTAAGGTGACGATAAGTGGAAGGTGATATGTGATGAAAGATAAACTGCGCGTCGGCATACTCGGTGCGACGGGTACGGTCGGGCAAAGGTTCATCGAACTTCTTGATAATCACCCGCAGTTCGCGGTGGCGGCGGTGGCGGCAAGTGACCGTTCGCAAGGGAAGACTTACGCGGAAGCGTGCGCGTGGCGACTGGCGGGCGAGATGCCCGAAGCGGTGCGCTCGTTAATCGTCGAAGCACCCGAACCGACGCTTGATTGCGATGTCGTGTTTTCGAGTTTGCCGGGCGACATGGCGCGTGAGACGGAAAGCAGGTTTCGCGCGGCGGGTTATAAGGTCATCAGCAATTCATCGGCGTTTCGGATGGATGCCGATGTGCCTCTGTTAATCCCGGAAGTCAATGCCGAACATCTCGCGTTGATTGAAGGGCAAACGGCGCGACATGACGGCGAGGGTTTTATCGTGACGAATCCGAACTGCTCGACGATTATGCTGGCACTGGCACTCGCGCCGCTTGATAAAACTTTCGGCATCGAAGCCGTCGCCGTGACGACGATGCAAGCCGTTTCGGGGGCGGGTTATCCGGGCGTCGCGTCGCTCGACATCATGGATAACGTCGTGCCGTTTATCGCGGGCGAAGAGGAAAAAATGGAAAGCGAGACGCTGAAAATCTTGGGACGATTGAACGATTCAAGAGGCGGGATTGAAGCCGCCGATTTCGCAATCAGCGCGCAGTGTCACCGCGTCGCCGTGCTTGACGGACACCTCGCAGCCGTGCGCGTCAAACTTAAACAACGCGCCGCGCTTGAAGATGTGCGACACGCATTCGATTCATTCACGGCGCTACTACCGGAATTGCCGCGAGAATTAAAACTTCATTCCGCGCCGGAGAAAATCATCATCGTGCGCGACGAACCAGACCGCCCGCAGCCGCGCCTTGACCGCGATGCGGGACGCGGCATGAGCATCACAATCGGGCGTGTTCAACCGGACGCAGTGCTTGATTATCGCTTCGTGTGCCTTAGTCACAACACGATTCGCGGGGCGGCGGGAGCGGCGATTCTCAACGCCGAATTGTTGGCAGCGACGGGACGTTTATCATGAAACAGGGGACAGGAGACGGGGGGCAGGGGACAGAAATTGTCCGCGCGTCTGTTCGCGGGGATGACGCGCCTGCGTGGGCAATGGAAGGGTTTTTAGAAATCAATCGTGCGGGACATCTCGCAGTTGAGGGCGTTGATGCGCTGGAGTTGACGCGCGATTACGCGACGCCGTTGTATGTGTTTTCCGAGCCGCGCATCGTCGCCAATATAGAGAGTTTGAAGCGTGCGGCGAAAGCCGTTAATCGTCCGGTCAAGTTTTGTTATGCGTCAAAAGCTAACTCGAATATGGCGGTGCTGGATGCGGTGCGACGAGCCGGAATTGATGCCGAGGTGAACAGCGGCGGCGAACTTTATAAAGCTTTGCGCGTAGGGTTTCGCCCGCAGCAAATCATCTTCAACGGCACAAGCAAAACGTCGGCGGAGATTGACCATGCGGTCGGGGCGGGAATCTATGCCATCAATGTTGATTCGTTGTATGAACTCGAACTTATCGAAGCATCGGCGCGACGATTGAACAAACGTGCGCGCGTCGCGCTAAGGCTTGTGCCGGAAATCGGTACGCGCTCGCACATCGGTTTGCAAACCGCGCTATTGACTTCAAAGTTCGGCATCGCAGCGATTGACTTACCGCACGCTTTAGGGCGCGCCGCGCAGAACACGGAACTGCTCGACGTGTGCGGGATACACATTCACGTCGGTTCGCAAACCCCCGACATCGAACCGTTCGCCGATGCGTGTCAGGCTCTGTGGCATCACTTGATTGAGTATCATCGGGCGACGGGACGCACGCTAGACCACATCAACATCGGCGGCGGTTTGCCGGTCAACTACATGCGCGATGCGTCGCACGCCGCAGACATCGCGGAAACCGAACGCGCGATGTTTAGCGCGCAACTCGATATAACCGAAGTTTTGCGCCGCGCGGTTGAAGTCGCACGCGGGGCGGCAATCGAAGCCGACGCTCTGCATCTATTTGAAGGCATGACGATTTTGATGGAGCCGGGACGCAGCGTGATTTCCGATGCCGGAATCGTGTTGACGACGGTGCGAAATATGAAGACGCGCGAAGGCGTTGGTGATACATGGGTTTTAACCGACGCGGGTTATAACTTGCTGCTTTCGATGAATAATTACAAGTGGTATTACCACCTCATCTCGGCGTCGCGCTCAGGTGTGAACCACGATACGCCGTATAAAGTCGCGGGACCTTTATGCGATTCCGGCGACGTGTATTTCGACATCGAACAGGGACGTAGATTGCCTGATTATCGGAAGTTGCCGGAAGACGTGCGACCGGGCGAACTCCTCGCGCTCTTAAATGCCGGAGCATATTCGCTGGCGCAAATGTTTCCTTATAACGGGCGACCTCTGCCCGCCGCCGTGATGGTGCGCGCGGGCGGGCGTGTGGACGTGATACGGCGCGCCGACACTTACGAAGATTTAGTCGCGCAGGATGTTTGGTGAATGTCTTTAACCTAATGTGTAACTTTTTCTTTGCTCCATTAGGAGCAGTTGAAAATAGCCCAGCGATTCATCGCTGGGAACAGGATGTGAAATCATATTCAGTCCCGTCAGGGACGGCTGAAACTTGCCAGCCACATTCTTCAGCCGTCCCTCACGGGACTACAATCAAATACCGAATTTGTTCCCAGCGATGAATCGCTGGGCTACTATCGCAAAGTCCCTCCGGGACTAAATCAAACTAGAGCGCAAAGAGTCACATCATTAGGTCGTCTTTAGTTGTTCGTAACGGAAGATACGGGGCGCGCGGTTTGGGCGTTGATGAAGTCGTCGAGTCCTTTGACCGAATTGTTGTTGAGACGGCGGTAAAGATTTTCGATGACGGCGCGGCGCACGGGGTCGGGCGCGGCGCGATAGCTTTTGATGTATGAAGCGAGTGCTTCCGAATTGTTGCCGAGTGCTTCGAGTGCCGTCCCCGTGTGCCATGCGTTGGCGCGTGACCAGACGGTTCCTTCGGGCAGTACGGTCGCGGCGCGGCGCAAGTAAGGCAAGCCTTCTTCAGCCTTGCCGCTGTAGGCGAGGGCGCGCCCGCGTGCGTCTTCGAGCCGCCCGCGCACGACGGCGGAGATGACCTGACGCGGCACGCGCGGGAGTTGTGGTGTCGTGCCGACGGCGATAGCGTCCAAGCGCGTTTTGCGGAGTTCGTCGGCGAAAGCCGCTTCGGTCGCGGTCGGTGCATCGAGTGCGATTTCGACGGTCGCGGTCGCCGCTTCCGCGATGGCGACGATGCGGTCGCGCACGGCGGGCGTCACATCGGACGCTCGTTTGACGAGACGCTCAATCACATAGAGTTGACGGTAAAAGCGCATCTCGTCGTTGCCGGACGCGAACGTGTCGGCACTATCGAGCAAAATCCTTTCGCGGGTTTCGGCGGTCAGTTCGTTCTTATTTTGCTCCGGCTTATTTTGCTGCACGCCGCGCTTCTTCGGCGTATTGGTGGAGTTGGTTACGGGCGTGAGTGCGGTGTGAAAAGCGAGCAGGGCGGCGAGGCGGCGCGCACTTATGACGATATCGGCGGCAGCGGGTTGGTAAATCGAAGCGCGGCGTTCGGGGGCGAGCAGTTCGATAAAACTTTCATTCGACGCTTCGATACGATTGGCGAGGCGTGTGGAGATTTCACCGTCGGGGGAAATGCGAAACATGCGCGCCAGTTCGGTCGCGGCTTCTTCGTAAAAACCGGAAGCGGCGAGGGCATTGGCGAGTTCGTAAGAGAGCGTCGGGAAATCACCGAACTGCGCGGCGAGACGCAAGGAACGCTCGGCTTCCAGAGGACGCTTGAGCATGATGAGGGCGCGGGCGTTGGCGATGTGCGCCCATGTATAACGCGGTTCGCGGACGATGGCGCGCTCGGCAAGCCCCCGCGCAGTTTCGGCTTCTGTTTGCGCCGCGTACCAGTAAGCCGCTCCGGTCAAAAGCGTCAAATCTTCGGGAGACTTTTCAAGCGCGATTTTCATTTCGCGTTCGGCATCGTCGCGGCGATTCAGGTCAAATAGTGAAAGCACGAATCCGGCGCGCGACACACTATCATCGGGCGTCGCGGCGAGTTGTGCTTCATAAAGCGTGATGGCTTCGGCGGGCTTTCCCGTCGCACGATAAAGGTCGGCGAGAGCACGACGCGCAGATGCGGAAGTCGCGTCGAGTTCAAGGGCGCGTTTGTATTCCGTGATGCTCGCGTCGAGTTGAAGATTGAGCCGCCGCGCCGCGCCGAGTGCGACGCGGGAGGTCGCGGTTTCGGCATAGCGAAGCGAGAGTTCGATGAGTCGCGCGGCTTCGTCCGGTTGTTCGACGCTAAGGTAGAACGTCGCAAGGGCGAGAAGGCTTTGCGGGTCAGTGTTGATTTTGGCTTCGATGCGACGCGCGAGGTCGAACGCCGCTGCCTGTTCGCCGCGCAGGAAAAGATTTGACGGAAGTTGCGAAACGATTTGGACGAAAAGCTTTTCGCTCATCTTCGCGGGCGCGGCGGCGACGGCTTCGCGGAAATGCTTGATGCCCGCTTGAGTATCACCGCCTGTTAAAAGTTCATCACCGACGGCGGCAAGTGTGCTGACGAGTTGTTCGACGGCGCGCGTGCGAAGCGGTGAAGGTTCTCGCGTTTCGTCGGAAGGCGTGGCGGCGACAAAATTACGCAAACCTTCGAGCCGCGCGGCGGGCGGCTGCGCGAGTAAAGCTTCCAACTGCGCGAGACGTTCGGCGTCAGGGATTTGCGCGGCTTCCGGTGCGGCGGGTGCGGGCGGGGTTCTTGTGTTTCTGCGCCTTGAAGTTTGGGCGGTCGAAAGCGCGGTTGAAGTGAAGACGATGAAAGAGGCGGCGAACGTGATAAAGAGGTTTCGATAAAGCGATGTATTCATGGAAAAATAGACGGCTGTTGAATCTGATTGCTGATTAAGAATTGGTGTTTGAGAGGCGCATGATAACATTTGAGTTGTACGGCGGACGAACATCAGGCGCACGATAAACCGTTAAGATGGCGTGCGAAACAACTTGGAGTGAATCAAAAATATGAGCGAACTTGACGCGGAATGGGAGCGCGTGCGGGCGGAAGTCGAACGCCGCGCACGCGAAAGAGGACAGGGCGACGTTGCCGATTATTTTCATTTGCGCGCGACGAACGATGCCGCGCGCAAAATCGGAATTGACTGGTTGCTTAACATGTTCACGCGCGCCGCCGGAGAAGCTAACCGTCGTGGCGCAACCATCAATCTCGAAGAATCAAACCGCACATCAGACCGCATAAAACCGGGCGACATACCGGACACGCATCGCTTCACGGTCGGAGCGAGTACGATGGTCGGGGTGCGGTGCGTGATGCGCGTCGGAATTAAAACCCTGACCGTCGAAGCCGGATACCCGCGCACACCCACCGATGGGTTTATACGCGGCGGCGGTTTGGCGCGTGCCAACATCACACACTTCGGCGATAAACGCGCGGGTCAAAAGCTGATGCTCGTACAACGCGCGACGGATGCGCCCGGCTGGTTCGTGATTGAAGATGATGACGCGGGGGTAAAACCCGGCGCAATGTTCGCGGAAGCCGACATCGCGCGTCATCTGATTCACTTCGCAAAAGTCTCATAATCTCACAGCCTCTCATCTTCCGAACGTACCTCAATGTTACAACCTGTTTTGTTTCGTTCGTCTTCGACGACAAACGATTTGCCACGCGAAGCGCACGTTTTGCGACGCAAAGCAGTGCGGGCAGTCGCATTCGCGCATGTCTGATTCGGGTGGCACAAGCTTTGCTCCCGTGCCGGAGTAATTCGCACAAGTTTTGCGATTCGCCGCTCCCCCGAAACAGACGCGAGTTTGAAAATGCAGGCGGCTAAGTCAAGGCGCATGACGAAACTCGAATACTCGCTCGATGTGATTTGAAACGCTTAAAACGGGGCTGCGACCTGTGTTCGCATCTTTTATGTGTGGTTAAGGAGAAAAATAAAATGGATTTCCGAACTTTAATTGATTCAATCGTGCGTCACCGCAACCTCGCCGTGTCCGGCTTGTTGCTGGCACTATTCGTTCTTTGCGCTCCGGTTCTCGCCTCTGCCCAATACCGTGATGACGGCTATGGTCGCAACGACGATTATCAACGGCGCAATGGTCGTAATGGTGGTCGCAACGACCGATATGAGCGTCGTAACGATCGCCGGAATAATCGGCGCGGTCAAGAGTATTACAGGCGCACGGTGCGCGATGCGATTCGTCGTATCGAAGACAACAGCGACAATTTCAACGACAGGATTGACGGCGCGCTTGACCGCAGCCGCGTTGACGGTCGCCGTCGTGAAGACCAAATCTTGAACATCGCCAAGAATTTTGAAGAGACGGCAGACGACTTGAACGACCGTTACGGCGAAGGTCGCAACTTAGAGAATTCGCGCAACCTCGCACAACGGCTTCTGGACGACGGCACACGTCTCGACAACTTCATTCGTCGCCAACGTCTTGACGGTCGCACCGAACAACTTTGGAATCAAATCAGCCAAGACTTACGCATCGTTGCTGATGCCTACGGTTATCGCACGCGCGCCGGTTATAACAACGGCGGCTACAACGATGACTACTATGACCGCGATGACGACTATAATCGTCGCGGCAATAACCGCAACCGCACTGCCGACATTCTCGGCAACATACTCGGTTTCCCGCGTAACTAACATCTTTGTCAAACAAAGAGTAAAAAGGGCGAAGCGTACATCAAACGCTTCGCCCTTTTTGCTTTGCCTTACAAGTGCGAATCACATTCCGTCTTATGCGACAATCAACCGCATGACGGACTCATCACTCATCACTCATCACTCATCACCCAGTTCGCTCTATCTCGTCGCCACGCCTATCGGAAATCTCGAAGACATCACGCATCGCGCCGTTCGCATTTTGCGCGAAGAAGTTGAAATCATCGCGTGCGAAGATACGCGCCACACCGCCAAACTTCTTAACCACTTCGGCATTAAGACGCGCACCGTTTCCTATCATGAACACAACGAAGCAACGCGCACGGATGAACTCATCGGCTTGATGAAAGAGGGTAAATCCGTCGCCCTTGTGACCGATGCCGGAACGCCCGCGATAAGCGACCCCGGCTTTCGACTTGTGCGCGCGTGTATTGAGAACGATGTGACGGTTGTGCCTGTTCCCGGTGCAACGGCATTCACGAGCGCGCTCGTCGTTTCGGGTTTGCCGACCGACGCCTTTTTCTTCGGCGGCTTTCTTCCGTCACGCACCGCCGCCCGTCGCGCACGCCTCGCGGAACTACGCGACACGCCCGCGACGCTCATCTTTTATGAAGCACCGCATCGCATACACAATGCGCTTCGGGACGCACTCGAAATCTTGGGTGAACGCCACGCCGCCGTTGCGCGTGAACTCACTAAACTGCATGAAGAAGTCGCACGCGGCACTCTCTCCGAATTGATGACGCGCTTCGGTGGTGACGCGACGGTGCGCGGCGAAATCGTGTTGTTGATTGACCGCACAAGTCTTAATCAAGCGACGGATGCGAACCGTCCGAGCATCAGTGGGCGTGTCGCCGCACTGGAAGCCGAAGGCAAAAGCACACGCCACGCACTCAAACAGGCGGCGCGCGAATACGGACTCGCACGCGATGAAGCATACCGTCGTCTTATCGCTGAACGTGGGTAAAATCGCTTTTACGGCGGCGTTTAAGTTAGCGTCAAAGGAAAAGGTAGGAACGTTAATCCAAACACGATGAGGGCAAGAACGGCGAGAAGCACGCGCATCCAGCCGAGCGCGTCGCCTTCATCGAGCGGTTGGGGATGACCGAAGCGGAGCATCACGCCGAGTAGTACGGCATACAGAAAGCCGCTTGGAATGTGATGCCAGAACCATCCGAGCGGGGCGATAACGAGCATCGCCGCGAAGGTAAAGCGTGCAAGCCATTTGTAAATCGTGTGACCGAACACCGCGAACGAGATATGCCCGCCGTCGAGTTGTCCGACCGGCATCAGGTTGAGTGCCGTCACCAGACAACCGACCCACGTCGCAAAGAAAAATGGATTCGGTGCAATGTGCGCGACATCAACATCAAAGACACGCGCCAGCAATCTCAATAACCATGGGTCGTTGAAGATGGCGACCGAACCGATGCTTGTCACATCCATCGGCGCGGCGGGTTGTGCGGTTAAAAGCGTCGCGCACGCTGCAAGGATGGCGACGGCAAATCCGGCGAGCGGTCCGGCGACGGCGATGTCGAATAAGGCGCGACGCGACGGAATGGGCGAGCGAATCTTGATGAACGCCCCGAACGTCCCCATTCCTAAAAACGGCGGAGCGGGCAGGAAATAGGGAAGCGTCGCCTGCACGCCGTAACGACGACAGGCGATGTAATGTCCGGCTTCGTGCGCCGCGAGAATCGTCAGTAGTGTGGTTGAAAATAATAGGCTGTTGGTCATCAACACCACATCGCGCAGACCATGAACGGCGAACAGGGCGACGGCTTGAAAGTAGTACGCGAACGGATAGAGAAGGTAATCAATCGTCGTGACGGGCGAGGCAAGCGTCGGCTCGGATACAAAGTCCGTCGCCATCAAAAGCATCCCGGAAAAGGTCGCGGTCGCAAAGGTTATGAGCAACAGCGCAACATGAAATAACCACGCGCGCGCAGTCGGGCGGACGCGGTAAAAATACGGCATGGGACGGACGAAGCGCGTGCGAAAATCGAATGGGCGGGCGTTCATGTAGTGGCGGCGTTGGTATGAATAAGCTTGTATGGGTAAGCAGGGCGACGCGCGATTTGTGGTGCGGTTTTCGGGTGCAATTTAATACTCGGCATCCGGCATTTTCCCTGACTTGCTTCCGGTTGAATCATCGTCCGCGCCGTCGTCCACAAAATCGTGTGCTTGAAGTTCTTTGCCGGGTTTGAAGCGAATGGTTTTACCCGGTGGGATGGCGACTTCTTCACTCGTGCGCGGGTTGCGCCCGACGCCGCGTTTGCGCGGTTTGACGACAAATACGCCGAAGCCGCGCAGTTCGATTCTCTCGCCGCGCGCGAGTGCTTCTTTCATCGAATTAAAAAGCGCGTCCACAGCCTGTTCGGCTTTCATTTTCGGAACGCCCGTGCGGTCGGCGACGCGGTTCACGATGTCGAGTTTTATCATGATTGCTTATCCTTATGAGTCAGGCGAACTATTCGCTTCTAGACTCATCAAAAGTTTGTGCGGAAAATCCTCTGCCCGCACGCGACTATAGAAATCGCGGCGGAAGACTGTCAAGGATAGTGGATAAGGAATAGTGGAGAGTTGATAGTTTAGGACAAAGGCTTTTTCACTATCCGTTATCCACTATCCGTTATCCACTATTGTTGTTGACAGAAATCGAAAGCGGAAGATAACCTCGAAAGCGATTGTTGGAGTGGTATCAAAAGAATGTTCAAACGCAAGCAGACACCTTCACACCCGTTCGGCGATTTTCACCCGCACGACGATTACGCGATTGACGTGCAACGTCCGGCGGAAGCGGAGAGCAAACATTTCTGGTTGGAAGCCAGATTGCTCGTCCGCGATTGTTTGTTCGCCATTATCTTCGCCATTCTGGTGATGGTCTTTCTCGTCCAACCCGTCAAGGTCGAAGGGACTTCGATGTTGCCGCGTCTTCACAACGGCGAACGCATCTTCGTCAACAAGCTGGTTTATTACGACATTCCCGAATTAGAGCGCGGCGACATCGTGGTCTTCTGGTTTCCCGATAACCCGTCGCAAAGTTTTATCAAGCGCATCATAGGCTTGCCCGGCGATACGGTCGAGGTTGACGACGGGCAAGTTATCGTCAACGGCACGCCGCTTAGTGAACCGTACCTTGACCCGAATCGCAATCGTAATCACGCCAGCCAACCGCCTGTCCGCGTCAAACCGCATTACTACATGGTGATGGGCGACAACCGCGATAACTCTTACGATTCGCGCGATTGGGGGCTTGTGCCGGAGAAGTATATTTACGGCAAAGCGATGTTGCGTTTCTACCCACTTTCGGTGTTCGGCATGATTTCGCATGAACCCGAACCGACGCCCGCGACTGACGCAAATCCTACACCGAACACGACGGACAACGCCGACGAGTAAAGATTCGTCCCTTTTCAAGTTGATGATTGAGCTTTAATGATTGATTCACTTCGCACATTATTCAAAATGTTTTACGCACCACGCGCGGCGTTTGCCGAGGCGCGTGACCGTGCGCCGCTTGTCGGCGCGTGCGTGTTCGCCCTTATCGCGCAAGTCGTTTATCAACTCTTTGCACAGTGGGCGGAAGTCGGACGTTTCATCTTCACGCCCGGCGGTTTCTTCGTCGTCCTGAATACGGTTTTTGATTCCGCGCAGGCTGTCATCTTCGTCGCCGTCGTCTTTACGTTGTTGATTTTGTTTGTCGCAAACCTTGTTGAGCGGCGCGGCGGTTTTCGTTTAATCGTCAATCAGGATTACGCTTCGCTTGCCGCGACGCTGCTTTATGCGTGGACGGTCGCGGTCTTGATGGCGTTGGTTTTTCTCGTGATTTTGCGTGTCGGCGGCGGCGAAGCGGCACACGTCGCGGCGCAACTTCAGCAGTGGGAAACGATGCCGCCCGAATCGCGCGATGCTTTCGGTCGCTTCGCGGATATGCGTTTGATGCTCGATGCGCGCTGGCATCGCGTCATGTTGGCGGCGATGATTCTGATAGGTTTATTCGTCGCGTGGTCAATCGTCGCGGTGCGCGAATTCTTCGGCGTGCGCTTAATGCGCGCCGCCCTTATCGTGGCACTCGCGGGCATCGGGGCGTTCGTAACTTCGCCCGTGTGGGGATTGATATTAGGGATTATCAGTAGACTGCCGTTGTTCTTGCTGTTCTTTATCGCCCTCGCCATGCGCGGTTATTTCAGCGAACTCGTCCGCACGCGCGCTTCACGCACACGCTTCAAACAGAACTTGGAAGCCTCAACCCTAAATCCGGCGGACGCTTCGGCGCATTACAACTTGGGTTTGATACACCTTGACCGCCGCGAATATACGGATGCCCGCGCACGCTTCACGCGCGCCGTCGAGATTGATGCCGATGAAACCGACGCGCATTATCAACTCGGTCGCATCGCCCGTTTGCAAGGCAATCACACCGAAGCCATTACGCATTTCGAGCAGGTCGTACAACGCGACGAAGACCACGCGCAGTATGAAATCTGGCGTGAAATCGGCGCGACTTATCTAGCCGCGAACCAACCCGAAGACGCGCGCACCGCACTCGAACGCTTCCTCGACAATCGCACCACAGACCCCGAAGGACTGTTCTTGATGGGACGCGCGTTGGCTGAAACCGACCGCACGCGCGAAGCCATTGACGTGATGCGGCGTTGCATCGAAGCCGTTAAGAGCGCGCCCGCTTATAAGTATCGAACCGATAAACGCTGGATGAATGAAGCCCAATCTTTTCTTCGCGCGCAAGAACAAGCATAGTTCTTAAACAAACATGGAAGATAAACAGGCGGCTTTGCTCGTGCTTGAAGACGGGCGCGAATTTCGTGGGCGCGCGTGGGGCGCGGCGGGTGAATGCGTCGGTGAAATGATTTTCAATACTTCGATGAGCGGTTATCAAGAAGTATTGACCGACCCGTCTTATGCCGGACAAATCGTGTGCATGACGTATCCGCTTATCGGAAACTACGGCGTCAATGAACGCGACGCGGAATCTTCGCGCCCGTGGGTCGAAGGCTTCGTCGTGCGTGAAGCGGCGCGCGTCGCATCGAATTGGCAAGCGGAAGAAACCCTTGACGCTTACTTGAAACGGTGGAACATTCCCGCCATCGAAGGCATAGACACGCGCGCCCTCGTGCGCCACATACGCACGCGCGGAGCGATGCGGGCGTGTCTCTCTAGCGTTGATTTAGACGCAGAAAGTCTGCTTGAAAAAGCCAAAGCTTCGGCGCGCATGGAACGTCAAGAGTTGGCAAGCGTGGTGACGACGGATGTGGTTTATGAAATCCCTGCGGAAGCGGCGGAGCGGTTTCACGTTGTCTGTTATGACTTCGGCGTGAAGCGAAACTCTTTGCGCGAACTCGCAAGCTTCGGTTGTCGCGTGACGGTTGTGCCTTCGACGACTCCGGCGCATGATGTTTTGGCAATGAAGCCGGACGGCATTTTTCTCTCGAACGGACCCGGCGACCCGGCGGCGATGGATGCGGTCGTCACGGAAATCAAACACGTCTTGGAATCGGGCGTGCCGACATTCGGCATCTGTTTCGGGCATCAACTTTTAGGGCGCGCGTTCGGCGGTTCGACATATAAACTTCCGTTCGGGCATCGCGGCGGCAATCAACCCGTCAAGGATTTATTAACCGGAACAATCGAAATCACCGCCCACAATCACGGCTTCGCGGTGGACGGCGCGAGTCTGCCCGAAGCGGTTGAAGTCACGCATATCAACCTCAATGACAACTGCGTCGAAGGAATGCGCCACAAAACTTTACCCGTTATCTCCGTCCAATATCACCCCGAAGCTGCCCCGGGCCCGCACGACGCGGCGCACCACTTCCGTCGCTTCGTTGAGATTATGGAGCGGGTCATTAGAGACGTTTAATCATAGTTCAAGAACAGTTGTCAGCTATGGCGTCGCCGGAGAAGCGGTCTGCGCGATAGGAGAAGCGTTGGCGTTCGTCGGTGTGGCGTCCGTTGTCGCCGGAGCAATCACGGCTTGTTCGGCGGGTTTGAGTAAATCTTTGACGAGTCCCTTACTGCCGCGATGCTCAAGCGCGTGGCGATAGGTGACGGAGATAATCGCAACCACCGGAATGGCAAGGAAGATGCCTGCGAGTCCGGCGAGTTCTTCGCCGCATAGAATCGCCAGCACGATAGCGAGCGGGTGAAGATGTATGCCTTGTCCGATGATGCGCGGGTAAATCACATAATCATGCACGACGCGAAGCACGACGAGAAAGACGATGACTAATACGGCTTGCGTCGGTGAAGCGAAACTGGCGACGAGGGCGGCGGTGATGCCGACGACAAGGGGTCCGACGAGCGGAATAAATTCGAGCATTCCGGCGAGGATGCCGAGTGCCAGCCAGTAAGGAAGCCCGATGATGAGAAAGCCTATCGAACAGATGACGCCGATGATGAGACAGGCGGTAAGTTGCGCGCGAATGTAGGCGGCGAGGGTCGAGTTAACATCTTGAAAAAACTCGTCGCCGCGCCAACGCAGACGCCCGCGCGGAAGCATCTTGAGAACCGAGCGGCGAAATTCTTCCGCGTCTTTGAGTAAGAAAAAACCCAGAATCGGAATCAGCACGAGCCACGGCAAGTAAGCGATGATTTCCGGCAACGCGGCTTCGGCATTCTGCTTGACGTTCTCGATTGCGCCCGGAGCGAGATTAACGATTGCGTCTTGCCCCGCGACGGGCAGCCCAAGCCGTCTCGATAAATTGCGAAGACCTTGCGCGCGTCCCTGTAACGCGCCGCTATAATTTCCGCTCTGTTGAGTGAATTGAGTAACTTGGGCGGCAAGGCGCGGCGAGAGAATGTAAATCGTGATGCCGAGCGAACCGAAGATAAGCAGATAGACGATGCCGATGGCGACGGGACGTGGCATTTTATATTCGCCGTTTCGCAGCTTAAACGGGCGACGCACGAAATCAACCAGCGGTGCAATCAGATAAGCGAAGAACATGGCGAGGATGACAAGCAGCAACACGCCTTCGAGTTTGTAAAGCAACACGATTGAGCCGAGAATCCCTAGCGTCACGCCGATGACGATAAGTATCACGCGAACCACGGCGCGCGTCTGCATCCACGAAGCTTCGACCGCCGTGTCGGTTGCCGATTCGACGGCTTGCGCGGCGTCTTTCAAGTCGCTTGCCGCCGCCGGACTCAAGGTGTCGTTTTGATTTGTCATCTGTTTTATCGCTTTCAATCTTCGTAATCATTTTCATCCGGCGTCGAGGCAAGCACGCCCGCCGTTTCCCACACGCGCCCGCGCCATTCCGCCGAAGCCTTCAAGAGTTGCAACGCCGCGAGCGGGTGCGCGGCATTGCGTTCCAAACGTATCACTTCAACCGCGACGCGCACGAGTTGTACTTTCTCGTCGCGCACGACAAGGGTGATGCGGTCACCGACGCGCGGCAGTTGCGGCAAGTGAACCAGCGCGCCGTCGGGTCCGACGTTCTCCGTCGAGCCTTCGGTGACGACGTGTTTCCCCGAACTTACATCATCCCATTCGGCTTGCACCGGCATCGCCACGACGAAGCGTTGACCTGTGCGATGTTCCGGTATCTGGTTTTGAGACATAATGTTTTTGCTTCCTTTGTAAGAAAAATTGTGCGCCGCATGGATTGCGTGCGGCGCAAGGATTTGTGAGAGAGTTGCGAAGCACGTCATGGTTTCAATCCGCACCACGCTTGAAAAGCGCGGTGAATGCATAAACTGATGGTCTAATGTTTTCACAGCTTACTGCGTCGGGGATGTTATCACTTTCCCAAAATACACCGCAGCTTGGAGCGGCGAAATATGTTCTGACCTTGACGCGCTACTTGTTCGATTGCCAACATTTAGTTTCACTCAAAGTTCGCATCGCGTTCGCGCAGTTCGCAGCATTTGAACGATTCGCACCGCGCACCGAATAAGCTTTTAGTCTTTTCACACATCATCAGACCGGAGTTGACCTCAAAATGAAATTCTCTTTTCGCCGCTTAACCCTCGCAGCGTCGTTCGCCGCTGTCTTCGCCATAGCCACACTCGCGCTAATCGCCGTTTCGTCGGTCGTCGCACAACAAACCCCGACCACGACGACCTCATCCATGCCCGCCGCGCGTGATGAGAAACTATATCAACAGGCTCTCAAACTTCACCGCGCGAGCATCGTGATTGACGGACACAACGACATCACATCACCGATGACCGACAAGGATTACGACTTAGCCACACCGAGCGTCGGTAAGTATCACACGGATATTGCGCGCATGAAGCAGGGCGGTTTGAGCGCGCAATTCTTTTCGATTTACGTCGGCAACGAATTTGTAAAACAGGGTCACGCGACGAGTCGCGCGATGGATTTGATTGATGTGGTTTATCGCGCCGCCGAAAAATACCCGAACGATTTTCTAATGGCGTTTAGCGTCGCCGACATACGGCGTGCAAAAAAAGCGAACAAAATCGCGGCGTTGATGGGCATCGAAAACGGAGCGGCGATTGATAATTCGTTGAAAACCCTGCGCGAGTTTTATCGCCTCGGCATACGCTATATGACCCTGACGCACAACTTCAATAACGATTGGGCGGACTCCGGGCGCGACACCGCCAAGCATAACGGCTTGAGCGATTTCGGCAAAGAAGTCGTCCGCGAAATGAACCGACTCGGAATGATGATTGACGTGTCGCACGTCTCGGACAAAACCATGAGCGACGTTTTAGACATCACGAAACCCCCCGTCATCGCTTCGCATTCATCCGCCCGCGCCCTCGCCAACCACCCGCGCAACATCCCGGACGACTTACTTAAACGCATCGCCCAAAACGGCGGCGTCGTGATGGTCAATTTCTATCCGACCTTTATTGACCAGAAAGTTTATGACGCCGACAAAGCCCGCACTGAAAGATTGAAACCGCAGTACGCCGCGATTCGTGAAACGTACAAAGACAATCCCGCACGCATCGAAGAAGAGATTGACAAACTCGATGCGGCGAACCCTCTGCCGGAAACACCGCTTTCCGTTTTGATTGACCACATCGAACACATTGCGAAAGTCGCCGGAGTTGACCACGTTGGTTTGGGTTCGGACTTTGACGGCGTACCGACTCTGCCAAACGGCATGAAGGACATCGCGCAACTTCCCAACATTACTTATGAACTTTTGGATCGTGGTTTCTCCGAAAAAGATGTCAAAAAAATCTTAGGCGAAAACCTCTTGCGCGTCATGGCGGACAACGAACGCATCGCCCGCGCCTCATCGAAGACAATCAGCGGCGACGGCAGCTTGCGAAAACTTGAAGTTGTGAAGTGACAAATCGCCGATTATGAGAAAGCCGACGCCCGATGAATAACGAACAGATTTTCAGATTCATCAACAGGTTGTTGATTGGCGACGTGCTTGCCCTCGTCGCAAGTTGGGCTTCGATTATCAGTTTGGGGTTGACGATTTATGTCGCATGGAACGTCAGAATACTTGCCAATAAGTACATTTTTAGACTACGCGCTCCGCAATTTATCAGGATGCTTAACAAAAAGGCTTCGACGTTAATTGATTACGCCAACGATTTCAAGAACTTCCAGTTGGAAATCGGTGATGAACTTGCCCGTATGGATGTTAGACTCAAGGCAATGCAAAGACGGATGCGCGGTGAATCGAAGAAAGACGTCAAAGAGTTACGCGCACGCATCAAAGACTGCGAGCAAGAGCCAGACAACGAAGCGAAGTTTCGTTTAGCGTATCGAAGTATGCAGCGCGTTATTGAAGGAGTAAAAGAGTATCAAGAAGAGCTAAACTTGGAGTGATAGCCATGAGCGAAGAAAAGAAAAACAAAAATATATGGGTGGATGCTGTTGCGCGTATGATTGAGCTTACGCAGCAAGGCATAATGCGCTGGAACTCTGTAGAAACAACAACCACAGCAAGCACAGAACAGAACAGAACATCGGCAATCTTCCAAACCATTTATAACGGTAAAGCATTGAGGCTTTACGAAAGGAAAGTGCCGGAAAGAAGACCAATCTCTGATGAAGAAAGTAATTCGTTTGTACTTGCTCTTCCAAGCATTCTCGTAGATAGAAAGTACAAGACGGTGTGGATTCCTGAAATTGTCTTGGAGTTTGTGGACAGTAAAGAAGAGCCGTTATGGACTTTCCCGCAGCTAAGTGCGCTACATGACCTTCTAACAGCAGTGCAGTATCAAGCCGCAGGTGTCAATGAATTTCTTCACGACTTGTTTAGTGAAACCAATGCCGCTGCTTAAGAAACAGTTTGAGCGATACGATGACCCAAGCCGGTATATACATTCACATACCGTTCTGCCGTTCGCGTTGTTCGTACTGCGATTTTGCGACGGGTGCGTTTGATGAGAAGCGCGCCGCGCGTTATGTCGCGGCGTTGGTGCGAGAGATTGATGAGTTTCCCCGACATCAATCTTTCATCGAAAATTTAAGCCCCGTTGATACGATTTACTTTGGCGGCGGGACTCCGAGTCTGCTTGGCGCGAATCAAATCGCGGAAGTCTTGAACGCGCTCAAACGCAAGTTCGAGGTTGACGCGAAAAGCGAAATAACGCTTGAAATAAATCCCGGTACAGTTGATATAAACAAAGCCAAAGCTTTTGTTGACACAGGCATCACACGCGCGAGTTTCGGAGCGCAAACTTTTAATGACGCGCACTTGAAACAACTTGGCAGAGCGCATGATGCGTGCGAGATAACGCGGACGTTCGATGTTTTACGCGAGGCGGGATTTGCCAACATCAACTTCGATTTAATCGCCGGATTGCCCGCTCAAACTCTGGAAGATTGGCAAAGCAATCTGCGTCAGGCACTCGCCCTCAAGCCCGAACATCTTTCGCTTTATCTGCTCGAAGTTCACCCCGCGACGCCGCTCGCCGCGCAGCTTCAACAACACAGATTCACCCTGCCCGATGAAGACACGACCGCCGCGATGTATCGCTCTTTGGTTGATGAGATGACACGGGCGGGTTACGAGCATTACGAGATTTCAAACTTCTGTCTGCCGGAATTTCAGTCGCGCCACAACTCGAAATACTGGACGGGCGCGCCCGTGTACGGCTTCGGTTGCGCGGCTCATTCGTTCGACGGCAAATATCATCGCTGGGCAAACACACGCGAAGTTTTGCGTTACATCGAGGTGATGGAAAACGGTGAGAGCGCGCTTGATGAAGTGACGAATCTAAGCGATGAAAACTTACGCGATGAACGCATTTTCTTGGGGTTGAGATTGATGCGCGGCATCACTTGGCGCGACTATCAATCGTGCTTTACAAATGATTTGCGCGACACGCACGCGGATGATTTAGCGCGGCTGACGGAAGCGGGTTTAATCGAAATCAGCGACGAAAGATTAAAGCTAACAAGCGTGGGGGCTTTATTGTCAAACGAAGTTTTCGCATCGTTAGTATATTGATTCTGACTCCTGACTCCTGACTCCTGTATTCTGATTTTATGATTGACTTACGAAGCGATACGGTGACAAGACCGACTCCCGCGATGCGGCGCGCGATGGCGGAAGCCGAAGTCGGCGATGATGTGTATATGGAAGACCCGACGGTGAATCGTTTGCAAGAACGCGCCGCCGAAGTTTTTAATCGTGAAGCCGCGCTGTTTATGCCGACGGGTTCGATGTGCAATCAAGTCGCAGTCAAGCTTCACACCAAGCCGGGCAGCGAAGTCGTCATCGAAGAACGCGGTCACATTTACAACTACGAGATGGCGGCGATGAGCGCGATTAGCGGCACACTGGCGCGACCCGTGAAAAGCCCTGACGCGGACGGGATTTTAGATTGGGCTGCGATTCAGACGGGCTTGCACACGAACGCCGCTTACTATGTCGCACCGACTTCGTTAATCGCGCTGGAGAACTCGCACAATCTCGCGGGCGGCACGCTTATGACGAAAGAGAGAACCGACGAGATTTGTCGTCAGGCGCATGACATCAACTTGCCGGTTCACCTTGACGGAGCGCGGATATTCAACGCCGCGATTGCACTTAATGAAACGGTGGCGGACTTGAGCGCATCGGTTGATTCGCTGATGTTCTGTTTGTCGAAAGGCTTGGGCGCGCCCGTTGGTTCGATGTTATTGGGCGATAAAAACTTTATCGAAGAAGCGCGACGGTGGAGAAAACTTTTGGGCGGCGGGATGCGTCAAGTCGGCGTTCTCGCGGCGGCAGGGTTAATCGCCTTAGAAGAATCGCCAAAGCTTTTACACCACGACCACGCGCACGCCAAACGACTCGCCGAAGGCATCGCGGAGACACGCGGTTGTGAGATTGACCCGACGCGCGTGCAAACCAACATCGTGATTTTCGATGTCACACACACCGGAATCGAAGCTAATGAAATCTGCGCCCACTTAAAACATCAAGGCGTACTGGCAAGCGGCTTCGGCAACGCGATTCGCATGGTCACACACTACGACATCAGCCGCGCCGACGTTGACCGCGCCCTCGTCGCCCTTCGCGGAGTCGTCAGGGAAAGCTCGCACGCCGCCCTCAACGGATAAAATTCAGCCAACGGACTACAATCATCATTGCCGGAAACGATGTCATCACTCGAACCCACCGCCCACGCCGCTGCCAATACCGCGCGCCGCCTCATCATCGCCATTGACGGACCTTCCGGCGCGGGCAAGTCAACCATCGGACGCCTTCTCGCGCGTCGTATGGGTTTGCTCTATCTCGATACCGGAGCGATGTATCGCGCCGCCGCCCTGCGCGTCATCGAATCGAATGCGAGTCTGCAAGATGAAACGTGCGTTGCGGAAATTTGCCACGCGGCGCACATCGAACTTGAAGGCGACCCCGAAGCCCTGCAAGTCAAACTTGACGGGCGCGATGTAACCCGCGAGATTCGCACCGAACAAGTCGGACACGCCGCGTCTGTCATCTCGACCAACTCACAGGTGCGCCGCGACATGGTGGCGCGCCAACGCGAACTGGCACGCTCCGGCGGCGTCGTCCTCGACGGGCGCGACATCGGCACGGTTGTTTTCCCCGACGCGGACGCGAAGTTTTTCCTGACCGCGACCCCCGAACAGCGCGCCGAACGCCGCTTCGAGCAAGACACGCATCGCGGCGCAAACACCAACTTTGAAGACGTGTTGCGCGACATCAACATGCGCGACGAACGCGACGCCAACCGCGACGATTCGCCTTTAAGGATTGCCGACGATGCCGTCGTGCTTGATTCGACCGAAGCGACGATTGACGAAGTATTGGATAAAATGATTGCTGTTATGCATGAACGGCAAAGCGAAAATTCGATTTAACTATGTTCACCGGCATCATTGAAGAACTAGGGATAATACGACGGCTTGAAGCGCGCGGGCATGGTGTGCGCGTTGAGGTTGAAGCCTGCACGGTGACGCGAGATAGCCGTGAAGGGGATTCAATCGCGGTCAATGGCGTGTGTTTGACGGCGTTGGATATAACCGCCGATTCGTTTCAGGCGGACGGCTCGGCGGAGACTTTGCAGCGTTCGACGCTCGGCGATTTGCGTGTTGGTTCGGTCGTTAATTTAGAGCGTGCCGTGACGCCAAGCACACGGCTCGGCGGGCATATCGTGCAGGGTCATGTTGACGGGCGCGGTATGTTTTTGAGTGCCGAAGACAATGGCGGTTCGTGGACAATCCGCGTCGCATACCCAAAAGACTTGACGCGCTATCTCGTCTTCAAAGGTTCGATTAGCGTCGAGGGAATCAGCCTCACGATTGCGGAATTGACGGACAAAGATTTCGCTATCGCCGTGATTCCGAAGACGTGGGCGATGACGAACCTGTCGCGTTTGCGCGCGGGCGATAAGGTGAATCTGGAAGTTGACGTTATCGCAAAATACGTCGAGCGTATGATGCAGACGCGCACGGACGGCGACGGTTTGACGATGGAAAAATTGGCGGGTTTCGGCTACGAATGATACGTCCCGACCCCGCTTTCAGTTACCATGCACATCGAGTCAGAAGTCCTGAATTAAGAAACGGAAAAGCCATGTCACTAGCGACGATTGAAGAAGCTATCGAAGATTTACGCGCCGGACGAATGTGCATCATTGTTGATGATGAAGACCGCGAGAATGAAGGCGACCTCGCGTGTGCCGCCGAACTCGTGACGCCGGAGATAATCAACTTCATGGCGACGCACGGGCGCGGGCTTATCTGTATGCCCTTGACCGAAGAACGATGCGACGAACTTCATTTGACGATGCAGGTCGTGGATAACACATCGAGTTTCGGCACGGCGTTCACCGTCTCAATCGAAGCCCGCAAGGGTGTCACGACCGGCATCTCCGCCGCCGACCGCGCGCATACGATTCGCACCGCCGTTGACCCGCGCACTAAACCGTCTGACCTCGCGCGTCCCGGTCACGTCTTTCCGCTTCGTGCGCGAAAAGGCGGCGTCTTGATGCGTCCCGGTCAAACGGAAGCCGTCGTTGACCTTGCGCGCATCGCGGGACTTCAACCCGCCGGAGTGATCTGCGAAGTGATGAACGACGACGGCACGATGGCGCGCTTGCCGGAACTCGTGACTTTTGCGCGTGAACACGATTTGAAAATCGTCTCCGTCGCCGACCTCGTGCGCTATCGTATGCACAAAGAGACACTGGTGCGCCCGGTGGTTGAAACCGACTTGCCGACGATTTACGGACGCTTCCGGGCGATTGCTTACGAAAATGTTATCAACGGCGAAGTTCATCTTGCCATGGTGATGGGCGACGTGAAGGCGACAACCGATGCCGTCCTCGTTCGCATCCATACCGAGAACATTCCGGGCGACGTGTTCGGCTCGCGCGTCGAAGATACGGGGTTGCAATTACAGAGCGCGCTAGAGCGCATCAACGCGGCGGGGCGCGGCGTGGTTTTGTATCTCAAGCAACGCGAACACGGTTTGGACTTGATTCATCAATTGCGAACTTACGCCGTGATGCAAGAGCGCGGGGTTAGTTTTGAAGAGGCGAAACTTGAAACGGGGCAGGGCGTAAATCGTCCTTACGGTGTCGGGGCGCAGATTCTTCACGATCTGGGATTAAGGCGCATCATGCTTTTGACAAATCACCCGCCGCGCACACCCGCCATCGAAGGCTTCGATTTGGAAATCGTCGGGCATCTTCCGGTCAGCGACACGTTCGGTGCTTTGGTGAAAGATGATACAGACACGACGGAAGATGCTGCGGCGTTGCCGACGGGCTTTTGAAGAAGGGTTTTTGAGTAATTGAAAACTCTACGGTCAATCTGTATTAAGAGTTATGTTGACGCAGAGAACCGCAGAGAGACGGACGCAGAGACACGCAGAGAAGAAAATCATTTTGAGACGGCTTTTATGAACTGTTCTTAACCCGTGGCTTACGGCTTGCTTCTCGCGTGTCACTCAAGTAAAACTTTTTCCGACTTTCCCCTAACCACAAACATCGCAAATTCATCAAGCGCGGTCGCCGGGCTTTACCTTAATTAAGGCTCGCGCCAGATTGTGTTTCAAAAGTAAATGCCGGTTGACGACCAAAACCAAGCGGGCGACGAACAACCTTCCCTTGCCGCGCCGCCGGAATCAAACGATGCGCCGACAGATGTGCCGAACGGCGCGCCGCCGGATGTATCCGATGATACGTCCGTTTCCGCCACGCCTGCCGCCGCGCCCTCTGTGCGTCGCCGTCGTTTTCTAAATGCGCGCAATGCCGCGATTGCGGTTGGTGGGGTCGCCGTGTTGTTGCTCATCGTCGTTCTCGCCGTCGTGTTTTTTTACCGTAGCGGGCGCGTTGACGACATCATCAAAAATCAGATCATCGCCACCTTCGACCAGTACAACATACGCGCCGAAGTCGAAGGTTTTGAAACACAACTCGGAGCGCGCACCGCAGAGTTTCGTAACCTCGTGCTTTATGACAACACGACGGGGGCGAAACTCGGCAGCATTCGCCGCCTCGTCGCCACGATTCGCGTTGAAGATTTATTCGCTCTCAACCTTCGGCGCAATGTTGACCTTGAAGCATTGGAGATTGAAGGACTCGACGTGAGCGTGCTGTTCGATGAGGAAGGGCGCACGAATTTCGCCAACATCACACTGCCCGAACCAGACCCGAATCGCCGCATACTGTTCTCTTATTCGACCGCGAAAATCAACATCTCCGATTCCATCGTTCGTTATAACGACCAGCGTTATGATTTGGTAGGTGAAGCGAGAAACGTGCGTCTCGCACTCGAACCGGAAGACCCAAATCAGCCGGAAGAATCGCGCATGAACCGCCTCGCGCTGAATTTTTCCGACTCAACGCTTTCATATCAAGGGCGTCCGGTTGAGCCGATTGATGTCGAACTTCGCGGGCGGCTTAATCAAACGCGCGCCGAAATTGATTCGCTCATCGTGCGTTCGCCCGTCACCGAATCGCGTCTATCGGGCGTGCTTGATGACTGGCGCAATCTTCGTTATCGCCTCAATTTTGAATCCGTCGTTGACCTGCAAGCGACGGAAGAAGTTCTGCAAACCGGAACGTCGGTGCGCGGCTTCGGCAATCTCAAAGGCACAGTCACGGGCGAAGGCACGCGCTATAACGTCGAAGCGGCAATCGCTTCCGACGCGATTGCCGCCGAAGGTGTTCGGCTTCAAGGTTTGGGCGTACAGGCGACCGCGAACGGCGACGGGGCGGCTTACGAAGCGAACGGGCGCGCGGTGGCGGAAGTCTTGACCGCCGGGGATTTTCGTTTGAACGCGCTTCAACTCGCGGGGCAGTTGCGCGGCACGGGAACTGATTTTCGCTGGCAAGGCGAATTGCGCGCGGCGGCGGCACGAAGCGGGGCGAACAGCGTCGCGGGTTTGATTTTAAGCGACGTGATGGCGGAGAAACGCGACGCACAACTCGTTGCCACCGTCGGGCGCGTTTCCGGTCAAAACATCACGGCGGGCGATGCGCGCATCGGCGGCGTCAACGCTTCGGGCGTGCGCGTCACGACGAACTTAAATCAAGAAACCACGACGGCACGCTTCTCAATCAACAACGCGCGCACGGGAAACATCGTCGCATCGGGAGCGCGCATTGGCGGCGTCACCGCTTCCGGCATCGCAGGTGTGACGAACGGTGACGCGACAAACTTGACCGCGCAAAATGTTCGCGTCGGCAGGATTGACGCGGCGGGTGCGCGCATCGGCACGCTCAACATCGCCGGAGCGCGCCTTGCGATTCGCGGCGGGCGCGTCGAAGCGAGTGCCAACGATACCAACGTCGGAACGGTTGCGTTCAACGTCAGTGGACAAAGCGGGCAAATTGAAAACGTGCGTGTCGCCAATCCCGTATTCGTGCTTGAACCTTCGGGAAGTTATCGCGCGTCGGCGGATTTGAGTCTCGGCGGCGGCGCGCTCGGCACGCTCGCGCTCGGTGCGGCGCGAAGCAGCGTCGTGGCGACGAACAATCAAATTGAGCTTCGCAATTTTCAAGCGAACCTTGCGAACGGAAGCGCGACGGGCGACGCCGTGATTGCGACCACCACGCGCGGCGCGTCAAACATCAACGCCGACTTTTCAAACCTCGATGTCGGAACGTTCGCCGCCGCCTTCGGCGGGCAAGTCATTCCTATCACCGCGCAGGCGACGGGCAGCGTCAACCTTCGCTTTCCCGGCACGAACGTCGCCCTCGCATCGGGACGGCTCGAAGCGAATTTAGTCGGTGAAACCGGAAGCGATACGAACGGGCGCACACCGCTCACGGGGCGCGTCGCCGTCAACGCCAATCGCGGCGCGTTCACTATCGAACAGGCGAACGTGCAAGCCGGAGCGACGACGCTCAATGCTTCCGGCAACTTCTCGCTTGAGAGCGATTCAAACTTAAACCTCACCGTCCGCTCGACCGATGCCGCCGAACTCCAACGCATACTCGCCTCGTCCGGTTTCGTCCCGCAAATCAATGACGTGCTGACACCGCTCGGCGTGCAACTCGCGGGCAATCTGAATTTCGACGGCACACTTCGCGGACGCTTAACCGCTCCGACAATCGCGGGTCAAGTCTCGCTCGCATCGCTCTTGATTAACAACCGTAACTTGGGAAGTCTAAGCGCGACGGTCAACGCGACGCCTTCGATGTTGAATGTGACGGACGGGCGTTTGATTGATGCCGACGGCGAAGGCGGGATAGAGTTCGCCGCGAACGTGCCGCTCGATTCGACCGCGAACGGCATCAACATCAACGCGACGATTGACCGTTTCAGTGCCAACAATCTCATCGCGCTCTTACCCGAAAGCACACGCGCGCAAGTCGGTGATTTGCGTTCCGACATCTCCGGGCGCATAGACGTGAGCGGCTTGCCCGGTGCGGCGCGCGGGAGTGCCGATGTGCGTTTGAGCCCGGGCGTCATCGCCGGACAACCGTTTGAAGAAATCGCGGCGCGGGCGACGTTCAACGGTTCAGCCGTCACGCTCGAAAATCTCGACGCGCGTTTTCAAGCTGGACGTTTGAGCGCGAACGGCGATTTGAATCTCGTCTCGCGCAGCTTCGATTTGAATTTGACGGGTCAGAACCTACGGCTTGATTTATTGACCGCTCTCGCCGGAAGCGGCGCGGGCAGTTTGCCGAACGTCGCCGGAACACTTGACTTGACGGCGCGGGCGACGGGCGCGGACTTTTTCGACCCGCGCACTTACGACATCAGCTTCGACGCGCAGGGGGAGAACATTGTCATCAACGGGCGTCCGGCGGGCGTCTTGAATTTGACGGGGCGCACCGTCAATCAACAACTCAATGTCACTTTCACGACCGGCATCTTAGGCGCGCCACAAGTCGTCACCGCGAACATCAACCTTGCCGATGAGAATCTTCCGACGACGATTGAAACCACGCTCAATGGCGTGGATTTGACTCCGCTCTTTGCCGCTTTTTTACCCGCAAATTCCGATTTGCGCGTCACGGGGCGTGCGACCGGAACGTTGCGCGCGAGCGGCAATCTGTTCGCGGAGAACGCGGAAGGCGAGCGCGTCTTTAATCCTCTAGCTCTGCGCGGGGCGGCGCGTTTCACCGAACTCACCTTTGCCGTTAATGATGTTCAACTCGCCGCCGAAGACCCTCTGCTCGTGCAGTTCACGGGCGATGAAATCGTCTTCGAGCGCACGCGCTTTACGGGGCAGGGCAGCAATCTCGTCATCGGCGGAACTTACGCTTTGACCGCCGCCGGACGCCAGAACTTGAGCGTCGTCGGCGACCTCAATCTTCGTATCTTAAACGGCTTGTCACCGAACGTCTTTCTGGCGGGCATCGCGCGTGCCGATGTGCGCGTCACGGGAACGGCGAGCGACCCGCGCGTTTTCGGCACGGCGAATTTGCAGAACGCGGGCATCTCGGCTCTCATCGGCAGCCAACGCCTTGTCGCCTCGAACGTCAACGGCACGGTGCGCTTAACGCAAAATCAGGCGCAGATTGACAGCCTGACGGGGAGACTCGGCGGCGGACGCTTCACCGTCACGGGCGGCGCGACGCTCGAAGGATTTCAGCCGACGCAGTTCAGGCTTGCCTTGCAGGGTGAAAACGTGACGCTGCCTCTGCCGCAAAATATACGCGCGACCGCCGACGCCGACCTTGTGTTTCAAGGCTCTACGCAAGCGCAAGTTTTATCCGGCATCATCAATTTGCGGCGCGCCGAATACACGGAAGACATAGACATCGCCGACCTCATCAATCGTCGTGATGAAGCTTCAATCGCGGACGGCGGAACGGGTGACGGAAGCGGTACGGGCATCGGCTCGACGCTCGTCCTCGACCTGCGCGTGCAGGGACGCGATGCCCTTGTCGTTCGCAATAATCTCGCCGACATCGTTGGCTCGACCGACCTCAACATCGGCGGCACACTCGACGAACCGCTTATCTCCGGGCGCGTCTCCGTCACGCAGGGGACGATTGTTTTTCGCAACGACCGTTACGAAATCACGCGCGGGATTATCGAACTTCCGGCGCAACGCAACGCCGACCCGCTTATCAATGTCAGTGCCGAAGCCGAGATACGCGGCTATCGCGTCATCGTGTCATTAAGCGGCGAACTGCCGCGTTTGCAAGCCACCGTGCGCTCTGACCCCGCGCTGCCGCAATCCGATGTAGTCGCGTTGATTACGACCGGCGATCTTGCGAACGAGAACACGACGCTCGCGCAATCCGGCATCGGCACGGCGACAAGTTTAGTGACCGACCAAATCTTAAACGCTCCGTTGCAACGCGCGACCGATAGATTGTTCGGCTTGAATCGTTTCGAGATAAATCCGGGCGCGGGATTGGGAGCAAACGGCGCGACACTGCAGCCGCGCTTGACCGTCGGGCGGCGCGTCAATCGCAATTTAATCATCACCTACTCGACGAATTTGACGGCACAGCAAAACCAAATCATCGCCCTCGAATATCGCGTCTCCGACCGAGTATCGTTTGTCGCCAATTATCAACAAGGCTCGACGACCGGATTGCAATCGCGCAACAACGCTTTCAATTTTGAGCTTCGTTTTCGTAAAAGGTTTTAGCTGAAGTGTTTTTCAAGCGGTTCACATTGATAGTTGCGGTTTTCTTGCTCGTCGTCTTTGGCGGCGATGCGGCGCGTGGCGGCGTGCCGCGCAAGGTCATAGTCCCGCAAGATTTAAGCCGCTATGAAGGCAGAACGATTTCAACGGTTGAAGTCGCGCTTGACGGTGTGGCGCGCGTCGCGGGCATCGAAGCCAACTTGCTCGCGCTCGTGCGTCTCACCGCGAACGAAACATATAAAACCGTCGAAGTGCGCGATTCACTCGTCGCGCTGTTTGAGTCCGGCACGGTTGCCAACGGGCGCGTCGAAGTCACGGAAGAAGGGGCAAACGTTCGCGTTCGCTTTCTCGTCAAATTGCAACCGCGCGTCTCGGAAGTCGTGATTGATTTGCAGACTCCGCCCGATGTCGAACTCACCGAAGACGAATTGCGGGGACGCCTGAACATGCTCGAACCCGGAGCGCGTGCGACGGAGAGCGTGTTGCGCGAGAACGCCGATTTGATTCAAGCCTTCTTGCGCGACAGAGGCTTTTATCAAGCCACCGTTGACTTCACACAGCAACCGAACCAGTCCGGCATCCGTTCCGTCGTGACCTATCGCGTGCGCTCCGGCGAACAGGTTCGTATCAATAATTTTACTGCGAACATCAACGGCTTCAGCGTCGCCACCGTCGAAGATTTGCGCCTACGCAGAGGTGAACCTTTCTCGCAGGCACTGCTTGGCGAAGAACTCACAAAGATACGCGACGCCATCATCGAACTCGGCTATCTCGCTCCGCAACTCGGCGAAGCGCGCACGACTTACGACCTTGCAAGCAACACGATTGACATCAATTTAAGCGGCTCGATAGGACCTAAGGTTGATGTGCGGCTTGTCGGCTATGATGAGTTTGACGACGACAAGACGCGCGAACTCTTACCCGTGCGGCGCACGGGAAGCATTGACATCTCGGCAATCGTCGAAGGCGAGCGGCGTTTGCGAAACGAGTTGCAGGAGAACGGTTACTTTTTCGCGGAAGTTTCGTCATCGTGCAACATCAACCCTCCGCTGACCGATGCCCTCGCAACCGACCCGAACATCGGTCAGGCGTGCGAACTCATAAACGCCGAAGAACTCACCGGGCGCAACGTCACGATTACATATAACATTGACACCAACCGCCGCTATAAACTGACCGACCTTCGCATCGAAGGCACGAACAAACTCATCACCGAAACCGAAGACATACGCGACTCGCTTCGCACGAAGGAAGCTAATGCTCTCGGTTTCATTCCGCTTATCGGTTACGGGCGTGGTTATACGAGCCTCGCCTTGCTCGAACAAGACCGCCAATTTATACGGCAACGCATGGCGGAACTCGGCTATCGTCGTGCGACGGTGGATGTGCGGCAAGGCATCTCGCTTGAAGATGAAAGCCTTATCATCACCTTCGATGTGACCGAAGGACCTTTGACGCGCGTCGCCGGAACGGAAGTGCGCGGCAATAAAATCTTCAATGACGAACAGGTCAACAGTGAACTTCGCAACGCCGTCACGGGCGCGCCTTACTCGCGCGCACTCGCGCAGCAGGACGGCGAACGCTTGCTCGCTCTTTACGCGCGCAACGGTTACACGGACACTGATGTCAGTTTCGACACCATTGATTTGCCGCGCGCCGACGATGCTCCGGTGACGGAAGACGAGCGTGTGCGTGTCGTCTATACCATTACCGAAGGCGAAAAGGTTTTCATCAATCGCATCTTCGTCAACGGCAACGAACGCACGACGCGCAACGCCATCACCCGCACGCTTCGTTTGCAGGAAGGCGACATACTCCGCGCCGACCGCATCGCGGAATCCGAACGCGCCCTGTATGCGACCGATGCGTTTCGCACCGTCACGATTCGCACCGAACCCGCGACCGACAACGCATCCGGCTTTCGTCGGCGCAACGTGATTATCAACGTCGAAGAACGCGCTCCGCGTGTGCTTGATTACGGCGGCGGTTTCTCGACCGACACGGGCGCACTCGGCATCTTCGAGATTCGCAATACAAACCTTTTAGGACGCTTGCGACAGGGAGCATTGCGCGTGCGTGCCAGCCAACGCCGACAGCTTTTACAACTCGAATACTTCGACCCGCGCTTTGACCAGTACGGCAAAGACAAACAGTTTATGCCGCTCATCGTCAGCGCGCAGTATTCGCGTGATACGACCGTCACCAGATTCTTCCGCTCGACGGTTGACAGAGGCGCGAACGGAATCGTTCAGCGTCTCGACCCTGAAGGCAATCCGATTGATTTACTTTTAGGAACTCCCGCCGGAAATCCGACGATTAACCGTGCGACCTTCAATGTCGAAACACGCCGCGACTTTGAACCGTTGCGCGATGAAAACAACAACGTCACGCGCCAGCAAAGCACCCTGTTTCTTCGTTACACATATGAAGACGTGCGCTTGCTCAACATCGAAAGTTTGCTCATTCGTGACATCCTGCGACCCGACCGCACCGTGCGCTTATCACGGTTTTCCGGCACGTTCGCCCGCGACACGCGCGATAGCCAGACCGATGCGACGCGCGGCAGTTTCCTCTCACTCGACAATACCATTGCGCTTCGACAACTCGGCGGCAACATCTCGTTTAATAAATTTCAATCAACTTATCGCCGCTATCAACAAGTGATTCCGAACAGCGAAAACCGTTTCGGGCGCACGGTTCTTTCCGGCAGCATCAACGTCGGACTCGCCAATATCTTCAACGCCCGCGACCGCGCCGGAATCAGCGGTGTGATTGACGACGCGGATTTGCGCTTGCCGATTAGCGAGCGATTCTTCACCGGCGGTTCGACCACTCTGCGAGGCTTCGCGTTTGAAGAGGCGGGTCCAAGAGTGGCGATACCGGGCGGCATCTTCCTTAATCGTGATGCCGAAGAAGTCGAGGTTTCGCCGTTCACCGTTCCTGTCGGCGGCAATGCTCTGTTCGTCGTCAACGCCGAAGCCCGCATCCCCATCACGCGCCGCTTCTCACTCGTACCGTTCTATGACGGCGGCAACATATACGACCGCGTGGGCGACATCTTCCGCAAGACGCCGCGCCCCGACGACACGCGACCTGCGAACTTCCGCGTTGACTTCACGCACACCGTCGGGCTAGGCATACGCTTCCGCACACCGTTCGGACCTCTCGCCCTTGATTACGGTTTCTTACTTAACCCGCCGGAATTTACTTTGCCGCAACGTGAGGGTCTGCCAGTTGAAATCATTCGTTTAAGAAACTCACGCTTACAGATTCGCTTCGGGCAAGCGTTCTAAGCAAAGTAGAAAGTAGAAGGTAGAAAGTAGAAAGTTAAGGATAAGGAAAGACATAAGAATGGTTACGATGAGTTTAGTAGCGATGAGAAGAAAGATAAGACCGGAACATGCAAGACGAAGATATGCGGCGCGTACTTGTCAGTGCTTCATGCTTTTTACTTTCTACCTTCTACTTTCTACTTTCTACTTTGCTTTCGCGCAGACCGTTACCGACAAAATGGTGGCGACGGTCAATGATGACCTTGTGACTTATTCGGATTTGATTTGGCAGTTGGCGTTGCAGCCCGATACGCCGCTTGTTAATCCGCGTTCGGAAGATTTACAGCGTGCTTTGCAGACCGTGATTGACCAGCGACTCGTCGCGCAGGAAGCCGCGAAACTGCCGACGATTATGCCGACGGATGCAGAAGTTGACCGCGCGCTCGGTGAATTTATCAATCGCTTTCGCTCGGCATCGGATTTTTATACACGGGCGCAATCGGTCGGCTTATCGGCGGAACAGGTTAGGGAAATCGTTCGCACGCGCGTGGCGATTGAGAAGTATCTTGACTTCCGGTTTCGCACCTTCACGATTGTGACGCAAGCCGAAATCGCGGATTACTACAACGGCGCATACACGTCGCGTTTTCGTGCCGCCTTTCCCGGTCGCATCGTGCCGACGTTTGAGCAAGCCCGTAAGGACATCGAAGAAGAATTGATTAACGGCAAAATTGCAGTTGATATTGACAACTTTTTGGACGACGCACGCGCCCGCGCCGACATCGTGATACTCAACGCCGTATGACATCAAACGTGTCTGAAACCATTAACGACAATCGGCAAAATCAAGCGGCGCAAACCCGAACGGCACGCACTCCATCGGCGCACAATCAACTGCGTTTGGGACTCGCTCTGTCCGGTGGGGCGGCGCGCGGGTTGGCGCATGTCGGCGTTCTCAAAGTCCTCGTCGAGCATGGCATAGAGGTTCATTCCATCGCCGGAACGAGTGCCGGAGCGTTGGTCGGCGCGGGCTTTGCCGCCGGGATTACGCCCGCCGAACTCGTCGAAATGAGTCAGGCTTTGCGCTGGCGCGGTGTCGGTCGTCTGACGTTTTCGCGCGGCGGATTTCAAACTAACTTGCCGTTTGAAGAATTTATACGCGCTCGCATTCCCGTCACGCGCTTTGAAGATTTACCGATTCCATTCGCCGCCGTTGCGACCGACCTCAATTCCGGCGACCCCGTTGTGATGAGCGGACATGGCGATATTCCGTTTGCGATTCGCGCGAGTTGTACCGTGCCGGGTTTATACGTTCCGGTGGTTGACGGCGACGGGCGACAACTGATTGACGGCGGACTCGTCGCCAACATCCCGATTGACGCCGCCCGCGCTTTGGGAGCGGACATCATCCTCGCGGTTGATGTCAATTCCGAAGGCGCGAAATTTTTGGGTGCGCCGCAATCAATGTTGGGCGTGTTGATGCAATCGCTCATCCTCGTTCAACGCACGATTGCGGTCAGGGATATGCGCCTCGCGGATTTTGCGATTCGCCCGCGCGTCGGTCACATACGCTGGGATGAAATGACGCGCGGCGAGGAATTGATTCGCGCCGGTGAAGAAGCGATGCGCGAAAGCATTGATGATTTGAAGCGAATGTTAGAGGGAAATTGAATCATTGATTCATCGGCTCATTGATTCATTGTAATTTCTCAGCCGCGTTCACGCGGCTTTCCGCGAAGCGGCACTTAGACCAGCCGTTCGACGGCTGGGGACAATTGCTAACAATCTCAGTAGCCCGTTTCTAACGGGCTTTCGCATGAGGCTTAAGCCGTTCGGTGTGTGGTTGGCTGAAGCCGGACGAGAGAAGGACGTTAAAACGCCCTTTCAAACTTGTTGACCTCGCTACCCATCCGTCAAACGGAACCTGTCTATGCGCCCTTCGGGAAAGCCGTCTGAAGACGGCTGCGTAGTTGTGACTCGTTTCAGAAATGAATCAATGAACCGATGAATCAATGAATCAATTCTTCTCAAGGATGAGATACGCGATGGCGTAGGTCGCGGTGTGTGAAAGTGAAAGATGTGGGTGAGTCGCACCCAAGCGGTTGAAGATGTCGCGTGCGAGATTGTGAAAGATGATTGACGGTGCGCCGCGCGTGTCGCGTGTGACTTCCGCATCGTGCCACGCCAGACCGTCGCGCCAACCCGTACCTAAAGCTTTGAACGCCGCTTCCTTCGCCGCGAAGCGTGCCGCGTAATGTTGTGCGCGCACGCTCACGCCGCGACTCTCGCAATAATCTCGCTCGGCTTCGGTGAACACACGTTCACAAAACCGCGGCGTGCGCCTCATCGCTAAACCGACGCGCTCGACTTCGATAATGTCAGTCCCTATGGAAACAATCATGGAAAACCTTGAAGCCGCGAACGGCTTTCGCTGGATTAAGTCGAATGGTGTTCAGGCTCTCGCGTGCATCGCGCTCGAACAAGCCGGTTTTACGAATGCGTTTTCGACGCGCACGGGTGGCGTCAGTTCGATGCCTGCCGACGCGCTCAATCTCGCGGGCTTTAACGACGATGCGGCGGACAACATACACGAAAACCGCCGTCGCTTTCTAAGTCTGTTTCAAGGTGAGTGGCGTCTGGCAACCGTGTTTCAAGTTCACGGGTGCGACGTTTATAACTTTGACGCGAATGATTCGAGCGAGCGTGTTGATAACGATGAGGCGCGATGTGATGCGATGACGATTGACGCACGCCGCACGCCGAATGTTTTGCTCGCGGTGAAAACTGCTGATTGCGTTCCCGTTCTTATCGGTGATGCGCGCAACCGCGCGGCGGCGGCGATTCATGCCGGATGGCGCGGCACACTCGCCCGCATCGTCCCACGCACGCTTGAGAGCATGAGCGAAACTTACGGCACACGTCCCGAAGATTGCATCGCCGCGATAGGTCCCGCCGCCCTCGCGTGTTGTTATGAAGTCGGCGCGGAAGTCATCAATGCTTTCCAACAAGAGTTCAAAGGCGACGCCGCGAAACTGTTCATCCCGACACTTCCCGAACACGCCCGCATCAATCTTCATCAGGCAAACACCGACCAACTCGCCGCCTGCGGAATCCACGCGCACAACATCCACACCGCGCCGTTCTGCACGATGCACCATAACGATTTGTTCTTCTCATACCGTCAGGAAAAACTCGCACGCGGGCGCGTCGGGCGGTTGATGGCGGTCATTGGCAGTAGGAAGTAGTAGGCAGTAGGCAGAGGGCAGTAGGCAGTTATGAGCGAACAGGAAGATACCAACAGCAGGGTATCTTTTTAACTGCCTAATGCCCTCTGCCAACTGCCTACAACGTCCTAAAGAACGCCGTGTTCGTCGGACGCACGGGTTCGCCCGCCCCTACGACATCAATCGGCAGTTCCATATCGCGCGTGGTTGGCGGGAAGCAGACTTCATCATTGCAGCTTTGGAATTTGACGCGGGCGCGGACGACGGCGCGCGTGCCTTGAAAGTTGGCGGGTACGGTGAGTGTGAAGCGCATCACGGGACGCCCTTCATAGACCGCGAGCTTTTCATCGGTGAACTTGAACGCGCGCACAGAGCCGCGCGGGTAAGTCACGGGCGAGACGCGCACGCCTTCGCTTGCCGTGACGCTCACTACCGTCGGGACGGAGTATTTGCCAAGCGGTTTGTTGGCGTTGACGTGAAAGCCTTGCGGCACATCGAGGGCGACGGCGGCTTGCACGCTACCGCCGCGCCGCACGCGGTCGGTCGCATAGAATCCGCCGTGCGTAATGCGCGGTGCTTCTTGAGCGAAAGCGGCGAACGGTGAAATGAAAACAGTGAGAGCGAATGCCGCGAAGATAACGGCGGCGAAGCGTGACGGGTCAAGTTGTTTATTATTCATAATCACAAATCTTAAATAAATGAAGCCTGTGCAAATTAAAATTTCTGTTTTCACCGCGTTAGCGGTGCTTTGAGTTTAGCCGTGCGTTTCAACGCACGGTTGGCGGCATCAATGTTTCCCGTCGCGTCAGCGACGATTGATTTTCGGCGACCGATTCAATTGTCGCTGACGCGACAAACATTTGTTTGCTCGTTTTCCGTGCGTTGAAACGCACGGCTAAACTCATCACATCGCTAACGCGATGAAAACACAGCAACTTTAATTTGCACAGTCTTCAAATAAATGGGTCGAGGATTCTATCGAAAATTCTCAATCAAACTATTGATGAGGGCGAAGCGAGTGAGGGTTGCGTCGAAGCTGAACGCGCGACGATGTTTGTCAAAGCAAGTGGATTGCTCGCACGCTTGGCGGCGAGTTGCCCGCACGCGGCGTATATGTCTTGCCCGCGCGGGCGGCGAACGTAAGCCGCGATGTTATGCGATTCGAGAATCCCTTTGAACGCCGCGACGCGCTCCGGCGTGGACGGAAGATAAGCCAACCCTTCGGCGGCATTGTGCGGAATCAAATTCACTTTCGCGCGCAAGTTATGCCGCTTGAGCAAGGCAGCGAGTTCGCGCGCATGTTCGTCGCCGTCGTTCACTCCGTCAAGCATCACATATTCAAACGTGAAGCGTTCGCCGCGTTTTAGTGATTGTTCAAAAGCTTTGCACGCCTGCATCAATTCAGCGATTGACCACCGCTTATTTATCGGCATCAAGACGTTTCGCAGTTCATCATTCGGGGCGGACAAAGAGATTGCGAGATGCGGGCGGTCTGGAATTTGGGCGAGTTCGTATATGCGCGGCACGATTCCGGCGGTCGAAACCGTGACGCGGTTCGGGACGATGTGAAGCCCTTTCGGGTCAGCCATAATGCTTAAAGCCTTCATCAAAGAGTCAAAGGCAAGCATCGGTTCGCCCGCGCCCATTGCGACGAGATTCGTGCCGCGCGGCGTCTCTACGCCTTCGCCGTAAGCGTCGTTTAAGCTGATGATGATTTGCTCGACGATTTCTCCGGCGGTCAACGTGCGAAGCAATCCGAGTTTCGCGGTCAGGCAGAAATCACATTTGAGCGGGCAGCCGGATTGCGACGAAAAGCATATTGTGTCGCGTCTCTCTTCCGGGATGAAGACGGTTTCAACCGGAAGATTGTCATGCGTCTTTAACAATAAGCGGCGTGTGCCGTCCGCCGAAATGTAACGCTGTTCAACGGTCAGCGAACGTGTCGCGGCGCGTGATGAGAGTTGTTGGCGAAAAGCTTTCGGCAGTTCCGTGATGCCGTCGAAGTCGCCTGTGCGACGCGCATGAAGGGCGGTGAAGATTTGCCGCCCACGATAGGCGGGCGCGCCGAGCGACTGAACGAAGTCAATCAGTTCGGCGGCGGTCAAATCAGGAAGATGAATTAAGTCGGTCATAACTTGAGTCGCAAAGTCTAGCACCGCACCGCGCGGCTTCGCACGCCAAACGCGAAAGTGTTTGGATGAAGGGTGAAAGTGAAAGGCTTGCCAGCCTCTGAAAATTAAGCGAACATCGAAGCATCCACATCGAATCCATATTGGAAGTATCCGATAAAAGTCGGCGGCAAAATCTATGAGCCTTGAAACGGATTACATCATCATCGGCAGCGGCATCGCGGGACTTCGCGCGGCAATCGAAATCGCTGCGTCGGGTGCGCGCGTCACGGTTTTAACCAAAGACCGGACAAGCGAATCGAACACCGAATATGCACAGGGCGGCGTCGCCGTCGCGCTCTCTGAAGACGATGAAGTCGCGCTTCACGAAGACGACACTATTGCGGCGGGCGCAGGGTTGTGCGATGCGGAAGCCGTGCGCGTTCTCGTCGAAGACGGCAAAAAATACATCACCGAACTTATCGAGTGGGGAACGGAGTTTGACCGCGAAGAAGGTCATCTGATGTTCACACAGGAAGCCGCGCACTCGCGTCGTCGCATACTTCATTCGCACGGCGATTCGACGGGTAAGGAAATCGTGCGCGCACTCATTGCCCGCGCCGGAGCGATTCGCAACATCAGTTTTCTTGCTCACGCGGCGACTGAATCGTTATTGATTGACGGGTCGGGAGCGTGCGCGGGCGTGCGTTATCTCGACCCTCTGGTGCGTGCCACGCGCGACATCACGGCGCGTGCCGTCGTCCTTGCTTCGGGCGGAGCGGGCGCGCTTTTCTTGCATACGACAAACCCGAACGTGGCGACCGGCGACGGGATGGCGATGGCTTACGCGGCGGGGGCGGAACTTGCCGACATGGAGTTTGTACAATTTCACCCGACGGCTTTGATGTTGGAAAACGCGCCGCGCTTTTTACTCTCCGAAGCGATGCGCGGCGAAGGCGGCATCCTGCGAAACGCGGACGGCGAAGCCTTTATGCGGCGTTACCACACGGCGGCGGAACTCGCCCCGCGCGACATCGTTTCGCGCTCAATCGTTCGTGAAGTCGAGCGCACGGCGGGCAAGGTTTATCTCGATATGACGATGCACAGCCGTCAATTTTTGGAGCGTCGCTTTCCGAAAATCTACGAGACTTGTCGGCACTTCCAACTAGACCTTGCGCGTGAACCGATTCCCGTTTCCCCTGCCGCGCATTACATCATGGGCGGCGTTCGCACCGATTTACACGGGCGAACCACCGTGCCGCGTCTCTACGCGGCGGGCGAAGTCGCGTGTACGGGCGTGCATGGTGCGAACCGTCTCGCCTCGAATTCACTGCTCGAAGGTTTGGTGTTCGGAGCGCGTGCGGGACGCGCCGTCCTTGATGATGCGGAGAGTTATAAGCCTTCAAAAGACACGCGATACGCTGCGCCGGACGACGACACCACAACCAATCACATTCATCATACAAGCGGCGCATCAGGTTCAACTCAACACGGCGAAATCGCCCTCGCGGTCTTAAAGCGCGTGCGCCGTTTGATGTGGGAGCGCGTCGGTATCACACGCACACGCTCCGGTTTGCAACGCGCCTTAAATGAGTTCGAGCAAATCGGACACGCCCGCTTGCGAACCGTGTCGCGCAACTTCCTTTCAGTCGCCACACTCGTCGCCCGCGCCGCCCTGTGGCGCGAAGAATCGCGCGGCGGTCACTTCCGCGATGACTTCCCGCACCAAGACGATGAGCATTGGCAGGTTCATTCGATTCAACAACGGGACGCGCAAATTGCGTCGAGCGCGATGATAAATTTTGAAGCGGAGAGTCCGGTATCTGTTCAGCGTTGAACCGTATCTCTAAAGACAATGGCAACTTTCAACCAACTCCACGAATGGAATTTGAGTCCGCGCGAAGCAATCGAATTGCAAAAGACTTTGCGCGAGCGTGTGCGAATCGTGCCGCTTGAAACTGAAGTGAAGACGATTGCGGGAGCGGATATTTCGTTTAATAAATTCGAGGAAACGATTTACGCCGGAATCGTCGTGATGAGTTTGCCGGACATGCGGACGGTTGAAGAAGTCGGCGTCGTGACGACAACGCGGTTCCCATATATTTCCGGTCTGCTCAGTTTTCGTGAGGCTCCGGCGGTGTTGGAAGCGTGGGCGCGGTTAAAGATTGAGCCGGACGCCATGATGTTCGATGGGCAGGGCATCGCGCATCCGCGTCGCATAGGCATCGCGTCGCATGTCGGGTTGATTGTAAATCGTCCGACGTTGGGTTGCGCGAAATCAATTCTCGTAGGACGTTTTGATGAACCGGAAACGGAGCGCGGAAGTTATGCGCCGCTCATTGATAAAGGCGAAACTATCGGTGCGGCGGTACGAACGAAAACAAAGGTTCAACCGATTTACGTTTCGCCCGGACACTTGATGGACATATCTTCGGCAATCGAACTGACGTTGAAATGCGACGGCGGTTATCGTCAACCCGAACCGACGCGACGCGCGCATCTGCTCGTCAATCGTTTGCGGCGCGGTGAACAAGCGGCGGATTGAATGAGATTTGTTCATTGAATCATTGATTCATCGGCTCATTTCAGGAATTGAATTTCAAATGTTCGATTTCAAATGTTCAATAAAAAAGACCGCGCGATTAGCTTCGCACGGTCTTTTTCAATTACGAATATGAAATATGATGTTCGGCTTACTTCTCCGTCAATGTGAACTTCGCGGAAGGTGCGAGCGATTGATTGCTTACGCGGTCACTAAGTCGAATCTGCACTTCATAGTTGCCGGGTACGAGTCCATCGGTCGGCATCAAGCGGGCAAGCGTCAAACGCCCGTTGGCATCGGACACGCCGCGCCATTCTTCATTGAAGCTGGAAACCTCTTTGCCGTCTTTCATCAAAACGTACTTCGCATCAACCGACGGGCGAAGCGTCGTCTGGTCAACGCCCGCGTTATAGACTTGCATGTATAGCCCGATGGCATCGCCGCGTTTGTAGTTGCCGGAGACGTTCGGGATAACTTTGTCGCCGCCGATAACGAACATGCCGGGTGCTTCCGCCCCTGTGAGTTTCGCGGCGAGAACGAGTGTCGAAGTCGAAAGCTTGCCGGTTTCATACTTCGGCACGGTGAAGCCTATGTTGCGGACTCCGGTCGCGCCACTGTTCACGTCGCGGACGATGACATCAACCTTATAAGTTCCCGGTGGCAAAGGCATCGCTTTGCCGTACACGGATTTGCGGTCTTTCGCCTGTGTCAGGTCTTCAACGGTCGCGGTGGTCGTCACGGGGTCTTCAAACGTCGTGACGCGACGACCGGCGACCGATGTGACTTTGCCGAAAATGTTCATCTGCGCGGTCTGCACGCCGCCCTTATCAACGAACGTCAAATCTCTGTTTTCAGTTTGCAAAGTGAACGCCGTCACGACGCGCTCATCGGATTGGCGGTAGAAGTCAACGCGCACATCGAAGACGAGCGGGTTATCGTCAAACTGCGGCTTACCCGTTAAATCGGTTTGCAAATCGGTGAACTTGACTTGCGGAGCGCGTTGCAAATCGGTGATGAGTTGAAGGCGTGTGAACGGGTTATCTTGCTCACGCTGATAGTTCGATAAGCCGTAGCCTCCGATGCCCGTGATGCGGTCACCTTTGCTGGAGAGTCCGAGTTGCTCGCTCAAAGTGAGTCCCGCACCGGGAACATTAAGCATCGCGTCTTTCTCATTCGGTGAGCGGGCGATGCGATATTCGCCTGTGCCGGTCGGGTCAACGAACTCGATTTCGACGCCGCTTCCGACGCCGTTGATGTTGCGGTAAAACCATGTCTCGAACGGGTAAGTCGTGGTCGAACCGCCGCCTTCATACGAAGGGCGGTCATAGCTTCCGCCGGAAGGGTGCGACTCAACGCCGTCGGGTTTGCCGAACGCGATATAGATGCGCCCACGGTCGGTTTTCCAGCCCGGAATGCCGGAAGCGTAATGCTGATTGGCGTAGGCGATGCGCTCGTAGTATTCCTCGCGGTACTCGTTCTCATCCGTGTCCGGGTCGGGGTCGCGGCGACGCCAAAATTGTTCGATAAAGTTTTCGCGTTCTTCGTCGGTCGTAAGTTTATTAAACGCTTTCTTTTCCTCGCCCGTGATGATGTACGCCACGTCTTGCGAGAGCCAACGCTTATAAACCTGTTTGACTTCCTGCTTGACGTTGCGCTCGCGGTCTTGCACGTCGGTTGATTGGTTTGCGCGCGACTTGTTTCTATCTTGCGCCGGAGCGACAACGGGCAGACACATCAACGCGACGAGCAGCGCGCCCGATGCACGACGAAAAAAAGTATTCGAGAACATATCTTTTATAACTCCTGTGTAGCGGCGAAATTTACTTTTGGGATTAAATCTCAAACTAAAAGCATTCGGTGTGAGAGCGGCATTGTACCAAACGCCGACCAAGCCGACCAACGAAAAAGGGATTTTGTCCACGCTAAATCAGATGTCAATGATGCGGGCGAGACGATGCGCGTTGCCAGTGAAGGATAATGATGAACGATGAGTGATGAACGTGAGGCGATGTTTTTAGTTGAAGCCTGTGCAAATAAAAGTTGCTGTGTTTTCATCGCGTTAGCGGTGGCTTGAATTTAGCCGTGCGTTTCAACGCACGGGAGACGGTGACAATATCCGTCGTCGCGTCAGCGACGATTGAAACCGAGTCGTCGTTTATTCAATCGTCGCTGACGCGACGACGATTCGCTGCCGACGTTTTCCGTGCGTTAAAACGCACGGCTAAATTCAAGCCACCGCTAACGCGATGATTTATGCACACGCTTCTTTTAATTCATCACTCATCACTGATCGCTCATCATTACCCTTCGTTCTTTTCCGAAGACCCACGCGACGAGAATCGAGACGAGATAGAGAATCAGCATCGGCGCGGCGAACAACGTCATGTTCAGCACGTCGCTCGTCGGTGAAAGCACGGCGGCGGCAAGTAGGATGACGATGAGCGAAGTCTTCCAGATGCGGACGAGAAACCCGGCGGTGATGAGTCCGATGCGCGCGAGAATGTACGACACGGCGGGCATTTGGAACACGACGCCCATTGAGAGCATCACTAAAATGATGAAGTCGAAATAGTCGGTCGCTTTGAGTAAAAGTTGAAATTCCGAGCCGAGTCCGAGCAGGTAAGCGGCGGCGGGCGGAAACAGAATGTAATAAGCGAACGCCGCCCCGACGACAAAGCTGATGCTTGAAAGCACGATGAACGGTACGGCATACGAGCGTTCGTGCGGGAATAAACCCGGCGCGACGAACGCCCAGATTTGCCATAACAGAAACGGCACGGAAAGACATATCGCGGCGTAGAGCGAGACTTTGACGTACAGCGAAAAGGATTCCATCACCGATGTCACGATGAGCTTGCCGTCCGCCCCGAAGTTGGCATCCGGCTTTGCGTCGAAGTCAATCGGAAGCCGCACGCCTTTCGGAATAATCGCCGTTCCCGCGACAAGCGGCTCATCGGTAAAGAGGGTGATGCGCCCGTTGGAATCTTTAAGCACGCGGGCAGCGACGCTCGCGCCGATGGGGACGAGACTCGAACCGAGCTTCGTCGCTTCCGAAAACACATAGCGCGTCGTGTCGTTCTCCCTCAAGGACGAGAGCGGCAAAATCGTTTCACTGCCCGTCACGCCGCCGAGCGGAAGCGGGCGAACTTGCGCGGTGGCGAGTGCTTCACGAATCGGCAATGAAAGAAAACTATAAATGTAATCCGAGACGAACCAGCACGCGAGAAACGCGACGGCAATGAAAATTGCGGAGCGCGTAACGCGGCGGCGCAGTTCTTCGAGATGGTCGAGGAACGACATCTCTCTGCCGATAGTGTCGGGAATTTCGTCAATCGGAGATTCGATTAGTGAAGCCATGAGGTCGGTGAACAGGAAAGCGTGAAGGCGATGCAAACGATGTTATGAACGCGCGGCGGTATCGGAAGTTTCAGTCGAAGTGGGTGCGGCATACCGCTTTGGTTCGCGCGGCACGGTTTCGGCAATATAAGGCGTGGCGTCGGGTGTTTCGTTATATGTGGTCTCGGATGTGCCGTTATCCACCGTTCCGTAATCCATACTCGCGTCGCGCGTCGCGGCTTGGGTGTCTTGAGTCGTTCCGTCAAAATCCGAATCGCGGACTTCGGGCAGGGGAAGCGGCGTGACGGTGTTCGCTTCAATCCGATTTTCTTGCCGCTCAATGACGGCTTGCTTTTCGGCTTGCTCAAGGTCGGCTTCCATCTGCCACGTTCGTTTGAAATCTTCCGACGCGCGCCGAAACTCGTTCAACGATTTACCAATCGTCCGACCGATTTCCGGCAGTTTGCGCGGACCGAAAATGACGAGGGCGACGACCATAATCAAGAACAGTTCTTGTGTTCCGATAAACTCTAAAATTAAAAGCACCACGATTATTCGTTCTCCGCTTTATTTGTCGTCGCCGAGTACACGCCGGGATTATAGTTCGGCGGGTAATAAATCAGTTCGACGATTTGACTGCCCGTGCCTTTCGTGTAAAACGACACGGTGTTGTCACGATGTTCCTTGAGCGGACGATTCTCGTCTTGTGCCGCCGCTTCCAGAGCCTCGCGCGACTCGACACGCAAACCCAAGTGCGGCGGGTGCTTCGAGCCTTCCGGCAGAAGCGCGATGCCGAAACCTTTCGCATCGCGCAACATCGCCCAATCTTCATAAAGCGTCTCGATGGTCAAACCCAGTCGTTGATACGCCTCAACGTCACGGTGCATGTCATCAGTCTTAATCGCAATATGGTCAACCGTTCCCGCGAAACGCGCCTTGTGTTCGGTCATAATCTTGATTCAGCCTTCTATGTAAAAATGATTAACTTATTTTGTGATGCCGCCATTGTACTCTGTGGCTGCCGTCGCGTACAAAAGCGATGATGGTTAGACACCATCGCCGCCCGCCGCGAATTCGTGCGAAAATATCGAATCGCACAACATGCGTCCGAAAGTTATCTGTTAACTCACCTTACGCGGTTTTGACTTTAGCCGCTTTCAAGCGGCTTCCCGCGAAGCGGCGACTAGCCACGCGATTCATCGCGTGGACAA
>JANDLT010000090.1 GCA_024330265.1 Pyrinomonadaceae bacterium MAG19_C2-C3 | reverse complement strand
GGCTGACAGAAAAGGGCTATGAAAGTAGCACCTCGCTGGCAGCCTACCCAACAACATCAACTTCGAGATGGAAGTCTCCGCCGTCCCAATTCAAGCGAACCTTAGTCGTGAGATACTCAAACTGTGTCATTAGATTTGTTCCTCTTACGTGATTGCATGGTGTGTAGCTTATCAAACTTTTAACGCTGCAATAGAGGCTAAAGAAAAAGATGAGTGATGAATTGAAGAGCGCAGTTTCCCTTTTGCACAGGTTGGACTTTCCGAGTGGAGTTCTGGCGGCGCTCGGTGGCTTCTGCTTCGGCGTTGGAGTCTTTTATGGTGAAGTGAACTTCGACAACAGGAAGATAATTCTGGGTGCGTTTCTGCTGTCGCTCGCCGCCACAATTCATTACTTCTCCGGTCTGATCGAGTTGAAATATATCGACCTCGACAACCAAAGAATAAAGCGCGGTGTGAGGTGGAGTTGGATCATTCCGTTTTTGCTATCTTTAGCACTGACGGTGTGGAGCGGTAGCTGGCTTTGGGCACTCATTCACATGCCTAAGAGTTAAAGAGTTTTTGCTTGATAGTCTGCATAGCTTTGTCATAACGAACAGCGTCTTTATCTTTGGCTTCGATAAGGCTCATCGTTTTCGTTCCTTCTGAAACCTGTCCGCTGAATTTGTAATTGTGCCATTCATGTTCGATGTGAAAAGTACGTGTGTCTTCGTCAAAGACGAGATGCCACCAATACTCATACCCGCTCACCTATGTTGCCGTTGTCAATCTCAATTTTTAGTGGAGCAGTCATCAACGTCATGTTCTTTTTTGTCTTAGCCAGTCGTAAGTGTTGAACTTCCATTTCTTGCTCTTGTGAGTCCTGCCAACCTGATCTCGATAGAACCCTACGAGATTCACTTCTCCGTAGTAGCCATCCTCTTGCAGCGTTAGCGCGAGTTGTTTTGTGTCAATCCAGACTTGGCAATTTTTCTCCGGCGTAAGGTCATAAGGGAATTGCACGTTACTGTTTTGATACGGGAAAATAACTGTTTTGCCGTCAGGCAAAATGAAGCCCTCGCCGCAGAGAGTCACCGCTTTGTGTCCCGGATTTGAAGCCGTCAGCATCACGACGGGATCGCTTACGTTCCGACCACGCACCAACATGCTGATGCCCATTGAAACATCCACGAGTGATTTCTTTTCTCGTCGTTGTGCATAAGCCGTATAAGACGAGAGCAACGCGGCGTAAGCGGCAATCGCAGCCGTGATAATGTCCTTCCACTCCACAACTTCAACCCTTTTGCATGTAACGGGTGTCGAGATTTAGCTGCTTACGCTTTGATTGAGCGTTCGAGAATCTGCACGACTGCTGATAAATGACCTCTGATGTCATCAACATCTTCGGTTGAGAGAGCGGTGGTCTTATGTCCAACGTCGGAGATGAGCCGGTCGATTTCGCGTGTAATGGCATCTTCGGAACGATCCTCGCGGAATGACGAGAGGAAACGCTGCCAAGCGTCGAGCGGAATGCCTGATAGCTGCTCCTCGCGCAACTCGCTCATGTACTTCTCCATGATGCCGTAGCGGGCGAGCCGCCCGAAGTTGTTGCCGCTGTCGCTCGCCGGTTGGTCGGAAATCATGTCTGACTTCGCCGGGTAGAAGCGGTTGACCGTCGAGATGTTGATGCTCTTGTCGCCCCTGCTCGTCATGCCGTGCTGCCAATACCAATTTCGCAGTTCGGCGGCGTAGTGCGCGCTCGTGACGAACGGTTGAAATACTTGCGGCTGACCGGAGATGACTTCTGACAAAGCCCACGGATAGACGGTCAGCAAGTCCCACGGCGCGGTGACGGCGGGCGAGACGGTGTAGCGGAAACTTGGCTCTCGCTCCTTCGCCAGCGCATACCATCCTTTGAGTTCAATGCCCATCAACACATCGGCATCCTTGCCCGGAGCGGCAGAGCGCAGAATCACATCGGGGAATCGTTGCGCTTGGCGCACAAAGCGATAATCCAAGTATTCATTATCAGCGTCCCAGAGTCGCCGAAGTTCATTGAGTGCTTCGACGATTTGATTTTCGATGGTCGCGCCGAGTGCGGAGTTGAAGGTGTAAAGGTCGGTGGCAAGCACACCTGTGATGTTCAGGCTCGACTTGAAATAAGCGGGCAACGCGAACAGCGTCTCACGAACGGCGTTGTAGAGTTTAGTGTGGTTCCATCCTTGCGCGGCGCGAGTGCCCGCCCACTTGTCATCGTCGGGTCCGACTTCGTGCGGTCTGCCAGATGAATCGGCTTGCGCGTCGGCGAAAAGTTCGTCGCCTTGTTTGTTAGCTTTATCGGCTGGCTGTTTCGGCAAACAGGGTTTCCTCCTTTGCAAGTCGCACGCTGGCGCGGTTGTAAAACGTCTCGATGCTTTCGGCACTGAAGCATCGCCTTCCGGTTCGCAAGCTGGCGACGGCTGCCGGACACAAGCCGCCGAACGGTTCCCACACCACATCGCCCGCGTCGCTCGAAGCAGTGATGATGCGCTCGATCAAGCGTAGTGACTTCTGGTTCGCGTGCGCGGCTTTCGCCTGCTCGTCTTTGAGGCGTTCCGCACCGCGCACGGCTGGCTCACTCCACACGTTGGTGATGCCGTGCATGTGATTCCACTTGCTACGCATCCGCGTCCATTGTGCGCCGGTGACAGGCTGCACGCCGTCAAGCGAGAAGTAGGGTCGCCCGTCCGCTCGTCCGTGTTCGTTGGCGTAAGCGACAAGCCGCTCCATCATCTCAGTCGGCGGGAAGTACCACAGATGACATTGCGTGAAGTATTTGCGCGTCGCTGCATTCTTCACGCCGCAAGCGTCGTTCGTCTTGCTCAAAGGCAAGCCTGCGCGTTGCCATTCTTCGCGTAGCCATTGCTTCATCGGCACGGCTTGACCTTCGGCGTTCGTCATTCGCACATCGCGGACATATTGAGCGCAGACTTCGGTGACGACGGGGAAGCCACGAATCGTCTTGCTGTTGACGTTTCCGGCGATGTGACCGATGCCCTTGTCCCAGACGTGCAGCGCGCGATACTCCCATCCGTGCAGCTTCAGGACGGGATGTACGGAAGCCCAACCGACTTCTGTTCCCCAAAACCACAAGCTTGTTTCTGGCAGAGCGTAGCGAGACCACGCGGCGATGTGCGGTGCGTACCATTCGGCGAGTTCGTCGGACGTTGCCGGGTCGCCGGGGAAAAGGCTCAAACCATAAGCACCGTCGGAGATGATGACTGTGGGCGCATCCCACTGCTCATAAAGTGTAAGCGCGTTGGCACATTCGATTTGTGCGGTTCCAACGACAGTGGTTGGAATGTTCGCCACGACTCCAGCATTTAACGCCAAAGGTATTGATTCTTGCGCTACCGGAAACGTCCTCACATTGTTCGTGCGTTCGTTTTCCATGATTCACTTTGAGTCCCTACGTGGTCTGCCGCTCTTCATTGGTTTAAGTGCGACTACCTCGCCACGACGAAGCACCACACGCCCGAAACGCATTTCTTTGTTCAACCTTCCTTGTGCAATCCATTGATGAACACGCGCCTTGCTTACGTTCTTCAGTGCAGCCGCCTCTAATACTGTCACCAAATTCTCTTCACTTTCCTTTTGTTTGCTAGTCACGAAATCCCTTTACAGAAGGTAATAGTTTGAATACAATTATCTTAACAAGTGGTAAGTAATTTTAACAAGCTTTCGGAGGACGGGATAACTTAGTGAATCAGAATGAAGAATCAGCAGATGTGCAAACCTCAGTTTCTTCGCTCCACGACGCTCTCCTCGATATCCGCCATGTAGCGCGCGTGCTGCACGGCGTCGAAGACACAGGCAGTCTAAGTATTGAGGAGATCGTCAGTTTGTGTAGCATACTAAACCGAGTTGGAGAATTAGTTGCTGAAGCATCCGAGCGGAATCACAACACACAGGTGCAAACGCCTTGAGTGACACCTTGTGTTCGTAGATAATTGAGTCGCAAAAACTGTTGGGCAATACAACCGATTAGGGCTGTAATCTCAGCACTGCTTCTCTATCGAGTAGAAAAATGAAGGTTGAGTAAAGCTTAGTTGTTCGAGTTCATTATTACCAAAGGCACTTTGCATGTGAAGTAATAGCACCTCGGACTTGTCCGACAATCGTCACTGAGAATCTTTGACCTGACCCCAAGCTGAGTGCCACAGGGTTGGCTAGAGTCCCAAGGTTGTGACCTGCACCCGATTACTGGACAGTTTCAAGAGTTAAAGATTCGGCTTTTGGGTTGGTCTGTGTCATGTGCCAACGGTCGCTAAACTCGCTTGGCGTTTGGTACCGGAGCGACCCGTGCGGACGCTCATGATTATAGTCTTGCCGCCACGCTTCGACGATCTGCCGCGCGTCGTCAAGCGAGGTGAACCAGTTCTGGTTCAAGCACTCTTGCCGCAATCGTCCGTTGAAGCTTTCGATGAACGCGTTGTCGGTTGGTTTACCCGGTCGACTAAACTCCAGCTTCACATTATTGCGATGCGCCCATTCATCCATTGCCTTCGAGATAAACTCGCTCCCCTGGTCTACCTTGATTGTTTTGGGCAAGCCACATGTATCTTTCAATCTTTCAAGCACCTCAACGACGCGCTTGCCCGTCAATGAATAATCAACCTCGACAGAGGGACTCACTCGACTAAAGTTATCGACTAACGTCAGCATTCGGAAAGCGCGCCCGTCAGCGAGCCGGTCCGCCACAAAGTCCATGCTCCAACATTCGTTTGGTGCACTCACCATCGGCAGTGGAACGCGCGGCTCGCTCACACGCTTCTTCTTCGTTTTCAGACGTAAGCTCAAGCCTTCTGCCTTGTAGAGACGGTACACGCGCTTGTGGTTGATCTGCCAGCCTTCGCGTAGCAGCAAGATGTGCAAGCGGCGGTACCCGTATCGCACGCGAACTCCAGCCAAGTCTTTTAAGCGCACCCGCAACTCGGTCTGCGGGTCGGCACGCTGGCGGTAGTAATAACTTGAACGTTGCATACCGATTAACCGACACGCGCGGCGTTGTGGGATGCGGAAGCCGACGCAGAGAAACGTTACCAGTTCGCTGCGTCGCTCCCGCTTCAGAACTTTTTTCGCAGCACTCTTGCAACATATGCTTGTCGAGCGTCAGGTCAGCAACCAGCCCTTTGTGAGGGGGGTCGTCAAAAGTGGACGCCATGAGTTGCGGATTGTGGGCGACCTTTCACGCCGCCCGTTGCTGTTGCGCTTCGCCGACGTACTGCTGCATGAACGCTGCCGGTGACAAATATCCTAAGCGTGCTTGCCGTCGTTGGCGGTTGTAAAACATATCGATGTATTCCAGAACCTCACCTTCGGCTTCGCGGCGTGTCTCGTAGCGGCGGTGATGCACGAGTTCGGTTTTCAGACTTCCCCAGAAGCTTTCAATCGGCGCGTTGTCATACAGTTACCCTTGCGGCTCATCGAAGAGCGCATCCCGTAAGCGCGCAGCAGTTCTTGGTACTCTGCGCCGGCATACTGCGAACCTCTATCCGAGTGGTGAACAAGTCCCGTCGGTGGTCGGCGCGATTCGACCGCTTGCCGCAATGCACGGATCACCAACCCTGTGGTCATCCGTGCGCTGCACGCCCTGCCGACAATCTCGCCCGCCAATAAATCCTTGATCGCCGCGACGTACAACCACCCCTCTTGTGTTGGCACATAGCTGATGTCGGCTGTCCAGACCGCGTTGGGACGCTCGACGCTAAAGTCTTGTGAGAGCAAGTTCGGAGCTATCGGCGATGAATGCTTGGAATCCGTCGTGACACACCGAAACCGTTTCTTGACTTGCACACAGCTTAAACCCAGCTCGCGTCGTAATCGCTTGATAACACTGAGACTTGAATGGAAGCCGTCGCCTGCCAACTCGTGCCGCAATCGCCGACTGCCATATGTTTGACGGGTGCGAGTGTGGGCGGCGGCAATCGCTACTTTCAAGCGTTCACGCCGCACCGCGTGCTTCGACGCTTGCCTTACCAACCATGCGTGATAGCCGCTCCGCGAGACTCTCAGCACCCGACACAACACGCGCACCGGGTACCGGCGTCGCAACTCTTTGATTATCGCGCACCTCGCCATGACTCGCTGGCAAGAGTCGCGCCGCCGACTTTTTTAGAATGTCACGCTCCATTCGCAACTCGGCATTCTCACGGCGCAGGCGCGACACCTCAGCTTCGGCGTCGGTGACCACGCGCTGCGCTCCAGCACCGGTGATTGCTGTCGGCGGTTCGCCATCACGCGCTCGCTTGACCCAGTTGGCGAGTGTTTTCTGTGACATCGCTAGCCGCCGTGACACTTCGGCGACGCTCAATTTGTCGCGTGTAATCATCGCTACCGCCTGCTGACGGTACTCGCTCGTATAAACTTGCTTGGGTAATTTCTCCATCGTAGACACCTCCAATCGGAATGCTAAATCCTTCGGTTGATGGCGTCCACTTTTCGTAGCCTACCTCATTGAGTTTCTTGTTTTCGTCTTCAAGCTGCCGCAAGCGAGCGAGTTCAGCGACACCCATACCGGCGAACTTCTTCTTCCATCGATAAAATGTTTGTTCGGTGATACCGGTCTTGCGACATACTTCAGCGACCGTTGTGCCACCTTCAGCTTGCCGCAAAGTATAAATAATCTGTTCGTTGGTAAACGTCTTTTTCATGCTTCCTCCTCTGGGTTGTGAACCGCTTTGGAAGCCGAAATCCTAACATCTGTTGTGTCCAGCTTTTTGGGGATGTGTCAGTTGGGGAGATTCTAGCCTGTGCCGTGGCACTCAAGATTGGGTCAACGTCATCTTCCTGCTCTGACTTTTATAACTATTTATCCGGCAGTTCGAGTGTGTCATCCACAAGCACATCCATGCTTACACCTATCGCCCTAGCACACCTGAGCAGCGTCAGCAGCGACGGCTCGCGTACCCCGCGTTCGTAAGCTGACCACTCCTCGCGCGTCAACTCGTCGTCTAATCCTAAATGCCGCAGCATTCCGTTCTGCGACAGACCAGAGATGTCTCGCACCGTCCGTAACTTCTCGCCTAAGCGCGCTGGTCGTGGTCGCCGCCCTCTGCCCATCAGGAAGTACCTCCTGTAGGCATAGGCGAAACATCTTCACGCTTGCTACTAGGAACAAATGTTCCTAGTATGTGACTGCTTTCTCGTTTCGTCGGAAGTCTTGATCTGAACTTCCGCACGACTCGCATCAGCCGTGTTTCTCGCCCGCGTTACGCATCGTTAGTCCGAAAACATAGCAGAAATTATCTGCTCACATCGAGATTATTATGAGAATTTGCCGCAGAACCGTCACCGTCCTTCTACTGATTGCTTTTCCGATAGTTACATTGTCAGCGCAAACCTCTCAATCGAAAAGCCGCAACGTACGAACTTCGCCCCGCTCCTCTACCGCTGTTGCATCGCGGCAGAACATATTCGACCTCATCCGCCTCGGTGCGCGTGCCGATGACCGTGGCGACCGTCGTCGCGCCCTCGCCTACTTCGGTCAAGCAGTCACGCTCGCACACCGGAGCGGCGACGCGCAGCTAGAAACGACGGCGGCGTACAACGCTGCTTTGATCTGCGCCAAGACCAACAGCTACGATCAAGCGATGACCTACTACAGCCGGACGCTCGCCCTTACCCGCGTCGGCGGTGATCGCAGGTTTGAAGCGCGGACGTTGAACGGCATCGCCATTCTGAATCTGCATCTGGAAGAGAACGCGAAGGCACTCAACCTGAGCCGACAAGCACTTGCGATTCAGCGGCAGATTGGAGACTCGGACGGCGAGTCGGAGACGCTTGCCAACATCGCTTCGGTGTACAAGCAGATGGGCGACAAGGAGCAGGCACTCGTTTATTACGGACAAGCATTGCTGCTCGCCCGCCATGAGAATCGCCCCGCCCGCGTTGCTATCCTGTTGAGCAACATCGCACTGATGCACCGTGGCTTCGGCGAACATCGGCGAGCCGTGCCGTTGCTTGAGGAAGCGTTGCTGTTAGCTCGTTCGGCGCGCGATGCGGAAGCCACAGCGAATGCGTTGTACAGCCTTGGTTCGACCTACCACGACCTGAAGGAATACGAGTCGGCGCGAGGGCACGTTGAGCAGGCACTGCGACTGCGGCGTGAAATCAGCGACCGCAAGGGCGAGGCACTTGCTCTATATGAACTTGCTTACATCAACTTGCACATGGGCGACGACCGGCGCGCAATTGAACTGCTGCGTGAGTCAATCAAGTTGTTCCAGCGTCTTGGTGTTGCCGACCATGAGGCAAAAGCTCGTGCCGGTCTTGCGGAGGTTCTTGAGTACCTGAGCACAACTAAAAAGAATTAAACGCGATTGTTGCTTAAGCATTTGCTATGGACGCGCTTTTGCGGTGAATTAACCCTCTTTTGCCTCCCAGCATCCATTAAATTAGTTCTGACAAAAACTTCAGGAGAAACAAGTGAAAACAGATTTCGTGCCGATCTTTACCATGACTGATTCTGAATTAGCGGACATTTTGATGGCATTCTCAGGTCACGCAACGCGCGTTGAGAAGCAGAATCTCCAGCTACATCCTGCATACAAGTTCGTGCTTTTGGAGGGTGTAATAGACGAGTTTATTGCGAGCTTGGCGTCGTGGTTAGCGGAAGGCTTATCGGTAAGCGATGCGGCGCAAAGCTGCTACCCCTATCCGATGATAAAGTCTGGATTACCGCCAGAGATTGTCACCGCATGGTGGCGTGGCAGAAATCACGGGCGAGAGCACTTGGGCGTTCAACAAAGTGAATCCAGCGAAGGCGTGCCGGTTCAAGCGAATACAGACAATCACGAACGATAGCGTCCATCTCCATGACGCGGTGGTTAGATGGCTAACCCTTAGCCTCGTGCGCTTCAAGCCACAGCGCATCCGCGCACAAATCAACATTAACACCCGCCCATTGGATAAATCTTCCCCGCGCTCCGACTTCCACGGTACGAAATAACTGCTCGTCGGCGAGGGCGCGAAACGCGCCGCCCTCCTTCTCGATAATCGGCGCACACTCATGGATTGTTTCGCTGCCATCGGCAAACGTCACACTCAGCTTATATCCCGAAATGGGAGCAACTTCAATAATTTTATGCAGCGTAAATCCCTGCGTTTTGACAGCCATGATGGATTAGACGGTTACTGCTGACAGTTCTTCGCCTTCCGGTAGCCCGCACGCTCGGCATCCCTGCCATTGGAAAACACGACGCGGTTCTTCGGCGACACGTCGTTATAGTTGGGGCAGTTCGGCAGATGATAAATCCTACTGTTGCGATTGCCGATGATTGCGCCCGTTGATGACTCGCTGGCTCGCGCCGGTGACGACAACGACGGAACCGGCGCGACATCGCCGGGCGAGGTTTGGCGAGTGCCGGTATCGTTGCTGCGCCCGGCTCGACGATACTCCCACGGCGGCGTAGGTTGAGCGTCCGCCCATAAGCCGCGCTTTGCTTTGCGCGCACCATCTTCCGCCTTCGCATAGGCTGTTCTTTCATCCTCTGATTGTTCGCTCTGATACTGTTTATAGTGTCACGCGAATCCGGCTTGGATTATCGCCAAGTTGATGTCCGTGCCATCTCGTCTCACGACGCTGACGGAACGACCATAGCGATCACGCTTGTCGATGCGAACTTCGACATCCTTACCGAATACGAGATCGGAAAGATGTTGGCGGGCGCGCGTGCCGAAAGCTTGACTGCGTTCTGGCGCGTCGATGCCTTGAAAGCGGATTTTGTGCTGGTGCTTGTTGGCGTCGAGGATGATGATAGTGTCGCCATCCGCAACCGCGACGACTTTGCCGCGCACCGTGATGGTTTGTGCTTCCGCGCTGACAACGGCATAAAAGACAAGCAGCAAGACGATGGCTACTTGTGTAATGACACGAACGCGCGTGGAGTGTTTCATCATGGCTAGGTGCTGCTCAGGCTGTTCGTTTCATAATCCTAAAGCTGACGAAGATTAAGTTGTGTAAAGTTTATTGACCGCTTGGAACAGAGCCTCGAAGCGCGCAAGTGTTTGAGCATCCACTTTGCTTGGCGGATTAGAGGCGAGATGGATAGCCGGTAAATAGTGGTTAAAGCCGCCGGACGCTCTTAGCAGGATGCCGTTCGTATCTAAGTATCGCCCGATGCGGCGGATAATGCGGTCTCCGGGTGGCAAATCGCTCTCCTTGATTTCCTTACCGTTCAATTTAGCTTTGTACGCGCCGCTGAAAAGTTTCAGGTACAAATCCGGTGCGAGCAAATCCTCCACGTCGCTGCTGACAAAAGCCGCGGGGGTAGCGGCTGTCTTGCTCGTTACCTTGTTGGAGCCATTACGAAACATGGCGTAGTGCAGAACGTGCTTGTCGCGGATTAACTTTTCTCTCACCAACGACTCCAAGCGTGGGTCGGGTTTGTTCTCGAAGTCATGTAGAACAACTAATTCAAGCTGGTTAGCACCGAGCAACGCGACGAACGTAGCGAGTTTGTCTAGCCCACCCACCGGAACAATGGTTACGTCATCTCTTAGGCGTTCTTTGTTACCCTTCTCCAACATCGACGAGAAAAACTTCAAGTAGATTAAGTCCGCCGGACCTTCAACGAGCAAGTTGTTGGTAGAGATGAACAAATTTTGGGCGATTGTATATCCCAATGCAGCTTGAAGCGGGAAAATGGTCTTCGGATCGGAGGTAGATATATTAGAACTGACTTTAGTGCCCGCCTCGTCCGTGTCCTGCACAGTTCGTGCTTGATGCAGGCGGTCGGCGTGAACCATAAATGGCGAGTGCGTCGTGTAAAGCACCTGATGATTTTTGGATAGATCATCTATGTAGCGCAGGAAGTCGGCTTGGGCGAGGGCGTGAAGGCTCAAACCCGGTTCGTCCAGCAGTAGAACGAGATCGTCCATCGTATTGAGTTGCTGCTTGATGCTGTCGAACCAAACTATGAAGCTGAAGAACCAGATGAAGCCTTTGCTTCGTTGGCTGAAAGCTACAGAGACGCGGTGACGCCTGTTGCGGATGCGGATATATAGGTTGTTACCGATATTGAAGGGGGGCTTGTCCTGTGGGTCGGCGCGGATGTCAAACTCGACATCAAGGTTTTTGTTCTGCGTCCAATACTCGAAAACCTTATCGGTAATAGAAATGGAGATGCCCTCAAGTTTTGCCTTAACCTCTTCGTAACCCGCAGTATTTGTTAAATCTTCCACTTTAATACCAGCTAGTCGGAGCAAGCCCATCACCGTTTGATCCTCTTCTTCTATATGCCGCGCACACCAAGAAGTGGATTCTTACCCGGATAGCGCATAGAG
>JANDLT010000089.1 GCA_024330265.1 Pyrinomonadaceae bacterium MAG19_C2-C3 | reverse complement strand
CGGCACGATGGCTTTTTATGCAGTTTCAAAGATCAGTTTTTGTCCTGTACTGAACTATCCACTATCCGTTATCCACTATCCACTGTTTTTCAGCTTTGTCGAACCCATTTGAGCATTTCGGGAATCGTGGCGCGTTTGCCGTACATTAACATGCCCGTGCGATAGACGCGCGCCGCGACCCATACCAGAGCGACGATGGTCGCGTAGCCGATGATGAGCGAGAGCGCAATCTGCCAGAAGGGTGGCGTTTCGGTGACGATGCGAATCAGCATGGCGATGGGCGAAAGAAGTGGAATCATCGAAATCCAGAATGAAAGCGGTGAGTTGGGATTGCGTATCACGAGCGGAGCGCAAACGAACGCGGCGACGAGAATCAGCAAAATCGGTGTGGCGAGTTGTTGCCCTTCCTGCGTCGTCGTGACCATTGCGCCGACGAGTGCGTAGAGCGTCGCGTAGATGAAGAAGCCGAGTATGAAGTACAGCACGAGATAGATGAGCAGCGACGGCGCAATCGGCGGCAGAAAGTTAAGCACGCCGCCGGATGATGACGATGCACCATACAGGCTAAGACCGACCAATGCCGTTCCCCAGATGACGAGTTGCGTCAAGGCGACGAGTGACACGCCGAGCAGTTTGCCGAGCAGTAAAGTGAACGCATTCGCGGATGAGAACAGAACTTCCGCGATGCGCGTCGTCTTTTCTTCGACGACTGCTGAGAGGACTATGCCGCCGTAGATGATGACGAGAAAGTAAATCAAAAAGCCGACACCGTAGGCGAGTATGAAGCCGCCGCCGGAATCTTCGCGCGAATCAAGGGCGTTGATGGTGTTCATCTCAACGGGTGTGGTGTAGGCGGCGATGCGGTTCGGGTCAAGTCCGGCATTGACGAAACGCTGTTCGATGAGCGCGTCGTTGATGCGGTCTTCGACTTGCCCGATGGTGATAAGGTCGCCCGTGTTGCGTCCGTAGTATGTGACTTCGCCGCCCGTCAGCACGTCGGACGGCAGGACGACGAAGGCATCAAGTTGTTTGTCCTTAACACGCCCAGTCAAGGTGTTTCTGATTTCATCAAGCCGCGAAGCATCGTTTGCGCCCGCGACCTGTTCGATTTTGAAAGACGGCGCGAGGGGTTTCGGTCTGTCGCCGTTCATGCGTCCGACCGCGTTTTCTTCGCTTGTCGGTTGTCGCCCCTTAGGGTTTGAGATTGATTCGCTAACGCGCTCGTAAAGCGTTCCGGTTTGGTCAACGATGGCGAGTCTGGTCGCGTCGCCGGTTTTCATGCCGAACAACATCGCGGGTCCGACGGTCAGCCCAATCATAAGAAGGGGTCCGAGAACGGTGGCGATGATAAACATCTTGCTTCTGACGCGCTCAACGTATTCACGTTTGATGATGGCGAATAATTTGTTCATGCGGATTCTCCGACTTTGGTAATGAAGATGTCATGCAAGCGCGGTTCGACGCGCTCGAAGCGCGCGATGTTCGCTCCGGCGTGTATCAGGTGATGAAGCAAATCTTGCGAAGTGACGTTCGGCGCGAGCGTGACTTCGTGACGATTATCTTTCGATTCAACCTCTGTCACGAGAGCGGAATTATTAAACACCTTATCGCCGCTTCCGCTTTCGATTTCAACCGCGACGGTGTTGCGACCGAAGCCGCGTTTGACTTCGCGTAAAGAACCGGACAGAACTTTGCGCGCACGGTTTATCATACAAATGTCGTCGCACATCTCTTCGGCTTGCTCCATCATATGCGTCGAGAAAATAATCGCGCGCTCCGGCGTCTTCATCTCAAGCACAATCTCTTTCAACAGTTCGGCGTTCACAGGGTCGAAGCCGGAGAAAGGTTCATCGAGAATTAGCAAGCGCGGTTCGTGCATCACGGTGGCGATGAACTGAATCTTTTGTTGCATCCCCTTCGAGAGTTCATCGGTCTTGTGCGTCTTCCATTCGCTAAGTTTGAGACGTTCAAGCCAACGGTCAACCGCGCTTTCGGCGGCGGTGAACGACATGCCTTTCATCTGTCCGAAGAAGCGAAGTTGGTCGCCGACTTTCATTTTTTTATACAGCCCGCGTTCTTCCGGCAGATAACCTATTTCCTCTTGAAGCTTCGAGTTCATCTGGCGACCGAAGAGTTCGACGCTGCCGGAATCGGGATGCGTGATGCCGACGATCATGCGAATCGTCGTCGTCTTGCCCGCACCGTTGGGTCCTATCAGACCGAAGATTTTGCCGGGCTGCACGTCAAGACTTAAATCGTCAACGGCGACGAAATCGTCAAAGCGTTTGGTGACACGGTTGAGAGACAGGGCGGGAGAGAGATTCATAAAACTAGCCTTAATTTGTGTAGTGAAAGCTTTTGATAGAAGTTCAAATGTTCGGGTCGGATGCGTGATTATACGGTTTGACGACGAGATTAGTTCTTGGTCGAAAAGCGACGGATTTACGGTATAAAAACTCTGCGCCTGTTCTGCGTCCTCTCGCGTCTCTGCGGTAAAATTTTAGCTAAGGGTTTTAACCGCAGAGTCGCAGAGGGCGCGAAGTAAGACGCAGAGAATCTGGAAGGAACGTTAATCGAACTTGATACGCCGCGCCGAAAGAACTTCATCGAGGGCGCGCAGTTCTTCAAGTGTCGCATCGTCAAGTTCGGCATCGAGTTCGATGACGGCGATTGCTTCGCCGCCTTGCGCTTGGCGACCGAGATAGAAACTGCTGATGTTGACGCGGGCGTTGCCGAGCAGTGTGCCGATGCGTCCGATGACACCGGGAACGTCACGATTACGCGCGACGAGCATCGAACCGCGCGGCACGGCTTCGAGGCGGAAGCCATCAATCTCGACGATGCGGGCGTTATCTTCGCCGTGACCGAAAAGCGTTCCGGCGACGGTGTGCGTCGTGTCGGCGGTTATGAGGTGCGTGCGTATGTCGGCGTGGGCTTCGTCGCGTCCTTCGCGCACAATTTGTTTATAAGAAGTGGTGACGCTGATGCCGCGTTCTTCCGCGATGAGCGTGGCATTGACGACGTTGACTCGCGCACTGATGTCGCGCAAGAGTCCGGCGAGAAACGCCCGTGTCAACGGCGCGGCGTCGCGCTCAGCGAGTGCGCCCGCGTATTCGATACGGACTTCGCGCGGCGGTGCGTCGAGCATTTGAGATTGAAACCTGCCGAGACTTTCAGCGAGACCGAAATAGGGTTTGAGCGTTTGCATCTCTTGCGCGCCGAGTGCCGGAACATTGACCGCGCCGCGCAAAGCTCCCGATTGAAGGTAATCGCGTATTTCCTCTGCGACAGTGACGGCGACGCCTTCCTGTGCCTCTTTCGTCGAAGCCCCTAGATGCGGCGTGATGATGACTTCATCAAGTGCGAGCAGAGGATTGTCGGGCGCGGGCGGTTCTTGTTCAAACACATCGAGTGCCGCACCCGCGACCTTCCCTTCTTTAATGGCTTCGTAAAGAGCCGTTTCATCAACGAGTCCGCCACGCGCACAATTGATGACGCGCACTCCTTGCTTCATCCGTGCGAAGGCTTCGCGTCCAATGATGCCGCGCGTCTCTTTCGTCATCGGCGTGTGAACCGTCAGGAAATCGGCTTGGGCGAAAACTTCGTCGAGTGTGCCGGGTACGATGTTCAAAGCCTGTGCTTGCTCCGGCGAGATGAACGGGTCAAAGGCGACGACCTTCATTTCAAAAGCCTGTGCGCGCGATGCGACGACGCGCCCGATGCGTCCAAGCCCGACGATGCCGAGAGTTTTGCCGCGCAGTTCGACGCCGACAAACTTCTTTTTGTTCCACTGCCCTGCGCGCAAATCGGCGTGCGCCTGTGGAACTTTACGCGCGAGGGCGCACAGAAGCGCGACCGTGTGTTCGGCGGTCGTCATCGTGTTGCCGTCCGGCGCATTGACGACGATGACGCCACGCGCCGTCGCGGAAGGAACATCTATGTTGTCAACGCCGACTCCGGCGCGCCCTATAATGCGAAGGCGCGTCGCGGCATCGAGAATCGCGGACGTGACTTTCGTTTCACTCCGCACGATGAGGGCTTCGTAGTCCGCGATGATTTCGATGAGTTGTTCGGGTTTAAGTCCAACGCGGCGGTCGAGTGTGAATCCGGCGTCACTTAGAGGCGCGAGTCCGCTTTCGCTAACATCGTCAGCGATAAGAATTTTAGAATTGTTCATGGATGATGTTGATTCGGGATGTGGGTTTGTGATGCGGCAAACTTTGGGTATCGAAAAAATGTCGGATGCGGAGTTTTACATTACGCCGCCCGTATCGCTGCCGTCGGCGCGATTGCCGCCGCTATTGTTGACTTGTCCATCGGGAGCGACAACCGTTTCCGTGTGGTCTGCGGGATTTTCCGGTGCGCCTTCGTTTGCTTTGACATCGCTGGTTGTCGCGTCGCTGGTCGCTTCTTCCATACGCGCGGCGAGGGCGTCATCGGCGTGTACGTCTTTGTGTTGTGCGTCCTTATTTGAAGTTTCGGTGTTTTCCGCCATTGTGATTTTCCCTTTCATACGATAACCACTCAGCCGCGTTCACGCGGCTTTCCGCGAAGCGGCACTTAGACCAGCCGTTTGACGGCTGGGAACGATTGCCAATTAAAATCATCAGCCCGTTTCTAACGGGCTTTCGTCTGCGGCTTGAGCCATTCGGATATGTTGGCTAAAGCCGGATGAGAGAAGGACGTTAAAACGCCCTTGCCGATTTATTGACCGTGCTTACCCATCGCTCAAAGCGATGGTCTATGCGCCCTTCGGGAAAGCCGTCTGAAGACGGCTGGGTAGTTACTTCAAACGAGTAAGTAAAACGCCATGATAAGCGATAAGACCGTTCCCGCATAAACGCCCGCGACCAAATCATCAGCCATCACACCCAAGCCGGATTCAAGGGCTTCGATGCGCCGCACGGGATACGGTTTCCAAATATCAAAAAAGCGAAACAGCACGAAGCCGACGGGTATCATCCACCACGGCAAGGTGAACGGTACAAACAGAAACGTCACAAGCTGTCCGGCGATTTCATCAATGATGACCGCGCCGGGGTCTTTGCCGCCCAAGAGCGGTTCGGCGCGCGTCGCCGCCCAAATGCCGAGCCACACGATGCCGATGAGGAAAGCAAGTTTGAGCGTCGTTTGTAATGCCAGAAACTGTTCGCCGTCGAACCCGTGCGCGTAAGAGTATGCGGAAGCGGCGACGCTCGCATACAAAAACACGACATACACCACGATACCGAGAAGCGATCCCCAAGTTCCCGGTGCGAGTGGGATATGCCCGACGCCGCACGTCGCCACCGTGAGCGCGATTCGTTCCGAAGCGGTATGCGCGCGTCGTGCCGCCGCGACGGTTTCCGCCGCCGCGACCGGACTTTGATTAAGGTTGTCGCTTGATTCTTCAATGGGCATTAACGACTTGTCCGAAACGGCAGGCTATGATTGCCGACGATGTTCGCGGTGAGCCTCTGCGTAAATTTTCAATGCGGCGTTGATGCGATTTTGAAATTCGTCGCCCTGCGCTTTGAACCACTCCAACACTTCCGCATCCACATTCAAAGTGACGGAAACCTTCTCAGGCATACGCAAACGGGCATTGGCGAAGAACGCATCATCCAACGGCGGAATATCAGAGGTGTCTATCTCCTCATCCGTCATTGCTTCAACTCTTGCCCACCCCTCCAGCGGCTTGTTCGGCTTGTGCAAGGATGCAACCTTCCCGATGCACATTTTCAATTCTTTGAATGAAGTGATCTTCACCCCAAAACGTGATACTAGGTATTTGATATTCAAGCCACTCAACAGCATTTGAGATATGTTCATCATAGGGAGTACGGCACGTTTGAAGTGCTTGAATCAAGAGGTCTCTACATTTACCGAAACCGCCTGCATTGCAAGCAACATAGGCTCGATATTCTTCAAGTGTTTTCCTATGCTTCTTGGAGTTACAAGATCGGCAAGCGGTCACGAGATTGCAAAGACAATGACAGCCACCCCGCATCTCAGGAATAAGATGGTCAACGCTTGCACCCCGAATTGGTTCTTGACCGTTCTCAGTTACTTCAACACCGCAATAAAAACAATGGTAGTCGTCTCGCTCAAACACCAACAAGCGATACCGTCGGGGCAACGACCCATTTGTTAAGAATAAATCCACTCTCAAAACTCGTTTCCCTCAAGAAGCGTCGAAGTCCATCATTACCCAATAATGTGACCGACTAAATCATGTTCGTGGGCTTCTGTGATGTGGACATTAACGAAGTCGCCGGGCGCGGGATTAAAGTTTTCGGGCGCGTCGTTGATGAGTACGCAACCGTCAACTTCGGGGGCTTGTCCTTCGGTGCGACCCTGCCAGAGTAAATCCGATTCCGTCGCCGTGCCTTCAAATAGCACGCGCGTGGTGTGATTGATGCGCGCTCTGTTTTTGCGTTGTGAAATCTTTGCCTGCTCTTTCATCAAATGCGCACGGCGGCGCATCGCAATCGTCTCGTCAACTTTACCCGTGAGCGTCTGCGCGTGCGTGTCGTCTTCGTCGGAATAAGTGAAAACTCCCACGCGGTCAAATTCGACGTTGCGTATGAAGGCGACGAGTTCTTCAAAGTCTTCTTTGGTTTCGCCGGGAAAGCCCGTGATGAACGTCGTGCGTATGGCGATGCCGGGAACACGGCGGCGTGCGCGTTCAAGCAGGCGTTCGAGTCCGGCGCGTGTGCCGCCGCGTCGCATCGCTTTCAAGACGTGCGGCGAAGCGTGTTGAAGCGGGATGTCGAGATACTTGACGGCGTGCGGTTCTTCCGCCATCACATCGAGAAAGGCATCGGAAACGTGCGTCGGGTACGCATACATCACGCGCACCCATTCGATGCCGTCCACGCGCGCAAGTTCACGAAGCAAGCTTGCGAGTCCGTCTTTCTGTCCCAAGTCTTCGCCGTACCTTGTCGAATCCTGCGCGATGAGAACGACCTCTTTCACACCTTGTGAAGCGAGTTGTTGAACTTCATTCACGACCGAACCGAAACGGCGACTTCGATACGAACCGCGCATAATCGGAATCGCGCAGAACGCACAAGGGCGGTCACAACCTTCGGCGATCTTGACGTAAGCTGTATAACCCGGCGTCGTCAAAACGCGCGGGGCTTCGTCGTCATAAAGATACGTCGCGCTTTTGTTGCCCATAGGGATGACGGGCAGAGCGCGTGTGTTCGTGCGGCTATCGCAAACTTCCGTGATTAAATCAATCTGATTCGTGCCGATGAACGCATCAACTTCCGGCAGTTCAGTGCGAAGTTCGTTTTGATAACGCTCCGTCAGACAACCCGCGACGACGAGACGCTGGCAATTCCCTTCCGACTTCAAACGCGCCGCGTCAATAATCGCGTCAATAGATTCTTTTTTCGCGGCGTCAATAAAGCCGCAAGTGTTGACGACGAGCGTGTCGGCTTCTTCGGGGTTCGTCGTGATTTCATAACCCGACTGCCGCAGTTTGCCCATCATCACTTCGCTGTCAACAAGATTCTTCGAGCATCCGAGACTGACGAAACCGACTTTCTTCATTTGATGTATCACGATTTATAAACCTTATTTCTATCGCCCGACCTTCACCGTTTTAACTCCGTCGCTTCCGTCATCGCCCGTAACTTCAAGGCGTCGCAAACAATCTTCGATTTCCTTCGCTTCATTTGCGGTTAAAATTTCACCGCCATAACGCGCGCGCTCAAAAGCGTTTGTCACCACAGACGCCGCCGGAATTTTGAGCGTTGCGGCAAACTCCGCCGGTGTCTCCGCCGCTTTGCGCTCGAAACCTTGTGCTTTAAGCGTCGTCGTCATGCGCGTGTAAAATTCAAACATCGTTAAAGGCGACACAGATAACGACGCGCTTCCCGCTATGGCTTGAGATTTTTGCGCGACTGTTTTATTTCGACGTTGATAAATACGATGCACTAAAAAAATCATCACCGCAATCATTAAGATGCCGATTAAAAGCATCGCCTCCCGTGATACGCCGTCCGCATCGCGGGTTTCGGGAATCGCATCTCCAAAACTTTCATACTTCCGGCGCAAATTTTCGCTCAAAGCATTGAAGCGACGGGCGAACATTCGACGCTGTTCGCCAAGTCCTTCGCGCAAACTTCCGGCGAGCCATTGCTGTTCTTGCTTGCCGTAAGAAACGACATACTGCGCCCAAACCAAATCGAAAGCTTCGACATAATCTTTAAGCTGCGCGAACCAAGCGTTTCCGATGCCGTCGTCCGAAGGCGAATACCAAACGGGAGTCGGGTCGAATGTCATCCAAGAATTATTTTGCGGAAAGTATGCTTCGACCCATGAATGCGCCTCACGCTGACGCACGGTATAAGCATTAGCCGCCTCATTGTATTCCCCGCCCTGATAACCGACGACGACGCGCGACGGTATCCCTTGCGCGCGCAACATCAACGCCATCGCCGACGCGAAATACTCGCAATGCCCTTCCCGCACACGGAACAGAAAATCCGCCACAGGGTCTTGCCCTTCCGCCCGCATCTCAAACGAATACTTAAACTCGTTCTTCAAATAAGCTTCAAACGAACGCGCGCGCTCATAATTGTTTTGCGCTCCGGCTTGCAAAGCAAGGTTATCCGCAAGTTGTGTAATGCGACTATCAAAATTAGCGGGAAGCTGAAGATACCGTTGATATGCGTCCGGTATCGTATTCAAATCCGCTGCGAGTGAAGTCCCTGATAAATCTTCGACATCGGAATAAGCCCGATACGAAAGCGTCTGACCAAGATGCGATGCCGATTGCGCTCCGCCTTCGGCATCCATCACGACGAACGGTAATTCACCCTCGATAGCGACAAGACGCGAAGCCGCGAACAATACAGGAGTGTCCGTCGGCTCGACATAAAAAGTTTGCCTGACAAGCCGTTTGACATCGCGTGTTGTGCCGATGCGAAACAATTTGTCATCAACCGCCGTCGCTTCGTTACTATCCAAGTTTGAGCGTTTCCACTCACGTCCGTCAAAAAAATCGAACGCCGTACCCCGCCAACGCAATCTGCCGTTTATCTCCACCGGAGCATTATCAACGCGCACACGCATCACTATTTGATTCGACTGTTGCAACTGTCCGATGCTGCCGAGACTGATGCTATCCGTGAACCCGATGACGCTGCCGCGCCCCTTGAGACTTGCCAAAGCACTTTCAGTGATACGCGGCGCAGTCAAAAATATCGGCATTGCAAAACCAACTATCAATAGAACGATACACAAAGAAACGGCAAACAATTGTTTGCTTTGCGGAGAGGCGCGCAATCGGTGTTTTTGTATTTTCGACGCATCAAGTGGTTTAACCAACTTGGCATTTTCCGCGCGCGATGCCGAAACATTGACTTGACGACTTATCCATACACAGAACGATGCGAACAGATAAACCAACATTATCACGCCGGATTGCGCGGTGACGTTTAATCCCAAAGCCAACAAAGCGGACGCAAATGTCAACAGGTGAAGTGCCAGCCAATCCCGCTCCGATTTCCTTTGAAAGAGTCGGACAAACACCACCCACAACATCAGATAAATTGCTGAATCTCTTTGCCGCCCCGCGAACGACGCGAAACTAAAATCCCCCGCGGCGAACAGATAAAACACATAACTTGCCAGCGAAGTGATTACCACCACTGCGCCAACGAATTTACCGACTTGCCACTTGAAATCTTCCCCCAACCACGCCGCACATAAAACACCCAACAAAATCCCACTTGAATAAACTGTTAGAAAACCTGCCGCCGATAACATCAATGCCAAAGCAGCACCGATTGTTCCGTATGAAATCGCCCTTGAATAAAAGCTTCGACTCATTTCAGATTACCTTGACCAGAAAAATCCCTTTTATGAACAACGCCAAACGATGACAGAATAAAGAACACTTTATAGATGCACCAATAACGGCTTCAATAACATTGACATGGGTACATAAAGCATAAGCCCGCCAAACAAAATGTCAGGCGGGCTTATGCTTTTATATTTAATCCGGCGACTACCTACTCTCCCACGCAGCTACCCGCGCAGTACCATCGGCTCAAAGAGGCTTAACTTCCGTGTTCGGGATGGGAACGGGTGTGACCCTCTCGACAGAATCACCGGAAAACTTGTCAACTCGTAAAAGAGCTTTGAGAATCGAATAGTGATCTTTTCTGTTGTGCAAGCGACGAACTTGCTTTGTTTTGCTTGAAAGTAAATTTTACGGTCAAGCCTTGGGAACATTAGTACTGGTCAACTAAACGCATTACTACGCTTACATATCCAGCCTATCAACGTGGTGGTCTACCACGAGTCTCACTGGCAGAACTAATCTCTGGTCTGGCTTCACGCTTAGATGCATTCAGCGTTTATCCATGCTCAACATAGCTACCGTGCGATACCGCTGGCGCGATAACACGTACACTAGAGGTCAATCCAACCCGGTCCTCTCGTACTAAGGTCAGATTCCATCAATTCTGCTACGCCCACACCAGATAGGGACCGAACTGTCTCGCGACGTTCTAAACCCAGCTCACGTACCTCTTTAATTGGCGAACAGCCAAACCCTTGGGACCTTCTTCAGCCCCAGGATGAGATGAGCCGACATCGAGGTGCCAAACCCTGCCGTCGATGTGAACTCTTGGGCAGGATCAGCCTGTTATCCCCGGCGTACCTTTTATCCGTTGAGCGACGGCCCTTCCATGCGGAACCGCCGGATCACTAACTCCTACTTTCGTACCTGTTCGACTTGTTTGTCTCACAGTCAAGCTGGCTTATGCGTTTACACTCTACGGCTGATTTCCAAACAGCCTGAGCCAACCTTCGAGCGCCTCCGTTACTCTTTAGGAGGCGACCGCCCCAGTCAAACTACCCGCCTGATAGTGTTCCTGCACCGGATAACGGTGCGAGGTTAGACCGCAGACACAGAGAGGGTGGTATCTCACCGTTGGCTCTGCCGCCCCCGAAAGAGCAGCTTCACAGCCTCCCACCTATCCTGCGCACTCTGTGCCCGTAGTCACTATCAAGTTGTAGTAAAGGTGCACGGGGTCTTTCCGTCTAGATGCGGGAAACCGGCATCTTCACCGGTACTACAAATTCGCTGTGTCTCTCGTTAAGACAGCTCCCAGATCGTTACGCCATTCGTGCGGGTCGGAACTTACCCGACAAGGAATTTCGCTACCTTAGGCTTTTTGTTACTTACGCTACATCACCACAAATTGTGATGCGTATCGTTGGTTGCGTCGTTTCCGCGCAACTCTCAACGTCGCCGCTGAGGTCGGACTGTATCTTCACTTCGTCTTGCTTACGAAGCACCTGTCGTGCAGT
>JANDLT010000088.1 GCA_024330265.1 Pyrinomonadaceae bacterium MAG19_C2-C3 | reverse complement strand
TAAAGTCTTGCGCTGAAAGCGCATAGTTTCAACTAGCGTGCTGGAACAATGAATTGACTCACCACGAACGCTTTCGTACCAGACAACAAGCGGCGGATAAACTTTTCGACTACATCGAAGTCTTTTACAATCGGATGAGGACACACTGGGCGACAAAGAACTTCGCACCAGCGGATTACGAGGCGCGCTTTCTTGTTGCACAATTGAAACAGACAATGTGATGCTCATCGGGCAGGCTTATCTATCCGTTTGCTAAACAGGGCAAGATTCAGCTTAGTTCTTTATACGACGAAGGGACAGCGTTATACGCAACAACCGCCGTGCTACTTCTGACTTCGGATTCTTAGCGGCGAATAACCGAAATTCTCGTTCAGCATCCTCGATCAAACCTTCACGCGCATACATCACGCCAAGCGCAATGTGAGTGCTACCTAGCTCCTGCTGCTTCCGCCGCACGTAATCGAATCGTTCCGGCGCAAGCACCTTGAACTTCACCATGCCGGATGTCTGGTCCGGGGCGATGAGGTGCACCCCGTCAATGACGGTGGTGACTTCCCAATTGTAAATGACACCGGATTGTAGCTTCTTTGTGGACGTGTATTGTGTAGCACCCAGTTGCGGGCTAGTGTCGATCACGTTGCGGTCTTCTCTGCCTTATCTGCGAGAGATGTTTCTTGCACCGGCTCACGCCATCGCCACAGAACGGCAGATGAAATAATCAAAGCTAAGACGACTGCGAATCCCGCGGCGTGATCGAAACCGAATGTCTTCCTTCCTTTCCAGACAAAAAGCGATGTCACCCAAGTGTAGCAAGGGAATAAAGTCGGGAACTGGGGAATAAAGTCAGGAACTAGGCAATAAAGTCGGGAACTAAACTCGCTGAAAAACTCTTCCCTCCGCTAACATCTTCCGCTATCATGCGCTCTCTCGCGTTGCAAGGCTGCTACCTCTTTTTATCATCACCAGTGAGACGGCTCGCTTAACAACTGCATGTGCAGGGTGGCTCGAATGGCGAAGCGCGAACGTAAGAGTGACCGGAAAGTCATCGACAAGCGGCTCAGGCAAGGGGCGCGGTCAAGGCAGAGGCGCGGACTACCAGCCGTATCTGCGTGTGCAGGACGTGCCGTCGCAGGGTCTCGTCAAGCGCGTCGGCGGGTGGAAGACCGGCAGAGAGCACCACTTAATGAGCTGCTTGGAGTGTGACTATTTCTATCTGCTCGAATGGTCACCTCGCGTCATCGATATCCGCGAACAGTATCCGCTCGACTCGATGAGACGCGCGCCATCGCCGCCGATCTCGGCATCCGGCACCCGGTTGATCCGCGCACACGCGAACCCGTCGTGATGACCACCGATTTTGTGAACACCATCCGCCGACCCATCGGCACGATTGAACACGCCCGCACACTCAAGTACGCGAAGGAGCTTGTGCATCCGCGCGTCATGGAGAAGTTCGAGATCGAACGGGTGTACTGGGCGGCGCGCAACATTGACTGGGGCATCGTCACAGAACGTGAGATCGATCCGGCACTCGCCACGAACATCAGATGGCTGCACCCCTATCGTGACCCATCCGCTCTCGCCCGATTGACCGTTGCCGCGATTTGCAACGTGGAAGCGGTGCTCACGCCGCGCGTGGTCGCAGAGAACCTGCCGTTGCGCGACCTGACCGACGATTGCGACCGGCGGTTCACCCTCCCGTCCGGCACGAGCCTCGCGGTCGCTCGCCACCTACTCGCCAGCGGTCGCTGGCAAGTGAACATGAGGTCTCCGATCCAAGTTCCGCAGCGGCTCAACTTAATCAATGTCGTTGAGCCGTCCAGTTCATTGCGGGAGGCGGGGTGAACCGATGAAGATCATCGTCAACCTGCTCGTCGAATGGCACGGCGCGGGTGCTGACAGCGCGCCATGCACCGAGCGTGTGTTGTGGATCAGCCCCTCGGCGCGTGAGCTGATCGTCATCGACATCTTCAACCGCACAGCACTGCCCGGCTGACGATCATACGAAGAAGTCGCGCACGCTCTCATCGCCGGTGCCGCCAGCATTCTGGGCACGGATCCGTTCGCGACATTGCTGCGTCCCGAAGCCGACATTGATGCCAAGCATCGCGCTTACCGGGACACGGCTTGGAACCTTATCGCCCCGCTGGTCAGTGACGAGAGTGCGGCACTTCAACTCTTCTCGTCACAGCATGGTTCGCTCATCAAGCGGCGGTGCGACGAGACCGGGCGCAGCAAGCGGTTAGCCTACAAGTACCTGCGGCAGTATTGGCAAGCCGGGCAGACCAAGAACGCCCTCCTCCCCGCCTTCGATAAGTGCGGCGGACACGGACAGCGACGGCTCGCCACCACGCCGCAGTCACCGAAGCTGGGGCGACCGAGCACCCGCTCCCGCCACACCGGACAACAGCTTGGCATCCGCATCACGCCGGAGATCGAGCGCAAGTTCGAGCGCGGCATCAAACGGTTCTACGAGACGCAAGACGGGCACAGCCTACGAGACGCTTACGATTTGACGCAGGAAGCGTTCTTCCACGACGGCTATGCGATGGTGGATGGGACGCCGGTGCCGACGCTCCCTCCGGCGGAGATGCGTCCCTCCTTCGAGCAGTTTCGCTACTGGTATGAGAACCACTACCGGGAACGGCGGCGCGAGCGGAAGGCGCGTCATGGCGAACAGGATTACAACCTCACCGGGCGGGAACTGCTCGGCGATTCGACGCAGATGGCGCAGGGTCCCGGCACTCTCTACCAGATCGATGCGACCATCGGCGATGTCTATCTCGTCAGTTCGCTCGACCGCAGTCGCATCATCGGGCGTCCGGTGATCTACGCTTGTGTTGATGTCTTCAGCCGCATGATCACCGGCATCGCCGTCACGCTGGAAGGCCCGAGTTGGCTCGGTGCCATGCTCGCGCTCGACAACGTCATTGAGGAGAAGGTCGCGTTCTGCGCCGGGTACGGCATTGAGATTAGCGAAGGTGACTGGCCGTGTCATCATCTTCCCGAAGCGATCCTGGCCGACCGTGGCGAGTTCGAGGGCACCGCCGCCGACAGCCTTGTGGGCGCGCTCGGCATTCGGGTGCATAACACACCGCCGCACCGCGCCGATTTGAAAGGCATCGTCGAACGCCACTTCCGCCTCGCCAATGAGAAGTTCATCCACTTTATGCCCGGAGCCGTGGCACGCCCACGCCTGCGTGGCGAAGCTGATTACAGGCTTGATGCCGTCCTCACGCTCAACGAGTTTCAGAAGCTGCTGATTTGCTACGTCCTCGATCACAACGCGCATCATTATCTGAGCGAGTACCGGAAGGATGAGTTCATGATCGCCGACCATGTCGAGAGCTACCCGCTCGCTCTGTGGGAGTGGGGCGTGAGGAACTGCTCAGGGCATCTGCGGACACTGCCCCAAGAGATCGTCCGGCTCAACCTGCTGCCGCGCAAGACAGTGTCGGCGACCGCGTCAGGCATCCACTTCGAGGGCGCGCTCTATTACACCTGCGAGTTAGCGTTGCGTGAAGGATGGTTCGCGCAGGCGCGTAGCCGCCACACGCGGAAAGTCGAAGTCTCATTCGACCCGCGCACCCTCGACCGCATCTACCTGCGGCTCGACGGTGGCAAGCGACTCGAGCCGTGCCATCTCACTCCCGCCGCCAGCAAGACGTTCAGCGGGCGCGACTGGCATGAGGTCGTTGATTATTTCGCTCTTGAGTCACAAGCGCGGGACGCGGCACGCACGGGCATCGCCCGGTCGAAGGCACTCAGGCACGCGCAACAGAAGCAGATCGTTGCTGAGGCGACGGAGAAGATCAGGGCGGCGCAGGTGGCGGTCGGTCGCCAGAGCAAGAACGCGCGAACACAAGGTATTTCCGTTAACCGCGCGCTGGAGCGGCAGAACGAACGCGACCGGGACGCCTGGCGGTTGGGTGTGACGGAACCGGCTCGGCTGCCGCCCATCCCACCACCTGACGCCGGCGATGAAGAGGAAGGTTATGTGCCGCCCCTCTCGAAGATCAGCCGCATCCGTGAACTGCGCGATCAGGAGTGGAACAAGAAGTGACGAAGCCTGCTTCTACTCCGCCCGTGCCGCGCCGTATCTTGATCGTTCGAGGGCGGACGGTACGCGCCGCCTACCGCGACACCGGCATCTCTGATTATGACGGCAACCCGCTGATCGAAGCCTTACCGCCGGTGCTTACAGACGACCAAGCCACGCTGCGCCTGGCGCGCTACCCGCAGTATCGGGAAGCGCAACGCCGCGCGCCCGACCACCTCCGCTACCATCTGATTCAGAATGGATTGCGATGCTTCATTCCGCTCGACCTTCACCTCGACCTGCAGCGTCGCTTCTCCTGTTTGATTCGCGTTGGCTACGCCGGGCGCAACCCGCTCGCCGCCGAGTTCTGGCAGCGACTCGCCGCTAAGTTCGAGACGTTCGATCAATACGGCGAGCAGTACCAAGTGCCGGACGAAGCGTCAAAGGCGGCGGGCTTCCATATCGTCGGCATCAGCGGCATCGGCAAGTCGCTCTCGGTCGAACGCATCCTCCACCTCTACCCGCAAGTGATTCATCACGGGCAGTATCGTGACCGCCGATTTATCAACTCGCAGGTCGTGTGGGTGAAGCTCGATTGCCCGTTCGACGGCAGTGCCAAAGGGCTGTGCGTCAACTTCTTTCAAGCCATCGACGATACGCTCGGGACGAACTATCGGCGCAGCTACGCGCACGGGCGGCGCATGACCGATGAGATGCTGCCCGACATGGCGGTTGTCGCCGCCAACCACTTCCTCGGCGTGCTCGTCATTGATGAGATACAACGGCTGCGGGCGGCGCACAGCGGCAGCGCGGAGCGGATGCTTAACTTCTTCGTCCAACTCGTCAACACGATTGGCGTCCCGGTCGTCCTGATCGGCAACTACAAAGCTTTGTCCGTATTCTCCGGCGATTTCTCGCAGATGCGGCGCGGCACCGGACAGGGCGATCTGGTCTGGGATCGAATGGCGAGAGATGAGCAGTGTCGCCGGAACGTTTAGCCCTCGTGCGCGCAGAGATGCGCCAGTCGTCGCGCCGCGCCGTGGCGCGCACCTGCGCGGGCGTGTCGCGGTTCCGAGTACGCCTTGAGTATTTGCACTACTGCTCAGCGTGCGTCACGGACGACCGCGAACGATGCGGCGAAGCCTACTGGCATCGCGTGCATCAGGCTTCCGGCGTCCATCTCTGTCCGGCGCACGGCATCCCCGCCCAGCCGAGCGGCGTCCATGCCATCTACCGGGCTGATCGGGAAGAGTTCGTCACGCTCGAAGAGTGGCTGCGAACGGCACCGCCGCTTGCGCCCGCACGCTTGCACCGAAACGATCACAGCTACGAGTTTCATCTCGCCATCGCGCGCGATGCCCGGTGGCTACTATTATCCGGTTTAAGAGCGCATGATTACGTTTTGCGAAAAAGTTGTAACCTCTGCTGCGCCGCCCGCCCGTATCACCAAGCCGCTCCCGCGCGCCTCCAGAAAGCAAAAGCAGATTCTCATAGATTCAATCGAGTGGCTCGCCGGTCACATCAAGCCGCAGACGGAAGATGAATCGAGCTATCTCAGCCGCATCAAAGAGTCGCTTCCCGTTCTCAATCTTTACCGGGAGTTCTTCCCGCAAGACTGGGCGCGTTCAGTTAAATCTCCGTTCGGCACAAGCAAAGACTCCGCATATTATTCTGAAAGAGAAGTCGAGTTCTTCCATTTAGTGGACGAGCGCGTTGTGCCGCTTAGCATTGATTGGTACTTGGATTGGGAAGAACGCTGCCCGTTCGTACCCGTCATGTCGGCGTGTGATTGGGATTACTACCACGGCGCGGAGTTCACAAATTTTACGCACGCTTTTCAACTCGCGTTTGCGCTTAATCGGGTTGATGACGGCTCCGTTTTCTCGTGGTACTGCGAACACCGCGCGCTCGATACTGAAAGGTTCGTGCTGCTTGGCAAACACGACGATTACACTCGCCGCCAAGAGCGTAGACGTGATTACCCGCTGTTCAAAGAATTGTGCAAGGTCGGCGACACTCCGCTCCAGCACTTGCCGCTCGCAATCGAAATAACTTGTTACGATACCGGCAATCTTCTATTTGACTATAGCCCTGAGATGGAGATGCCGGACATATTTTTGATTGATCAAACCTTTATCGAATGGAAAGCAGAGGAAGGAAGAGTCGAAAGATTGGAAAAAGAACTTTCGGCTTTGAGTAGTAATCGGAGAGCGTCGTAAATGCTGATTGACACGACATTCGGGCAGGCGCGGACGATGCTCGTCAGACGCGCGCCCTCCATAGACTTCTTTCTTGTCGGCGCGGGTGGCACGGGCGGCTGGGTCGCGCCGCAAATCTTTCGCCTCGCCCGTGCACTAAACGATGCGGGGCGAAATACTCAAGTCATCATCATCGACCACGACCGCGTGGAAGCTAAGAACGTCGGACGCTCAAACTTCGCCTACGCGGAAATCGGTCGCTATAAAGCGCAAACGCTTGCCGAGCGATTCGGCGCAACGTGGGGCGTGCGCGCCGGATTCGTTATCGAGCGGTTTGATGCAAGCGTTATCAAGGAAGCGAGCGGCACGAGCAACAGCTTGAATCGCATATGACCGGAAGGTTCAAGTCATCTATCAACCGCCCTTCTACGTGGTTAAGTTGGCGGAAGGCTAAGAAAGCTAAACGAGATGAACGGCGAAACAAAGGATTGAGCCTCATCCAGCGATATAAAATGTGAATGGTCGGCGGTACTCGTATGAAGCCGCCAGATTTCAACACCGCCGCAAACGAAACAACCGCAAAAGAGACTTTCGTTTTGTCGGAGAGCGTCCATCGAAACGTGCCGTCGAGCTTAATCTCAAATGGGAAGAAGGCGGACTTGCCGCCGCCCCACTCTTCGACGCGCTGATGTTTTACGCCGCGTCGGGTTGTGGGAGAGCGAAGAAGAACATCACGAATGTGAAGCCGAGTATCACTACTCAGTTGAAGGGACGGATTTAATACGACCGCCAGCTTCATAAAGTAAAGATGAGACGTTACGGATTCACCGCTCAACACCGACGCGCACGACGGCTCCGGTGCGCGAGGCGAGAGCGCGCCACGCGGGGCGACGCCAGCGCACGGCGAATGAAGTCGTGGCAGCGAGGATGAGCGGGACGGCGAGGTCGTACCCGGCGGTGATGTTGCTTAGCGCGTGGACGAGGTGCATTCCGGCGGGAGGCAGCAAGTGAGCGTCGTCGAAAATCACGAGCGTGCGCTGACCGTCGCGGTAAGATTTGGCGACATCAGCTTCAAAACGTCGAAATAGATCGTAAGCCGAGAGGCGCGAACAAAGGTTGATGCTGCCAGCCGATTCGGTGAGAACAATACTGCTCATGATTAGACTCGTGATGCGAGAGCGTGTCGCCGCCTGCGGGACGCGAACTTGTAGGACACGGTATTCGTCGGCGGGAAGCGAACGGGCGAGTCGGGCGAGTAAGCGCGTGCGCGTCGGGTTGTGATCGCACAGAACGAGAGCGATGAAGCGAGCCTCAAGCGCGACGCGGAGGCGGCGCATTGCAGTTTCTTCTTCAGTCGTGAGTGCCGAACCTTTTGACATCGAGGGTTGAGTCGCCGCAGAACTTGACGATTTCACCCCATCGGTCGCAGGGGCGATTGTGACGAGCGAACTTTTGGTGACTTCGAGCATGGTATAAAGCCATAGTCCTTTAGGCTGTCAAAAGATTATGGCACAAAGTTCGACGTCCGTGGTTGCTCCGCGCTTTCGACGCATGTGAGGAACACGTACTTGACGCGGTGAAAGGAGATGAGCGAAAACGATGAGACACTCACGCCCGCCGAAAGCGCGAAACGGGCGTGCGGAAGTTGATAAGGGAATAACGTGCAACGAAGTCGGCTTGAACACTTTATCGAACAGAACTGGGCGGCGTGCGCCGCGCTCGCCTACCACAACTATGTGACCCACGGGCGCGGCGCACTCGTCGTTAAATTTCCTGCGTACCTCGATTGTGTAGTGCAGATAGGATTAAAAGAGACGCACGACATACACATCTCTTACGCTCCGCTTGTGCACTTCCAAAGTAGTCTCACCGACGCGAGTACGACGATTTACGGGCAGGTCGCCGACTACATCCCGGAGAAACAGATCGTCGTCGTCTTTCTCGACAAGGAAGGAAACTTCCGGTTAATCGTTGGCGAGCAAAATCCCACTCCCGTCGAATGTTTCGTCGCCGGAGCGGATTCGACTTCGGATTTCACCCCGGTGCCTGAAGGCGCGCTTGCCCTGCCGATGAAAGATGCTGACGGTGGCAATCGTCTGTGAAGCAGAAAGATTTAACGGCGGACAGAGATGACACGAACGCATTGGGCGTTATCATAGAGTGCATGAACGAATCGAGTTTAATTCAAATCACACGCCGACGGCAGATCGGCAGTACTACCTACGAGCGGCTCGTCGGTCATCTCGTCGGAGAAATGGAGAAGCGTCTCCACAAGCCGCAGATCGCCGCGATGCGTTTGTCGGGCAAACTCGCTGATAAGATCGTTGACTCGCCTTCGGGCGGCACTCCGAATTGCCATACATGCGGAGCCTGTTGCGGGTTTTATACGTGCGTCGCGGTCGAAGACACAGACACCGTGCCGCGTTCGCACTACTGGAAAATAGGCGAGCGGGCGGGTGCGCCCGTTCCCATTGCCAGACGCCAGTTGCGGCGCGATGCCGTGACGAACAACTGCATCGCATTAGAAGGCGAGATCGGAAAAGCGGTCAGGTGTGGAATCTATCGAAACCGCCCGGCGGCGTGCCGTGACTTCGAGGCGGACAGCGATCAGTGTCACGCAGCACGTCGCGCCTTCGGGCTTGAACCGCCGTTGACGGCAGAGCAACTTGCGAAAGCCTTACGGCGACTCGCCGCGCGTGAAGCCAAACAGCGGCGACGAGAAGCGATGAACTGCGTAAGTTTGGTTTCAATTAATCGTCAGCGTGTGCAGGCAGTTGAATCTCGTGATAAAGAAATCTTACGCGATTTAATCACCCGGCGAGAGGCGGTATGAGGAAGGGAACTTCCACGTTCACCCGAATAAAAATATGATTCCCGAATCCGACAGTAACAGCCTACTTTCCAAACTCGCCTAACACCCGCCTGCCTTCTTCCGCCAGCCCGCCGACGACCGTCACCATCTCGACGCGCTCCGTACCGAATGATGTTCGTGTCTGCACGAACAGCTTGTTGATAAGACCAAGATGTTCCATCTCCCGGAGACGCGCTACAGTGTCTTCAAACCCGCGCAACTCGTCCGCCGTCTTTGAAAACGGTTCGTATATCTGCACTCCGGCATCAATCCGTGCGAGCAGCGAAATGAAAGGTGATTGAGTTTGAGTAGTCGTCACGACATTGATGTCTCGGAATACGATTGAAGCCGAAGATGCGTAAGGGTCATCCGCGTCCTCGCTACGCAGATGACCCTTACGGTTAAGTCTTTCCTTTGTGGAAATGACTGGAGCGCAGTCTACTGCCGTTAATTCGAGTATGACAAGCGTATTTGAAGATTCATCGTCAACTTGTTTGTGTGCCACCGCGCCGCGTCCGATAAACGCAAGCAGTCGGCTTGCGACCGTGATTTCTTCAGCCACTTATAATCACGTCAGCTGTCGAAATCACAGAATTGATTTTACTTTCAAGCGTGATCAAATCAGCGAGGATACGGTCGAACGTCGGTCTCCCGCCGAAGAACATCGCGTTCATCTTGTCGTAGTCGCGGCGCAGTGCCGCCCGCTGCTCTTCCGTTGGGAGCAGATGCAGCCGACCCGCAAGTGTCTCGTCATACCTCGCCCATGCGGAGCGGAAGAACACCTTCTTGTGTTCGACCACGCGCCTTAGCAATCCCAAATCCTCTAACGCTTTTTCGTCGACGGCGTTCGCCGCGAGTTGGTATAGATCGTAGTAGTGGCGGGAGAGTCTGTCCGGCGTCACAGTCGTTCCATGTCGGTGATGCTCGGCATGAAGGATGGTCGCTTTCTCCCAGAAAGTCCGCTCGACTTCGAGCACCTTCCGGAAAGCGAAGCACCGATAAAAGACTTGAGGCTAATTTCATAAATCAAAAAATGCGAATCAAGAGGAGAAAGACAAATTAAGGGTGAGTTGATTAGGATTTGTTTGTGGATCACAAACTCATCGAACTCTACCTGTTAATAAAGGGCAGGTAGAGACAGTGTTGTGTCAAAGTTAAATCGGTATTTGACGCTCCCAGAAAGAAGTTAGGGTTTTCCAATGCCATGATAAACATAGTAAGTGTTATCAGACGCAGAGTAAAGGCGGTGACTATTCATATTTTGAGCTAGTTTTAGCCATAAGCAAGGTGTATAGCGACGCCGTGCCGCCGCGCGGGTTGTCACCTGTGTTCCACTTTAACTTTCGCTGATTTGTATGCCGTGCTTCTTGGCGGCTCGATTGATGCGCCTCTTAATATTTTCACTTCTTCCGTTTCGTACTTGGCAGCATTGTCTTTGTGGTTGATGTAGCTCCAAGCCGCACGTATATGCTCCGGCGTGTCAATCGGATACTTGTTGTTGACCGGATTGGCAAACTCGACATCACCGTACTTGCCTTCGCCTTCCTTCGGGTTCACGTCATCTCGGTGCTTGATGTTATCGCTCACTTCCCCGCCCCTTTTTTAGTGCCGCCTTTCTTCGTAGTACCCTTTTTGGTAGTACCTTTCTTCGCGCTGCTTTTCTTTGCGCTACTGCCGGATTTCGTCGCCGACTTGCTTGCGCCTTTACGTCCCGAACCGCTCTGCTTTCCGCCGCCGGATTCTTTATTAACCGTCGCCCACGCTCGCCGTTGGGCTTCTTCTTCCGGCACTCCACGCGATTCATAACCTTCTTCAATGTGTTCGGCTTGGCGTTTCTGTTTGTCCGTGTAAGCTGATTTGTCACCTCTTGGCATAATGTATTTCTCCCTTTATGAGTCGTTTGATCAAACTTCCTGATGGTGACCCGGACGAAATAAGACTTGAACGATTCGTCAGATGGCTGATTCTCACTGACGTTCGCACGCAAGATATTAGCGCGCTTCGACTTTGCGTGTGCCTGAACGTCTGCCTTTCAGCGCGGGTCTTTCCCTGTTGCGCGTTAGTGCTCGCGCTCCCAGAATAAGGAGTGCGACTGCACCGGCAGCCAGCCCGATCTTCACCGGAGCAGGCAGCGGTTTCGCACGTAGCGTGAGCGGTGCTAAGAGAGGTTTTATCTGATAACCGAGCCACGGACCGCTCGCCATGCCGGGCGCGGAGGTTTCCAGTTCGATGAAACTTTGCGGCAAGCCCCGCCGCAAGCCTCGCCAGCCGTTTGTAATCGTTGCCAGCAGATGCGGTGTGCGGTGCGTGCCGCCGAAAACCACGCCGCGTCCTTCTTGCTCGAAGAGTGCTTCAAGGCTCTCATGGAGCGTCGGCGCGTGCGTCCACA
>JANDLT010000087.1 GCA_024330265.1 Pyrinomonadaceae bacterium MAG19_C2-C3 | reverse complement strand
CTCATGCTTAAACGACTCAGACCATGCCAAACTTAATTTCCAAACACCCTCTAAGGTTTTAACTGCATCGTTTAATTCAACATCGCCGGATTGTTTGGTTTGACGTGTGAAAAATTCGACTTTACCTTCGGATAGTTTCTTGCCGATGGTGATGCGGTAAGGGATGCCGATGAGTTCGGCGTCTTTGAATTTGACTCCGGCGCGTTCGTCGCGGTCGTCAAGTAAGGTGTCAATTCCGGCATCCGTAAGTTCGCGGTAAAGATTTTCTCCGGCGATTTTTAAGGCTTCGTCTTTGATGTTGGTGATGGTGACGACGCACGCGAACGGGGCGATTGAGACGGGGAAGATGATGCCGTTTTCGTCGTGGTGAAGTTCGATGGCGGCGGCGAGGATGCGTTCGATGCCGATGCCGTAACTGCCCATAACTATCGGCGTCGGCTTGCCGTCTTGATTCAGAACTGTGGCGTTCATCGCTTCGGAATACTTCGTGCCGAGTTTGAAGATGTGACCGATTTCTAAGGCTTTGAAAACTTCAAGCGGTTGATTGCAGGTCGGGCATTCTTCGCCGCTTTTGACGGTGCGAAGGTCGGCATAATCGGGTGCTTCGACAAAGCCGCCGAGCGTGATGTCGCGTGCGATGTCCACACCGCGAATGTGGAAACCGTCGCGGTTTGCGCCCGTCGTCATGTTGCGGCGACATTTGAGGGCGTTATCGGCGATGACGTGTAGGGTCTTGCCCGCCGCTTCCGCCTGCCGATGTGTGCCGACCGCGCCGAGGCTTCCGGCGTGTGCGCCGAGTAGCTCGTTTATCTCTTCGGCTTGTGCCGGACGAACCTCTGTGGCGGTGAGCGCATCGGCGAGTTTGGTTTCGTGAAGTTGGTGGTCGCCGCGCAAGAGCGCAAGCACCGGCAAACTGTCGCCGCTCCCGAAAGATGCGATATAAACAAGAGTTTTGATTTGATTTTCCGCTTGCGCGCCGCCATCAAAGTTCGTCAAATCTTCTATGGTGCGAACGCCCGGCGTCGGAAACTCTTGCGGCTCATTCGTGTCGCTTTCTTCATCCGTCACGGGCGGGATTTGTGATGTCGCTTTTTCGACGTTCGCGGCGTAATCACACCCTGTACACTGTGCGATTTCATCTTCGCCCGCGTCGGTTCTGACCATAAACTCGTTCGACTCCGAGCCGCCCATCGCGCCGCTCGATGCTTCGACGATTGCATAGCGCAAGCCGCAACGGTCGAAGATTTTTTTATACGCTTCACGTTCATCGTTGAAAGATTTGTCTAGTCCTTCCGCATCAACGTCAAACGAATAAGCGTCTTTCATCGTGAATTGACGGACGCGAAGGAGTCCCGATTTCGGGCGCGGTTCGTCGCGGAATTTGGTTTGAATCTGATACCAAGTTTGCGGCAGTTGTTTGTACGAACGAATCTCGCCGCGTGCGATTGAGGTGAAGACTTCTTCATGCGTCATCGCTAAACAGAGGTCTGCGCCTTTGCGGTCACGCAAGCGAAACATGTTATCGCCCATTACCGACCAACGCCCGGATTCTTCCCATATTTCGCGCGGATTTAGGGCGGGAAGGAAAAACTCTTGCCCGCCGATAGCGTTCATTTCTTGGCGAACGATGTCGGTGATTTTCAGTATCGAGCGTTGTGCCAAAGGAAGGTACGAATAGATTCCGGCGGCGAGTTGGCGCACGAATCCGGCGCGTAAAAGAAGGCGATGCGATGTGACTTCGGCGTCAGCCGGATTGTCGCGGAGTGTCGGGGTGAAAAGTTGTGACCAGCGCATGAGTTTTTTTATCGGGCTAAAGTTTAGTTGATAGAGCGTGTCGTTGAAGTCTATTTTAACCACAGAGACACGGAGGGTACACAGAGAGGCACAGGGAGAGTTTAAGTCCTTGCTTGAAGTTTCATAATAGAAGCCGTGCATGTTCGCGCAAGTCGTGGACTTGAGGCAAGGGCGGCTTTGCATGTCATACAGCCGAAAACTAAAATCGTTCATCTAAATTTATGATAAACGGCGGTAGAACAAAGGGGATTACCAAAAGATTATGTTCAACTTCAACACTTTGAAAACGACGATTTTACTCGGCTCGCTCGCGGGTTTGCTGGTTGTTTTGGGCGGCGCAATCGGCGGTTCGGGCGGAGCGGTTATCGGCTTCGTGATGGCGATTGTGATGAACCTCAGTTCTTACTGGTTCTCCGACAAAATCGCTTTACGGATGGGCGGAGCGCGTGAAGTTTCGGAGACGGAAGCACCGCAGTTGCATGAGATGGTCGCCCGTTTAGCGAAGCGCGCGGGCTTGCCTAAGCCGCGCGTCGCTATCTCTGAAGCCGACGCGCCGAATGCTTTTGCCACCGGACGCAATCCGAAAAACGGTTTGGTCGCGGTGACGACGGGCTTGATGCGCGTGCTTGACAATCGTGAGATTGAAGCCGTTATCGCGCATGAACTCGGACACATCAAGAACCGCGATATTTTGATTCAATCCGTCGCGGCGACCATTGGCGGGGCGGTGACGTTTGTCGCGCAGATGGCGCAATTCTCCGCGATGTTCGGCGGCATGAATCGCAGTGACGACGAAGAAGGCGGGACGGGCATCGTCGGAGCGTTGGCGATGATGATACTCGCACCCATCGCGGCGACGATAATTCAGATGGCGATTTCACGCACGCGCGAATACGGAGCCGACCGCGCGGCGGCGGAGATAACGCATGACCCGCAGGCTCTGGCGAGTGCCTTGCAAAAGCTGGATGCTTACGCCAAGCGGATTCCGATGCACGTCAATCCGGCGGCGGCGCATCTGTTCATCGTCAAGCCTCTGACGGGGGCGACGTTGGCTTCGATTTTCAGCACACACCCGTCCACGGAAAAGCGCGTCGCGCATTTGCAGGAAGTGGCGAAAGAATTGTCTGGAGTCGGCAATAGAGTGACGGCGTAAAAGTAGTTTTGAAGATTTTGAAAGCGCGCATCGTGCGGTAAGCGGTGCGCGCTTGTTGTTTGTGAAGCGCGCAGTTTCATTCGCGTTCTCGCGGCGTGATATAACATCGTTTCATCGTCGAAACAGCACACCGGAATTTTAAGGAGCGAAACAAGTGTCACAAGAAAACCGTCAAGCCGCATTGTCACAGGTTGATTCATTGATTGCCGACGCGATAAATAACGAAGTCACCCGGCAGGAAGAAGGCTTGGAACTCATCGCATCGGAAAACTTTGTCAGTGAAGCCGTGTTGGAAGCGGCGGGTTCGGTCTTTACGAACAAGTACGCGGAAGGGTATCCGGGCAAGCGTTATTACGGCGGCTGTGAGTTCTCCGACGTGGTTGAGCAAGCCGCGATTGACCGGGCTAAACAGTTGTTCGACGCCGAACACGCGAACGTCCAACCGCATAGCGGAGCGCAGGCGAACATGGCGGTACTCTTGACCGCGCTTGAACACGGCGACACGATTTTAGGGATGAATCTTTCGCACGGCGGACATTTGACGCACGGGCATCCGTTAAACTTTTCCGGGATGAATTACGAGGTCGCGGATTATGGTGTGAGCAGAGAGACGGAGCGGATTGACTACGACGAGTTGCAACGCAAAGCCGAAGAAGTACGACCGAAACTCATCATCTGCGGAGCTTCGGCTTACGCGCGCACGATTGATTTCGCGCGCATCGGTGAAATCGCCAATTCCGTCGGCGCGCGTGTTCATGCCGACATCGCGCACATCGCCGGACTCGTCGCCACAGGCTTGCATCCGTCGCCCGTCGCGCACGCCGAGTTTGTGACGACGACGACGCATAAGACTTTGAGAGGTCCGAGGGGTGGTTTGATTTTGTGTCGCACGGCGGACGCGAAAGAGATTGATAAGAAAGTTTTTCCCGGCGTGCAAGGTGGACCTCTCGTTCACATCATCGCCGCCAAAGCCGTCGCTTTCGGTGAAGCTTTGCAAGCTGATTTCAAAACTTATCAACAACAAGTTTTAGCGAACGCGCAAACTCTGGCGGAAGGTTTGAAAGACGCGGGGTTCCGTATCGTATCGGACGGGACGGACAACCATATCGTGTTGCTCGACGTGTTTATGAACGGTGGGGGCATCACCGGCAAAGTCGCGGAGAAGGCTTTGGAAGCGGCGCACATCACGGTCAATAAAAACACGATTCCATTTGATACCAACTCGCCGTTCGTCGCCTCCGGCATACGACTTGGAACGCCCGCCCTCACAACACGCGGGATGCGCGAAACGGAGATGCGCGAAGTCGCCACGCTCATCGCGGCGGTATTGCATGAGCCGGAATCGGAAGCGGTGCGAAAGCGTGTGACACGCGAAGTCAAAGAGTTGAGCGCGCGTTTTCCGCTTTATCCGAAGCAGTATCAAAAGCGGGAAGCGGCGGAAGGCGTGAGCGCGGATTAGCAAGTATCAAGGAGAATCTCATGGATACCAAAACAGAGACACCGGAAGCGCGGCGCGCGACGTTGTTGCAAGAAGCGGCACGGCGCGGCGTTAAACCGATTGCCAACATAGACGATTTGCACGGCGACTTTTGGGATGTGCGTGACGAGGCGACGGAAGATTTTGATACTTGGCTTCGCCGCACACGCGCCGAAGGCGACGATGTTCGGTTGGATGAAGGGCGCGAAGCAGTGAAAGACGTAAGCATGAAATAATGTTGTATGTTTTCAGTTGAAGAATACATCTACGGCTTGCGCGCGATTCGTAAGCGAATAAATCCAAAGCAATACGGGATGCTTGAAGTGCAGTACAGCGCACCAAATCGCACTGTTACCGTACCGCAACTTGCTGACGCAGTTGGATACTCTAACTTTAATGCCGTCAATCTACACTATGGCAAACTTGGACGATTGCTCTATGAAGCACTTGAAGAGTTTTCAGATTTACAGGGTGAAGTGGTTGCTGGTTGGTGGAACTTTTTGTCTTCAGGCAGATACGGTAGTAACGGTTTTTTGTGGACGATGCATCCTGCTTTAGCCATTGCTCTTGAAGAAATGGGCATCGTCAAAAACGTCGAACACCGCCTTTCAGAAGAAATAAATACGGCAGAAGTTTTTCTTGAAGGCTCGGTTCGTCGAGTCACAGTTAATGCTTACGAAAGGAATCCCGAAGCTCGTAGTCGTAGCATCGCGCACTACGGTACGCAATGCTGCGTATGTGATTTCGATTATGGCTCAACATACGGTGAACTGCTTGACGGATACATTCACGTTCATCACCTGAAGCCGTTGTCAGAGATTGGTGAAGAATATGAAATTGACCCGATTTCTGATTTGCGCCCTGTATGTGCGAATTGTCATGCTGTGATTCACAGACGCAACCCACCTTTTACCATTGATGAAGTGAAGGCGATGTTGAAGTAATCCGCATTGACAACATCCAGACGCGCCTACTCTTTGCTCCAACATCATCAACCACGTTGTTAAATTTTATCGGATTTGTATGCAAGAAATCTTCGGTACAAAAGGTCTTATCGCGCGCGCGCATCCCGATTATGAATATCGCGCGGGGCAGGTGGCGATGGCGGAAGCGTGCTTGCGGGCGTTTGAGGCGCGGCGGCATTTGATCGTCGAGGCGGGGACGGGGACGGGGAAGACTCTGGCGTATCTCGTTCCGGCGGTTGCGGCGGCGACTTCGCGCGGTGAGCGTGTGATTATTTCGACCGGGACGAAGGCTTTGCAAGAGCAGTTGATGGGGAAGGATGTGCCGTTCTTGCAAAATGTTTTGCCGCGTAAGTTTTCCGCCGCTTACATGAAAGGGCGTAGTAATTATGCGTGCTTGCGGCGCATCAAGACGGCGGAGACACAAGCCGTGCTTGAGTTTTATGATGAAGTTGATTACTTCGACCAAGTGCGGCGGTGGGCGCGCAGGTCTGTGACGGGCGACCGCGCGGAGTTGACTGAGTTGCCGGAAAATCTCTCTTTCTGGCGTCACATTGATGCGCGTTCGGAGATTTGTACGGGGCAGAAGTGCGCCGATTACGATGCGTGCTTTATCACGAAGATGCGGCAGAGGGCGCAGGATGCCGACATCGTGATTGTCAATCATCATCTGTTCTTCGCGGATTTGGCGATACGCGGCAGTGAGTTCGGGCAGGTGTTGCCGGATTACGGGGCGGTGATTTTCGATGAAGCACATTTGATTGAAGACATCGCGGCGGAATACTTCGGTTCGCAAGTCTCGAATTTTCAAGTCGAAGACATTTTGCGCGATGTGGAAAATCTGGCGTTGAACGATATCGGTGCGGTCAGGGAGTTGGGGCGTGCGTGTTCGCGTGTCGGTAAGTATGCCGATAATTTCTGGATGGGTTTTCGTGAAGGGCGCGCCGAAGAAGGGCGTTCACCGATTGTGCCGGGTACGTTCGCGCGCAAGAACCGGAGCGGTGAGATTGAGACGACACCTTTGGGCGAACTGTATTTGGCGATGGACGGCGCGCTTAACCGGATTGAAACGACGCTCGACGCTTTGAAAGAACAGACGCCGGAAACGGAGAACATGGTGCGGCGCGTGCGCGAAGTGCGTTTCAGTTTGGAGTTTATCGTCGCGGGTGATGATAAGAGTTTCGTGTATTGGTTGGAGCGTCGCGGGCGCGGCGTGTTCATACGCGCGTCTCCGATTGATATGTCGGGGTTGCTTCAAGACAAGCTGTTTGAAAAAACCGAAACGGTGATTTTGACTTCCGCGACGCTGGCGAGCGCGGGCAGTTTCTCGTTTATCAAAGAGCGTCTGGGACTTGAAGCAAAGAAGACCGATGAACTCGTCGCGCCCTCAAATTACGACTACGAGCGAAACGCCGTGTTGTATTTGCCAAAGAATATGCCCGACCCGCGCGCCGCGAATTGGTTGGAAAGGGCGACGGATGAAGTCATCGCGTTGCTTGAAATCTCACGGGGGCGGGCGTTCGTTTTATGCACCAGTAATTCGACGATGCGCGCGTTATACGAACGTGTTTCGCTGCATGTTGATTTCCCGTGCTTCGTTCAAGGCTCGGCGTCGAAGGCGGGATTGTTGGATAAATTCAAACGCACGCCGCACGCCGTCCTGTTTGCGACATCGAGTTTCTGGCAGGGCGTGGATGTGCGCGGGGCGCAACTCTCGTGCGTCATCATTGATAAATTGCCGTTCGCCGTACCGAGTGACCCGGTAGTCGCGGCGCGTCAAAGGGCGATTGACGACGCGGGCGGTTCATCGTTTTTTGAGTACAGCGTGCCGCAAGCGATAATCACATTCAAGCAAGGCATGGGGCGTTTAATCCGAAGCGCGACGGATACGGGAGTTTTAGCCGTGCTTGATGCGCGCCTTAAAACTAAACCTTATGGGCGCAAGTTTATTGCGAGTTTGCCCTCGATGCGCGTGACGGGTGAACTGGCAGATGTCGAAGCGTTGTTCGATGAGGAACGACTTTTAGCGAAGTAATTTTAAGAGAGGGAATGAAACGAAGTGGCTGGAATGTATGAAGTGATGATTGAGCGCAATTTTTCGAGCGCGCATCAGTTGAGAAATTACAACGGCAAGTGCGAGAACTTGCACGGGCATAATTACAAAGTCGAAATCTTTGCGCGCGGGAGTGAACTCGACAATATAGGTTTGCTGGTTGACTTCGGTGATTTGAAGCGCGCGGCGGACGAGGTTGTGAACTATCTTGACCATCGCAATATCAATGATCTTCCGCCGTTTGATGAAGAACTCAATCCGTCGGCGGAGAATTTAGCGCGGTATTTTTTAGAGCGCGTGGGCGAGTCGGTCGGCGATGAGCGCGTGCGGGTTTATAAGGTCAAGATTTATGAGACGCCGACGAGTGTGGCGACTTATCAAGTGGATTGAGACAAGTTGAATTGGAAGAATCGAACAATCCCGGCAAGCTCAAAAGAGTTTGCCGGGATTGTTCGATTCTTTTACGAAACACGAAGATTCAAGGTGTGAGTCGCAGGGTCGCGGTCTTCGTGGTTCTGCCGATTAACGCGCGCACGGAAACGAATGTGGCGACTGTCACGGGTGAGGTGTTGAGTTGGACGTTTCCGGTCGTTTCACCTTCGGGGATGACGATGGAAGCGGTTGAAGGCGAAGCGAGTGCGGAGTTGGAAGTCGAGAAGGTGACGGTGACGCCGCCCGGTGACGCCGCGCAACGCAACACGACGTTTGCCGTCACGCTCGTGCCGCCGCGCGCCGTGGTGGGCGTAAGCGTGAGCGTGTGACTTGTGGTGGAAGGTTGGACGGAAAGCGGTTTGGTCAATACGATTGAGCCAAGCGCGGCGGTGATGTTACCCGTTCGCGTGCTGTTGAGCGTGCCTTGAAAGGTGGTGGAACTGTTTGCCGTGATGATGGACGTGAGGAGAGGGAAGTTTTGCAGGTTGTTCGCGCCCGCGTCCGCGTCATTCGCATCGTTCGCCGTCGCGCCGAGCGTTTCGCCTTCGCTCAAGTCAATGCCGAGCGTGCCGTTCGAGTGAATCGAGTTGCGAAGGATGCGGTTGTTGTTCGTCAGGGTGACGTTCGTGCTGTTGAAAACGGTGACGCCGTTGCGCGTGTTATGCGCGATAAGGTTCGCGGCTTCTATTTGTGAAGCGATTGATAATTAAGTTTTTGATTTGATTGTTTCCGGCGGTGATGTGGATGCCGTTCGTGCTTGCTCCAGCATCGGTTCCGTTTAGTTCGATAAGCGGCGTTCCCGCAAAGCCAGGTTGCGTCGAGCCGTCAATCACAGTCGCATCGGTAATCGTCGGAAGTGGCGAGAGCAAGGAGATTGTTTGCACCGCCGGACGCGGGGATGTTGAAGCTAATGGTGTCCGTGCCGCCGTCGGCGTTGGCTTCGAGGATGGCTTGACGCAGAGAACCCGCGCCGTCGTCGTTAGTGTTAATGACAACGAAAGAGGTCGTGAAGTCATCGTCGCACACGTTGCCCAAGCCGTCGCCGTCGGCATTTGCTTGGTCGGCGTTGGCGACAAGCGGACAGTTATCGGTTGCATCGTTCACGCCGTCGTTGTCGTCGCCCGCGTCGCACACATCGCCTTCGGTGTCTTCGTCATTGTTGGCTTGGTTCGTGTTGGCGGTGTTCGGACAGTTGTCGCTCGCGTCCGGGATGCCGTCCGCGTCCGCATCGGTGTCGTCATCGGTGATGGTTAAAACGGCAGTGCTTGGCGTGCCAAAGTGTCGCGCCGCTTGAGGGGCTGGAGAGTGTGAGGTTTAAGGTTTCGGATGATTCGGAAGTCGAATCGTTGATGATAGGGAGAAAGACGGTTTGCGAAGTTTCGTCCAGCTCGAAGTCGAGCGTGGTAGTAAGCGAATTATAGTCGCTTTCGGCAAGCGCACTTGCGTTGCTCGTCATGAACGTAACGGACGCGGAAGCCGAAAGATTGCCGGAGCGCGTGACGGTGATGCTTGCGCGTCAGGGGAGGATAATCAGGAAGGAAGAGTTTTTTGAAAAGGTCTGGCGCGGTACGTGTGTCGAAGATAACAACCTAACCGTCGCCGTCGCGCAGCTTCGCAAGACATTAGGCGAAACGAATGACAGCAAGTTTATCGAAACCGTACCGCGCAAAGGTTATCGTTTTGTCCTTCCGGTGGAAATGGTTTTCGATAAAGATGCAAAGCGTGAGCGTGAACAATCGGAGACGACGGTTGAAGAACCGGCGACGGTATTTGAATTGTCGGAGACATTAGATGAACAACCAACGCGAGTAATCGAGAAATCGGATGCGGGCGTTTTCGCGCGTCTCGCTTCGCGCAAGGTTTTGGTTTTTGCCGTGCTTGCGTTGATTCTGTTTTCGGTCGCGGCGTTGTGGCAGCGAAGCGCGTCCGTGAGGCAAGCCGAACCGTTGCGCGCCGTCGCGGTTTTGCCTTTTTCAGACAACACGACTTCAGGCGACAACGGGCTTTACGCTGAAGAATTAACGCAAGATTTGACTTACAATCTCGGACGTATCAGCGACATTCGAGTGTCGGCTTACGATGCGGTGATGACATTTGACGCTTCCGATTTTGACCCCGATGGTGACTCGGCGAAAATTAAAGACACGCTGAAAATTGATGCGGCGGTAATCGGCAAGATTCAACACGATAAGGACAAAATCAATTTCGCAATCGAACTCAAAGATTCGCGTCGCGGTGTAAGTCGCTGGGAAAAGCGTTACTCGTTCGACAAACAGGATTTGCCGCCAACGCCCCATCGCATCGCGCGTGACATCGCTCTGCAACTCGGCAATCACGAACCATTCGGCAACACTCCGGCGATAACGGCGACGACCAACTACGAAGCGTATCGAGCGTACCTCGTCGCGCGTCACTATTCGGTCAAACGCTCGTTGCGCGACAACGTGTGCAAGTTTTTGTGATGACAACTTAACCGTGTCCGCTAAGTACAGGACAAAAGATTGCAAAGTCTAATGAAATCACTACGTTTTCTTACGCAGTCCTGATTGCATAAGATGCGTCGCAAGTAATCAAAACCATGACGAAAGATGCTTTTCGCAAGGCGACCATGTTTCTTGATCCTGATTGGGTTGGTGCGCGCCAACCACTCACCCGCAAGGTACGCCCAACAAAAAGCCACCGTCAGCAGGGCAAGAAGTTTCTCCAGCCGCTGTTTCTCGGTGATATGTGTTTCTTCCAAACAGAAGCCTCTCGTCTTCAAGCACCCAAACAGTGTTTCTATTTTCCAGTGCTGTCGATAATCAGAAAGTATCTCTTGAGTCTCATCACTGCTTGCCACAATCACATATTCGCCTTCACAGGTTCGCAGCCCCATCAACGAAACTGCTTCTCCCAAGACTCGTCTCTGACCCACCAGCAATCTGCCAACGCCAGCTTTTTCTGTGCGAAACAGGTTCTTGGCACTCACCAGTTTAGTGCCACGAGCATTCGTGACTTTCAAGTTCTCTTTGATCCGAATGCGAAAGGGCAGTCTCTCTCGCCTGAGGTAAGCAAACCAATCCCGACCAATAAACTCGCGGTCTGCCGTCACAAAATCAATAGAATCTTTGCCGAACAGCTGTGCATATTTTTCCAGCAACTCAATTCTTTCTCTGGTGTCCGAACAACCTTTCTTCTCCAAGACAATCCACAGCAGCGGAAAAGCACCTCCGTTGTAGACCACACTCAACATGAAAATATTCAAAGGCGTGTCTCCCAAATACCAATCGGTGCGGTCAATCGAAATGATGAAGGGCTTCGGGATGCCAAGCAATTTGATCACCAGCCGTGCTATCTCGGCGAACGGCAAATCAAAGAAGCGAAGAAAGCGTTGACATCGCTTGTAGTGCGAGTCCTGTTTCGCCCGTCCGCTCATCACCGCAGAGATTTGGACAAGCGAAACGGTCTTGACTTGAACCAGCGCAACCACGAACTTTGCCAAGAAGTTGCGACGAGCTTTATTCCACGTTACATTTTCCGCAAGCGTTCGCTCCAGAGAGCGAATGTCGGCCATTGTGTAATGCGTCCTTTCAAGATGAGTTTGGCGACAAATCTTGGGAAGGATACGGCACGATGGCTTTTTATGCAGTTTCAAAGATCAGTTTTTGTCCTGTACTGAAC
>JANDLT010000086.1 GCA_024330265.1 Pyrinomonadaceae bacterium MAG19_C2-C3 | reverse complement strand
GGGCTTTGGGTTTCCGTACCCTATTGTCCCACGGTTTACGCCGTGGGCTATTACTATGTCGCTCCTTGTCAGGGGCTGATAGACTCTTACGTTGCGCCTTACGTTAAATTTACCCGATTGTACATCGCGGTATCACTCAACGCTTAACCCGGCTTCATCGCCAAGCCGCACTATGCTTGAGCGAATGGCTTCGCGTTCGGCAATCAAACGTTCTAATGAGCGGCGGCGCGTCGTGGCGGTCAGAACAATACGCGCGTCCGAGATGAAGCGTCCGTATCGCTCTTGCCAGAGTACGGCGACGTAGCCGCACGGTGGCAGTATCAACAAGGCGCAGAGTCCGAGCCGCCACCCGTAATTCAAACCGATGACGAGCGTGTAAATCGCCCACGTTAAAGGCATAAGCAGTATCGCTCCGATGATTTTATAAGTCGAAACGACATCTTCAGATTTACGCGCAAGTAGTTCTGAAAGCCAGCCCGTCAGTCTATAAGCCGGATAATGTACGAACGCGCCGACAAAGGCGAACGGCGCGAGCAGAAGTGAAAGCAGGGCGCGCCCGAACAAACGCGGCATCACTTCGCGGCGTGAATGCGTGGCGGTGAGACTCTCGTCATCCATGTTCAAAAGTTCGGCGTGCTTCTCGAAGCGTGCGATGCGCCGCTCAATCGCTGCGAGGCGCGCCGGAGCGTTCACGCGATAATAGCCGTAACCTTCGACGAAGCGACGGCGCAAACGCATCTCTCGCGTCAACACCGCGTCCTTATCATAGTCTGTCGCGGGAATCGAAAAGATGCGTCCGGCGCGCGAGACAAGCGCGAGTCCTTCGCGCGTCTCGGCATTGACCGTGACATCGTGCAGACCTTGCTCGATGCGTTCGGACAATTCGGCGACTGCCGTGCGTGGCGGTTCGCCGTCGTCATCAAGCTTGACGCGCGGAACGCTAAACGGCGCACCGCAATACAACAACACCTCACTGCGAAAACTCGCTTTCGCGGTGTAATAAAGTCCGAGTGGAACGATTACGATTTCCCTTTTGGAGTCGACACGCGCACCGAGCGCGATGCGTGCCGCCCCTGTTTTGAGCGGACGCAATTTCGTGTCGCTATGCGAAACCCCTTCGGGAAACAGACCGATGCTTCCGCCTGCGCGCAAACGCTCGTAACACGCGGCGAATGTTTCGCGGTTGCGCGTCATGTTCGCGCCCGCGTCCTGTTGACGATAAACCGGCAACGCATCAATCATGCGCACCAACGCTCCGATAACGGGCATCTTGAACAGAGTTGATTTGGCGAGAAACGAAACCCTGCGCGGAACTAAACACAACACAAAGAGCGGGTCAACCAGCCCGTTCGGATGATTGAGAACGAAAATCACCGCTCCTTCACGCGGTATATTTTCCTCACCCGCGATTTCGATGCGGCGAAAGAAAACGCGCAACGAAAATTCCAACACCGATTTCACCGTTCGTCTTCTGATGGCTATTTAACTCCGTCAAGGCAAACTCGAAAAGTCTTTCGCCGTATGCTTTTCTTCGTCGCTCTCCACCGCCAACGCGACGACGGTTTCACCCCCATGCAACGCACGCGAATCGTCCGCCTTGTTTTCGATTCCGCCCATGATGCCGCGTGCCGTCAGGCGTTCCGACGGGGTGAGACGAAGATAAGCCGCGAGTGCTTCTTCGACGCGCCTGTCTCCGACTTCGACTCCCGCGACGGCTTTCGTCTCCGGCATTAACCACAAAGCGACGACGTAAAACGCGACCGCGAAGAACGCGAGATAACCCGTCGTTGCGGCGTAACGCGGCAAGTCAAGCGTGCCGAGCGTCACGCCTTTGAGCAAGAGCGCGACCGCCTGCCGCAACAAACCGCTTTCTTCATCATTGCCCGCGAGGTTGGCGAGCAACAGATATTTAAGCATGAACGCGATTGCCAGCAACGCGATGACGCTTCGCAAAGCGCGCCGCGCATCGAACGCCGCGAACAGATTATTAAAGAGCGTCCACAGGAAAAACGCGGCGAACAATCCGTGCAATAAACCGCGTTCCGGCAAGATGACATTGAAGACTTGCGCCGTCGCAAAGAACAACGCGATGAGCGTCAAAGCGTTTGCCGTCGCAAGGATAAACGGTTGTTCGGACTCGAACCATTCCGCGATGTTGATAAGTTTAGCCCGCGTGTAAAGCGACATCACGAGTGCCGCGAGGATGAGCGCGATGAGTGGCGGATTAAGGAATACGAGTGCGCGCGTCGCCGCGTCCACGCGCACGCCGCCAAGCAATGTGACGATAAGCAGCAACGTCGGCAACACGATAAAGCGGACGACGAGCGATGTCGTGTCCGCTTGAGTCGCGTTGTTTCGATTCGTATTACTCGTCGTATTGTTCATCGTGATTGAAAGCTTTTTACTTACGTTCGCGCGTCACACGCAAAGGGTTAAAGTCGCTCAAGTCCCTAGTTAAGCCTTGCTCGAACTCGGCTTTGAGTTCCGCCGCCGTTTGTATTCGCAGTTCCGTATCTTCGACCCGCAATGTGCCGTCAGGTGTCAACGCGAGGGCGCGATTGACGGTTTCGAGTCCGGCGCGAAACAATTTATCGTCGTTATAAAGTCTTCCCCAACCTTCACGATAATACGAATACGCGATGTAAAACTGCGTCGTCGCATCGCGCATGGCGGGGTCGGCGCGCATCAATTCATCACGCGCCGCCGCGAATTGTTCGTTTAAGAAAAGTCTGCGTCCGCTCTCGAAAAGCTCGCGGTTGATTTCGTAAGTTCCCGCCGTGACGCGCGCACTGGTTCGCACTTCCGCGATTGATTGCGGAGCGTTGATGTAAATCCAGACGATGAACAGGCTGAAAAGAATCGTCCACGCGACGCCGATTGCGGGTATGAGTTTAGTTTGCTTCACGGTGACTTATTATAATGAGTTGTTATAATCGCGGCACGTTTGTTCTTCAACTTAAAAGGTGATTTTATTATGTCAACTATTGAAACGGCGGTGCTTCTCGAACGCGAAGCGGCGACGGGAAATCCACCGCACAGCACACCCAAGATACCACCGTTCAAGATTCGCAACATCACGATTGACCCGCCGCTCGTTCTCTCACCGATGGCGGGCGTGACCGACGTGGCGTTTCGCGCCTTGCTCAAACGATGCGGCGGCATCGGCTTAACCGTCTCGGAATTTATTTCGGTCGAAGGCTTGACGCGCAGTAATCCGAAGTCGAAAAGACAGATGCGCTTTCACGAATACGAACGCCCGTTCGCGGTGCAGATTTTCGGCGGGCAGGTCGAACGCATGTGTATGGCGGCGGCGATGGCGCAGGAAATCGGGGCGGATATTTTAGACATCAACTGCGGTTGTCCCGCGCCGAAGGTCGTCAAACACGGCGGCGGTTCGGGCTTGCTGCGCGATGTTCCGCGTCTGGAAATTATCCTGCGCGAACTGCGTAAAGTCGTGACGATTCCACTGACGATAAAGATTCGCGCCGGATTCACCGATTCGACGATTAACGCTTTAGAGGTCGCGCGCCTCGCGGAAGATTGCGGCGTCGAACACATCGCGCTTCACGGGCGCACAAAGGAACAGGGTTATCGCGGCTTGGCGAATTGGGATTTGGTGCGGCAGATTAAGGAAGCGGTCAAAGTCCCCGTGTCGGGCAGCGGCGATGTCACAAGCATCGAGGGCGCGTTTGAGAAGTGGCATGAAACGGGATGTGACGGCATTCTCATCGGGCGCGGGGCGATGCAGAATCCTTGGATTTTCCGCCAGATAGACGACGCGAATCACGGGCGCGAAGTCTTTCAACCGACACTCGAAGACAAGCGCGCGTTGCTGCTCGAATACTTCGATTTACTGCGCGAAGACATGCCGGAACTGCCCGCCATAGGGCGCATGAAACAACTCGCCGGACACTTTACGAAAGGACTTTTAGGCGGCTCACGCTTCCGCACCGCCCTTTATCATTCGCACACGGTCGCGGAAATCTTAACGCGCATTGACGAATACTTCGACCACGTTCGAGAAGGGCGCATGTACATGGGCGAAGAAGATGCGGCGATGGAAGACATGACCGAACCCGTACTTGATTCGTGCGAAGCGGCGATTGGTTAAAACAATTCATGTCAGAACCGCCTGCGGTAGCGGGCGGTTAAACTCGCGGCGTCAACCGCCCGCAGACCAAAGGCGGTTCTGACACGTCTGCTAGATAAAAGCATAAAAAAGCGCGACGACATTCGATGTGAATGTCGTCGCGCTTTTAGCTTCACGAGTGAAACGGATTCAGCGAGCGTGCGATGCCGGGTCGCCAAAGAGAATCCATGAGCGGCGCACGTCGGTATCGAAGGTCGTGGTTTTGGCGCGCAAGGTCGCTTCACCGATGGTCACGCCCTGTTCACCGATGATGGATTGATAGAAGCGTTTGTTCATCAAGTGTTGTCCGGTGGGAATCGTTTCGCCGGATGATGCCCAGACCGCAATCGCGCCGTTCGGTGCTTTGAGCAATGCTTCCGCGAGGCTGAAATTCGTCGGGTCGGGATTGATGAAGTAGCCGTTGAAGCACGTCATCATCACGAAGATGGAAAGACGATTCGCGTTTGTCAGATTGGGCGCATCGTCGTTGGACAATAACCCTGCGCCCGTCCAACGATTCGCCGTGCCGTGTCCGATGTAGTTGACGAGCGTTGCGCCGTTGTTGATGGATTCAAGAATTGAAGCGCGCACCGCCGCCGTTTGTGAATCGTCGAAGGGTCGCACGAACATGTGCTTCGGTACATCGTTGGAAAAACCTTGCGCGACCGCATCGGCGTCTTGTTTGAAGCTATACCCGTCGCTGCCCGGTCGGTCGGCAACCGAAACATAACCGCGCGCCGCGCTGCCCTGTGCGCCGTTTTGGTCGTAAGTCACGATTTTGTTAATTAAGGCTTGGGCTTCGGCGAGCGTTCGCACCGGAAGGCGTCCGAGCGCGAGACTCGGAAGGCTGTCCTCATCGAAATCAACAAAGTAATCGTCGGTCGCCGTTTCGATGTACGGGCTATCGTAAAACTTGGTCGGGATGAAATCCGTCTGTCCAAAGCAATTACGAGTCGGAGTCGAAGCGGGCGAAGTCAAAGCCGAGAATTGGCACGAATAATCGCGCGGGTCATAACTCGCATCACCGACAAACAGCCCGAAGCGCGGCTTCGTTACCCAATTAGCGAACGCATTTTGGAAAAAGTCGCGCAACGCACGCGGCGCGCGATTGCCGAAATTATATTCGTCATACACGTCTTCGATGTCCACAACTTTGACGCTCAAGCCTTGACTCTGACGCAAGGCGACAAGCGGCGCGAGGGCATCGGTGAACGTGCGGTGGGTGACGATGACGTAATCCGCGCCGGACACTTCCGCGCGCAAGTTTGAAGGCGTGTTCGCCGTAACTTCGGCGGGACGCAGAATCCGGTCGGCGGTGAATGCGATGAGGGTGCGCCCGCCCGCCGCGAAAGCCGGATTGATTGACGCCGTGAAAGTGTTTCCGTTCGACGTGACGCCGGGTGTGATTTCCAGAGGTTCGCCGCCGCGTGTGATGTCGAACGCGCGAATGTTTCCGTTCGTGAACCCGCCGACGCGAAGCACGGAACGTCCGGCATCGGTGAAGCGCGCGAAGTTGTTATCGGCGCGAAAAGCGTGCGTGTAAGTTACTCTCGTGTAATCAACAAGGTTGACATCGGACGCACCGCCTATGGAAGTGAAAACCACATCGTTGCTTGAGTTGGCGCGAAGCACCGAAGCCGGTAGGGTGAAGCGTGCCTTCCGGTTCGCGCGTCCGTAGAAGGAGAGCGTTCCGACAGCCGTGCCGTTGATGGAAACCTGAACTTGGTGCGAAACGAAAGTCAAACCTTGCACCGCGACATCAATGATTACCTCGCCGTTGGCATCGGCGTTCGGAGCGTCGAGTTTCTGCGTCACGGGCGTACTCGTAATGATGTCGCCGTAGATGTTTTCCGCTTCACCGTTGAGGATGCCCGTGAAATAGTAAAGGCGGTCGCGGCGTTCGACGGTCGCGGTAAAACCACGCGCCGCTTTGCCGCCAACGCCGCGCGATATGCGACGTAAGCCGCCGACGCCGTTGCCGTGAACAGCCTTTGTGATGCGCTTGCCCGGCGCGTTGCCCGCGATGAGAAAGTAGGTGCGCGTATCCGTGTAAGGGGTGTCAATGCCCGTACCGTAAAACTCTATGCCCTGTTCCGCGAGTTGATTTTCAGAGTTGGTATAAACCTTTATGGCTTGTTCGACGCCTTCCGCGAACAACTGCAAACGCGAAACGTCGGTCGCGGAGTTGAGTCCGGCGGCGACGAGTTGCGCGCGTTCGACCTGATAAACTCCGGCACGTCGCACCGCGATTTTAATTGCCGCGCCGTCGGCAATCGCCCTCTGCCGCGCGTCGCTTTCTTCGCTGCGCGCGATGTCGTGCGGCGTCTCGACGAAGCCACCGTTGGCAAGCGTCGAAGCTTGTCCGATGCTTAGAGCATTGAGCATCGGAGCGTTATCGGCGGCATCCGCTTCGCCCGCGACGGGCGCGGCGGTGGTTGACGCAAACGGAGTTTGGAAGGCGCGCACGCCGTCCGTCCCTATGGTTTCGAGAACGTAAGTCGCGCCCGCCTGTGTGCCTTCGGGGTCAAACCACGAATACCCGTTGCCCGCGACGAGCGGCGAACCCTGCGCGCTCATCAGGGCTGAACCGGCGATGATGGTCGGATTGAGACGAACGCGCCCGCCGTCATCACCATTCGTGACGCGATAGATGTTGAAGCCTAAATTGTCGGCTTCGTAATTCGTTTCCCAACGAATGCGCGTGCCGCCCGCGTGAGTTTCCGCCGTCATGCGAGAGAGCGTGACCACCGACTTGATGGGTGCTTCAACCGCGCGTGTGCGACGTGTGGCGCGGCTCTTTGTGACTTGCGCCGTTGCGCCAAGACCGAGCGACAGCACCAGACACCCTGCCACCACTGTTTGCAATCCGCGTTGCACACCTGTGAAAAACTTACCGGGCAAAGATACGCGCATAGTTCTTCTTTCTCCCCTTCTGTAAAACGATTTCTTCAAACATATAACCGCGACGGTCGAGTCAACCGAAAATGATGAAATTTCGCCGGACACAGTTGATTGCGAACTTAATGAGTTTAGAGTTTATGGTTGATCCAACCCGTGATGCTTATACGCGCCGAGACTCAATTTTGGACTCTCCACCCAAAGCATCAACACCGAGCTTAGGCTGACCATTTAGCAGACGGCGCAGCATACCAACTTCCATGCGAATTTGTAAGGCTTGCATGTGCGCTCTGGAAGTGACGTTTGCGCTGCAATTTGAAATAAATGCGAAACAGGAACTTAGAGCATGTCTGAAAGTTCCTATTCCCCGAAGGGTAATGGCATTAAGTTAAGGTTGTTTAGAGGTGGGCTATGCCCGCCGTCCCCACACACGGCGGGCATAGCCCACCTCTAAACGAACGATTATTTTCTTAACTTATGCCATTGCCCCGAAGGGGATAAATTCAATAGCGTAGGGCATCGCCCTTACGTCAGGTGCGACAAATGGTTCCGACCCTGAAAGGGTCACACCTGAGCCGGATTATTCGACCCTTTCAGGGTCGGGATGAAATCTTCACAGACGTAGGGCGATGCCCTACGCTATTGAATCCGTCGCCTTCAGCGACAAGAGAGGACTTTTCAGACACTTAGAAGTATCTTAACGCCCTACTGCGTGCGGCGATGTCGTTCGGATACTTTAAGTAGTACCATGTTTGTTGCGCGAAACGCATCACCTGAAACGGCAGACGCGGCATGTTGTTAAATGCCGAGCCGAGGCTGTACGACGCTTCAATCGGTCCCGACCAGCGTCTGCCGATAAGCTTTATTGTCGTCGAAGGATGGCGTAAATCCCAGACTACTTTCGGCGGAGCGAAGCGGTTGCTGGAAGTCTGGCGCGACCACGCATCAAGCACGCCGGAGATGAGCCAGCGCGGGATGCGCCCCGTTGCGTCGGCAAGCGGCGTGTCGTGAATCTTCGCATCAAGCAGAAGATGCGCGAGTCCGACGGCGCACGTTACCCACGTCATGCGCCGCTCATCCGTGCCGAGAAAGTATGCCCAATCGAAATCGGCGGGACGTGATTCAATCGCGGCGGCGATGTCACACAACCAGATTGGTCGCCATGCTCCGTGTTTGAAAAAGTGGAAACAGAGCAAGCGCAAATGGTCTTCCGCGCTCATCGTCAAGGCTGTCATCTCACCGACCGGAATCGAACGCGAGCGATTGTAAAACGTCGCAAAGTCGCGCTCGTATCGCTTGCCGCCTTCTTCGTGAAGGTCAACCGTCAAGCCATCGCCGCCGAGTTCGAGGAGCAAGCTTTGCGCTTTCGGGTAATCGCTTTCGGAGACAAGCAAGTCAATGTCGCCGAACGGTCGAAGGGCGGTTTCGGGATAGGTGACGGCGTTGACCCAACCCTTGAAAATCAAGGTCGGGATACGACGTTGATTGAACGCGGCGAGAATGCGCTTGATGCGTTTTTCGTTGATTGCCGAATGCAGGGTGTGAAGACGATAAGCTTGATGGAGTTCGTCCGCCGCCGGAAAGTTTCGCGCTTCGGATTGCGGACTGGATTGCGCGATGCGCCACCACGCCAAAGCTCCGGCACTGGTCGTCAAGAGAGGCTGAACGACAACGGCGAGTTGGGCTTCGGAAATCTCTAACGGAGGCGGCGTCGCGCGCCACGCTCCGGTAAGAATCTTAGCCAACAACTCGCCGCAGGTTTTCTTGCTGTTATATGTCAGAGCCATTTAACGACAAGCAAATAATTCAAATCAACAATGTGCTTTGCCGTTTGCGACATTACGGGCAAAAACCACTGCCCGGACAAGTTCCGGTCTGACACAGCGATAAGCGACTTAGACCAATCAATTCACGCCGCACAAGCCACTGGGCGGACAAACTCCGGTCTGACACTGGGTCGTGCTGCCCGGTGTACAACCACTTCCGGGGGCTCCGCCGGTCGCAGCTTGCGCGGCGGTCGGGGCGATGATTGCCGTGACGGTCGGAATCGCAATCGCGGCGGTGATGCCGAGTGTGCGGAGCGCGGCGCGACGCGACACCCCTGACGGCATTCCGGCGGGACGTACGACAATCTCTTTCAATAAACCTTGTTTGGTCAACTGATCTAAGCCGAGCCACACGACTTCATCGGCAATCGGTGCATCGTTCAGACGCTCCAGCTTGCGTTTGAGTCCGGCGACATCCGTGCGACCGTCGCACGCCGCCCAAATCAGGCTGGCGGTTTCATTGAGGCAGAGGGCTTTATGCGTTTGCTCGTCATAAACAAGCGTTTCGCCGTGAAGGTTTTGCACCACCAAACCTTCGGTGCGGGCAGTAGGACAGTGTGAGGCGTGTGTGCGAGCGTTATGTGTCGTCATTCGATTCTCCTTCAATCAACTTTCGATAAAATTAGGCAGATGTACTTTAGCGTTTAATGAATCGCACCGATTGCAAGTGCGGCGTAATAGTGGCGTTCGGGTTTTGAAGATATACCACGCTGCCACTTTTTTGAAAAGAAGCTGAACGGGTTTTCCTCAATCTATCCCCAAAGCATAATTCCGACGGTGAAATCCCGTCAAAGACTTGTACCATTCGTGTTCGTCGCCGCACAACTCGCGGCGACGAACACGGACGGCATTGTCCAGAAAGACTTACCGCGAAGGAACTTCGACGGCATCGCCGCGCGTTTTGTCCGAAGCGGAAACCTTGCCCTGTCTGGCGGGAGATTTTCCGGTAGAAATCATCTGCTTCTACCCCGACTCCGGTCAAAGACGCGCCCGCGCGGAATCGCCACGAAATCAACTTCACTCGTATCGCCTTCAAAGCCGAACGTGCGGTTTGCCGGTGTGAAGCCGAAGCTGCGACGGGCGACAATGATGGTGTAGAGATTGTTCGTCTCAACTTCCGTGAACGAGTAACGTCCTTGCGCGTCCGTCACCGTGTGCCGCAATCCGCCGCCACCCGTGTTGTCACGCAACGTCACTGTGACACCCGGAAGCGGCGCGCCATTCTTGCTCGTGACGCGCCCCGAAACCGCGCCGTTGGCGGCGGTCGGCGATAAGTCGGTGATTGAAAGCCCGACGATGGTCGGAAAACCACCCTTAACTCTAACCCGATTTTTCCTGCTACCCGGAATACCGCCACCGATGCCGATGGTGCCAATCGGCGTCGCTTCGCCCGTCACCAGATTGATGCGGACAAGATCAGTACCGAATGCGGCGTACCCGACAATCGAATTGACGGATGAACTGATGTCGAAGCCGTTGACAACATCGGTGATAATGCCGAGCGTACCGACGTTAGTGATAACTCCGGCGTTCGGATTACCCGGATTTCCCGCCGTCCCGTTGGACGGATTAGTGCCTTGCAAGACGAGTGTATCGTTCTCGGTGTTGATGCCGTAGAGAGCCGTCCCCGTCGCGGTGCTGCTGTCGGCGTTGGTGTAAGCCGCCGCCGTGACTCCGGTGATAGTGCCACTGCCGCCGTTGTTAAGAGGGCTATCCACGTTCGTCGTCGGCGAACCCGATGCGAGGGCGGCGATGCGTAGATTCTGACCCGTGTCGCTGACAATGCGAAGCGCGTCGGGGACAGGATTGAAGTCAACGCCGAAGAAGTCACCTTCCAACGGTGTCGTCAACGTATAGAAGAGCGTCGCCACGCCCGTCGCCAAGTCAATCGAATAGATGCGCCCCGTACTCGTGACGGGTTCTTGAGCTAAACCGTAAAGCAAGCGGCGCGTGTTGCTCGTACCGGGACTGCTTGGGCGGAAGTCTATGCCGACCAGCGTGCCTGTCAAATCCGTGATGGCGATGGTCGCATCAATCGTTCCGGGTGTGCGCGCGTTAAAGCGTATGAGATTGTTGCTTGTCGTCGCGGCATAGATAATGCGGTCTTCCGTCGCTGTTTGTGCAATGGCGAAGCTGCGAAGCTGGATTCCGGTGACGCTGCCAACCACCGTCGCCACGCCGCTCGTCAGATTGATGGTATAAAGGGTCGAAGTTGCGGCATCCGTATTAAGCACCGCGTATCCGGTATTCGTAATGCCGTCATTATTGGCTGTCAGAATATCGAAGCCGCCGACATCGTTCACATCAAAGCCAAGCGCGCCGCGCGTGGTGATGATGCCCGTGTTCGGGTTGCCGGGATCGCCCGCCGTGCCGTTGGCGGGGTCGCTGCCCTGCAACGCGAGTGTATTGTCGGTGGCGTTAAGCACAAAGAGTGTGGTGCCGGTTGCGCCCGCCAAACCCGTGTCGTTATCGTTGTTGGTATAGGCGGCGGCAAAAATGCCGGTGGCGGTAGAGCCGCCAAACGTCAATGTGGTATCCGCCGTAGTCGTCACTGTCGCGTTGGAAAGCATGGCGACGCGCAAGTTTTGCCCGGTGTTGCTGACGATGCGAAGCGCGCTGCCTCCCGCAGTTCCGGGTGTTCCGGGAGTCGTCGGGTTGAAGTCAACGCCGAACTGCGTGCCGCTCAAAGTAACGGACAGCGTTCCGATTGGCGACGCGGTGATGGTCGTGGCGGGCGACATCGCCGCCGCGTTAACGGCGTAGAGGCGTCCGGTGTTGGAAGCGTCAATCGTCAGAGCATAAAGTTGATTTGTCGCGGGACGAACATCAATGCCGACGATTGTCTCACCTGCCGGAACGCCGATAGTCCCGACAGTCGTGATTGTAGGGCTAACGCATCTTAATTTTTCAGGTGAAAGAAGTTATGGCATTTTCTCTA
>JANDLT010000085.1 GCA_024330265.1 Pyrinomonadaceae bacterium MAG19_C2-C3 | reverse complement strand
ACGTTCCCACCTCAAACTAGCATTTTTCACTGTCTCAATTTCGGGGTCCACTATACCCCATTCAAGCAGGATCGCACCTTGCTTTTATTTGTCCGGGTAGCCGTTGTCGGTGGCACTCCTTGTGACCGCCAATTTACGGTGGAGTGGCGACTTGAATAATACCACGCTTGAGCGTGTTGGGTAACTTGAATGATTCCAGCGCGGGGCGATTCCCCTGCCAGCTAAAGCAGGCAGTCCCCTCGCCGCTAGAGTAACTAATTTATGGTTTATAGGATGTGGAATAAGAAGGTGCTGACATGGGTAGCAGCAGTTGTATTACTGCTGTATTGCTCTGGGTATGTCGTTTGCCGAACTACAAAATTAATAGTTCATAAAACAATGGATTCAGGCGGTAAATACACCAACCACAGTGTCATTCATGGGGATGCCAAACTTGCAAGTCCAAATACTGGAATAGCAGCCTTTTATACACCCTTGCGTTATGTCGAGTTGGGTTACTGGCATTTAGTCAAGCCTATTGGATCACCTTACCCTTAGAACGTGAAGATCGGAACGACGGGCATAAGGAATGGCGCACATGCGGGCGGCGAGGATGCGGTCACAGAGCGTGGCGGACGAGTGTTGCTGGCGCGAGCGCAGGAGAGTTACAGCTACGACTTGGACGGCAACCTCACCTCAGACGGGCTGTGGGCATACAGGTGGGACGCGGAGAACCGGCTCATCAGCATGGAATCATTGACGGGCGTACCAGCCGAAGCAAGACAGAAGCTGGAGTTCAGTTACGACTATATGGGACGGCGCATTGAGAAGCGGGTGTTTGGGTTCAACGTCGGGACAGGCGCGTATCAGCTTCAGTCAACGACGAAGTTCGTCTATGACGGGTGGAACGTGGTGGCGGAACTCGATGGTAATTTCTCGCTCGTGCGGAGCTATGTGTGGGGACAGGACATGAGCGGCAGCTTGCAAGGTGCGGGCGGTGTCGGCGGGTTGCTGACAATCAACGAAGCTGGTCAGAGTTATCAAGCGGGCTATGACGGTAACGGCAATCTGACGACGCTGGTGAAGGCGGGTGTGAACACGGTGGCGGCGAGCTATGAGTATGATGCGTTCGGCAACACGCTCAAAGCAGTAGGCGAGTATGCGGAGCGTAACGCTTTCAGGTTCAGCACGAAGTATGCGGATGGCGAGACGGGATTACTTTACTACGGCTATCGGTACTATCAGCCGCAAGTAGGGAGGTGGTTGAACAAAGACCCGATGGAGGAAGAGGGTGGGGTCAACCTTTATACATTCAACTTTAATTCGCCTGTGTACAGAATTGACCTATTAGGGTTGTTACCTCGAAGGCATTGGGAAAAGATTGCCCTTGACAGCATCGCCTTTGATGACAAATGGGATACGAATAGTATTCTTAAAAGGAATCGAAAGATTACGGCTGCATATGGGCAGATGTTCAAGCGTAAGCCAACAGTGTACGTTTGGAGTGGACTCGCCGCTTTCGCCTCAAATCGAGCCGGTCAGTCAATGGCTGTAGCTGCACATGGTCAGGGTGGAATAACTGGCTTCTTACTCCGCACTACAGAAGCAAGCACAAAAGCTATAAATATCTTGGCACTCGGCAATCTCCGTGTGTACAGAGACATGATGTGGCAGCACTGGGCGTATGACACCGGTGGTCTTGGCGAAATGACGGAGCTAAGAAACAACAAAGAATTGCCTGAATATCTCTACCAAGCATGGTGCCTTGTGCATGACGGAGAAGAATGGTAATAGAGAGGCAATATTCAAAGCCGCTGCTTTGATGGCTAAGTATGAACAGGAGATCACTCTACAAGAGGTCATCAATGGTAACCAAGGCGCGATGGATGCGCTCTCAGGTCTCGTCAACTCACCTATTCCGGGTGATAAAGTTTCATTCAGGAAATTCCTGCCGAATGGTTCATTCGGCAATGCGAACGACCGGGTTTCTTATGCACTAGATCACTTGTTTCCACTTTGGCAGCGAGAGTTGTCCAACAATCCTAATCGAATTATGTCGTTGATCGACGATCTGATCGGGAAGGGGCAGCAGTGATGAAATTTGTAATCATGATGGCACTTGTTTTGGGCGTTCACGGGTGTCTTGTTAAGCAGGTGCAGAAATCAGCGAAAGATACTCCTGTCATGAAGGTGGCACTAGGCAGAGACATTAGATCGGTTTCTGGATTCACATGGTGGCTTGATAGTCAGGGCAGGTATCGTGACTTCACGCTTTTAGACGGATGTGAGATAGATGTTCAAGTACCAAGTGGTCGGAACTTGCACTACTCAATTCTAAATGCTTCCCTGCATCAAGAGAAGGGTTATGTAAGTAGGGTGTACATGAGGCTGCCACAGTCAACTATAAACATCAATCAGGCGATTACTAACCTTGAAGCTGAACTTGCTAAACTCGACCCAACGATTCTTGATGGTTGCTCCAGAGACATCAGCAGACTACGAAACATCGAATCTGATCCACGCCGAGCATCGACCGGTGAATATGTTGTGTGTAATTACGTCCTCGAAGGTAACACTCATTTGAAGGCAGGGATCAAGACGGTTGATTTCGTCAATGGTACTGGTTTCTCAACCAAGTGGATAACTTTCCTTGAGTTCTCGTTATGAACGCTCGGAAAGAGATGTTCTCTCTGAATCTACCCTTTCTGAGGCGGGCGGCAAGCGGGCGAACACGCGCACGTTCAATGCGGCGGGCGAGGTGAAGACGGACAGAGTGCAGGGCGGGGTGCTCGACGGTGTGCAGACGAGCGTCGCGTATGACCTATTCTTACGACGCGACTTTCTGCAAGCCTCGCGCGGGGCGACGGTGCTGATGAGTCAGACCTACGGCTACGATTCATCGTCACGCCTTCAAACAATTACCGGCAACAATCAGACGGCGACTTACGCCTATCATCCGAACGGGCTACTGAACACGACGAGCTATGCGGGCGGGATGAGTGTCGCCCGTAGCTATGACCAGATCGGTCGCTTGACTGCGATCAGCACCGCTACTTCATCCGGCATCCTCACGAACTAGGCTACACTTACAACAATCTTTCGCAGCGAACGCGCGTTACGAGAGAAGACGGTTTGAGATGGTCAGGTATTGCTGGAAACGACTCTCTCGCTACTTGTGCCGAGTCTCAGTCGGGTCTGATACTCTGAGTGAGTTGCCTCAAATGTAAATCTCTAAATTTGACCTGACAGACACTCGTTTTAGCACGCGATTCATCTGACACTTGGTTGCCTCCGCAGAGAACACCATGACGAGCTAAGTCATTGATGGTCGCTGACACGGCGGATGATAAAAAGATTGTGTGGGGGGATCGTCTGACACTCACGACTCAAATCTGACATCACGTTTTGTCAGGTCACGTCCTGACTTTCGCACCTCAAAGACAACAGTTTTTCGCTGCCGCAAAACGTAATGCGTATTATCAGCCGTGATAATGAAAACGGGATATGTTTTTAACTCTCAACCACAAAATCTTGTACGGCAGAAGCGGCGTGTTTCGAGTGAAACACGCCGCTTTTCAACATGTAGATTTCTTTGCGTCCGACCACAAGATATTGTGCCTTTGCCTCACCCGAAAAAGTCCGAGTCTTTGACGACTTTCAACCCCTTACAGTAATACGCAATCGCTTTGAAGTCATCGTGGTTCTCCGTGATGATCGTCGTTTTCCAACGTCGCGCGCTGACCCCAAGCAAAGCATCGAAAGCCATGCGTTGCGACGCTCTGGCTTTCAACTTCGACAACCGCCTACCGCCTTTCTTCCGACGACTGTGCGACAACCAGTAAAGCACTTTGCTTGCCAACAACCAATCATCTTCGTTCGGCACAATCAGCAACTCATCCTATTTATACAACCGATACAACGCCTCAAACTGCTTGCGTTCTGTTTCGTCCTTCGCGCTCGACATCCGCTCCAGTAAAACGATTGACGAAAAAAGGAAGTTGTCGGGAATATCCGACAACTTCCGCGCGGGTGATGGTTGAAGTGTCTATCGTATAGTGCCGTCATGCCGTTTTTCGCCGTGGTTGCTCCCCGCGATGATTTTCGTAAGCGGTATTCAGTGCGCGCAGCGTCAACGCCTTACGACGCGCGGCGCGCTTCGCTTCCGCGTCCGGTGCGAGTTCAGGATTACGGCGTGTGCGCGGAGCGGGGGTATTGCTGCCGCCCATAGAATCGTCACTTGTCAGCACACGCGCAGTAGTGCTGCTTCCGGCTTGATGATTGCCGTTGAGGTTCTCTTTTCCGTTCTGCTTTGGTGTGCTTTTGTTCATTGGCATTGGATTTTATCTCTCACTAAAACAAGTATCTTAATGTTCACTCACCGGCGAGGTTGAATGACTTTCACTCGCGCCGCAAAGAAGAAGATCAACTACCGCGTCTATCAACTCTTGCGACCATCACCTCCGGCGAGACTGCGATTGTCGAGGCGGCGTGAACTAATGCTAATGTTTCACTGACGATGCCCGTATATCAAATCATTCTTGACACCAACATCCTTGTCGCCGCTCTGCGTTCGCGGCGCGGCATTGCCAATCGTTTGCTGATGAATCTCGACGATGCGCGTTGGCAAGTAAATGTTTCAACCGCGCTGGTGCTGGAGTATGAAGATGTCTTGAAACGTCCGGGCATGGTTGAAGGTTTCACCGCCGAAGCGATTGATGTTTTGATTGACGGTATCTGCTCTATTGCGCGCCGCCACAACATCTTCTTTTTATGGCGACCGTTATCCTCTGACCCGCAAGATGATTTCTTGCTTGAACTGGCGGCAACGGCGCACGCTCATTTCATCATCACCTACAACCCGCGCCACCTTCGCCCCGCCGAGCAGTTCGGCGTTAAACTGCTTACGCCGAAAGAGTTTTTGCAGCTTTTAGGAGATTTACCTGTATGACGACTATCGAAACGCACATCCCGGACAAGTTATTCGCGCAAGCCAAACAACTCGCCGAACGCGAAAACGTCTCGCTCGACCAACTCGTCACCATCGCCTTAACCGCGCAAGTCTCGGCGTGGATGACCAAAGATTATTTGGAAACGCGCGCCGCACGCGGCGGTTGGGACAAAGCCCGCGAAGTTCTCGCCCAAGTTCCTGACGTTGAACCACTCGCGCACGATGTGCCCTAACGACTAAAAACCTGTTATCTGCATGGATTACCGACTCAAGGTGAAGTCATCGCGCTCACGCTGATGCTCGATGGTGCGCTCCGGTTCGCGCTGGGGTTCGTAAGCAGCTTCGATGTTAGCGGTGAACTGTTCTACTAACTTGTGGCGATTCGCGGCGTAGCGCGCGGCGTACAGCGAAGATTCGAGCGCGTTTTTGTGTTGCGGTTCTTCGTGATTGTGCTGTTGCGCGATTTGCCCGTCGCGTTCGACTTGCGCGGGCGATGGCGGACGTTCGGCGGCGTTCATAAGCACCTCGTGCATCGCGTCTTGCACCTGCTCGCTCATCTCCGCTCTGCCTTGCGTCATTCGATTTTCATTGGCGATTCGCACGAACTCATCCGCCATGCGTTCGATTTGCCCGTCACGCTCAAAGATTGCTCTCACTTCATCGGCGATACGCGGCGGCTCTACCACGTCCGGTGATTGCGGTGTGGTTATTCCAAATCGTAGAAGCCCGTCGGTTCGCGCTGCTCCCGAATGTAATCCCTGACCTTTATCAAGCCGACCGTCGTCAGTCCAATTATCATCAAGCCGATTATCAGTTTGATAAATGCTTCGCTGATTGACCTCGACAGTACGGTTATCAGTATCGTGAATGCGAACATTATTAGAAGGATTGAAGTGATGATCGGATTGTCGCCGATCCAGAGTTTTATCGCCATCGCCAGCCAGATGATCCCGTAGACTGCCGCTCCGATGAACGAAATCGCCGCTATCAGAATCAAGACGACGACGATGATTTTGAGCCACATCTCTATCGTCTCCATCACGCTTGATTCTTGCATCTTCGGCTTCGGTGCGGTGACGTAGAAGTTCCGTCCCGGCGATGGATATTGAATTATCTCGCGCTCTGGATTCTCCGCTTCGATTCGACGTATCTCCTGCGCTATCTCGCGGGCGCGTTGTTCTTCCCAATTCACCGGCAATGTCTCCGGCTTGGGTTGGGAGGGTAAAAACTGCGTCGGCGGAAGGATGGGCTTCGGCTTGGGCGCGCTCACGACTTTCGCTTGTGGCGCGCTTGGTAGCGTGCGACGGCTCACCTGTTTGCTCAGTTTCGACACCTGTTCCACGACGATGTGGATTGACTCTTTCGTGTCCGCTCGCAATCGCTCTTGACTCTGCTCGTGCCGCGAAATCTTCTCGTTCGCTCGCGTCACCTCGTACAGCAACTCGTTGATTTACGCTTGCTGAACGTCCTTCACTGCTTCCGACTCTATCCGCTCGTTCTTCAACTCGCCCTTCAACTCGTCCTTCAACTGCTGAAACTCCCTTATCGTCACGAACTGCGCGCTTGGCGATGCGGTGGATTCGTTCACGGTCAAAGGCGTGGTAGGTGAGGTGGATGATTGTTGGCTCGGTTGCTGTCTCTCGTCCGGCGACTTCTTCCCGGCTTTCTCCCGTTCGATCTGCGCTAAGAGTGCTTGGCGTTGCTCGCTGTTCATGCGTCTGTTCCTTGTCCGATGGGTGTTCCTTGTTCGGTGAGTGTTCGTGTGAAAGCCGTTTGGCGGCTTCCAGCGCGGTTGACTTGTCGACTTGCCGGGCGAGTGCCGCACTTAGCTTGCCCGTCGAGTCGGTATAGATTCTAACATCGGCGCGCATCCGTGACAGGGCGACGTAAGCCATTCTTCGATTAAGCAAGACATCCGATTCGCGCGTATCCATGTTGACCAGCACGCGGTTGACAGTCTGCCCTTGCGATGAATGACTTGTCACCGCGTAGCCGTAATCGAGATGCGGATTTTCTTTCGGCGAAACGACGACGCGCCGGTTGGTATCAAGCACGATTGTCCACTTGTCTTTCTCGATTCGCTCAATCGTTCCCAACTCGCCGTTACTGATGCGCTGCCTGCTCGCCGGTGCGCGGAACTGCACCCGCTCGCCTTCGGAAACTTTTATCTTCGCTTCCCTGTACACGCTCACCCCTTGCAAGCGTTTCGGGTCGTAGTTCATTCGTCGCCCGCTTCTCGCACCGGCATCTTTCGCAAACTCAATTGTCAGCAAATTAGCCGTTTGGTTCACAGTTTCAACTCGCGCGTACTCTCCGGCTTTCACGCCGAAGATTTTGCTGTTGGTATTGAACCGGATAATGTCGCCTTGCCTGTATGCTCCGGCGAATGTCCTCTCCGCTCCGGTCAGTTCATTGCGGTTTCGTAATATGCGCGTCGGGTGTTCATCTTTGCCGATTTGATTGTCGTTGCGGCGCGCGTCATGAACGAGCCGGTTCAACTCCTCCCGCTCGCTGTTGCGCGGCGAGATGACCAGCGTCCCGTCCGGCTGTCGGGCGTACTCTTCGGCGATTGCTTCTAAGCGCGTCTTATCGTCTTTGATTTCTGTGATGCGGTTCTGCTTCTGCAAATAATCAACCGCGGCTTTGACTTGTCCGACCGCCAACCGCTCGACGACGCGGCGCAAGGGTTCTTCCCTTTGCCTGACAATCTTCTCTAAGCGCGCGGTCTGCATTCCATGCTGCTGAAGTTGAGCGAACGGGCTTCCGGCTTCGATGCCCTCGTGTTGCCGCACGTCGCCGACGAGCAAGATGCGGTCGTGTGGATTCGCCTTCGATAAAAAGGCGTTCATCTGCCGCGTGCTGGCAAGCGAACTTTCATCGAGAATCAGCAGACGCTTTCCGGCATCCAACTCTTGCTTACTGCGAATGAATCTTTGCAAAGTCTGCGCTTCAATCCCGCACTCTCTCAGAACTTGCGCCGCCCGTGTCGTCGGGGCGTAACCCTCCACGACGTAGCCTGCGCGCCCGGCTTCCGTCTTTATCGCGGAAAGCACCGTCGTTTTGCCTGTCCCCGCCCCGCCCTGTAAGCCTTGCACGCGGTCGCGGCTCTCTAATATCTCCTTAACCGCCCGTTGCTGATTGTCGTTAAGCGTCACTCCCTGCGCCGTCGCAAGTTCCGACGAAACATCGTGGATTATCGGCGGGTGCAATCCTTGTCCGGCGCGCATCGTTTCGATGTTCGCCCGCTCCGTCGCTATCATCTTTTCGGCGATGACCCTCCGTCGCACCGCGTCCTGTTTCTCAAGTTCGATAAGTTCGCCGCGCTCGTGACGCCCGGTGATTTCGGCTTGCACGGCTTCAAACGTTGTGCGCCCTAAACCGCGTACCAAAGCATGAGTCAGTAGCGCGTCCCGTGTGTTGACCGTCTCGCGTTCACTCGTCAAAGCGACGGCGTAGGTGACGGCTTCACGCGCCGCCGTGCGGCTGTCTCGCCCGTTGTAGAGCAGCGATTGATCCAACACACGCTCGCGCACCCGTGCTGTCTCAGCCGCGCGTTTCGCTTGTCCGCCATATTCAAGTTCAATCTCCTGATGCCGCGCCTTCATCTCGTCACGGTCAAACACCTTCGTTCTTCGCTTCACCGTCGCGGCGGCGCGCGTCGAAGTCGAGCCGTCTTCGCGCACCATCCCCAACTGCTTACCTTCTGCACGCATCCGCTCCGCCGTCTCTTTAATCTCGCTCTGGCGCGGGCTGCTCGCTTCGATGTACTCGCGGCTGATGCCCGCTATCTCCGGCGCACCCGTCCGCTCGTCAAGGCGTATCTCATAGCCCAGTCGCTGCAAGCCTGCCGCGAGTTCCGCCCGGTACACGGCGGTTCCTTTCTTCTGCGCGCGGTACAACTCCGCCATGTCCACCGACTTGCTTTTGCCGTCGGCGGTTCGAGCGACGTTAAATACGAAGTTGTGCGAGTGAAGGTCGGGCGCGGCGTAGTTCGCCTTGCGATCCGGTCGCGCGGCGTCATGCTCAAACGTGGCGATGATCGCCTTGCCCGTCGTCTCCGCCGCGTGCTTTCCGCCAAGTCGGGCTTGTAAGTTCTTCTCAACTTCACCCATCGCCGCCTTGTTCGCCGCGCGGTGAAGTTCGCGCAGCCGCTCGTCGCCGCCGACGATGCACGCCAGCGTCACGCTTTTCGGTGCGCTGAACGTGATGTCCACGCCCGCGCGGTGTCCCAGCGTCTTCTTGACTTCGCCGTTCCTGCCTTCCCGCTCGTGGGCTTTGACTTGTCTCACGAGTTGCCGCCCGTCGTGCGGGTCACGCCCGTTCGCCAGTCGGGTGAACTGTTCTTCCGTGACGCTTTCCCTCAAGCCTAACTCGGCAGCAAGCTCCCCGTTCCAACATCCTATGACCCGCTCCTCTTCGGTGTAGTAGCTGCCGCGCGCGTGTTCGTACTCGTCCTTGAAGTAAGCGCGCGCACCGCCCGCCGTCTTCGGCTTGCTCATCGTCATCATTGCAGTTGACTCCTTACTCACCGCCCTTTTGCGCCACCGGCTTCGGCGAGTTGCGCGAAGTACTCACGCGCCGCCGCTTCGCGGTTGTCTATGCTTTTCTCCAGAGTCTCAAGGTACATTCGCTGCCGCTCACCCGTCGCTTCGCTCGCTTCCGACACCACCAGTATTTCAACCAACTCGCGCAAGCTGTTGACTTCGACGAACATCATGCGCTCTGCCGGAGACATCCCGTGCGTCTCGTCGAGCCGTTCGACAATCTCATCGCGCGCCCACTCGCTCACGTTTTTACCTGCCAGCAATGCCCGCTCGTGTGCGGCTTGCCACACTTCTTCGGAAATACGAAAGGTGATAACTCGCGTCTTCAGAGCATTCTTCATCCTGATTTCTCTCGGTGAAATTCTCGGTCGGCAGATCGAACTTCCGGGTGTCACTTTGGCATTTTTTGGCGTTAATTTGTTGCGGCAAAAGGAGTCTGCAACCTTTTTCCACTTTATCAGCCCGCAAAACGCTTGTACACGCATTTCTAACGCTTACATTTGAAAACACTGATTGTAATCAAAATCTGGGGTGGCGTATGCGGTCACTCAAGGCGAAAGTGGCAAAATATGTCTCGCGGTGGTTCGTCTTGTATGAGTTTTAACTTCTGCTGCGCGAGCAGCATCGTCTTTCGTGGTGTGCTTTGTTTGGTTTTAGCGGGATGATTTAGGCTTAGGCTTTGCTCTACGGTAAGCAAATTAAGTTAGTGCTGATGCAGTCTTATTATCATCTTCATTTGATAAAGATGCTATCTTATAGATGATGTGGATTGCACCTTTTATTGTTGCCAGATGTTCATCTGGCGTTCAAGTCTGGTAAAGGATTTTGATTGTCAAGTGAACATACGAAGCTTTATCAACACTGATGAAGTTCAGTTATCTTTTATCCAATCTTTCCTTTGGAGTTAAATCAAATGGCTGGCAAACCGCAAACCAAAACTCTGTTCCGCGTTCCCGAATCGAACGAAACCGTTGACCATACCGTGACGACAAAGAAATCGGATTTGGGTGAAGTTGAGAAGTATCGTGACTTCATCAAAAAGACTACCGGATATGAGCCGACCGTTTCCGATATTTATAATCAAGCTGTGACGTTCTTCATCGCACGCGACACTGTGTACAAAAAGCATGTTGAAGCAGGAGGCAGTCACGCCAGCAAAGCAGCGAAGAAGCCCGCTTCTTCCGCACGCAGTACGCCTTTGCTGTCTGATTCTGATTAAGCTGCTCTCCTGAAACAGCAGTAAAGCAGAATCATAAGGCTTACAGTTCTGTTCGCCATGATGCACGGAATAATCCGCACCGACACTACTTCTGTTGAAGTGCAAACCATGCTTCAAAAGTGGGTTCGCAGAAGTAATCTCTGAAGCGTTCGAGATGACTCTGCTCATCGTCGAATACTCGCAAGTGGATTTTCTTTGCCGCTCCTTTGTGGGCGGGATTGGTTTCTAGTTCGGCGCGCTTGGTTGCTGTATCGTCTAAAAACGCGCTGTAAGCCGCTGGCTGCGTTTCTTCGGTTGTGGCTGCCCTTACCCTCAAATAATCGAAATAAGTGGCTCTGAGGGCTTCCTCGTCGCGCTGGCGGGCATCTGCGGCTTCCTTCTTGGCTGTCGCTTTCTTGACTTCTTCCCTTTTGGCTTCGGCTTGGGTGACGGCTTCCGGTAGTTGGTGGTTCTCTTTGATGGCGACGATCAGCCATGCGGCAAGGTCTTTAATCTTGTTGAGATTTCGATAAGGCAAAGCGCGTAGCTGAAGATCGACGGATTTCCGGTAGTCTCTGACAAGTTCTCTCGCCGTCGTCTCTGCGATGTGAAAGCTAATCAGCTTGGTTACTAGCAGATCGTCCTCTGGCACGGCGGGGTGGATCGCTATCGGCGGCGGCTCTGCTGGCTCGGTTGCGGCTGGCAACGCAAGTTGCGCTTGCTGTTTTCGCTTCTTGCCTAGCGTTCTGTTCGGCTCGCTGAACGCTCTAAACTCTGCTTTTGCTTTGCGTCCGGGCGTGTAGAGCATTTCCCAATCCGCGCGCCCTTCGCTGTCGGTCGTCTCTCGAAACTCTACGGCGGAGATATAGCCTGACTTCTTGTGCGGCGCATGAATCTTGTACATCTGCTTCTTGACGTGTTCGTAATCGAAGTATCGAGTCTGCGGCGCACGGGTGCAGTAGTAGGAATAAAGCATCTTGGCGCGCGGTCGGTCGTTAGCGAGTGCGCCGAAAATCTGAAAACTTAGCAACTCATAAAATCGTTGCGCTCCGGGCGAAAGCTCTTTCAAATAATCGTAGTCAAGCGGGCGGGTCTGCGCCGTGTTTAGAATCTCTCGGTAAATCTCATTGAGAAGCAAATAAACCGCGTCGGCTTTTCTGCCGTCCGGTAGCGTCTCGCCCGTAAAAATCAAGCTGTATCGCGTAAAGTCTGCTTCTCTTGTGATCTCTGCTCCGTCTTTCCGCTTGTAAGTGATTTTCGCGGTGATGTATGTGCGCGCGTTTTGGCGAAAGGCTTTTTTAATCTCTATGGGGTTGCTGCCTAGTTCTTTCGCAACGGCTCTCAAACTATCTAATTTGATTAGAGCCTGTTATGAACTTTCGGATGTGGTAGTTTTTTTACCATGAGCCGAAAAG
>JANDLT010000084.1 GCA_024330265.1 Pyrinomonadaceae bacterium MAG19_C2-C3 | reverse complement strand
TTCACCGTCTTATCATTGAATCAATGAACCGATGATTCAATGATTCAATTTTTCGATTAGGTCGGCAGCGATTTTGCCACTGCTTATCACTCCCGGCAAACCCGCGCCGGGATGCGTTCCCGCTCCGGCGAAGAAAAGATTCGGTATGTCTTCGCTCAAGTTGTGCGGGCGAAACCACGCCGATTGAGTCAGTATCGGTTCGACGGAGAACGCGCTGCCTAAGTGTGAGTTGAGTTCATCCTGAAAGTGAAGCGGGTCAATGCGATGCTCCGTGACGATGTGTTTAGACAAATCGGGTAAGTATCTTTCTTCGAGATATTTGATTATCGCGTCGCGGTAAAGTTGACCTTTAATCTTCCAGTCCGTAATGCCGCCCAAGTGCGGCACGGGCGAAAGCACATACCACGAATCGCATCCGGCGGGCGCAAGCGACGCATCGGTTTTCGTCGGGCGATGAAGGTAGAGAGAGAAATCATCGGGCAGATGTTTGCGACGAAAAATGTCGGACACCAAATCTTTGTACCGCGCGCCCATGATGATTTCGTGATGCTCCATGTCGTGATACTGGCGGTCAGTTCCGAAGTAAATCACAAACAACGACATCGAATACCTCATACCCTTCACACGCTTGTCCGTGTGCTTGCGACGAAAGCGCGACGGTACGAGATTCAAATAAGTCCACGCGACATCGGCATTACTGACTACCGCATCGGCGGGTAAAACCTCACTCGTGTTCTTGAGTCGCACACCCGTCGCGCTCTTCGTCCGCTCATCAATCGTAATCTCGTCAACCTCCGTCGAGAGACGAATTTCGCCGCCGATGTCTTGAAACAGTTTGACGAACGCGCGCACCAAAGCACCCGTTCCGCCCATCGCAAACCACACGCCCGATTCCTGTTCGAGTTTATGAATCAATGCATAAATCGAAGTCGTTTGAAACGGGTTGCCGCCGACGAGCAGGGGATGAAAACTGAACACCTGCCGTAAGCGTTCGTCTTTGATGTATTTGTTGACCAAGCCCGCAACCGAACGATGCGAACCGAGCCGCACCATATCGGGAATCACGCGCACCATATCGCTGAATTTCGTGAACGGTTTATCAATCAAATCGAAGCCGACTTTATAGATGCGCTCCGTCGCACGAAAAAACTTGTCATAGCCTTCGACATCCGACGGATTAAACGCGCGTATCTGCTCGACGATTTTTTCGCGGTCACCGGTGTAATAAAACACCGAACCGTCTTCAAAACGTATGTTGTAAAACGGCGTCACGGGAACAATCGAAACGTAATCTTCGGTGCGCCGTCCCGCGAGTTTGAACAAATCGTGAATCATCCAAGGAGCGGTGATAATCGTCGGACCGCCATCGAACACAAAACCGTCTTGCTCATAAACATAAGCCCGCCCGCCCGCCTTGTCACGCTTCTCGATAATCGTGACTTGATGCCCGCTCGCCTGAAGCCTTATCGCGGCACTCAATCCACCGAAGCCGCTGCCGATAGTGATGATGTTCATGGTTTTAAGTAGGCAGTAGGTAGAGGGCAGTGGCAGTATAAAACGCGGGTTCAAAGTCTGACTTTGAACTTGAAACTTTGAACATCGAACCGTCCTCTTGTCTGCCTACTGCCCTCTGCCTACTGCCTACTGTTTCTCAAACTCTTCCTTGACTGCGCGAATCGTGTTGCAATGTATCTCCACCGTGTCACTAATGTTTGTCGCATAGCCGCCGGACATCGTGGTGACGATGGGGATGCCGCGTTGTTTCGCATAATGCAAAACCAAAGTATCGCGTGCGCGCAAGCCTTCGATGGTGAGCGCGAGACGACCGAGTTTGTCGTGCATGTACGGGTCAGCACCGCCGAGATAGAAAACGATGTCAGGATTGTGTGCGAACACGCGCGGCAAGTTTTCTTCAAGAATGCTCAGGTAATCCGCATCGTTCGTCCGGTCGGGCAGTTCTATATCGAGGGTTGACTTGGCTTTGAACAGAGGATAATTCTTCGCGCCGTGCATCGAGAAGGTGAACACGCGCTCATCACCCGCGAAGATGGTCGCCGTGCCGTTTCCTTGATGCACGTCGCAATCAACGACCGCGACGCGCGAAACAATTCCGTCGCGTTGAAGGACTCGCGTGGCGATGGCGACATCGTTAAAAACGCAAAAGCCTTCGCCTCTGTCCGCGAAAGCGTGATGCGTCCCGCCCGCGAGATTCGACGCGAAGCCGCATTCGACGGCACGCCGCGCGGCGTTTATCGTCCCCGATGCGGCGAGCATCGAACGCCGCACGAGAGACTTCGACCAAGGCAAACCGAGACGCCGTATCTCGCGTTCGGTCAACGCTCCGGCGCGCAATCGCGTGACGTAATCTTCGTTGTGAACGAGGTATAAATCCGCGAGCGCGGCGGGTTGCGGCGCGATGATTTCATCAAGCTTGAGTGTCCCTTCGGCAATCAAAAGAGCGGCGGCACGTTCAAATTTACGAATCGGAAAAACGTGACCCTCACCAATATCGGCGTAATAACCGGAAGCGTAAAAAACCTTCATAGTGGATAACGGATAGTGGATAGTTGATAGTGAAGAAGGATGTTTTTAACTATCCACTATCCACTATCCGTTATCCACTAACTCACCTTACGCGATCTTGTTTTTAGCCCGATTCATCGGGCTTTCCGCGAAGCGGCACTGAGACCAGCCGTTTGACGGCTGGGTGAAGCGAGTTGAACATTGGAGGGCGTTTTAACGTCCTTCCCGCTTCCGCTTTAGCATCCGGCTAAAGCCAACTTCAAAAGGACGTTAAAACGCCCTTTCAATTCTTACGCCCTGTGTCCACGCGATGAATCGCGTGGCTAGTCGCCGCTTCGCGGGAAGCCGCTTGAAAGCGGCTAAAAGTCAAAACCACGTAAGGTGAGCCACTAATACTGAATCAGGCTTCCTTCGCGTTTGGCGCGGCGGACGGCGCGGCTGAAAACCCAGAGCGAGAAAGGGAGCAGGACGATGAGAAAGAGGCATAAAATCAAAAGCGGTTCGCGTACTTCCGCGAGTGTTTGACCTTGAATTAAGACGCGGCGGATGCCATCAACGCCGTAGGTCGTCGGCAAGATGTTGGATACTTTTTGAAAGCCCGAACCTAAGAGTTCGGTCGGAAAAATCACGCCGGAGAAGAACGCCGAGCCGATGCCGATGAAGATGCCGAACGGGTCGCCGCGCTTAAACACCATCGCAAAACTCGCGGACAAGATGCCGAGCGATGCCAGCACGAACGTCGTCAACAGCAGCAACAAAATCGCCGTGAGGAAGTTGCCCTGATAAGTCACATCGAAAAACAGCCAGCCGAAAAACAGGTAGAGAAACGATATGAAAGTCGCGTTGATAAAGTCCCAAATCGAACTCGTGACGATAAACGACGGCACGTTTATCGGCGTCATCAACACGCTTTCCAAAGTGCCTTGTGTTTGTTCGCTACGAATCGCGTTCGCCAGACTCGAAAAGCCGACGGTGAAATAATTCAAGACCGCCAAGCCTATGAGCCACGCCGGAAGCGGTGCGCGCCACTGCGGGAAGCGTCCCGAATCACTGGCGAAAATCTTCGACACAAAGTAGAACGTCGTGACCACGAGCAACACCGAAAGCGCGCGCATCCCGAACTCGACACGGTAACTCGTCGCAAGTTGAAAATCGCGGACGACGAAGGCGCGTATGCGACGAAGAAAGGACAGCGCGGGGGTCAGGAGTTGGGGGACAGGAGTTAGCATAAGGCAAGATGATAAATGGCAAATGGTAAATGGACAAATCTGCCAATGCATCTTAAATGTTGCAAGTACAAGATTAAATGCACCTTCGTAAAACATTATCAATTCTTGAAGTTTGCTTTCGCTCGACTAAAAACTTTAGCTTTCAAGTATCCATTCTTAACAGAGAAAAACTGTTTTTGCTTAGAAAAATTCCACTGATATTACTTGACATAAGGCGGGAGGGGGAATAAATTGTGGGTCTGCCCCTGCGCTATAGAAATGCGCCCCGACCGTACATCAAACAAGGAGAGTTCCCTATGAAACCTATGCTGCTGTTACGAAAAGCCCGCTTCGTTTTCGCTGCCCTCGCACTCTTTTGCGTTGCGTATTTAGGTGTGAGCCTGTGGCGAACATCCGCTATAAACCAGAATAAGAAACAAGAGGTAAAACAGAAGTTCAATGCGAGAGTGCGCGACGGAGTTGGCTACGAGGTCAAGTTCGCAGGACGAAGTAAGGACAAAGACAATGTTCGGTCATCAATCAACTCTTTGGCTCATTTCATTCGCCTTCGTTCAGGAAGCGAGATGAGCGGGCGTGTAAAAAATAGATTGGCTGATATGGAAGCCAGCACGCTCAACGGAAATTCCCGCCGTATCACAATAGATGAGTTGAGCGACATACTTGCCACAACTGCCTTAGAGCGCGTTGCTACTTTAAGCGACTCGGAGGTAGAACGCGCCGCCGTAACCTTAGGCGGCTTCGACGCGCCGGATTTGCCGGATGCCTTCAGGCGTGGACGTGACAAGGTTAAATTACGTGCGAGTAAGCACAGTGATTTGACTCGTGAGGAATTTGTCTCGCAAGTGAAAGCTATCAGGGATGCAGATAAATCTTCATCCGCAATCTTCAAAGGAGCGGCGCGCAATGCCGCTGCCGCAGAAGTCAAAAATCGTATCGGATATTTGACTGAAGCTGTACCCGAACAGTTTAGCGAGACCGATGGTCTTACACCCGCGCAGGCTGTTCTGTTGACTTATTCGGTTGTAAGTGACGACTTGTTGACTAACTCAGAAACGAATTTGCGGAAGATCATGAAGGCGGAGCAAGAAGCGGTCTCCAAAGCTATTGGAGGTTCTTACCCCAGTCCTGACGGTCATTTTGCATATGGCATTAATGGGTACAGGTTTTCAACTCCGCTTGACATCACCTTCGACGAGCAGACGCTCAATATTCTCTTGAACCACATTGCAGAAAGGAGTATGCAGAGATGAGAAACAGTTGGTCATGTTTAATGTGTTGCTTTCTGGTTGTTGGTTTAGTTGGTTGTTCAGATGGAGGTTGTACATACAGAGCCAACATCGGGACAGCCGAGAGTGCGCTTTATCAAACCGAATCCGGTCAACTTGGTATGAGCTATGCGGACTCGGACGGTAATGTTGATGTGCCTTGTGGTGCATCTGTGGAAGGAGTGCTGAGTCAGTAAAGTAATTCCTATAATCCAAGCGACTATCGCCGCCGTGACCAAAACAAGGTTGTGGCAGCGATGGCATCTCGTTAGATGATTCCTACCTTTTCCATTCACCACTTATTATTCACTTATGATTTACCGTCTCCTTCGTAAGCTTCGAGTACGTCAAGTAATGTCGCGCGTTTGGTATGACAGGCGATGATGCGCCCGCCCGCCGTCTGTATGCGGCGTATGACTTTATCGAGAGTTTTAGCGTCGTCGCTCATCGTGAAGGTGATGAGAGTTTGCGGGGTGTGGTTCGCGTCGTCGGCAAAGGTCGCGGTGATGTCGAACTTCACATCGTCATAGTGGTCGAGCGTGTTTGCGGTCAGCATCGTTTTGATGTGGGCGGAACTTACTTCGCAGACGGTTAAGGTGACTTGCGCGTGTTCGGAGTTTTGGGCGCGCAGGTTCGCGGGCGTATCCACGACCTGAATTTGACCTTGACTGATGACGCCGACGCGGTGGCAAAGTTCTTCGACTTCCGCGAGATTGTGCGAAGTCAAAAGCACGGTCGCGGGCGGTGTGTCCTGCGCGAGTGAGCGAATCACCGCTCGCATCGAAGCGGCGGCGAGCGGGTCAAGCGAACGTGTCGGTTCATCGAGGAGCATCACGGGCGGACGCGAAAGCAGGGCGCGGGCGACCGCCATGCGTTGCTTGTTTCCGGTCGAGAGTTCACCGAAACGACGGCGCGCATATTGAGTTAAATCGAAGCGTTCAAAGAGTTCGTCAATGCGAGTGCGCGCGTCGCGTGTGTTCATGCCATAAAGTCGAGCGAAGAAAAGCAGGTTTTGCTCAGTTGTCAAACGCCAGTAGAAACTGCGTTCTTCGGCGGTCGCCAGACCGACGGCAGCGCGCACGCGCGTTTCATCCGCGATGCTATCGCAACCCAAGACCGTGACGCTGCCGCTGGTCGGCTGAACAAGCGTGGCGATGATTTTAGTGAGCGTGGTTTTGCCCGCTCCGTTTTTGCCGATGAGTCCGAAGATTTCGCCCGCTCTTATATCAAACGAAACATCGCGCAAGGCTTCGACGGGCGGCGTGACGGGACGGCGAAAAAGTTGTTTGAGTTTGACGAGTTTCGGCGGGTAGGTCTTGGAAAGATGTTCGATACGGACGGCGGGCGCGTCGTGATTCGTGATTGGTTGTATCGCGTGTTGGTCGGTGTGGGATATGTTTTGAACGTCGAGCATCGAAGCGGGATTCTACGTTAAAGATCGTGACGGGCGTTAGCCCCGCGCACGTTGGCGCGGGTCTAATCTTTCGCGCAATCCGTCACCGATAAAGTTGAACGCCAAGACGGTCAAAGCGATGGCGACGCCCGGCACGATTAAGGCGTGCGGCGCGAGCGTCAAGGTTGACAGGTCGCGGGCTTCTTCCAACATTACGCCCCACGAAGGGGCGGGCGGCGGCACGCCCAAACCTAAAAACGAAAGCGTCGCTTCCGCTAGAACCGCGCCCGCCATGCCCAAACTCGCCTGAACGATTAAAGGTTGAATCGCGTTCGGCAGAACGTGTTGAAGAATGATGCGCGTGTCACTCGCACCGAGCGCGCGTGCGGCTTGCACGAAATCATATTCGCGCACTTTTAAGACTTGCCCGCGAATCAAACGCGCGTAGCCCGTCCAGCCGATGATGGTCAAGGCTAAAATCAGTTTGCCGAGTCCCGCCCCCAGAAAAGCGACCATCGCAATCGCCAACAGCAAACCCGGAAACGCGAGAAAGACGTTGAGCAGATAACCCGACACAATCGAATCAACCCAACCGCCGTAATACCCCGCGAGCGCGCCGATAAGCGTCCCGACGATTGCCGACACGGTGACGACGGTTAAGCCGACTTGAAGCGAGATGCGCGCACCGTAAATCACACGCGAAAAGATGTCGCGCCCGGTCGCATCCGTGCCGAAGAAATGTTCGGCGGAAGGCGCGGCATAACGATTAAGCAAGTCCGTCGCACCGATGTCATGCGTCGCAACCACAGGCGCGAACAGCGCGATAAACATGAGCAACGCGACGAAGATTAAGCCGAAGATGGCGAGACGATTCATAGGCTAGACTTTACTGACATCTTATTCCTCTTCACTTCCGGCAAGTATAACTCTCAACCAATCGCCGCCAAACCGAAACGCGCATCACCGCGCACGCGCTCAATTAAGTTTGAAGTTTCAAGCGTGCGCCGCTTGACGGTCAGGTAGTGTTCGGCTTCGCGGCGGGCTTCTTCGAGGATGTGCAGGTCGCGTACAAGATTGCCGACGCGAAGCGTGGGGACACCGGATTGGCGCGTTCCCATCACTTCGCCGGGACCGCGAATTTCTAAATCTTTTTCCGCGATGCGGAAGCCGTCCGAAGTTTCTTCCATGATGCCGAGACGTTCGCGTGCGACCGAAGTTTGTTTTTCGGTGGCAAGTAGAACGCAGAAGGATTTTTCCGCCCCGCGCCCGACGCGCCCGCGCAGTTGATGAAGCTGCGAGAGTCCGAAGCGTTCGGCGTGTTCAATCACCATCACACTCGCGTTCGATACGTCAACGCCGACTTCGACCACCGTCGTCGCCACGAGGATGTTTGTTTCTCCGGCGACGAAGCGGCGCATCACGTCCTCTTTTTCCGATGACTTCATCTTGCCGTGAAGCAATCCAATGTTGAAGTTGGGAAACACGCGCTCACGCAAATGTTCATACATGCGCGTCGCGTCTTTCAAATCCATCTTCGCGGATTCTTCGACAAGCGGATAGACGATGTACGCTTGGCGACCCAAAAGCACTTCGCGTTCGACGCCTTTATACACGCCGCCGCGTTGGTCTTCGCCGCAGACGACGGTTTTTATAGGCGTGCGTCCGGGCGGAAGTTCATCAATCACAGAGACATCCAAATCACCGTACACGGTCATGGCGAGGGAGCGCGGAATCGGTGTCGCGGTCATCACTAAAACATCGGGGTTAAAGCCGCGTTCGCGCAAAGCAGCGCGTTGAAGCACACCGAAACGATGCTGTTCATCAATCACGACGAGACCGAGTTTCGCAAATTGTACGGCATCCTGAATCAAGGCGTGCGTGCCGATAGCGGCATGAATCTCGCCCGTCGCCATGTCCGCATGAAGTCGCCGCTTCTCACTGGCGCGCAAACTTCCGGTCAAAAGTTCGACGCGGTGCGGTGTGCGTGCGAGCATCTTTTTGACGTTGCGGGCGTGTTGTTCGGCGAGGATTTCGGTCGGAGACATCAACACGGTTTGATAGCCGTTCTCCATCGCCGCCATCATCGCAGAGAGTGCAACCGCCGTTTTACCCGAACCGACATCGCCTTGTAATAAGCGGTTCATAGGTTGGTCGGATTGCATATCATCGAGTATGCGCGCGAGTGAGCGCGATTGCGCGCTCGTTAATTCAAACGGCAAAACTTCACGCATCGCATCCTGAACGCGCTCGGTGATTTCGATGATTGTGCCTTTCGGTTCGCGCACGCGCTCATCACGACGGACGGCAATCGCAAGGGCGAGCCAGAAAAACTCTTCAAAGATAAGCCGCAAATGCGCGGGACTTCGCGCCTGTTCGTAAGCGGCAAGCGGCGCGTCGTCCGTAGGGAAGTGTATGCGGGGAAGTGCTTCATGGCGGGCAATGAGTTTTTGACGCTTGATTAAATCGGGCGGCAAGGTTTCGACGAAAGCCGCATCATCGAGACGCGAAAAAATCGCGTGCATGATTTCGCGCAAACGCTTCGTTTGAAATTCACCGATTTTGCGATACACGGGAACGCGCCGCCCCGTGTGAATCGCGGCAAATCGCGGGTCGGTTTCGTGCGCGTCATCGGAAGCTTCGTCATCAGTCGCGTCCGTTTCGCTATCGTTATTTGAGATTGTGGATGATGAAGACGATGCGCGCGAATTTTGCGATAAATCGTCATCATTCGTTTCATCAAATTCGTTATCGGCGGCGAGACGAAGCAGTGCGTGTTCGGGCGGCGTCCATGTTCCATTGGACGGTAAGATTTCCAACTCGTCGGGTTTGTTAAGTCGCAGTGACCAAGTGTTGCGGCGCGAATCCCATTCCCATTGTCCGTAAGCGACGAAGCGCGTGCCGCGTGCGAATCGTTTCGCGTTGTATGTGATGATGCGGTTTGCCGCTCTGCCGGAGACGAACCACCAGATGCAGACGGGCTTCGCGGTGCGTTCGGGGTCGCTCGCTGTGATTTCAAAAATCCACAACGGCGGAGCTTTCCCCACACGATTCTTGCCGACTTGAAAGCCGCCCGCGACTCTCACATAAAGTTCAAGTGAGGCTTCGACGCCTTCGCGCAAATCCGCGATTGACGCGAGATTCGAGCGGTCTTCATAACGCATCGGCAGGTAGTTCAACAAATCTTCAATCGTCGCTTCGCGCGCATCGCGTTTGTCGAAAGCAATCGCCACGGCAAGCGCGAGTTTGTGCGCCGAGCCTTCAGCGAAGCGGGGGATGCCCACGCTTCCGAGTTCGACGACGGGAGTATTGAGCGTCAAGTCAGACATGGGAATTGATTCACTCTCCTTACGCGGTTTTGACTTTAGCCGCTTTCAAGCGGCTTCCCGCGAAGCGGCACTTAGCCACGCGATTCATCGCGTGGACAAACGGCGTAAGAATTTGAAGGGCGTTTCAACGTCCTTTTGAAAGTTGGCTTTAGCCGGATGCTAAAGCGGGAGCGGGAAGGACGTTAAAACGCCCTCCAATGTTCAACTCGCTTCACCCAGCCGTCAAACGGCTGGTCTCAGTGCCGCTTCGCCGCAAAGCCCGATTCATCGGGCTAAAAACCATTATCGCGTAAGGTGAGTGATTCATTGACACATCGGCTCATTGATTCAATTAAAAATGAATCAATGAGCCGATGTGTCAATGAGTAAATTCAGAATCAGGCGGTTTGCGTGTTCGCGCTTGCCGTGTTCGCATCTTTGGTGCAGAAGCGGTCGAAGGCGGAAGTCAGTTCTTCGGCAATCTGGTCGGCATAGCGCGATTCGATGCCGGTGCGTTCGAGTACATAAACGAGTTTGCCGTCTTTGAACAGGGCGACGGAAGGCGACGACGGGCGATAACCCGTGATGTATTCGCGTGCGCGTTCGGTGGCTTCGATGTCCGCTCCGGCGAACACGGTGATGGCGCGGTCAGGGCGGTTTTCATGTTGCAGAGCCATCGCAATGCCGGGACGCGCTTTTCCGGCGGCGCACCCACACACGGAATTGACGACGAGCATCACAGTGCCTTCGGTGTTTTGCAACGCGGCATCAACCTGTTCGGGCTGCTTGGTTTCTTCGATACCGATGCGCGACAAATCTTCGCGCATCGGGCGAATCATAATTTCTGGATACGGCATAAACTTCAAAATCTCCTTATTGGATTGTAAGTAACTCACTTTACGCGGTATTGATTTCTAGCCCGATTCATCGGGCTTTCCGCGAGGCGGCAATTAGACCAGTCGTTCACGGCTGGTTTGGGAAAGCCCAAATCGAAAGGGCGTTTTAACGTCCTTGCCTGCGCCCGCTTTAGCGTTTGGCTAAAGCCGACATTTCTAAAAGGACGTTAAAACGCCCTTTCGATTTTCGCGCTAATTGTCCACGCGATGAATCGCATGGCTAATTGCCGCTTCGCGGAAAGCCGCTTGAAAGCGGCTATAAACAGAACCGCGTGAGTCAGTAAATTGTCTTGTGTAATATTTCATGACGGACAAATTTTCAAAGTGAGTTTAGCACGACTCACCTTATCGTAGCGTGAGGTGCGATGCGAATCACGCGCTCCGTCTCACCCATCGTTTCAATCGTCACATCCCACGTCGAAGCGGGCAACGGGTAATCCGCGATGCGCGCCGCCCACTCGATGACGACGACGTGACGTTCATCGCTCAAGAGTTCTTCGAGGTCAACGGCGTGCGCGGCAGCGAAACCTTCGTCAAGGCGGTAAAGGTCGAGATGATAAAGCGTCAGGTTTGCGTGATAAGTATTGACGAGTGTAAAGGTCGGGCTTGTAACTTCTCGCGCATCGTAGCCGAGCGCGGTGGCGATGCCTTTGACCAAAATCGTTTTCCCCGCGCCAAGTGTGCCGTGAAGTAATAAGACTTCGCCGCCCGTGAGACATGCGCCGAGTCGTTCACCGAAGTGAAAGGTTTCCTGTTCACTGTGCGTGTGCCGCTCGCCTAAGAGCGCGTCGAGCGTCGCGGTATTCGTCGCGTCCTTGTGCTTCAAAACATCGCTCACAGTGTTTCACCGTCGGGGTCGAGCGTGCAAAACGCGCGGCTTAATTGCGTGCGAATATCCGAAGCCCGCATCGCGCGCATACCCGTTTCGCGGGCGGCGAAATCGGCGGCGAGACTCGCCACATAGACGGCGGCGACGGTCGCTTGGACGGCGGCTTCGATGCGAAATTCGGCGTCGGTCGATTTCTCAAGGTGTTCTTCGCGGGCGAACTCTTGCGCGAGAAAGCCTGTGATGATTCCGGCTAAAGTGTCGCCCGTGCCAGCCGTCCCCGTCGCGGGGTTGCCGAACGGGTTAATGAAAACTTTGCCGTCGGGAGCGGCGATAATCACACGCTCACCTTTGAGAACGAGAATCACTTTGTGCTGAACGGCGAAGTCGCGTGCGGCTTGAACGCGATTAGCGAGAGCGTCCTTTTCGTGTGTGTTCATCAAGCGTCGCATCTCGCCTTCGTGCGGCGTCAGGATAAGCGGGGCGTTATTTATCGGGCGAACTTCACCATCAAAAGGCGCGACGGCATTAAGAGCGTCAGCATCGAGTAGGACGGGAATTTTCGCCTGATGCACGACGCGGCGCACAAACTCGGTTGTTTCTTCGTTCGATGATGACAAGCCCGAACCGACGGCGATAACGGTCGCGCGTTCGGACAGTTCGGCGACGCGCGGAAGGGCAAGCGTGTTGATTGTGCCGTCGCTCGAATCTTCAAGGGCGGCAACCATCACTTCGGCGTGAACGCGGGAACTCACGGCACTGTGCGCGCTGTGCGGTGTGGCGACGGTAACGAGTCCCGCTCCGGCGATGTGCGCGGCATCGGCACACAAGACGGGCGCGCCGTTCATGTCGCGCGAACCGGCGACGATGAGGGCGTGACCGTGCGAGTTTTTATATGAACCGGGAACGTAGCGCGTGCGTTTGAGCCACGCGCGAACGTCGCGCGCTTCGGTGACGAATGTTTGCGAATCGGCGGATGCGAGTAGCGCATCGGGCGTGCCGACACTAACAATCACAAGTTCGCCGTTGAAGCGGGCGGCGGGCGGTAAGACGTTGGCGAGTTTCGGTGCGGTGAACGTCACGGTCAAATCGGCACGAACGCACGCGCCGGACGGCACAGCATCGTCGGCAAACAAACCGGACGGTAAATCGAGGGCGACAATGAGCGCGGGACGTGTCGCAATGTGTGCGTTGTGCGCGGCGGGTGAATCGTGTCGGCGTTCCTCACGCGGGCGTGATTGTTCGTTGATGAGATTGATGACGCGGTGATGAATGCCGGACGCGGGGCGCGATAGTCCCGTCCCGAAAAGCGCATCAACGATGACATCGTGATTGATAAACAAATCTTTGGTTAAGCGGGCTTCATCTTCATCGGTAAATTCGCGGAAGGTGATGCGGGCATCCAGCATTGCGAGTTTTTGAACGATTTCAAAGTTAATTCGGGCGTCGCCGCGTGTGCGCTCAATGCTTCCAAGCAACACAACATCAACGCGGCGCGCTCCGCGTCGCACCAGTGCGCGGGCGAGTCCCGCACCGTCGCCGCCGTTATTGCCCGCTCCGCAAAAAATAAGAAAGCTTCTATCCGCGACATCGGCTTTGAGACGTGCGACGATGACATCCAGCGCGCCGCTTGCGGCGGCTTCCATTAAAAACAGGGAAGGTGTGGCACAGCTTTCAACGGTCAAGCGGTCGAGTTCGCGCATCACTTCGGCGGAGATGATTTTTTGCATGGAGCGAATGATAGAAAGCCTTCGCGTGTCGGGTCAATGGACAAGACGGTCTTGCTCATTTATTAATACCGACTTGCATAACAACCTGAGTTTAGAGGCGGGCTTCCGCCCGCCGGTTCACGTCACATGTCACAACGGCGGGCGGAAGCCCGCCTCTAAAC
>JANDLT010000083.1 GCA_024330265.1 Pyrinomonadaceae bacterium MAG19_C2-C3 | reverse complement strand
CGGCGAACCGGCGATGCCTCGATCCAGCCAGCGGGTGTGCTACCCTTTCGTCATGCCCGCCGGTTCACGTCACATGTCACAACGGCGGGCGGAAGCCCGCCTCTAAACATTCGTTTCTTATTTTGATTTGCAAGTCGGTATAAGCATGATGCACGCACAAGAAACGGTCTGCGGGGGAGAGCCGCAGACCGTTTCTTGTGGTTATTAGATTATAGGAAGCGAGTTAGCTGATTGAAGCAGCGTTCGCGTTTTTGCGGCGTTTGCGGATGCGCGCGGCAACTCCGGTCAAGCCCGTGCCGAGCAGAATCAACGTCGCCGGTTCAGGAATGGCTCCGGTTTGTGAACCTTGCAAGATTCCGCGAATCTCGGCGGTCTGACCCGGAAACACGAACACGTTTTGAACCGTCAAGGAGAATGCGCCAGATGTCGTTCCGTTATTAAACGTAAAGCTTTGTGACGGATTGGTGAAGGTGACGATGACACCACCGCCGCGCGGGTTGTTGGTGATAGTTCCGGTCAACGTCGCGTTGAAGGTCGCCGGGTTGCCGCCGGTGATGCCAGCCGGTGCAGTAACGGTGACGACTAACGTGAACGTTCTACCGTCGAATGAGGTATTGCCGTCGGGAAGCGTAATTGCACCGAAATTGCTGCCGTTGGTTGTGGTGGAAGTGTTGCCGCCGATAACCGCAACGCCGTTAGCGGTGGTAGCGGTGAAACTGCCGGGTGTAAAAGAGATTCCGGCTGGATTGCTGAATGAGCCGGTGGTAGTCCCACTGACCGTGACTTCGTCCGCCCGCGCTTCGACTTGCGTAAGCGTTAAGCAGACAAGAGCGATAAAGCAAAGAGCAAAGGTTTTGATTGTGCCTGAGATGAGGGTCGTCATTTGTGTTCTCCCGTTTCAAACTGTTAAAGCAACGTGCGGCGAAGTTGATGGCGACGACATGCTTTACAGAGTTCGTGTTGCGTTAATTATTGTTGAGGTGTCAAATTCCGAAAGGTCATACACTTCTTTACCGACACCACGACAACTGTTTATACCGTATTGTGGAAGGTAAAAATTATCAATCGCCAACGGCTTCCAGAAAAAGTGACGCCGGGTATCGAAAAGTTTTACAAGACCGACTTGGCATGTCGGTAGGTAGAGAGTGGGCAGATAATAAGGAAGTAATCGGTAGCGGTCAACATAAACTTGCCTACATCGTGTTACACAAACTTGAAATTTTCGACGACATATCTTTCGGTCATCTAAACTGTGTCACCGATTTGCATAAAAAGACCACAAAAAAGAGGGCGGTTGCCCGTCCTCTCTACCACTTCTTTCGCCGGAGCCTGCCGCTGCTGTACCGCCACTAACCCGCTTTTCTTTCGGTGTTTTTAAGTAAAGATATAAGCCGCGCGGTCTTCCAAAAAAGGCGAAAACATTTGGGCGAAATTATCGCAAGCGCAAAACACGCAACACGCGACCCAAAACTTGCCGCGATTCAGGCAATCGAAGCGCGGCGGTGATGGCGAAATAAGTGACGCCGTAAGAGCCAAGCACGAACGCGGCGGCGAGAATCGGATGCAGAGGGCGACACACAATCTTGAGTCCGTAGCCGAGCGCGGCGGCGAGAATCGCGGCAAGCCACAGTTTCGCGGTGAAATCAAAATCAAGCCCTGTGTGACCGATGCGACGATTAAGTGTGCGGCGCAATAAGTAAAACTCGACCCATCCGGCTAACCCCGATGCGGCGGTCAGTCCGGCGACACCCCACGACGGATTGATGCCGAGCAGCGCGGGAAGGCGAAGCGCGGCGAGTGAGCCGATAACGGTTGCCAGCACGACGCGCAGCACGGCGAAGCGCAGAGGCGTGCGCGTGTCGCGCAGGGCGTAATAAGTTGATGAATAAAGTCGCCCCATCGTCGAGGCGAGTAGCCCGATGGTCGAACCCGCAAGGATGCCCCACACATAAAGCGTATCGTTCGCGCGAAACTCTCCGGTTTGATACAAGGCGGCGGTGATAGTGTCGCCAAGCGCGAGAAAGGCGACGACCGACGGCACGACGTTGAAGGCGATGTGGCGCAAGCCTTCGTTGAGTTCGCGGCGAAGGTGCGGGGCGACTTCGCCCGCATCGCCTTGTGTGGCAGACATCGCCGGAAGCTTCGCCGCCGAGATTGACATGCCGAACAGACTGACGGGCAGAGTGTAAATGCTTTGTGCGAAACTCAACGCGGAAACAGCGGTCACGGGCAAGAGACTAGCCAGCGAAGAATCAACGAAGGCACTGATTTGAACGACGCCGCGCGAGAAGAAGACCGGAAAGAAATTACGAACGACCGTGCGAACACCTGCGTTCGCAAAGTCGAAAGCGGGACGTATGCCGCGTGCGACCTTGATGACGGTCGGCAACTGTATGGCGAATTGCAGAAAGCTTCCGATGACCGAACCCCACGCCGCATAAATTGCGAGCGACGATTCCGCGACCTGATTACCGAACGTGACGAGGGCGACGATGATGGCGATGTTCCAAACAATCGGGGCGGTATATGATAGAAAGAAGCGGCGATGACTATTAAGAACACCGAGACACCATGCCGAAAGCACGAGCAAGCCCGCGCCGGGAAAGAAAATCCGCACGAGATTTTCCGTCAATTCTCGACGCTCATCGTCGAAACCGTAAGCGATTATGCTTGTCAATAAGGGTGTGAGCAGTACGCCCGCCAACACGAGTATTGACGTGACGAGCGCGAGTAAAGCGAAGATTGTACCCGCGACGCGGTTGGCTTCGCGTTCATCATTGCGTGCGAGCAGTCCGGCATAAACGGGTATGAACGAAGCCGAAAGCGCGCCTTCGCCGAACACGTTTTGCAGAAAATTCGGGATTCTAAATGCCACGTCGAAGGCATCTTTGGCGGCAGAGTTGCCGAAGTAATGTGCAAAGACACGCTGGCGGACAAGCCCTATGATACGGCTCAGGAGTATGCCTGCACCGACGAGAAACGCCGCATTGCCCGTGGATTGATGAGACTCGCGGCGTGCGGTTTGTTGTTCGGCGGGAGTCTCGCCTAGCGAGTCGCCGATGACGGGTATGGTTTCTCCGGCGGCGAGGTCGGCTTCGGTGCGTGAGAATTTCGCTTCGGCAGCGTCGCGTGGTTGGTTCTTTAGCGTCGTCTCATCATCGCGGTCAGGAGTCATGCGGAACTATGGGAGAGTGTGAAGCGTGTTCGAGTTGAACGAATTCTAACTGTTTATTGAGGATTGGCTTCGTATTCATCGCTCGCGGTGCGAACCGTAGTGCTTGTCGGAGCGTTGGCGAGTTGAACGACGCTAGAGCGCGGAATATAAGCGACGGCGCGGGGTCCACCGCGTTGAAGTTGCTGGTCGAGAACAATCTGGTCTTGTTGTGAGCGCGAACGCCACACGTTGCCGCCGCGATTAAAAATAACGAAGTAAAGGCGTTCACCGTTGGCGGCGAGGGCTTCACCGACAAGCGCGCTTGTGCCGCCGTCTGTACGAACCAGCGTTCCGGTTTTGGCGATGATGCTGCCGCGTCCAAGCGCGTCGTCGTAGCGTTTCTTCAACGTGCCGGGGTCAATTCCGGCGACGGGCAGAATGTCGGCGGTCGTTAAATTCTCGGTCGCAAGTTCTGCGGCAAGGGCGCGATAGACGCGCATCATCCCGCGCGGCGTCATGCGATTTACGCCCAAGCCGCTCGTCGAAGCGAGGCGCGCTTCGTCGGGGTCAATGCCAAGTTTATCAATGAGATAATTTTCAATGCCCGTGCTTCCGCCGAGCATGTCACCGAGACGCTCTGCCATGAAATTGTTTGAATAGCACAGCATCGTTTTTAACACATCAACCAGAGGGCTGGATTTATGCAACATCAGTTGACGCGAGTTCGCAGGTACGTTGCTGACATAAACCGCACCCATCACGGCGACACTCGGCACACGGGCGAGGGTTTGCGTATCGCCCGCCAACGCGCGGGCTTGCGTCCACGCACGGGCGACGGAAGTCGGGCGTCGCGTCGCGTCGAGCGTGTCATAGAAACGATTGCCGGACGAGAGCGGCGAAGCGGAAAAGTTCATCGTGAAAGTCGGCGTCACGATAAGGTCGCCCGTGATGACACTGATGCCTATGCGGTTGAGTTCGCGCGCAATTTCAACCGCGTGTTCGTCGTGGAAAGACGGGTCGCGTCCGACAACAATTAAATCTCCGGCGATTGTTCCGGTCGCGGAATCGTATATGCCGTTGGTCATCAGCGCGGTCGAGAAACGATGCTTCGCGCCGAGACTTCGCAGAGAGACGAGCGCGGTGGCAAGTTTAATTGCCGACGCCGGATTAAATTCCGTGTCGCCCGCCTGTTCCATCACCGAACGTCCGGCGGCGGTTTCAATCAACACGCCCTGACGCGGAACGACGATTGGAGCATTGAGGACGGGAAGCGGTACGACATCATCCACCGTTGTCGCGTTCGGCGTCGCGTACACCGTCGGCTTAACCGTGCGTCCAGCGGGAACGGGCAAGTTCGACGAAGGCGTCGCCGCGTTCGGCGCAATCGTTTGTTGTGCAAAGGTTGGCGAGACACTGAGACTTAATAGAAGCAGAAGCGTCAAGGCGAAGCTTGAGCGATGCGGGCGGGAGAGATTGGGGAAGTGTGTGAGCGAGGGAATAAGATGTTTCAACTTTTGAATCAACCTCTTTGAAATTTGAATCGGAATTTTGGCGCGTGCCGCTTCAAAGGGCGAAGGAATAACGCGACTTCGATACTAGCATAACGCCGGCGCGAACGATTAGATGTTGACGCGGACGAAGCGGGATGTATGTACAAACTGGCGCGCAGTTATGACAGGTAAGCATCAAGACAGACGGCATCGTTGACACTGTTCGATACGCGCTCCTAATATCGCGCTATGATTGGCGAATGATTACCATGAATGTTCGCTCTATGGTTTCCCTATTAACCGTCTTAACTAAAAATGCGTCTCGCTAAAAAACCCGTCGTCACGCTTGAAGCCATGCGCCTCCACGCGCGGCAACGTCAAATTGAAATCCGCGCACGGCTTGATGAATTTGCCCGTGTGCGCGAACGTGCCGATGATGAAGAGTTGTTGGCGGAACTCGTGTTCTGCATTTTCACGGCGGGAGCTTCGGCAAAAATGGGTTTGCGTTCAATCGAAGTTGTGCGCCCGTTGCTGAAAAGTGCGGCGCACGAAGAACTGGCAAACGCTTTGACGGGCGTGCATCGTTACCCGCGCGCGCGTTCCGGTTATATAATCACGACGCGCGAATTTCTCGAAAACGATTGCGGTTTATGTTTGCATCAACGTCTCGAAGCCTTCGCGGATAACACGGACGCGCGCCGCGATTGGCTGGCGCGCACACGCGGCATCAAAGGTTTGGGCTACAAGGAAGCGAGCCATTTCTTGCGAAACATAGGCTATCGCGGTTATGCGATTCTCGATAAACATATCTTAAAAAGCCTGTATGAATTGAAGGTGATTGACTCGCCCGCCCCGCCCGCGACGCGCACCAAATATCTTGCCGTCGAAGAGCGAATGCAGAGTTACGCGAGCGATGTAAATCTCGACTTCGACGAATTAGACCTTGTATTGTGGTCAATGAAAACCGGCGAAGTTTTGAAGTGAAACGCGGTACACTCGTTTCGATAAGCCGTCTCATCGCAAGCCGTGTTTTCTCACGCTATGAGATTGACTTTGGTGAAAGCGTATCGCTTAAAATTATGACTTGCTCGCCTTACGCAGTTTTGATTTTAGCCTGATTCATCAGGCTTTCCGCGTTTCGCGGCACTTAGACCAGTTCCGTTTGACGGCTGGGTGGAGCGCGAGTTGAAAATTGGAGGGCGTTTTAACGTCCTTCCCGTTCCCGCTTTAGCATCCGGCTAAAGCCAGCTTTCAAAAGGACGTTAAAACGCCCTTTCAATTCTTACGCCCCTTGTCCACGCGATAAAATCGCGTGGCTAAGTGCCGCTTCGCGGAAAGCCGCTTGAAAGCGGCTAAAGTCAAAACCGCGTAAGGTGAGTGAGTTGATAAAATCATCATTCGACTTGAGTGGTGATCCATCGCCAGAAAGTGAGCAGTACCGTCATGGCAACACTTCCGCTTCGCTTCACCGATTTTTCTCGCCGTTGTTTTGCGTGCTTTATCAATCATCCGTTCGACAAACTTCATCGCTTGATGTGCGTGCTGATGTTGGGCGTGCAGCTTCTGTTCGCGCCCGCCGCTTTCGGCGTCGTGATTGACGATAACGGCAAGCTTTTCAAGCACGCCGAACACAGCCTGCGCGCCGGACGCTTTGCCGAAGCCGAACAAGCGTATCGCCAATTTTTATCGGCAAACGAAAAACACTCACCCGCACGCTTAGGCTTGAGTGCCGCGTTACTGAAACAGCGCAAACTTCAAGAAGCGTTTGATGAAGCCGTGACGGTGGCGACGCGCGAACCGAAATCGTCGCGGGCAATCGCCCTTATCGGGATGACGCTTTTAACGTCCGGCGACTTTCCGCGTGCGCGCGAATACTTTACGCGCGCCGTCCAACTCGACGAACGCGAAGCTTTGGCAATTGCCGGATTGGGGTTGATTGATTATTACGAAAGCCGTTTGGAAGCGAGCCGCCGCCTCTTGCGTCGCGCCGTCCAACTCGCACCGCGCGAACCCGATTATGTCTTCAGTCTCGCGCAAGCCGCCTCCCGCGCCGAACACTACCGCGAAGCCGCCGATGCTTACGAAATCTTTTTGCGTATCTCACCGACTGCGGACGAAGACCGTCGCGCACGCATACGCGGGCTAATTCAGTTTTTGCGTTTCGTCAGCACACAGGGCGAACTCTATCAAGCGGGCGGAGCGCGGCGGAGCGTCGTTAAATTCGAGTTGCTCAACAATCGTCCCATCGTGCAGATGCGCGTCAATAACCGCGAAGAACCTTTGCGCTTCGTGCTTGATTCCGGTTCGGGGATGTGTGTGATTTCCGAAGAAGCGGCGCGCAAGATGAAAGTCTCTCCGGTGGCGCGCGGCGGGCGGGCGCGTGCGGTGGGCGGCGACGGACGCTTCGACATCGTGTACGGCTTTTTACGTGAGCTAAGTTTCGGCGTCGAAGACCGTCAAAATTCAAACGTCACGATAGGAAACGTGCCGGTCTATATTCGCCCGTTCTATAACAAAGAGAACCCTGTGGACGGCTACATAGGATTGTCCGTGTTGTCCAGACATCTGATTTCGGTTGATTACCGCCAGCGACTTTTAACCATGCACCGCGACACGGAAGCCTTGGCACTTGAGCGCGAATCAACCGCGCAAGCCGCGCGCAACGCGACACCGAATAACAACACAAACAATGCAACAAATAATGCAACGAACAGCGCAACGGGTAATACTTCGCCGCCCGCTAATCCCGTCGTCAATACAAGCGGGGAGCGGTTAAACAGCGCGGTTGAAATTCCGGTGCGCCTGACGACGAGCGGTTTCTGGAGCAGTGAAATCAATCTCGAAGGCGTTTCCAAAACACAGAACTTCATCATTGATACGGGCGCGAGCATCTCCGTCGTCTCCGAACAACTCGCCACGCGCGAGGAGATGAATCGGTACGCGCAAAGCACGCGCATCAAGATTCACGGCGCGGCGGGCATATCCGAAAACGTGCCGCTGTTGATGTTGCCGCGCGTTGAGTTCAACGAGCGTTTGGCGCGCAGCAGAGTTCCCGCCGTCGTCCTCGATATGAACTCGATAAACGAAACCGCCGGATTTGAACAAGCCGGTATTATCGGCGGCAACGTCCTGCGTCATTACCTTGTGACGTTCGACTTTCTGCGAATGGTGATGCGGCTTGAACCTTACGATGTGGCGGGTGGCGGCGTCGCCAAGCCTTTATGAAACAGACTTTATATCTCGAAACATCGGTCATCGGTGCGTACCTCGACAACGGCGATGCGTTCCGCCGCGACCTGACGATTCGCTGGTGGGAACACGAAATGAACGAGTACGACGTTTTCATTTCGCCGCTTGTCCGCCGCGAACTCGAACGCACGATTGAGCCGTATCGCACGGGCTATCTCAAGCTTCTCGCGGGTCTTCCCGAACTGGAGTTGAGCGACGAAGCCGCGATACTCGCCGAAGGCTACGTCGCGCGGGCGATATTCCATCGCAAATATCTTGCCGACGCGCTTCACACCGCCCTCGCTTCGATACACAAAATTGATTACCTCGTGACGTGGAACTTCGGTCATCTCGCCAACGTCCGCCGCCAAGCCCGCATACGCCTGTTCAATACCACCGCCGGATTCTTCTGTCCCGTCATCATCACACCGGAGTTTCTTGTCTCCGAAGCAACCGAGAGAGTGACAAGTGACAAGTGACGGGTGACAAGTAAGAACAATATCGCTATCTTTTTACTTGTCACCCGTCACTTGTCGCTTAAACCTTATGTATCCACGTCCGCGCTTTCTTGAATTGCTTCACACCATACGCGAGGAGATGTCGCGCGAAGCCGATTACGATGTCGAGTTGTTCGCACAAATGGTGCGCTCCGGCGAGTTGCCGCGCGAAGGTGCGACGCGCAACATACGCGGGTATCGTGTGCGTGTGCCGCGTGCGAATGAAAACCTTGAAGAACCCGAAGCGACTTCGATTAAGGACGGTGAATAGTAAATAACCCGGGTTGCCGGTTATAAATTGCCACTAGCTTTAGCTAGTGGACAGGTCTAGAGATTCCGGCTTTAGCCCAACAGTTCGGCTAAAGCCGAAGAGATTGAAAACTCTATCCACTAGCTAAAGCTAAGTGGCAACTCAAAGAAATCAGAAATGTGATAACCGGCAACTTGGGTTAAATAGTAAATCGAAAAGACAAGATTGTTCATCTATTCACGATTCGATTCAACCATTCTATGAATTCGACTTTTAATTTAATCGGCATTGATATACCAAGCCAGAAAGCCTACAACGTGCTTGCCGCGCAAGCCGACAATCACGGCGAACCGACGCGCCTTGCCCGCGACGGAGCGGTTTTGCACGGGCGATGTTGGAAGTTGGGCGAAGGTTTGGAAGTGTGGACGGTCTTGTATGAGCGCGGCGGCGGCGAAGTATTTTACGCCGATTGTCGTCCCGGCTTTCGCGCCCGTTCGACGCAAACCGTCAGCCCCTGGGCGTTGACCGAATACACTGAAGAAGGCGAAGCGATTGTTCACGGCTACCTCGAAGACGGCGGAACGGAAGTGTTGTTTGAACTTCAAAACATCACCGAAGTCGGCGCGACCTGCTTCCACTCATCCGCGCTGCAAGTCAGTCTCTGCGGCTTGGCGTATCAAGCCCAAGTATGTGCGGCGACGGATGCTTCAGGCTGGCGACCGCTTGAAGAAAAGTCGTTCGTCACCGCCAACATCAAACACCGCGCAACGCCTCGCAACGATAAAGAACCTGATGACGAAACATCGCCTGTGATTCACGAAAACGATTGGAGTTTGCGCGGGCGCGTGCTGGCGTGCAAGCAATTGTCAAATCCTTTATCGGGCAGCGAACTCGTCTGGGCGCGCGTTGATACAGGCTTTCTCAAACTCGAAGTCCTCATCAATCCCCGCTCACTCTTGAACGAGCGCGGCACACCGTACAAAAAAACCTTGATGCCCGGAGCGATGATTGCCGCCGATGTCTGGCTGCAAGGACACGTTATAAACGCACCCACCTTACGCGCACGTTACGAAGGCGTTGACCGCAGCGTCCGACCCGGTGCGATGTGGCACAACTTGCGACGACACAACTAGAAGCTATCTCAAAATGGTTTCCCTCTTTGCGGAACTTCGGCGTCTTCAATTCTGCGGTACTCTGCGTTAAAAATCTTTGGACGCCGAAGTTCCGCAGAGTTTTCAATCAAAAGCTATTTTTGAGACGGTCTATAACTTCAGGCGCGACGTGATCCGCCTTCGCATTCATGAAACGATTATTGATTCTTTCCCTTATCATCATCCCGCTTGCCGCACTCGGTGCGTATCGTTTCAACATCTTCTGGCAACATCGCTTCGACACGATTATCGAACGCCAAGCCCGCATCTATCGGCTTGACCCGGATTTAGTGTGGAGCGTGATTTATGAAGAAACGTACTTTCGCCCGTGGATGCGCGGCGAAGCGGAAGAAGTCGGCTTGATGCAGGTCACGCCCGTCGTCGCCCGCGAATGGGCAGGGGAAACAGGCTTGCGCGAACTCGCCCGCCAAGTTCGGCAAGACCCCGCGCAAGTTTTACTGATTCCCGAACGTAATATCCAAATCGGTTGCTGGTATCTCGAAAAAATATCGAAGTCTTACCCCGACACGTCCGATTCACTCGCGCGCATCCTCGCGGCTTACAATGCCGGACCTTCGCGGGCTGCGGCGTGGAATCGCGCCGACAAAAAATTGACCGAAAGTGAATTTATCAACCGCATAGATTTCCCGACCACGCGCGCCTACGTCACCAACATCCTCGCACGCTACCGCGCACGTAAAACCGCACGCGCCCAAACCATTCGCGCCGCCAACCAGAATCTTCACCCACCCACACCACAACAAAATCAAGCCGCGATGTTGCCCGTCATCACACGGCGATAAGACTTTCGATGACATCCACACAGGCTACCAATTCGCGCATCTACACCGCGCACCACCTGATTTCCACCGCCCATCAAGTCATCGAACGCGGCGCGTTAGTAGTCCATGATTCGCTCATCATCGCGGTTTCGACTCTCGAAAACTTACGCCGCTTATACCCGCACGCCCACGTCACAGACTACGGCGCGAGCGTCATCACGCCCGGCTTAATCAACACCCACACACATTTTGAGTTGACCGCGATGCGCGGCTTCCTTGATGACGTGGAACATGACTTCTTCGCGTGGCTTCGCAAACTCACACTCGCCCGTCGGGACATAATGAACGACGAAGACCTTTATGTCTCCGCGATGTTCGGCGCAACGGAAGCCATCAGAAGCGGCGTCACCTGCGTTGCCGACGCCAGCGATTCCGCCGCGACGACCATTCGCGCCCTACACGACACGGGCTTGCGCGCCATCGTCTATCAAGAACTTTTCGGCATAGACGCAAGACTCGCCCACGACCAACTCGCCAACCTCAAAAACAAAGTCTCACACTTACGCGAACTAAACGCTTCATCCCCCATCCCCCATCCGCCACCTACTCTTAACTATCCACTATCCACTATCCACTATCCACTACATGCTATCCACTATCCACTACTTCGCGTCGGCATCTCGCCGCACGCTCCCTACACTGTCAGCGGAAAACTTATCGAACTCGCCGCCCGTTACGCCCTCGATGAAGACTTACCCGTGATGATGCACGCCGCCGAATCAAACGCCGAACTCGCATTCATGATGCACGGTCACGGAGCGTTTGCCGACGGTTTGAAAACCCGCAACATCACTTGGCAACCGCCGCGAGTCTCGACGATTTGTTATCTGCACGAGCGCGGCTTGCTCGACACCAAACCGCTTCTCGCACACTGCATCACCGTTGATGAACACGACCTCGATTTAATCAAGCATCACGACGCATCAATCGCCCACTGTCCCAAGTCGAACCTCAAACTCGGACACGGGCGCGCACCTCTCAGTCGCATGTTGAAACGCCGAATCCGCACCGGCTTAGGCAGCGATTCCGTCGCCAGCAACAACACCAACGACATCATTGAAGAAGCCCGCTTCGCCCTGCTTCTCGCCCGCGCAAACCGCGAAACAAGTGAAGGTGCGGCGTTCGATGTGTCAATCACCGAAGTCCTCGAAGCCGCGACGGGCGGCGGCGCACAGGCTCTAAGAATGGAACACCTAATCGGCACACTCGAACCGGATAAGTCCGCTGACTTCGCCGTCTTCAACTTAACGGGGACGCACCAACTTCCCGTCCACAACCCGCGCGCCGCCCTCATCGCATCCTCATCCGGGCGCGATTGCATAGCCACTATCATCGCGGGCAGGGAAGTATTCAGGAACGGAAAAGTAACGACGATTGACGAAGATGATTTGCGTGCGCGGGTAATCGAAATCGGAAAGCGTTTGGCGATAAACGAACCGGATGCGTAAATTATCTACCCGCATTAACCGCAAGTATGTTCGTAACTACATTTGCTTCACAAATCGCTTACAAAGTGCCTCGCCAAGTGCAGTAAGATAATGAAACCGATTAAATAGAAAGCGAGACTTCATGAACATTCTCGTCCTTAACTGCGGCAGTTCAAGCGTCAAGTTTCAGCTTATCAGCACCGACGTTGAAGAAATTAAAAACGATGCCGACCGCAAGTTGGCGCGCGGCGTGTGCGAACGCATCGGCGGCGAAGCACTGATTACATTTGAAGTTAAAGACGGCAAAACGAGTCGCACAACCGCGCCTTTGAGAAACACACAAGCCGCGGTCGAGATGATAATTCGCTGGATATGTTCCGCCGATTCGGGCATCGAAGCGATTAAATCCATCAGCGACATACACGCCGTCGGGCATCGCGTCGTTCACGGCGGCGAACGCTTCACGCACTCGGTTTTAATCAACGATGAAGTCTTAGGGGAAATCGAAGACTGCATAGACCTCGCGCCCCTGCATAACCCCGCGAATATCAAAGGCATCACCGCCGCGCGTGAGATTTTCGGCGTGGGACTTCCACAAGTCGCCGTGTTCGACACCGCATTTCATCAAACATTAGAACCGCACGCTTATCTGTACGCGCTTCCGTATCAACTCTACCGCCGCCATCGAATCAGACGTTACGGCTTTCACGGCACATCGCATCGCTACGTCGCGTATCGCTACCGTCAAATCAAAAACATCCCGCGAGATGCGGTCAACGTCATCACCCTGCACTTGGGCAACGGCTGTTCCGCGTGCGCGATAAAAGCGGGAAACTCGATTGACACTTCAATGGGATTTACGCCTTTGGAAGGTTTGGTAATGGGAACACGCGCCGGAGACGTGGACGCCGCGATTATAGATTTCCTCGCCGCGAAAGAAGGCATGAGCATAAGCGAAATAGAATCGCTGCTTAACAAACAATCCGGCTTACTCGGCATCTCCGGCTTAACCAATGACATGCGCGAACTCTTGGCGGAAGCGGAAGAAACCAAAGACCGCCGCGCCGCCCTTGCGATTGAACTTTTCTGCTACCGCGCACGCAAATACATCGGCTCATACCTCGCCGCGATGTGTGATACGGAAGGCACGACCGCCGACGCGATAATCTTCACCGGCGGCATCGGCGAAAATTCACACGCCGTCCGCACGCGCATCGCAAACGGCTTAAAATGTTTCGGCTTGGAACTCGACGAAGCACGCAATCAAAACATCTCCACCCGCAAAGAAGGCGACATCGCCACCGACGATTCCGCCCTCCGCGCCTTCGTGATACCGACCGATGAAGAACTCTTGATAGCCCGCGATACCGTGCGCGTGGTGAGAGGCGTCGAGCAGCGTTACTAAGTACCCACCTGTACCGGAGAAGAGGATTGTATTATTTCGCGCCGCAAAAAAACACAACCTTCAAAGAACGGTAACGGGCAAGTTAGTACCGAGCAGCAAAATGTAAATAAGGTTCAAGAATTATCCACTAATTCAACTCCAAAAACCGACACACCTTCAGATGTAATCCGAATTCCTATTCCACTCGGACCCGGCAGATTGGCATATCTTGAATTGCCTAAAGATTGGAACAGTAAAGAACTACGAAAGCTATTACAGATTCTTAAGCTATCGCTAAGTGACGATACTGATGAGCAGGGTGACGAAGTTAAGTTTTAGCGTTTCAAACCGAAAATAAATATCATTAACTGCAGAAATATCTGCAACGAGATTTCTGGTAGATAGAGCAATATTATTTGTGAAAAAGACAAAAGACGGTCATTCATCTTTCTTTGTTGACGAATCAGGCGACCCGACTTTCTATGACGCGCGGGGAAACTTGATTGTCGGGGCGGGCAGTTCCCCGATACTGATTCTCGGCTTTATCGAAACTCAAACACCGCGCGTTTTGCGGCAAGCCGTGCTTGACTTGCAACGGCAAATAATCAATGACGATTACTTGCGAAGCATTCCGTCAGTTAGAAAAACTGCAACCGCTTTCCACGCGAAAGACGACACGCCCGAAGTCAGATACTTGTTCTATAAACTCATCAAGCAGCTTGAGTTCAAAACGCATTTTATTGTTGCGCGGAAAATTGAAAAGGTTTTCAGAAATAGTTTCGAGGCAAACGAGAATAAGTTTTACGACCACCTCGCGGCGAAACTTTTCAAGAACGTGCTTCATCGTCACAGCCACAACCACGTCTACTTTGCCGAACGCGGTTCGCGTACACGGCAAAAGCCGCTTGAAACGGCAATCCGTCAGGCGAAAGAATGGTTTGACGAAAAAACTCAAAATGATAATTTAAGTTCAATCCATGATGTGCAAGCGCAAAGCCCGAAAGGTGAACCTTGCTTGAGCGTAATTGATTACATGAATTGGGCGGTCTATCGCGCGTACACCAAAGGCGAAATGCGGTACTTCAACTTCGTGAGCGACAAAGTGAGTTTGCTCGTGGATTTGTACGACTCAAAACCGTGTCGGCATAATTACTACGGCAGGAAAAACGTCTTTGATATATGCAAAGTCACCCCTTTGTAGCTAGGCTCGTCAACCGAGCGCACGGCATGTAAAGCCGACTTTCGCATACAAAGGAGTGACTTCTGCTGTCTTAGATATTAAGCTTTATTGTCATGTATGACAATGTGTTACGCTGCTGTACATAGGGCTAACGCATCTTAATTTTTCAGGTGAAAGAAGTTATGGCATTTTCTCT
>JANDLT010000082.1 GCA_024330265.1 Pyrinomonadaceae bacterium MAG19_C2-C3 | reverse complement strand
ATGTTTAGGCAGATTTGCTTTATATTGCCTGCTCTCGACGCTCCCGTAGCTCAGTTGCATAGAGCGAACGCCTCCTAAGCGTTAGGTCGCGCGTTGGAATCGCGCCGGGAGCATCAGCAAAGTAGAAAGGCGAAAGTAGAAAGGCGAAAGCAAGAGAGCATTTCACCTTCCGCCTTTCCATTTTCCACTTTCTACTTTGCCTCTACCCACATCATCCGAGTATCGCGTCAACATTGACGATGAAATCCGGCACAGCCTGCGGTGATATTTGCTCGCCGCGTTGGGCGATGCGTTGGACGGTGTAGATGCCGTTCTTGGGTTCGGTATAAATCTCGATTATGTTCTGCACGAGATTGGTAATCCATGTTTCGATGATGCCATGTCGTGCATAAAGCGGCAGCTTGATTCGGCGGTCATAGTTGAGTGTCGTATCCGAAACTTCGATGAGCAAAAGCACATCGGCGGGTTGCGGTTGGACGGCTTCGTAGAAATCTTCGCGCGGTTTAAGAAGCATCACATCCGGCACGGGTTCTGAATTGGTATTGGGCAATAACAAAGGGTTTTGCACGCTTAAAATGGCAATCGCCGGGTCAATGTTTCTGAATACTCCGACGTAACGATTGACGTATGCGGCGTGGCGTTTGCCGATGGGACTCATCATCATCAGTTCTCCTTCGATTAGTTCGACGCGCGTGTCTGCCGCGAAAATATCTGCTTCCGCGAGACGATGAAAATCCTCTATCGTGAAGCGATACGGGCGCACGCTTTCGGCAATCTGTTCAACCGGCATTTCGAGTTGTGTAACCATTTTTGACTCCTTTCGCGCTTGATAATAACACGCGACGGAAAAGCAAAACGCGGTGTGCATCCATGGCACACCACGTTTCTTGTTCGCTCAAATATGAGCATGATTTTAACGTCCGACACGTTTCAACGTCCGACACTGGGCGGTTGCGCTCCGACGGGGACGATGTAGAGTTCATACATCGCACGGTCGCGCGGTGCGCCGCTGGTGATGGTGAGGCGTGAGGCGTCTATGCCGCGCGTGCGTGTCAGGTAGTCGCGGGCGCGTGAGCCGAGACGCGAAGCTTGGTCGGCGCGTCCGCGCGCTGCCGGATAAACGATGATGAAGCCGCGTGCGGTCGGGTCGTTTTGCAATTCGATGGCGAGATTATCGAGACGGGCTTTGTCATCGTCAAAATTGACGGACGGAAATTCATCGAAGCGACGCGCGAGGGGAATGGCGGTCACGGGTGCGGAGGCTTCCGCGAGAGCCGAACAACTCGCGTCGTATCCGGCAAGTTGAACAGCGGCGCGAACGCTTGTGCCGCCCGCGCTCGCGGTGTCAACCGTGATGGTCGGCGTGCCTTGCCCGCTCGTGATTGTGCCGCCCGTGACGTTCCAGTTGAACCCCGGAACGACACCGCCGGGACCCGAAACATTCGCCACGAAAGTTAAGGGTTCGCCCGCCCTGACCGTTTCCGGTGCGAGAACATTGACCGTCGGACACTGCACGACGAGCGGCGGGCAATCGCGCACGACGACGACGGTGGACGAGAAAGCGCGGCATCCCAAATCAGCCAAACCGTTCGAGGCTTCAACCGTCGCGGTATAAACGCCGGGTTGCGCTCCCGCTAAATCCCACGTCGTATTCGCTCCCGTGCCGACGATGCGCCCGCCTGTCGTCGTATATACATAATTGACGTTGCCGCTCAAATTTTCGGTGCGCGAAACAAGTCGTACCTGACTCGTATCTTCGCCCGCGCGGTCGGCGCAGCGTGTCACCGTCGTCACATTCGATTCGACGACGACGCTCGGCACGGCGGCGGTATTGAGTGAAACCTGACGTTGGCGACTGTCTTGCGCCGGAGCGAGCGAGACAAAGCCTGCCGCTAAAAGCATGAAACAGGCGACTGTGTGAAATGAGATGTGACGTGTGCGAGTTGACTTTAGTGCGTACATTGATTAGTTCCTCTCAAAGAGAAGTGCGTTGGATAAGTTTAAGCGCGCGGCGGGCAAACGAATTTCAAACTACGTCTCCCGCGTTGAAAGTAAAGCGACAATCACGGTCAAATTCCGTATTCGATGCTCAAAGTTTAAGGTTCAAAGCATCCGTTGATAACGGCATTGCTTGATGCGCGGTACGCAGTTTATAACATTGCACTTTGAACACTAAACCTGCGCGACATCAATTATAAGGATTCTTCAAAACCGCGACGAACGGCAAGTTTCGGTAACGCTCGGCGTAATCCAAACCGTAACCGACGACGAACGCATCTGGAATGGTGAAGCCCTTGTAATCAATCGGAACTTCGCGTTCGCGGCGTTCGTGTTTATCAAGTAGGGCGGCTAGTTTTACGGAGCGTGCGCCGCGCGCGTGAAGCGTCGAAATCAGATATGAGAGCGTCAGTCCCGTGTCTATGATGTCTTCGACGACGATAATATCGCGCCCTTCAACCGCCGTATCCAAATCTTTGACGATGCGGACTTCGCCGGATGAACGCATCCCCGTGCCGTAAGATGAAATCGCCATGAACTCGACGGCGAGCGGCAAATCAATCGCGCGCAGAAGGTCGCTCAAAAACACGCACGCACCTTTCAAAACACCGATAAGCAAAGGCGTACTGCCCGCGTAGTCGCGGCTGATGTTTGCGCCCAACTCTTTGACGCGCGCGGCGATTTGCTTTTCGGAAAACAGAACTTCGAGATTCGGATTGTCAAACTCCGTCGCGTGCGGTGCAAAAGATAAACTCAAACCCGGAAACCTCCCAAGTGTGGCAGTGTGCGGCGTCAATTAAAATTATGAAAGCGGAGTTGAGCGGCGGTTGCTTCACTCCGCGTTGGTGCGACATACTAAGTGAGTCACTCTAAGACGGTCAACGACAATCAGCGACAATCAACAAACATCAATATGAATATCAAACAAGTTTTCAAACGCACTCGAACTGCGTGCGGCTTCGGTATGATGACGTGTTTCGTCGGCTTCGGGGCGAACTTCTTTATCGCAACCTCACACGCTCAAACGACCGCGCCCGCCGCCTCTCCGAAGCCGACCGTGACCTCACCCGTACCGGCTTCGCCAAACTCCAACAACACGGTTTTTACGGGTAAGGTGCGCGGCAGCGAAGCGGCGGTTGATGCGAGCGTGCCGGAAGACCCGGCGGTGATGGCGGTACTCGCGCCGTATCGCGCGAAAGTTGATTTGCTCAACGCGCCTATCGGCACGCTCGAAAGCGACATACAGAAACGCGGCTTGGGCGGCGGGACTATCGGCAATTTCGTCTCCGATGCGATGCGCTCCCAAGCCACCGCGCGCACGGGAAAGCCCGTCATCCTTGCGATAACCAACAGCGGCGGTTTGCGTAAAAATAAGATTACCGCCGGAGACTTACGCACGAGCGACATCTACGAATTGTTGCCGTTTGAAAACGCCCTCGTGACCGTTGATTTCACGGGCGAACAGTTGCGGCGGCTGCTTGAGGTCATCATCGCCGGACGCGATGTGCAGTCCGGCGCGGTCATCACTTATCGCACCAACGCCGAACGCAAACTCGAACTCGTGGATGTCGAATTCGTTCCCGCCTCGAAATCAAGCGGCGACAAGAACGCATCGCGCCGCATCGAACCGAACGCCGTCTATACGATTGTCACCACCGACTATCTAGTGAATCGTGGCGGCGATTACGCGGTTTTCAAAGAAGGTAAAAACATGCGCCCGCTCGGTGTCACGATGCGCGATGCCGTACTCGCTTATGTCGAAGCAGAAACCGCCGCGAAACGCAAAATTGATGCGCGCCTTGACCGCCGCTTCCGTCGCGCTCCCAATTCTAACGACACCGACCGTGATGGAGAGAATTAGGTTCGGTTGACATTTCATCAGTTATCATCAGCTTTATCAGTTGCCACTAGCTTCAGCTAGTGGAGAGCATGAATATGATGTTTGGCTTTAGCCAAATTGTGATGAATGATGCTCCTCCAAAAGCTGATGAGAGATGAATGCTTGTGCGTTTCGGCTAAAGCCTTTCCAGTATGCCTTTGCCGCCCACTAGCTGAAGCTAGTGGCAATTTATCAAAACAAAATGCCGATACAAGCTGACGACGGAGAGAACTAACCATGACCACACGCCGCCGATTCATTCAACACACGCTCACGGGCAGCCTCGCCCTCGCCGCCTTCAATCGTAATTCCATATTCGCCACCGACGGCGAAGTAATCACACGCGCTGAAGCCAACGCGATTCGCACGAACACCGCCGCTCCGCTCATCGAACCGCAAGCGGGCGAAACCCTTATCACGATTCTTCACACCAACGACACGCATTCGCAGATTGACCCGCTTCCCGCCAACGACGCGAATGCCGGAAAGGGCGGCGTCGCCCGTCGTGCGACACTCGTTTCGCGCGTGCGTAAGGCGAACCCGAACACACTGCTTGTTGACGCGGGCGATGCGTGGCAAGGCACGCCGTACTTCAATCTTTATAAAGGCGAAGTCGAATTTCGCGCGATGTCCGCCATCGGTTACGACGCGATGACGCTCGGCAATCACGAATTCGATAACGGCGTCGAACCTCTTGCCGACGCGATAAAGAAGTTCGTCAAGTTTCCGATTGTCTCGTCAAACTACGACGTGCGCGGAACGGCACTTGAGCCATTGGTTAAACCGTACATCACGCGCGAAGTCGGCGGCATTCGCATAGGCATCTTCGGGCTTGGCGTCCAACTCGCGGGCTTGAACGCCCCCGCTTCGTTCAAAGGCGTTAAGGTTCTCGACCCCATTGTGACGGCAGGTGAGATGGTCAAAAAGTTGCGCGGACAGGAGCGTTGCCAGATGGTTATATGCGCTTCGCATCTCGGCTATTTCCCGAACTCGAAAACCGAAATCGGCGATACGCAAGTCGCTTCGCGCGTTGACGGCATAGACTTCATCGCCAGCGGTCACACGCACACCTTCATGGATTCGCTCGTCCTCACACGTCAACCGTCGGGGAAAACGACCGTGATTTTCCAAGTCGGCAAGAGCGGTATCTATCTTGGGCGCGTTGACTTTATTTTCCGCAACGGCACGCTCGCCGCGCACGCCGGAAACATCATTGATTTGCGCTCCGCCGAACTCGCATGAAACGGTGGTCAGTGGTCAGTGGTCGGTGGTCAGTTAAAAATGTCGGCACGTCGCTAAATTCGCTTTTTCATTCGTGGTGCTGATGCCGCGCTCTCATGGCGACTCGCCTGAAAAATTACATGGCACAAGATTCACAAACACGCGAACGCATACGCGCCCTCGTCCGCGACGTGCTGGAAAACACGCCAGATGCTCCGACGCACGACGCGCCCGCCGTCGTCCCGCCGTCATCATCTCCGACCGCGACCGCTAAACAGGACGAATCGAAATCAACTGACGACAACATCGCCCGCGATGAATCGGAAAAGACCATCATCACCGAACTCGACTTGCGCGATTTACCGGAAGGTGCGCGCGTGCGTGTCCGCGAGAATGTGCGCTTAACTCCGCTCGCCTCCGACATCATCCGCGAACGTCGCATCGAACTCGTTTCGCGCGTCTCCCGCAATTCCAAAGCCGTCGCACGCTCCATCGCCATCGGCGCGGATCACGGCGGCTTTGAAACAAAACAGAAACTTCAAACTTTCTTGACTGCCCAAAACAACCGTGTGCGAGATTACGGCACACACTCGACCGACGCGGTTGATTATCCCGACATCGCCTTTGCCGTCGCCCGCGCCGTTTCAGACGGCACAGCCGAACTCGGCATCATCATTGACGGCGCAGGGATAGGCAGCGCGATGACCGCCAACAAAGTTAAAGGCATCCGCGCCGCCGCCTGTTACACCACCGCCCTCGCCCGCAACTCACGCGAACACAACGGCGCGAACGTACTAACTCTCGGCAGTTCCATCAACACCTTCGATGAAATACAGGCAATCGTCACCGCTTGGCTCACAAGCGACTTGCGCGAAGAACGCCACCGCAAACGAGTCGCCAAAATCGAAGCCATCGAACGACAATAGAATGCGGAACTGATTTCTATCGTCGCTTTCAATCAAAAATGAAACAACACGAAGCGGTTATCAAAACGATAAAACGGCTGGGCGGAGTCGCCACGCTTGGACAGTTAAACCAAGAGGTGATGAAAATTGAAGATTGTCAATGGAAAACCAAAACGCCGTTTGCAAGCATCCGCCGCATCGTTCAATTGCACCCGGAAATTTATAAAATCAAACCCGGCTTATACGGGCTGGTTGAGTCGCGCAAACAAAACGATGCGAAAGGTATTTTAGTTGAAACAAACGAGAACAAGGATAACCCAGAACTCATAGTTTCCAACCACTATTACTATCAAGGATTGCTCTTGACGCTCGGTAATCTTAAACGCTTCAAAACCTTTTCCCCACAGCAAGACAAAAACAGAAAGTTTTTAGACAAGCCGTTGAGCGAGGTCAGAAGTCTGACGGCTCTGCCTGATTTTTCGTATTCGTCGTTAGTGAAGCGAAGCGCGACGATTGATGTTATCTGGTTTAATCAAAGAGGAATGCCAAACAGTTTTTTCGAGGTCGAATCTTCAACCGACATACAAAACTCGCTTGGAAAATACAACGACTTGCAAGATTTTTATGTGAGGATGTTTATCGTTGCCGACAAGCGACGGAAGGCGGAATATGAAATGAAGCTTGCGCGGTCGTCCTTTGATGAAATCAAGGGTAGAGTCGTGTTTGTAGATTATGATTCACTCGTTAAGCAGTATGAAAATGCAATCGCGTTTGAGAACATCGAAGTCGTAATCTAATAATCCGCGTCGGCATGATAGAAGTGTTTCCATGAGCATTAAACAAAGTCTTTATCTGAATTTTGACTTAGAAGTCTTCAACACCGATGAACTCAACGAAGCGCGGAATGCCGCCCGCAAATCGGATGGCGCGCTTTATTGTTGGAAGACAACCGGAAATTCAAACTGGCTGGAAAAGGGACTTTCCGTGAGCGACGTTTTAGGTATTGTTGTGTTGCCGCAAGGTTTGCCAACACAAATTGATATGCTTGATGATGAAGAAGAAAGCGACGCTTGAATATCTTAAACATCAGCGCGTTGCCGTTCGTTCCACCCGCGATACCTGAAGAAGAAGCGCGATAATTTTAAGCGTCAATGACGGGTGAAACTGTCTCTTGATTCACCTTACGAAGTTTTAGTTTTAGCCGCTTTCAAGCGGCTTTCCGCGAAGCGGCAATTAGACCAGCCATTCACGGCTGGGTTGGGTGCGAGTTACAAATTCAAGGGCGTTTTAACGTCCTTTCCGCGCCCGCTTTAGCGATTGGCTAAAGCGGGTTTTTCAAAAGGACGTTAAAACGCCCTTCAAATTCTTTTGCTGTTCGTCCACGCGATTTATCGCGTGGCTAATCGCCGCTTCGCGGAAAGCCCGATGAATCGGGCTAAAATCAGAATCGCGTAAGGTGAGTTTCCTAATTCATCGCTCATAACTTTCTCACGACCGGAGCATCCGATATGTCAATCGCTAATTCATTAAACGGTAACCTCGAAACTCTTATCGAGCAGATTACAGAGGTCATCATCGCGCGGCTTGACGGCGAAGGTGACGCACAGGCGCATTTGTGCGGTTGCGCGGGCGATTGTTTTCATCGTTGCCCTGAGCGTATGCACCGCATCGTGGATGCCGGAGCGTCGCGCATCGGTCTGGTTTTAGGGCAGACCGCGACGGCGAGGGATTGGTCGAGTTTGATTGACCACACGTTGCTTAAACCCGATGCGACGGAGAGCGATATAAAGAAATTGTGCGACGAAGCCGCCGGGTACAAGTTCGCTTCCGTGTGCGTCAATCCGACTTGGGTGCGCGCGTCCGCGTGTTTCTTGAAGGATTCCGGCGTCCCTGTCTGCACCGTCATCGGCTTTCCTCTAGGCGCGACCTTGCCCGATGTCAAAGCTTACGAAGCCCGCCGCGCCATATCGCACGGTGCGCGCGAAGTTGATATGGTCTTGAACATCGGTTTGCTTAAAAGCGGTGATGATTGCGCGGTTGAATATGATATTCGCTCCGTCGTCGAAGCGGCGCACGAGTTCGACGTGACGTGCAAGGTCATCATTGAAACCGCGTTGCTCACGGACGAAGAAAAAGTGCGTGCGTGTCAATGTGCGAAACGCGCGGGGGCGGACTTCGTTAAAACCTCAACGGGCTTTGCGAAAGGCGGCGCGACCGTCGGCGATGTCGCCCTGATGCGGCGCACCGTCGGCGGTGATTTGGGTGTGAAAGCTTCGGGCGGTGTGAAGGGAATCGAAGACGCGCGGCAAATGATACAAGCCGGAGCGACCCGCATCGGCGCGAGCGTTGGCGTCAAAATCGCACAGGAAGCGGCGGGCAATAGCGACCCGTCAAATCAAAGTGTTCAATCGAGTTTCAAAGCGGGAGGTGGTTATTGATTATGTTCAACCTTGCATTCTTAAATTATCGGCAAGGGGAGAGGTTACGGAAAACTCGAATAGTGTTTGCGACGTTGATTGCCCTTTTCTTTGTTTGCCTTCCAGCACAAGCGCAACAAACACTCGCAACTAAAGCCGCATCCGCGCCCACGCATACAATTCAATTTACTTTGACCGCGAAGGACGGAGCAGCAGTAGGCGACTTGCGAATCGAAGATGTGCAGTTGATGGAAAGCGGAGAGGTACAGCAGATTACAAGTTTGGTCAAAAAGAACTCACCAATTGTGCTTACTTTGATGTTCGACCGGAGCGGTTCGTTTTCAAACCTCAGTCCCAGCATAAGCGATATAGGTCAGGCTTTGATTACGGGAGTGATGCAACTCTCCGATGCTGCTTCGGTTGTTACTTTTACAGGTACGACAGTTCTTGAAGTTGGTATCACAAGTGATATTGCTAGGGTGCAAAAGGCTATTTCAAAAATTCAATCGGTAGGGCAACCAGTGTCATATAAAGACCCAACGCCAGAGCAGTTGGCAGAGCAAATTTTGTCAGTCACAACGGCACTTTACGATGCCGTCGCCGACGTAAGCACGCAAGTATTCATCACACGAGACAACGCAGAGCGACGCGGAATAATTTTGATTACAGATGGCGAGGACAGAGACAGCCAATTAAATCTCAACCAAGCCATCAGACAGACGCAGTTTGTAGGTGTATCGATTTATGCTATCGGAATAGGAGATGAGAAAAATTACTCCCCCGTTAATAAGGGCGTATTGAATAAGTTAGCCGAGCAGACCGGCGGCGCAGTATTCTACCCACAAAAACCTTCAAACCTACCTGCCGTTTTTGAATCTATGAAACGCGATCTACATTCTTACTATGAACTGTCATATACGCCGACAACAGGCGGAATGAACAAAGGTAATTCGCGTGAAATAAAGCTGAAAATAGTCAGCCCGACTTTATCAAAGCAGAAGTTACAGTTGAACTACCCGCGTCATCGTGTGGTAGAGCTTGATAAGGTTAAATGATGTGATTTCTGATTATAATTTTGTGATGAAGCCTTAACCTTGCGGCGCGCGGTGCGATGCGTCTATGCTCTCGCCTTAATCGTTCTTCAATCCGAACAACTCCCTAAATGGTGAATCACGATGGTTGATACACGCAGGATGCTGGCTCTCATCTTGGGCGGCGGTGCGGGGACGCGCCTGTTTCCGCTCACGCAATATCGCTCGAAACCCGCCGTCCCCTTAGGCGGCAAGTATCGTTTGATTGACGTGCCGATTTCCAATTGCATCAATTCCGATGTCGTCAAAATCTTCGTCTTGACGCAGTACAACTCGGCTTCGCTCAATCGTCACGTTTCGCAAACCTATCGCTTCTCGGCGTTCTCCGACGGCTTCGTCGAAATACTCGCCGCCGAACAACGCGCCGATTCGCCGCAATGGTTTCAAGGGACGGCGGATGCGGTGCGACAGGTTTTGCCGCACGTTGACATCTGGAACATTGACACGATTCTGATTCTCTCCGGCGACCATCTGTATCGCATGGACTACCGCGACTTTCTCCGGCGTCACGATGAGACGGACGCGGACGTGACGATTTCCGTTGTCCCGTGCGGACATGAGGAAGCGAGTGAGTTTGGGCTTATGAAGTGTGATGAGACGGGGCGCGTCACGGAGTTTAGCGAGAAGCCGAAAGGTGAAGTTCTCGATGCGATGCGGGTTGATACGGGCAAGCTGTTTAAGATGAACGCCGAACAAGCCGAAGCCCGTCCGTTTCTCGCTTCGATGGGGATTTATGTTTTCAAGTATGAATACTTGAAAAAGATGCTCGCAGAAAATGAGGAGTGGGTTGATTTCGGGCGCGAACTGATTCCGGCGGCGATTGATTGTTGCAACGTCCACGCGCATCTGTTCAACGGTTACTGGGAAGACATCGGAACTATCAGTGCTTTCTATCGCGCCAACTTGGACACGGCGGCACTGCTTCCGAAGTTCAATCTATTCGACTCCAGCGCGCCGATTTTCACACGCGCACGCTATCTTCCACCATCGAAAGTGCAAAACTGCGAGGTCTTCGATTCGACGATTAGCGAAGGCTGCATCATCAACGGGGCGCGTATTACAAACTCGACCATCGGTTTGCGTAGCCGCATAGACGCCGGAGCGCACATCGAGCAGACCGTCGTGATGGGCGCGGATTCGTATCAATCTCTGGAGAGTATGCAAGCGGATTTCGAGATGCGCCGCCCGCGCATCGGCATCGGCGCGAACTCTCTGATTCGCCGCGCGATTGTTGACAAGAACGCGCGCATAGGGGCGGGCGTGCGCCTCGTCAACGACGCGGGCATCGAACACTTAGACGCTCCCGACGGCAATTACTTCATACGCGACCGCATCATCATCGTCCCTAAGGACGGGGTGATTTACGACGGAACGGTGGTTTGAAAAGCAGGAGTCAGAAGTCAGGAGTCAGGAGCCAGAATGAAGACAAGGAGAACAGTTCAATGTTCAAAGTTTCATGTTCAACGCTGAACGCTTAACGTTACACATTGAACCTTGAACGCGCGCTTTATTCTGACTTCTGGCTCCTGACTTCTGGCTCCTGCTCTAGCGCATTGAAGATAAACGGAAACGTCGCCCACGTCTGACCGCGATGTTGGGGACGGAAGCCGAACAGGACGACGCGACCTTTGCCTAATGTCGCTTCGACGAGGGCGGCGCGTCCGGCGATGAGTTTGTCACCGAGAAGGTAGCCGGAAAGCAATGTGTCTTGCGCGGCGTAACGGGCGACGATGCGAACGCGGTCAACCGAAGCACTTGAAATATCAGATTTGGAGTCGGTGATTTCAAATGCCGAACTGTTGATGAAGTAAGCCGGAGTGTTTTTCGATAGACCGCGTGCGAGCGTGTGCGTCGTATCAACTTCGAGTTGAAGGATTGAGCCGGGACAATAGAAGTCAATCGGTTTCACATTCTCAAGTACGTTCCGCACGGGCAAATTAAACTCCTTAATCGCCAGTTCCGACGCGGCATCGAAGCAGACGAGCGTGCCGCCTGCCTCGACAAACTCGCGCAGGTTCTTCACGCCCACCTGTGTGATACCGCCCGTGTATTCCGCCGGATAACTGCCCGCCGCGTTGCCTTCGACAATGGATTTCATGCGTTGCGATGGAAGCACAATCACGTCGTATTTCGCGCCCAAGTTTCCGGCGCGCATGTCGGCATCGCGCAGAGTCGTGTGTGGAATGTTGAAGGTGTCGAACACGAGGCGCGTCCAACCTTCATCCATGTTCGTCGTGTGGCTACGATAAAGCCCAACGCGGCGTGGGCGTGTGAGCGGATTGATAAGTGATGTGGGTGTGGCGCGTTGCGGTGAATGCTTATACAAGTGAAATGTAAGGTCTAATTCTAACCCTAAGTCATCAAGTACCTCTCCTTCTTGCATAGGTTTGAGCGTGCGGCGAAAGTCGGTTTCTTGAATCTTCACGAGCGGCACGGCTTCGACGTTCATCTGTAAAGGCAAAGTCCATCCGGCGACATCATAAGGGCGTTCGGCTTCGCCGTTCGCGGTACGACGGTTCGGATACGTTTGTTTCTCAAACAGGGCTTGGACATTTGAACGGTAAGGCTGCGCGAGTAAGACAAGATAACTGCCGAGCGGGGTTTCAAGCGGCGTCGTGTTTGGAGCATTCGCTTGAACGGTGTGCAGTTCGCGCTCCATGCGATGAACTTCGACGCCCTGTTGAGTGAGGATGTTGATGAGATGCGCGACGGCTTCATCTCTGCCTTGTCCGGCGGGGATGAGATACGCGACGGGTTCATCAATCGTGGCGGCGCGTTCGATGTTGTCGCGTCCCAGACGAACGAAGTTGGTTAAGTAGTGTTCGCGGCGTTGTGATGCCAGTGTGAGAACCGCGCGTGCCGCCGTCATTTCCATTTTTGCGATGTCGCGCGGTCGCCATGTTCCGCCCGTCCACGGCGCGGGAAAGTTAATCGCGGATTCTAAGGCGTTCGGCATTCCGCGTGCGCTTGATTTGGCGAGTTGTTCGCGTGTGATAGTGACGGGCGACATCAGTTTCGCGCTCGCGGCTTCGGAGAGAATGCCGATTGAGTTGTGATAATAGGGCGCGGTGCGAAAGCCGCCGTGCCACCACATATCATAGACCGCGTTCGTAATAACGCCGGGTGTGCCGGTGCTTTGAAGGTCGGCGGCGATGCGCGAACCGAGTAAGCCTACTTCGCGCAAAAGCACGGGCGAGATGCGCGGGTAGGCGGGGTCAAAGAACGGCGGAATGAAGAAGCGCGCCGTCGCTTGTCCCTGTTGATGCACGTCATAGACGATGTGCGGAAACCAGTTTTTCCAGAACAGTTCGGTCACAAGCCGCGTCTCTTTGAGGTTGAGCATAAACCAGTCGCGGTTGTTGTCGTGTCCGGCGTAAGGATGATAAAGCTCCGGCGGGTCTGTGCCTTCGTGCGGCGTGCCGAGAGTTTTGCGATACCAGTTCGCCACGATGTCCACGCCGTCGGGATTGGCGGAAGGGATAAGCAAGAGAATCGTGTCCTCTAAAATCTGTTTTGTTTCAATATCATTCGCCGCCGCGAGTTCGTGGGCGAGTTGCATGGACATTTGCGAGGCGACGATTTCGGTCGAATGAATCGAACATGAAATGGCGACGATGGTTTTGCCAGCGCGAATCAAACCGGCTTCATCATCCGGTGTTTTGATGGTGCGCGGGTCGGCGAGACGACGATTGATTTCTTGATACTTCGCAAGGTCGCGTATATTACCTGCGCTTGAAATGAACGCGACGATGAACGGTTTGCCGCCGGTCGTCGTGCCGATGGTTTCAACTTTGACGCGCGCACTCGCTGCATCGAGACGATTGAAATAGTTTCTGATTTGCGTCCAATCCGCGATGGTGCGCTCATCCGTTGGCGTGAAACCGAGAACGGATTGCGGCGTCGGAATCGTTTTCGTGGTGCGTTGCGCGCGGGCATCTGGTGTCATCAAGCACAGGACAAGCAAGAACATTACGACGCATGGCAGGACGCATGACGGGACATGAGGCGAGCGAAGAAAATCTAAGCGGGGACGCATCAACGACACAAAGCGAGGTTTATGGCAAAGCATATACAAAATCCTTCCGGCGAAGCGATAAGCGGCAATCATGCCGGTAATGATGATAGTAATGAGTTTGGCGGTGTGCTTAAAGAGTCTAGCATACGCGGCGCGAGGTCGGATGACGTGCGACATTCGCCGTCGCTGGCAGGGCGTGTGTGGTACTGGTGGTCTTTAACCGCCGCCGCGCTGATTTTACTCATCATCGCGCCGCTTGTGATATTGGTTTGTCGGCTGCTTAATCGCCGCGAGTGGCTTTACCCTTGGGCGCACTTCGGCGGGCGTTTGTGGTTGCGTTTGAGCGGCACGGATTGGAACTTAAAGGGACTCGACAAACTCGACCCGAAAGCGACGTATATCTTCGCCGCGAATCATCGTTCGTATCTCGATACATCGGTGCTGTTCAACTGCATCAATCGTCGCATAGGCTTGTTTGCGAAAAAGGAGTTGTTGAAAGTCCCGATTTTCGGTTACGGCATGGGCTACGTCAACATCATGGCGATTGACCGTTCGAGCCTTGAACGGGCGGCGACGACGGTGCGCGCGGCGACGGAGAACATCCGCAGCGGACGCTCGTTCGGCGTGTTCGTCGAAGGCAAGCGGGCGCGTCCCGGCGAGTTGTTGCCGTTTAAGAAAGGCGCGTTCTACATGGCGGTCGAAACGCAAACGCCGATAGTTCCGGTCGTGTTCAAGAACACTGATAAACTCATGGGCAAGGGAACGGGCGAGGCGAAACCCGGCACGATTGAAGTCGTGTTTTTAGACCCGGTTCAAGTCGAAGGTTTAAGCGGCGATGATGATGTGAAGCATTTAACCGAGAAGGTGAGAATGCTCATTGCGGATGAGTTGAAGCCGTTGAAGATGTAAGTTTTCAATCAAGAAAGCAAAATGTTTAGAGGCGGGGGTGCGCCCCCCGGGCGGGGATATAAAACCCAAGGCGGGGGGGCGGCCCCCGCGAAACACAGACCGCAGTAAATTGTTTGGGGTGGGGGGGGGGGTTGTTTGGTTTTTGGGGGGTGGTTCCCAAATCTTTTCACTTCCCCCCCCACCGCTCTAAAACCGCGCGCTTCCGGGTATGAATGGCCTTCGGAAAAGCAAGCGTAACATGGAGGCGAGAGCATGAAGGTACTCGTGGCGGGGGCGGCGGGAAAAATAGGGAAGAGGCTCGTCCGGCGCCTCATCGAGCGGGGCCACGAAGTTCGCGGCGTGGCCCGAAAAGACGAACAACTCGAAGAACTCGAAGGCATGGGAGCCGAACCCTTCCGCCTCGACCTCGAAGAAGACTCGGGAGAAAAAGTCGCCGAAGCCGTTCGCGGCTGCGACGCCATCGTATTCACCGCCGGAGCCGGGCCGGGGAGCGGGAACGCCCGAAAAGAGACGATGGACTACGGCGGCGCGGTGAAGCTCATCGAGGCGGCGGACAAAGAAAACGTCCGGCGGTATGTCATCGTGAGTTCGATGGGGTACGCCGACCCCGGCGGGAGGGGGGAGATGGAGCAATATCTTCTCGCCAAACTCAAGGCCGACGTCGCCGTTCAGGCGAGCAACCTCGAATACACCGTCGTCCGTCCCGGTCGCCTCACCGACGACGATGAGGCCGGAAACATAGACGCCGCCCCGCAACTCGGGAGGTATGGGGAGATCCCGCGCGAAGCCGTCGCCGCCGCCATCGTCGAGGTTCTCGAACTCGAAAACACGAAACGCCGCGCCATCGAAATACTCTCGGGCGAGAGTTCGATACGCGACGCTCTCGCGAGAATATAGCCTGGATTCTCCTTCGGCTCGCCGCGTTCGCTTC
>JANDLT010000081.1 GCA_024330265.1 Pyrinomonadaceae bacterium MAG19_C2-C3 | reverse complement strand
TTTGGTGGGGGCGCTCGCCCCCCCGACCCCCCGCGGGGGGGCCCCCCCCCGCCTCCAAACAACCTTAACTTAATGCCATTGCCCCTTCGGAAAAGAAGAAGTTTTCCAAACACGCTCTCAAAATTAAACAATGCACGCTTCTACTTTAAGGAACACTTGCCTAACGCTTGGGCAACCAGCGCACCATAAAACAGCAGCGTGCTTCGTCAATGTGATTTACCGAAAATAATTAACGGGAGATTGTGCTGCATCTTATACCACACCTGACATCCGCCTTAACAAATCCGCGTGTATAGCGAGGCAAGCGACGAAGCGATCAAAAATAACGCAAGCGGCGCGTGCGCGAATCGGCGCGGTCGGAGGGTGTTAGATTGTCACCGATGAGTTGAAGAAAGCTGGCATAGCGAAGCGGCAAGCGCGGAAAGTTATTGAACTTCATTCCGACGCTGTAAGTCGCTTCAATTGAGCCGGGAAATCTGCGGCGCACGCCGCGCATCATGCTCGCGGGCGTGCGCCAGTCGAAACGCAAAGGCGGCGGGGGAAAAGAATTACCCGAAGTTTGACGCGCCCATGCGCGGCGTACGTCACGCATCAACCAACGGGGAAGTACCGCGTCGCGGGCGGGCGTCTCGTCCGTGCGTGCGCCGAGTAAGTCATGCGCCAAGCCGATGACGAGGCGTACATATTCGGCGCGCTTCGCGTGAGTCCCGATGCACAATGACCAATCGAAATCGGCGGGACGGGCTTCAAGCGCGGCGGCGATGTCGCACAACCACAGAGGTCGCCACGCCCCGTGTTTGAGAAAGTGAAAACAGAGCAATCGTAAGTGGTCTTCCGCACCCATCACACACGCCTCAATGTTGCCGGCTCTCATCTCACGGCGTCGCGCGTACAGGGTCGCAAAGTCGCGCCCGTCGTGCCGTCCATCGTCTTCGTGTAAATCAACGGTCGAGCCTTGTCCCTTGCTGATTTCGTCGAGCAGTGTGCGCGCGTCGGCGTACTGCGCCCTACCGACGAGCAAGTCAATATCGCCGTAAGGACGCAAGTTCGGTTCGGGGTAACAGACGGCGTTGACGTGTCCTTTGAACAACAAAGCCTGTATGCCGTGACGGTTAAAATGTGTGAAGACGTGTTCGATGCGCTCTGTGTTGAGGGCGGCGTGAAGGATATAGAGGCGGTAAGTTTCAAGCAGTTCGGCGGCAACCGGAGCGTCGCGCATGGGGCTGTCTTTGATGCGCCACCACGCCAACGCTCCGGCACTTGTTTTCAATAAAGGCAGGACGGCGGCTTCAAGTTCGCGCTCGCTGAAGGTAACGGGCGGCGCGGGGTCGCGCCACGCTCCGGCGAGAATGTTAGCCAACAACGCGCCGCACGCTTCCTTTTCTTGCCTCGATGACATGGATGCTTAACCTTACCTTACGCGGCAGACGAAGTTCGCGGTTCTGCCGCCTGATGTGCGGTGAGGCTAGAGATTCGAGACAAGAAGCAGTTAAGAGTTATCCACGAAACACACGAAGCAACACGAAGTAAGAACACTAAGGAAATCCGGTTTTGTTTTGTGTTGTTCCGTGTGTTTCGTGGATAAATTCCTTTTTGTCTTACGTCGCGCCTCACGTTAAGAATGATGCTTCGAGTCGGTGCTGTGAACGCCGGAAAAGTTTAGCGTTCAAACGAGTTTGCGAACAAGTGATTTCAACGCCCGGAAAATACACGCCCTTTGCGTGGCGCGCCGGTAAAGTTGATTTCTATCGTGTTGGCGTGCATCGAAAAAGTCTGTTTCGATGGCGCGAAAGTGAATTTGCGGCGCACGGCGGAAACGGTATAAATGTCGTTGACTTTGATTCCGACAAACGCGAAACGCCCTTGTGCGTCGGTCACTGTGCGTTGCGTGATAAGCGTGTCGGTCGCCTGTAAAGCTGCCTGACGAAGAACTATTGATTTGCTTAATATGTTAACCCTAACAGGAGGTTTATAACGGTTTGTTATGTGTAATGCAAGAAAAGTTTGCTTTACTCCATATCCGATACCGAAGCGCATTTCTCGTCAAGCCAGAAGGCTTCGCGCGTCAACTTGCGTAAGCTACGCAAAGCAAGGGTGCATCTAATTCCTTATATGCGACTTGATTTCAAAAAGATATATTTACAACAGGCAATCAACGAAGATTTGTTTTGGCGCACACGCGCCACCGACATCATCGCCCGCTTCCCCGAAGCCGAAGTCGTTCCGGTCAAGTCCCACTGGCAGATTGACGAACTTGCGGGCGCAGACCCCGCGACGTGGATGCAAACCAAGCGCGATGTTTTAGTGTTGGGCATCAAATCGGGGCTGACGCACACATTGAACGGGCGCAGTGCCAACTACATCGCTGCGTCGTCAAGCAACGGATGTTTGAGTGCCTGCCAGTATTGCTATGTCGCAAGGCGAAAGGGCGGCGCGAACCCTTTGACCATCTTCATCAACATCGAAGAAGTCGCCGGTTCGATTCGTCGTCATCAACGAAAACTCGGCGCGAAACTTGCGCCTGACGGGTGCGATGCGCGCTTCTGGACATATGACATAGGCTGCAACGCAGACCTTTCGCTTGATGCGATGGTGTGTGATAACCCCGGCTATCTGGTGCGCGAATTTGCGACGATGGAATACGCGAAAGCGACGTTTGCGACCAAGACCGTCAACGATGATTACTGGACGCAGTTCGAGCCGCGCGAACGCACGCGGATACGCTATTCCGTGATGCCAAACAAACTCGCGCGTTATGTTGACATCGGCACGAGTCCCATCAGCGAACGCATCGCATCCGTCAACAAATTAGTCGAAGCGGGTTATGAAGTTCACCTTAATTTTTCGCCGGTGATTATCTACGGTGAAGGTGATGAATGGCGCGAGGATTGGAAAGAATTGTGGCGCGAGATTGACGACACGTTGACCGCCAAAGCGAAAGCGCAGATGCAATGCGAACTGTTTTTCCTGACGCACTCGCAAGCTTTGCATGACATCAACATGCAATGGAATCCGAAAGGCGAAACTTATCTGTGGCAACCGGAGATACAAGTGGCGAAGAAAAGCGCACCCGATTTGTTGGTGTACGAGTACGAGATGCGGCGTGGTGAATTGGCGCGCTTCGAGCGTGAGTTAGCCGCGCACCTGCCTTACTGCGCGGTTCGTTATTCGTTTTGAGTTTTACGTCGGGTTTCTAAAGCTGTCTCTTAGAATACAAACCGAATGTTTAGAGGAGGGCTATGCCCTCCGTCGCCCGAACCGGAGGGCATAGCCCTCCTCTAAACATCGGGCTTGGTATTTGTGAAACGGGTCACACTATTTGCTTTCGTAAGACGACAACGGTTGCATGTCCAACCCGAAAGCGTTCGGATTTTCGCCGATGATGGCGGCGGCGAAAAAGCGTGGAACGTAATGCGCGTTTTCGCTTTGAAACGTCGCATCGAGTTGTTCGCGCGCGGCGGTCAAGGCACAAATGCTGCATTCCCTGTTTTGATTGTTGACGAAAGTTTGTAAATCTTTGAGCGTCTTTCCTTCGCCGCGATTATAGGCGAGCAAAGCCAAAGCTTCTTTCATCGCATCGTCTTTGAACAATTTAAGATTGCCGTTGATGTAGCGTGCGGCGGCATCGGCGGATTTCTCCACGTCTAAAAGTTCCCGCGCCGTCAAGCCAAAACGTTGTCCGGTTTGCGGCAAGAATTGAAACATGCCGATTGCGCCGACCGTGTTCGGCGTTTCGATGTTCATGTATTCGGATTCAATCAACGGAATATAAAGCCCTATCATCGGCGAAACATTGCGGGCTTTGAAGACTCTGATAAGCGTTGGAGCGACGATTTGCCCGCGCTCAAACACAAATCGCGCATCGCCATTCCCCACCGCGTCGCCGCCGTTATTACCGATGCGTCCGGCATAAAAATCAACCGACTTTTGAATCTCCGCCTCGAACGCGGGGGTGAATTTGTATTCCGACCCGGACATGCGACGGGCGATGTTCCGCGCTTCACCCGCGACATAAGCCGAACGCCCGGCAGCATCCATTTGTTGATAAGTTTTGCTTGATGACATCGTTTGCGCGCCCGTTATCGTTGCCGTCGAAGCGATGAGGGCGAGAGATAGTACAAGAAATGTTCGTTGAAATTTCATTCGTTTAAGCCTTTCAGTATGTTTGAATTTTGGAAGCGTATCACGGCTTCTAAAAGGTTAAGCGAGAAGCGACACCGAAACTGTTCATCCGCGCGCATGAAAAATAAGTCCCGCAATCTAAGTTTGAGCGGCGGTAAAAGCTGTTAGAATCCGTTGCTGTAATCAACTTGGACGGGGTGCTTTGCCCTGTTACTTCAAACGATGATGACGACAATTTCCGCGCCGCATGATGTGACAAGCTTACTGCACGAATGGCGGCAGGGCGACAATCAAGCACTCGATAAATTGACGGCTCTCGTTTATGACGAACTGCGTCGCATCGCGCATCGTTACCTGCGGCATGAGCGCGATTATCACACGCTTCAAACCACCGCTCTCATCAACGAAGCCTATCTAAGGCTTATCAATCAGCAACACGCGGGCTGGCAAAATCGCGCCCACTTCTTCGCCGTTACCGCGCAAATCATGCGTCACGTTCTGATTGATTATGCGCGCCGACGACACTACGCCAAACGCGGCGGCAAAGAGAGGGAAAGAGTTTCGCTTGGTGATGCGACAATCATGTCGCACGCACGCGCCCGCGAACTAATCGAACTCGACGAAGCGTTAAAAGATTTGGCGCGACTCGATGAACGCAAAAGCCGCGTCGTCGAACTGCGTTACTTCGGCGGCTTCTCTATCGAAGAAACGGCGGATGTTTTAGAAATCTCCGCGATGACCGTGCGCCGCGATTGGCGCGCCGCCAAAGCGTGGCTCTACATTCAAGTAGAAAGGAGAAAGTAGAAATGAGAAATGAGAAATGAGAAATGAGAAAACGATGAGAAAAGAAAGAACATGCCCGCTTCTCTCTTTTTAGTTTCTCCCTTCTAATTTCTCCTTTCTACTTTGCTTCTATGTCTCCTGAACGATGGCGCGAAGTTGAAGCGGTTTTGCAAGCGGCACTCGATTGCCCGCCGCCGGAACGTGCCGTGTTTCTTGACGTGGCGTGTGCGGGCGATGATGATTTGAAGCGCGAAGCCGTTTCGCTGATTCACGCCTTGACGGAAGCGGGCGACTTCATGGAACAGCCCGCGATGGCGCACGATGCGCGCGTCTTGTTTGCCGCTCAAAGGGGTCTCGATGCGGGCAGCCGCGTCGGGCGTTATGAAATCGTGCGCTGTTTGGGCGTGGGTGGAATGGGCGAAGTTTATCTCGCCCACGATGCCGGATTGCGGCGCGCCGTCGCGTTGAAAATCCTTCCCGCTTACTTCGTTCTCGACGACAATCGCTTGCGTCGTTTTTACAGGGAGGCACGCGCGGCGTCGGCTCTGAATCATCCGAACATTCTGACGATTCACGAAGTCGGAGAAGCCGACGATGTTCATTTCATCGCCACCGAATTCATTGACGGGCGGACTTTGCGCGAACTTGTTGACGGTGCGATTGACGATGAAAGTCTCGACTTAAAAGACATTCTCGACATTGCTATTCACGTCGCTTCGGCACTCGCCGCCGCGCACGAAGCGGGCATAGTGCATCGTGACATCAAACCCGAAAACATCATGCGGCGGACAGACCGCATCGTCAAAGTTCTCGACTTCGGCATCGCCAAACTTACCGCACACGCACCGCCGCAATTTTCAACCCAAGTCTCAAACGATGTCTCAAACGAAGCTTCGACCATCATCAATCCGCAGACGGGCGCGGGCGTGCGTCTCGGCACGATTAGTTACATGTCGCCGGAACAGGCGCGCGGGCAGATTGTTGACCACCGCACGGACATCTGGAGTTTCGGCGTCGTGCTTTACGAACTGCTCGCACGGCGTCACCCGTTCGCCGCCGCGACGCAGATTGAAACGCTCGTCGGGATTCTCGAACACGAACCGCCGTCGCTCATCATATCTACGGCGGGCGAGTCTCCCGCCTCGAACGTCTCCGAACATTTGCGTCGCATCACCGCTAAAATGCTGCGTAAAGATGCGCTTCAGCGTTACGAATCGGCAAGCCCTCTGCTCGACGATTTGAACGCGGTCAAAGAAGAACTCGAACTCGCCGCGATGCTCGAAAAACAGGCGGCATCGAAAACTGCTTCGCCGTCGGAAAACATGGAACAAGTCGCCGCATCGCTTCATGTTCAACCATTGAATGAAAAGAATCCTGCACTGCGTTCGTTCGTGTCGTTCGCGTTTATCGCCGCCGCGTTGGTTCTTGTCGTCGCCGCCGGAGCGATTCTTTATCAAGGCTTCATCGCACCGCGTTCGGTGAACGTGTCGAACATCAATGCGGCAAAACTTTATCGCCGGATGAGCGAACGCGAGCAACTCGCTTTCATCCGCGAACAGGAACAACGCATCTCGCAAATGATGGGCGACCGTCGCCGTCACACGCTCGACGAAGACGCTTTGCGCTCGATAAAGCGCGTGGTTGACCGCTACGTCGCGCGCATCGGCAGCATGTCCGACGAACACGGCAACGAAGATTTGCGCGTCATCTACGCGCGGGCGTTGCCTTACCTGCCGCTCATCTCGCGTTCGTTTGCGGAGCGCAAAGTTCCCGTCGTCGTCGGTATCTATTTGCCGATGATTGAAGCGGAATACAAGACGTGTTTTGAAAATTCCATCGGCGCGAAAGGCATGTTTCAGTTTTTACCGCAGACCGCGAAGCTATACGGCGTCGCGCACGACGAGATGTGCGACGTTGAGAAAATGACGCCCGCCGCCGCGCGCTACATCGCCGACCGCATGGCTGAACTCGGAGACGACGCGGAAAGCATGACGCTCGTTCTGCTTAGTTACAATCGCGGGGCGGAGTGGGTACGCGACACTTTGCGACGCTTACGCGAGACGGGTAGTTACGAACGAAACTTCTGGACACTGTACGCGCATCGCACCGAACTGGACGAGATTTTTCGTCAAGAGAACGCACAGTATGTGCCGCTGTTTTTCGCTGCCGCCATCATCGGCGAAAACCCCGCTGCGTTTGAACTGCAAACACCGCCGCTTTCAAGTTCGACTCAATGAAGCACACGCGCTCGGCACGAATCAAAAGTCTTCTTCAATGTTTTTATTCGTGATTGAAAACTTCGCTTTAGCCGATTTGATGTGTGCAACATACTTGGCAAACAGTAATTATTTCGCGTTGACGTAAAAGGTTTTTCGTCGTAGCGTATGCTTTATGAGTGCAACACTAATCACTACGACCCAAGCCGCCGATAGATTGGGGCTGACCGTTCGTGCCGTGCAGAAGATGATTGAAGCCGGACGCCTGACGGCGCAAAAAATGGGCAGAGACTATTTCATAGAGCCGGACGCACTGGATAACATCCCCAGACAAATACAGGGCAGACCTCCAAAGCAGCAGATTCAAGCTGCCGCCAAACGCACAACAAAGAAAGCAGCCGCACGGTAAATCGTAAAGCCTGACAAGGAATCAGCATGAAAATAATTGCCATCGCCAATCAGAAAGGCGGCGTCGGTAAAACCACACTTACGCGCGAACTTTCCGCGTGTTGCGCCCTCAGGGGTTATCAAGTCCTTGTAATTGATGCCGACCCGCAAGGCAATTTAACCGCGTCGTGGGTGGATAGCTCGATTTATGAAGCGACGCTTTCGCATGTGCTTATTGAACCGGAAGCAGTGCAGGGTTTTAAGCGTGAGCCGTTGACTTTAGACGCGGCGGTTGTTGAGTCACCCGTCACAAATCTTGACTTGATTCCCGCCGATATTCGTCTTGCCCGTTTTGAGTCACAGCCCGACTACCTGACGCATCGCCTTCGCAAGCAATTGTATGAACACGCGATGCTATATGACCTGGTGTTTATAGATTGCCCGCCGCAACTCGGCAAACTCTTAACCGCCGCGCTCTATGCCGCGCAGTATGTGTTAGTTCCCTGCGCCGCCGACGCGATGGGCTTACAAGGGCTTTCCGATTTGTCGTTCACAATCGAACAGGTGCGCGAAAACGTCAACAGCGAATTGACGATGCTCGGTGCGGTCATCAATCTTTACAAACCGCAACGAAATCTTTCCGCCGAAGCACGGGCGGCGGTCGAACAGGCACACACCCTCGTCGGCTATGTTTTCGATACCAATCTGCATGACTATTCAAAAGTCGCGGAAGCCCCGTCGCAACGCCTGCCCGTCGTGCTGTACGCCGAAAAGCATCGCGCCGCCGAACAGCTATGGAGTTTGACCGATGAAATCTTGGAACGCTTACAGATGGATGCCAAGCATTTGAGCGTGGTAAAGGGGTGACATAAATGCCGAAAAACAAATTGGACAAAGAAGCAGAACAACAGCAGAAAATGCGTGTTCCGAAAGCGCGCCGGACGCTCGGTTTGAGCGTCCCGCCGCCGCTTCGGATGCCACATCAAGATTTGATTAAACCCGATTTAAGCCTTGTAGATTATGCCCCCCCAAAATCTACAAGCCTTGTAGAAAAGGGTGATTATGCCCCGCAAATTACAAGGCTTGAACATTCTACAAGGCTTGTAAAATCTACAACCCTTAACGACTCCGCGCTCGATTTAATGTCGTCGCTTCCCGACGCCGAAGGGTACACAAAACTCTGGCATCAGATGACCGATCATCTCTATAAACAACTCTCGCTTGCCGAACAAGCGGTGCATGTCCAATTGTTCAGATTGTCGTGGGGATTCAATAAATCAACGTGTTCCGTGGCTTTACCGACTCTCGCCAAGCGCATTAACGTCTCGGAAAAAACCGTTCACGTCGCCATCAACGGATTGATTTCCAAGGGGCTTGTGCGAAAGCACGCGGTCACTTTAGGCAAGGGAAAACAGCAGGGAATCGAGTATCTTATCGAGCCTCCACCAAGCCTTGTAAAATCTACAAGCCTTGTAAAATCTACAAGCATTAAAGAAAACACATTTAAAGAAACACACACAAACACGGAAACTGTGTGTGTGTGTTCTCGTTTCACTCTCGCCGAGTGCCGGAGGTACGCCGAGTCGTTGCGTCCTGACGGCATCACGAACCCCGGCGGCTTTGCGATGAAAATTCACCGGAGCGGGGAAGCCGACAATCTCGTAGCGGCGTTCCTCGCGCTTGCCGAAGCATCCGTCAAAACAGTTCAGGCGAAAGACGCCGGTCAGTGTCCCGATTGTCACGGCACGGGTTGGCGTCATCCGAACGGCGTCGGCGGCGGAGTGGTGAAATGCAAACATGAGCGAATGGAGACCTTAGACGCACCCGATAGGGAAAACCCTACCCCAACACCGTCTTAGGCAAAACAAACGCGACAGAGGGGCAGCAAACGCCATTAAAGCGGGTTTCTCGTTCACGTTGTAGAGCGTTCTCATGGGTTGTCGCGCGGTAATCTCACTTTTCTTCGACCGGACAAGCTACAAATCGCTGAAACTTACGCTTACCACCGGACTTCTAAAGCGTTGATTGTTGAAGGTGAATTTTATGGTTCAAGTTTTAGAAACCGTCGAACGCGCATCAATCCTCGTCCGCTTCCGCCCGCTCTATGCGATTTAAGAAACCCTTGATAACGAAGCTTCGTTAATCTATCAATCCAAGTTTTGATTGACTTTCGTGTCATGAATAAAATTCATCTTACCAATTCTGTACTCTTGGCTTTCGTTGTGCTGGTTCTCGTGAGTTCGAGTGCCTGCACTTCGTCCTCAAACAACGTCAACCCGCAAGTCACCACCGACAAACGCCCGGAACTTACCGAAGAAAAGATTCGTGAAACAATCAATGACGCGCGTGTGAGAAACGTTCCAGAAGTAGCCAATGCCTCGAAACCCATTTCATGGAATTTTGACTCTGATGAGCCGAAGGAGTTCAAAGCCATTGAGACGCAAGTGGATGGTGATAAAGCAACGGTCGTTATGGACTTGATGACGCGCTCGGCGGCGGACGCGAGAAACCCGCAGGAGCTATCGGGGAAAATTCGACTCCACTACGAACTACAGCGCGGGTGGGTATTGAGACAGTGGCAAATTGTGAAGGTCGAAAACATTTCGATGACGTACAAAAATTTAGTGAAGCCTGAACCTATGCCGGACAGCACGAAAGAAGGGCTGGAGAGATGAACCGTTGGCGCGGACGTTGGGAAGGCTTTTGAGAGCTTGCCGTTGATGGCGGTCCTCCCGTGCGGGGGACAAAACTTTTAGCGTGGCGCACGCCGCATTTGATGAATGAGACGTTTCACAGTGCAGATGCGCCGCACGGCTCTCAAGTGTCAAAGCAGCAACGGCGTTTGCGTGAAGCGACGCGCGCGGTGCTGCTTTCGATAGCGGCTGACGTGCGCGCCGGACTAGGCGAAACGGTCGGCATTAAAGCGACGCTGGTTGACGAAGGCGAGCGGGCGGCAATCAAACTTGAGTTGCCGCCGCAAACGGATACGGACTTCATCGCACGTGCGGTTGATATGGAAAACGTCGAAGCGTGGTGCGATGAAAACGGGCGGGTATGCGTCGGTATCAGTCCGTGGTGTACGACGAAAGAGGTTGACCAAGTGGTGCTTTCAATCACGAAAGTAATCCACGTCCGGCTTGGTCTTCATGCTTCTGATAGGGAATCCGATAAGCCGAAAACTTTGTCGCAACGATTGTTGGCAGCGATTAGCGAGGTTCTCTCGGCGCAGCGACGAACCGCGCCGCACAAAAAGTAATCATCGTCAAACAAAGTTAGTTAAACGAGATTCGCTGTCGCCGCTTACTTCCAAAAACTCTGCCGCGCGGCATCTGTCCGTCGTTACGGTTTTGCAAAACCGTTTGCAAAATCAGCAAGCGAGTTGCCAAGCGTAACTCCGGGCGCGCCGCGCCGTCGGCAACTTCTATCGCACGATTGAAATCATCGCGGGCAAGCGTTTGAAGTGTCTGCCTCCAGTTGTACGCCAACATCGTGATGCCGTCGCCGTATTGCTGGTTGATAAGCAACTCGCCCTGTTTGAACATGCGTTGCTGTGATTGAAATTCATCAAGTGCGGCGGCGTGTTCGAGCATATCGTTAAGCTTAACGACATGGCTGCCGACAATCTCAAAGCCGCGCGTGGCATCAACTTCCGCGCACGCCTGCGCGAGTTGCAGTTGCGCGCTCATCCGTCGCCCGCCGCTCATGTTGACTTCAATAAACCCTCCGGCATCGGCAAGCACGGCGCGGGCGGTTTCAAAATCTTTCTTATATTTCAAAGCAGAAGCCAGTTGAATAAGTGAACTCAGATATTCGTCTGAAGTTCCAAGCCGGGCTATTCCGGCGCGTGCCTCACCGAAACGATTTTCGCTTATCGCACGCTGCACGCTCTGCTGTTCGATTTGCATCAACAGACCTCTGCGTTGCGCGGGGTCTGTGATGTGGTCGTTGGCAATCTGCCGCGCGCGTGGCGCATCGCCCGTACTAAGTGCTTTCCATGCGATTTGCTGATAGAAATTGCCGCGCATTTCAGCCGGAGCGTTTGCCGTTGTCCATGCCATCATTTCGTCGAGCGTGTTGCTCTGCAAGCGCGTGTTGAAGTCGTTGTACATACGCGAAGACGAGTCAACATGTTGTCCGGCTTGCACCGCGCGACGCTTGAGAGCGGCGAGGCGCGCCGGTGCGTAACGCTCAATGAGCGGCGTAAGTGTCGGCACGTACTGTTGCAATTCGTGAGGCGCGCCGACGCTCAGACCGCCCGCGATAAACTCGGCTATCTCACCGAGCGCACGCGCGTCGAACAATGTCGCCTTCGATGAAGCACCGGATGTGTTTTGAGACGCGGACGCATCGGGCGTGTTGGGGGCGGCGAATGTTTGAAGCAAATGAATCGCGGTTTGAAAGGCTTGTCGTTCGACTTTCGGGTCGGTGCGACGCACGCGCTCCATCACGTTTTTGGCGAGCTTCATCGCCGCCGTTTCATCCTTCTCACGCAACTGATGAAGGATTGAGACGACTTCATAAGACAAACCCTTCTCCAAGCGTGCCTCGGCGAGTTTGAGCGCGAGTTGCGGGTTATCCTTGACGATTTGCTGCGCTAAGTTCATCTCCATCTGCGCGTCGTAGTTGTTCGGCGGTTGATTGAACTGCGCGACCCATGAGAGCGTGCCAGCCGATGAACGCAACAGTTCGAGAGCGAGCAGGGCGTCGCGTTGCGCCACCATTTGTAAAAGCTGTTGACGCAAGGTCATCGCGGCTTGCTGTTCGTTGTTAAGCCCGTAGGCGGGTGCGGATTCGTCGAAGTTGATGGCACTAAGGTCGGCGATTGATTCACGAAAGAGCGTCCGCGCACGCTCATCATCGCGCTCCCAAAACAATCCGGCGGTCGTCGCGCGAAGCATACTCCGGTTCTCGACGCAACGTAGCGCGTCTAATTCCGTCGCCACCTCATCAAGCAGTTTTGAAGCCGCCGCTTGCCGCTCCACAATGTTTGCCGCAGTGTTTGCCGTTGTATTGTTGGCGGTTGGCGACGACACAACCGCCGATACTTGCGCGTGCGTCGTCATAGTTCCGGCGAGTACGCCGCACATAATTGCCGGTAGATAAAATCTGTTTCGCATTTCGTCCGACTCCTTCGATGACCGATTCCTTAGAATTAGCGGTGCCTTTACGTCGGCATATTCTCATGCTTCGTAGAGCGTTCCCGTGAACTTATACATCGCATGACGCGATGACTCCACCTTTGCTAAATCACGCTGTCAATCCGCATCGCTTGCGTACCAGTTTTCGTGTGGTGACCAACCTTCGCACCTCAAGCACGATGTCCAATGCCACTGATGGGCGCAACCCGGACACATTCCCCGCGTGCTGAACGTGTTCCACAGCGTACCGCACGCACCGTAAAAGTATTCAGGATAATCGCAGTCGCCGCAGTACCAACGGCTTGATGAACAGGGCTGCCAATCGCACAACGGACAGCGTATGCGGCGGAAGTCTGTGGCATCATCTTCGTCAAGATTAACAACCCGGTCGAGGATGTAATCGGTTTCCGCGCTTTTTTGGAAGAGTGCGAAAACGGTTGCCAAAAAGTAGAAGTGAAAAATTGAATTGCGCTTTCTCATCATCACGAAATTCTTCGTTGACACCACGAACGCACCGGAAGCCGATTAGTTGGACATCGCTTTCGCCGCACCTCTACGCGCGCTCGCGGCTTCGGCTTTGATTTTGCCTGTGATGCGTTTGATAAGTTCCGTCTCCTGCGTGCGGTACGGTGTACCGTCGGTGCGGAATACTTCGTGAAACCAGACGCTCGGTTCGCGGTCAGTGTAAGGGTATCGCCACGAATCCCACGGCAGATGCGTTTGTGTCTTGCCTTGCACGAATCCCCAGTTTATCGCCGCGACGTTGTAACGCTTGGCAATAGGCAAGCTGCCCTCGAACGTGCTTCCGTTGCCGCGCGCCATGTATTCGGTGCAAAGAATCGGGCGGTTGTACACTTGAAGCTGCTTGATGCGCCGCTCGAAACTTTCCGGTGCTTCGTAATTGTGAAACGAGATGATGTCAGAAAGATTGAGTTGCGTGATTTCCATCGCGGTCAGTTCGCGCGGGTTCGACCAGTCGCCGCCCTTCCACGGCGCGCTCGTTAAAGGCTGCGTCGCTCCCGCTTCACGCGCCCACTGGAAGGCTTGCGGCAGCAAGGCAAGCACGAGTTCGACTTTGTTCTTCGGCTCTAAACTGATGTACGCCGGGTCGTTCATGTTGTCCGGTTCGTTCCAGATGTCCCACGCCAAAATTCTTTTATCGGCGGCAAACGCCCCGACGATGCCGCGCACATATGCTTCAAGGCGCGGATACTCGGCAGGAGTTTCAAGCGCGACTTTGCCGGGCGATTGCATCCAGCCGGAATTGTGTACGCCGGGACGCGGTTCGCGCTGTTTGCCGGAAACGGGAAACGGGTCCCAACACGAATCGAACAACACCAACATCGGCTTGATGTTGTGCTTCGCGCAAAGGTCGAGAAACGTATTGATGCGATTCTTAAAGCCTTCCGGGTCTTGCTTAAAGGGAAGGTCGTGAAGATAAACGCGCATCGTGTTCATCCCTATGTTTTCCGCCCAACCCAACTCCAAATCAATGCGCTTCGGGTCGAAGGTATCCGCTTGCCACATCTCAAGTTCGTTAATCGCCGTCGCCGGATTGTAGTTGCTGCCGACGAGAAAAGGTTGTTGCCTGTACCACTCGTTGGCTTGTCGCTCGCTCCACTTGCCGGAAGGTGCGGCAAAAACAACGTGGCATAAAAGTAAGATAACGACGACGGCGCGGGCGGCTTTGTGTATGGTGTGCATAATTGTTCGAGTCTTTCTGTGTTGAACTTTTCGTGTTGAATTGATGAAGATGGGTTAAGCGCAATCGCCATCATGCACCAAGCTTGCTTTAAGCATCAACACTGTATATTACTGTCTCCCATCGCGGACGTTTGTTTTCGCAGAACTGCGACGCGGTTCCATTCTTGATTTGTAAAAGTCTCAATTCGCAAAAGAAAACTCGCATGAAAAATTAAATCGAATAGGAGAAGCCATGAAACTCAACATTCGCATCGGTGTATTCTGTCTATGCCTTGTGTTCGTCGCAGCGTGCGGGCAGAAGAACGATACCGCTAAACAAGCACCGCAACCGAAGCGTCTCGCTTTCGTCACCAACAACGCTTCCGACTTCTGGACGATTGCCCGCAAGGGAACGGAGAAGGCGGACGAAGAACTCGACAACGTCACGGTCGAATTTCAAATCCCTTCGGACGGAACTGCCACCGAACAAAAAGGCATCGTTGACAACTTGCTCGCCAAAGGCGTTGACGGCATTGCCATCAGTCCGGTTGACCCGGCAAACCAAACCGAGATGCTTAACGCAGCCGCCAAACAAGCACTCATCTTTACGCAAGACAGCGACGCTCCCGACAGCCAGCGCACCGCTTATGTCGGCACGGATAACGTCGCCGCCGGAAAACAAGCCGGATACTTAATTCAAGAAGCCTTGCCGCAAGGCGGAAAGATTATGTTGTTCGTCGGCAAGACCGACGCCCGCAACGCGCAAGACCGGACGCAAGGAATCAGGGATGTCTTAGCAGGCACGAACATCGAAATCATTGACGTGCGAACAGACGATACAGACCGCGTGCGCGCGAAATCCAATGTCGCCGATACGCTTGTCAAACACCCGGAAGTCAAAGCCCTTGTCGGCTTGTGGAGCTATAACGGTCCGGCGATTTTGAATGCCGTGAAAGACGCGGGCAAAATTGGTCAAGTCAAAATCATCGCCTTCGATGAAGAAGATGAAACACTCGCGGGCGTTAAATCCGGGGCGATTTACGCGACTGTGGTACAGCAACCTTACGAGTTCGGTTATCAAGCGATTAAGTTGATGTCGCAGGTTCTGAACAAAGAGAAACCGCAGATTCCTTCGAGCAAGCGTATCTATGTGCCGACGTTGGTTATCAAGCAAAGAAACGTCGAGGAGTTCCAAAACAAAATCAACGGCTTACGCGGCAGAACATAAACTATATGGAAGCCACACCAAGAAGTGGATTAGCGACCAGAGTAGAATGGTAGTTGCCGAGAAATTATGATATTGGAGTTGCAATGTGCTGGCTGAAGAAGATTACATAGAAGCGTGTCGGCGGTATAAAGATAAACGGACGAAGTTGGCTGAACGGCAGCGATACCATGCCCTGATCTTAGAGGGTGTTTGGAAATTAAGTTTGGCATGGTCTGAGTCGTTTAAGCATGA
>JANDLT010000009.1 GCA_024330265.1 Pyrinomonadaceae bacterium MAG19_C2-C3 | reverse complement strand
TGAATCAAGACTATCTACTTAAAGTTCTACAATTTAAGATGCGTTAGCCCTGCCGTTTGGTCTTTCTCATCTTGACCCGGCATGAATTATCGTGTTACTTCATCCTGTTTCGACGCGCACCTCAATTCGAGTTTCTGAATTTTCGACAAGAGGCGTGGGTGCAGATAGGCAAAATTGTTTCGGCAATTAGCCCGTCGAGACTTGATTGTCAAAGGTATTTATTTGACAATTAACGGCGACACGGCACGTTAATGTAAAAGTGCTTCACGGCAGATGATGCTTCGTCATTCTGTTTTGAAACTTATACGGCGACGGCTGTTGATTTTAACTTTGAGCTTACGCGGTCTGTACTCGAATTCTGAACGGGTCTGACGAAGCCCGCGCGAAACTGCTCCCCAACAATCTGACCCCAATGATAAGTGGGTACAGGAGGATATTCGATGCGACGTACCTTTGCGATTCTCGCACTTGCAGCCGTAGCTTCAGTCGGTGCGGCTTGTGACACAGCGCAGAACACGAACAACATGAACGCCAATAACGCGAACATGATGAATGCTAACAACATGAACATGATGAATTCTAACAACATGAACATGAGTGGTGGCAGCATGAACGGCAACATGAACGGCATGAACGGCAACATGATGAACGGCAACATGAACGCCATGAACGGCAACATGAACGGCAACATGAACGGCAACATGATGAACGGTAACATGAACGGTAACATGATGAACGGCAACATGAACGGTAATATGATGAATGGCAACATGAATCGTATGAACGGCAACATGAATGGCAACATGAATGGCAACATGGGGACTACCAACAGAAACAACTAAGTAGGGTTTCTGCGTTTCAGCTGAGACGATTAGGGCGCAACCGGACTAAAAACCGATTGCGCCCTTCGTTTGTTCAAGCCCGCGCGGGTTCTGTTATACTGCCGGAAAAATGAATGGTCATTCATTTTTCCATGTAATTTCAAACACCGCTTTGTTATCGAAGATTGTGCTTTCGAGCGTGTTTGATACTAAAGCGGGTTTAACGCAAGACAGAAGGGGGAAGCTTTCAATGGAACGCGACAGTTTAGAAATGGATGTGGTGTTCGTCGGTGCGGGTCCGGCGAATTTGAGCGGCGCATTTCATCTCGCGCGTCTCGTGCGCGAACACAACGAAGGGATTACGGCGGGAACCCGACAGGGCAAATCTCTCGGTGAAATCGAAATCGCGGTGATTGAGAAAGGTTCAAGCGTGGGGTCGCACATTTTATCTGGAGCGGTGATGGATCCGCGCGCCCTTCAAGAGTTGATGCCCGACTTTGCCGCACAGGGCGCGCCGATTGACACTCCCGTCGTCGAAGATGAGTTCGTGTATCTAACGAAGAACAGCCATATCAAAGCACCCATCACGCCGCCGCCGCTTAAAAATCACGATTACCTCATCGTCTCGCTTAATCGCCTTGTCGCGTGGCTTGGCGAGAAGTGCGAAGCGGCGGGCGTCAACATCTTCCCGGAGTTTCCCGGAGCGCACCTGCTTTATGATGAAAACGATTGCGTGACGGGCGTGCGAACCGGAGACAAGGGGATTGACCATCACGGCAAACGCAAGGCGAATTACGAGCCGGGCGTTGACCTTATGGCGAAAGTCACGGTGCTGGGCGAAGGTTCGCGTGGTTCTCTGACAAAAGAATTATCACAGCGCGTCAACCTCAACGGTGGAAGTGAGCCGCAGGTTTATAGTCTCGGCGTGAAAGAGATTTGGGAACTTCCCAAAGGACGTTTTCGCGCCGGACGTGTGACGCACACACTCGGCTTTCCGTCCGACACCAAAACTTACGGCGGCGGTTGGATATACGGAATGCAGAACAACGTCGTCTCCATCGGCTACGTCACAGGGCTTGATTATCGTGACCCTTTGATTGACCCGCACGCCGAATTTCAACTTTATAAAACGCACCCGTTCATCAAAAGCATTCTTGACGGCGGCAAGATGATTCGCTATGGAGCGAAGACCATCGCATCCGGCGGTTTCCACGCGATGCCGCAACTTTTCCATGACGGTGTGTTGCTCGCCGGAGATTGCGCGGGCTTTCTCAATTCGCAACGCTTAAAGGGAATCCACACCGCGATTAAAAGCGGTATGCTCGCCGCCGAAACGATTTTCGATGCGCTGTTCGCAAGGGATTATTCATCACGCCAACTTTCAAAATACGAAACGCATGTTAAGAACAGTTGGATTTTCCCCGAACTGATGGAAGTCAGAAACTTTCACGCCGGATTCAGTCAGGGACGTTGGATGGGTATGGTCAATGCCGGACTTCAAACGATTACTGGCGGGCGTTCATGGGGACTGTTCGACCGCACGACGACCGAACCCGGACACGTCGCGCTTCGTCAATTAAAAGACTACGGCTATACGAGCGGCGACCCGGCGCAACGCTACGGCGCGCTCAAGTTCGATAATAAGTTGACGTTCAACAAACTCACTGACGTGTATCACGCCGCCGTCAGTCACGATGAAGACCAGCCCTCACACCTTCACGTTTTAGACACCAACATCTGCGCGACGCGATGCGCCGAAGAATACGGCAACCCGTGTCAACGCTTCTGTCCCGCCGCCGTTTATGAAATGGCGGACGACCCGCTCACGGGCAGACGCGAACTGAAAATCAACGCCACCAACTGCGTTCACTGTAAAACCTGCGACATTATGGACCCTTATCAAATCATCAACTGGGTCACACCCGAAGGCGGCGGCGGACCCGAATACAAGGGAATGTGAAAAGCAGGAGCCAGTAGCCAGAAGTCAGAAGCCAGAATAAAGCGCGCGTTCAATGTTCAAAGTCAGGCATTGAGCGTTGAACTTAAAACCTTGAACATTGAACTGTCTCCTTGTCTTCATTCTGGCTTCTGACTCCTGACTTCTGGCTCCTGCACTTATGTTTCTCGCCGCGCATACCGAACATCATCTTCAAGAATTCTTCCGTCACTTCACGAATGATGCGACGTTGCGATTGCCTGTTGTGCGTGTCCGCAGGAATGCGCTGGCGAGGTTTGTGACGGGAAGATTGCGGATTGCGGGTATCACCGTCGGGCGATACATTTTGCTTGCACCGTCGCAGGTTGAAGCGCGTGTTGAAAGTAGTATCGGGGGCGCGATGCAAAGTGAGTATGTCGTATCCGAAGAATTGTTGGTGCATGAAATGATGCACGTTTTGCAGTTTGAGCGGGATGGTTTCGCGGGGTTCGTGTGGCGTTATGTCGGTGATTATTTGAGGACGTTGTGGCGGGAAAAAAGGTGTGACGCGGCGACGCGGATGATGGCTTACCTTGCGATTCCGGCGGAATGCGAAGCGCGTGCGGCGGCAAGCGAATACGCAAAATGGCGAGTTATGGTGAATGGAAACATTGAAGGAAACGAAGTCCCCGGCAATGTCGCCAACCATAACTCGCCAGTATGTTTGTTTGAAAACTAAGAGTTGGTTGCAAAATTCAACTTCGAGCAAGCAATAACGAGCAGTCTGTTTAATTTTGCAACCAACTCTAAGAAGCTTTCTTGAGAATCTCGAAGCCGACTTTGCCCTGTTGAACTTCCATGATGGCAATGCGTGTGTTCTTGTGCTTTTGGGCTTCTTCGTCAACGCGCGGGCGCGCGCCGCGTTGAAGTTGTTTGCTGCGTTGCGCGGCAATGATAATCATGCGGTACTTTGAATCAATCAGTTCGGTTTGGATTTCTTCAGTCGCTTCAATCGTCTCTTCCGGTTTAATCGGTTCTGCTTTCTTCGCCATTAAGTATTTCTCCTTCAATCGTTTCAACGGGTTTTTGTTACGGATTAAGTTAAAGCTTGGTAGGTATAAGTTACAGGCTTAAATCTTGTTGCCTTACACCTTACTATTGTCTGCGCCAAATGTCGTGAGGACGCGACGGGCGACGTGCGCGTTACGCGAGGCGCGGGCGCGTTCCGCCGTGATAATGCCAGCGAGTTTTCCGGCGGCGCGTTCGACTTCATCATTGAGGATCACATACTGAAAATCACGATAATGCTCGACTTCGGCGCGGGCGTTCTTTAAGCGTAAGGCGAGATTATCCGGCGTCTCGGAAGCCCGCGCGGTCAGGCGTTCGCGGAGCGTGTCGAACGACGGCGGTAAGATGAAAATTGATACCGCGTCGGGGATGCGTGCGCGCACGCTGGCAGCACCCTGCACGTCAATTTCCAAAATTATATCGCGCCCTTCCTTCGTCGCCTCAAGCCCGCTCCATGCCGTGCCGTAGAGATGATTATGGACACTTGCCGATTCTAAAAACTCGCCGCCCGCGCGCATTCGCTCGAACTCATCGGGCGTCGTGAAATGATATTCGCGCCCGTTGATTTCACCTGCGCGCGGCTCTCTCGTTGTCCATGATACCGAGTAACTCAAGTCATCAACGGTGCGAAGCACGCGCTTTATCAGCGTGCCTTTGCCGCCGCCCGAAGGCGAACTGACGACGATTAAAATCCCCGCACCGGAATCATTCGCCGGGTCATCCGCATGTTCGTTCGCACCTTGATTGATGCCAATCGTTTCACTCGACATTCTGAACCTGTTCACGAATCTTTTCGATGTCGGCTTTGATGGCGAGTGCCGCTTCTTTGCATTCGACATCCGTTGATTTGGAAAGAATGGTGTTGGCTTCACGATTAAATTCTTGCAGTAAGAAATCGAGCCGTTTGCCTTTTTCGCCGTCGCTGTTCAGTGTCAATTGAAACTGTGAGAGATGACTGCGAAGGCGTTCGATTTCCTCGGTGATGTCGCTGCGGTCGGCAAGATATGCGACTTCTTGCGCGAGTCGTCCCGCGTCAAGCGACGCGACATCGAGTGCCGAACGTGAAAGCATGTCTTCGATTTTCTTATGAAGGCGCGCGCGAAGCACATCAATCTGTTTGCCCGCGATGCTTTCGATGACGGGCAGTTGTTTCTCAATCGCGGCGACGTGCGATAGCATCGCGGTTGCCAGAGCCGCCCCTTCATGGGCGCGCATCTCATCGAGTTCATCAAGCGCGGCGTCAATCGCCTGAATGATGCCCGCGCCGATTTGTGCATTGACTTCATCGCCTTCATTGCGTGACGGTTGCATGATGCCGGGCAAGCGCGCCATCGTATTGATGTCGGGGACGCCGCTTAATTGAAACTCCTGTTGCATCGCACGCAGGGCGGAAATGTAGCCGCCGATAAGCGGGCGATTGAGTTCATAAACGACTTCGCCCGTGCGTTCAATCGTGAGCGTGACATCAACGCGCCCGCGTGTCAGACGCGCGTTGATGCGATTGCGAATCGCGGGTTCATGGTTCGATAGTTCGGAAGGTAATCGCAAATGAACATCGAGAAAACGATTGTTGACCGTCTTCAAATCAACCGCGACGCTAAAGTTGTCTTGTGCGATTGTCCCGCGCCCGAAACCTGTCATTGATTTAATCATTGTCGAACAGTAGGCAGTAGGCAGTAGGCGGTAGGCAGCAATAAAAGTTCTTAACTGCCTACCGCCTACTGCCTACTGCCTACTAATTCCTCCTCATCGGCAAACTGTAAATCGTAAAGATGTTTATACGCGCCGCGACGGGCGATGAGTTCGGCGTGCGTGCCGCTCTCGATGATGCCGCCGCGTTGCATGACGACGATGCAATCCGCTTGGCGCACGGTTGAAAGGCGATGCGCGATAACGATGGTCGTGCGGTCGCGCATCAAGTTCGTCAAAGCCTGTTGCACGAATCGTTCGGATTGCGTATCGAGGGCGGAAGTCGCTTCGTCTAAAATCAACACCGGAGCATCGGCAAGCACCGCGCGGGCGATTGCCAATCTTTGACGTTGACCGCCGGAAAGAAACACGCCGCGTTCACCGACAATCGTGTCGTAACCGTTCGGGAGTTCGGTAATGAACTCATGTGCGAGGGCGACGCGGGCGGCATGTTCGACTTCCGAAAGGGTCGCCGCCGGGCGGCTGTATGTGATGTTGTACCGGACGCTTTCGTTAAAGAGCGTGGTTTCCTGTGTCACGACCGCAATGTTACGGCGAAGCGTTCGGAGTTGTGCGTCGCGCAAATCAACGCCGTCCCACAACACCGCACCGGATGACGGGTCGTGAAAGCGCGGTATGAGTTTCGTCAAAGTTGATTTGCCGCTGCCCGATTCACCGACGAGGGCGACGATTGAATGAGCCGGAATCGAAAGGTTGACGTGCTTTAAGATCGGGCGCGTTTCGTCTTCGTCGCTCGCATATCTGAAAGACACATCGCGCAGTTCGATGCCGTCGCGCAGATTAGTGAGGGCGTGGGCATCGGGTTTTTCAGGGAGTTCGCGGTTTTCATCCATCACTTCCCAGACGTGGCGCGCGGCGGCGAGTGCCTGTTCCATCGCGTTATGAAGCCGTGAGAGTTTCCGCATCGGGTCGTAAGCCGCGAAGATGACGGCGACAAAAGTTAAAAATTGTCCGGCATCAATCCGGTTGAGCGCGATTTCGCGTTGACCCAAATAGAGAAGCGCGATGACGGCGATGACGCCTATAATTTCAATCGTCGGCGGAGAGATGCCGGAGAGTTTCGCGGTGCGAAGGTTGGCGCGAAAAATCGTGTCCGCGACTTTTTGGAAACGCGAATGCTCGCGCTCTTCGGCACTGTACGCTTTGACAATCGTGTGATTCGATAAAGCTTCTTGCGCGGTGTCGGTCAAACGCTGGCTGCCCGTCTGCGTCTCGGATGCTAAACGGCGCATCGCCCGCCCGAAGCGCGCGGTGATAAGGGCGACGACGGGAGCGATAACGAAGATGCTCAAGGTCAAACGCCAAGACAGAAAAAACGCGGTCGTGATTAAAGCGATGAACTGCCAACCTTCGCGCAAGATGTCGCGCAGTGTTCCGGTGATGGCGTTCTCAATCGCGGCGGCGGAAGTGACGAGACGTGAGACAAGGTAGTTCGTGCGGTGACGTTCGTAAAAATCGGCGGATTGGCGAAGCAGGTGACGGTATAAATCCGAGCGCAAATCTATGACGGCGGATTGCCCGACGTTCGCCATCAGATAAGTTGACAGATATTCCGCGATGCCTTTGGCAACGGTGAAAACCAGCAATAGAATCGAAATTGTCCGCCACGCCGCGAGCGTGTCGGTCGGAATGTATTTCTCGAAATCAATAAAGCCCGACACACTTGACGATGACGATGACGTACCGCCGCTCATGTTCAAAGCGCGATTGACAATCGGAGCGATAAGCAACATCGTCAAACTTTGCAACAAGCCGCCGACAAGCATCGCCAGCGTCGCTAAGGCAAACTTCAACCAGTGCGGTTTGAGATACCTTAACAGTCGCCGGAAATCTTGCATCGTGAGAGTCGCATTAAGTGGGACGGAAGCTTTATTTAGAATGGAAAAAAGTGTGGCGCGTGTGACAGCGAAAAAATATACTGACCATTGCGGGAATCCGTCAAGGCAGAGCCAGCCTTTGCCGTGAAGCAAATTACAGACACAAATCCCGCGTGATGAGTAAAATCGTAATTCGACAAATGTATTATCTTCCGCATCTTAAACTTGCTGCTTGATTGAATCCGAAATTAAATCTATGACAAATAACCTTTATCGAGTCCGCTGTTTGATTGCCGTCGCGCTCATCTGTATCGCCGCCAACGTGAGAGCGCAAACCGCCGGAGAGGTTGCACCGGAGGCGCAAAATCAGAATGCGGCATCGTCAATCGTTTTGCGTTGGAGTGCGCGCGGCGGTGTGAATCGTTACCGCTTGCAAGTGGCGCGCGATGAGAAGTTTGACGACATCATTTTAGACCGTGCGGTCGTCGGTTCGGAATACCGCGTCACGGATTTAACTTCCGGTGAATACTTCTGGCGCGTCGCTCCGGCAGCCGGAGAAACCGGCGAGTATTCGGGACGCAACCTCGTGACACTGACCAACGGCGTCGCCACCGGAGCAACGACGATGAAGAACGCCGAAACGCCGACCGCGACGACTAAACCGACTGAAAGTCTCAACCCGACGACGATAAGTTCCGCGAACTCCGGTTGGCGCACCGCGACCGGCGAAGTCTTGCGTCCCGTCGTCGCCGCGTTACGCTCCGGTGCGAGTCTCGATGTCGTCGGCGCGAATGCCGACGGAACGGTGTTTGCGATTGACGGCGTAAGCGGTATTCCCCTGTGGACGACACGTTATAAACCGCGTGCGTTGCGCGGCGAAACGATTGACCGCGAGCGCGTCAGCCGACTGCCGCCGTTTGTCGTCAAGGGCGACGCGGCGAAAGCCAATGTCGTAGTCGCGTTTGATGAAGGCGTGCGTCTGTTGGAAGGTGCGACGGGCAGAGAACTATGGCGCGCCGTTGTGCCGGGTAGAGTAATCGCCGGAACGAGCGTTGACATCAGCCGCGACGGAAAGCCGGAAGTGCTGATTGCCACCGCGCAACCCGCGACTTTCAAAATGCTTGATGCCACCGACGGGCGCATCATCGGCAGCACCGCGTTACCCGCGACAAGCATCGGCGCAATCGAAGTTATGAAAGATGACACGGCGGGCAATCGCGTCATCCTCGCCTTGGAAGACGGCAGCTTAATCATCATCAACGCGCAGGGCGACATTGAACGCAGTATTAAACTTGACGCCAAACTTACGACTTCGCCGCACTTTGTTATGAACGACGCCCGTAATAAAGAGACGGAGAGGCAACTGATGCTTGTCGGTGTCGAAGGCGGCTTGGTTGCTTTGGTTGCGCTTGACGGCGTGACGCTCGAACCCTTGTGGCGCGTGGCAATGGAAGCGGACGCGCCGCAAGGTGAAATCACGGTCACGGATTTCGAGAATGACGGGGTGCGCGAAGCCGTGTTCGTCACCAATCGCAATCGAGTTGTCGCCGTCAATTTAACAAACGGAAAAATCAAGTGGTCATCCGATGAAGCGAGAGACGCGGCGGGCGTCGCGCTTGCCGACGCGAACGGCGACGGCATTCAAGACGTTCTGATTCCCGGCAAAGACGATTTCGCCGTCGCCTTGTCCGGGCGCGACGGCGAAATCGTGTGGCGCGGAATTGAAGCGGTAAATAATGCCGCCACAATGAAGAAGAACCGCGCGACGATAATCAACGGTAAGAACGCACCGCGACAATTCATCGTCGCTTCACCTTCGGGAAGTCCTTCGGGAAGCCCTTCGGGAAGCGATGTGCGGAAGGCTTACATCGTTGGCAACGATGCGTCGCGCGTCAATCTGCGGGCTTATCAACTGCCGCTTTAAGCCTCAAATTAGAACGATGAAAATTAACGTCAATGTGTTCGACATTATCATCGGAATTTTGCTCACCGCGTGGCTCGTCAGCATCGTGCGCGGAAGCGGCGGGTTTATACACATCTTGCTGATGTTCGCGCTGGCAATTCTCTCAATGCGAATCGCGCGTTATCGCCGCGAACATCAAGAGTGACGCGCGCCGTCAAACGTGATTTGTGGTTGATTGTGTTTGCCGTAAAATTCGTATGTGGATTCGCTTCGCGCAACTCTAAACGGGCGATAATGCTTCCAAGTTCGGGAGTTCGTCATTTTACCCGCAATCATTTACCCGCAATCAAAGGATTGATAATTATGAAGTTTGCAAAACATAAAACCGTGTGGCGAGTCATGCTCGGCGTGTGTTTGACGGCAAGCATGAGCGTCGCCACAATCGCCGCGTCCATCCAGCAAGCCGAAAGAGCGCGCCAATCCGATACCGGACGCCAAACCGTCGCCGTCACTTATCCGCTTGATGAAACCATCAACGTGCGCTTTCGCGGTACGACGCGCCTGCCGCGTCTCAAAGGCGAAGCGAAAGTCAAACGCACAGGGCGACGCAACACGCGCGTCGAAATGAACATAGACGGTTTGCCGCGCGCCAGCGAAGTCGGTGAAGTTTTTACGACATATATTTTGTGGGCGATTTCCCCCGAAGGGCGGATTGATAATTTAGGCGAAATCAAGCGTTCGGGCAGCTTCATCTTCAATACCAAAATTGATGTCACGACGCCCTTGCAAACCTTCGCCCTTATCGTCACCGCCGAGCCGCACTTTCTCGTGCGCGCTCCGAGTCGCGCGGTCGTGCTGGAAAACTTGCCGCCCGTTAATCCCGGCAACGCGGGCATTGCGACGGTTGACGTAAGGTATATCGGCAACTCAAGCGATTACTACGAAACGGCGCGCGTCCCCGAAGTCGCCGATGCCGACTACGCGAAAACTCCGGTCTCACTTCTCGGCGCGCGTCAGGCACTCAATCTCGCGCGCTTCGCCGGAGCGGGGCGCGACGCGAGGGAAGAACTGCGACAGGCGGAAACCGATTTGGAGAACGCCGAAAATGCGTGGCGTTTGAAACAACCGGAATCGGAAATTGACGCTCTCGCCCGCAACGCGACCAGCCTTAGCGTGCGCGCCGAAGAACTCGCCGTCGCACGCCGCGCATCGCGTGAACGGCTCGAAGAAACGACGCGCCGCGATTCGGAAGTCCGCGCCGCCGAACGCACCGCCGCCAACGCCACGACCGAACTCGAACAACTCAAAGCCCAACTCGCGCTTGCGCGACGTGACCGCGAATTGACCGAGCGCGACTTGGCGAATGCCAACGAACAACTCCGCGAACAACGCTCCGAAGTCGCGCGTCTGCGTGAAGAAATCCAGACGATAAGAACGAACGCCGAAGAATCACGCCTTACGCTGGCGCGCATCGAAGGCGAACGCCAAGCCGAACAAACACGCCTCGCCGAAGCGCGTCGCCAACAGGAACAACGCGCCGCGATGGAAACCCTGCGCGCTTCACTTAGCCGTTACGGAACGGTGCGCGACACCCCGCGCGGAATGACCGTCGTGCTGCCCGACACGATTTTTACCGGCGTGCGAACCGCGCAACTCAACACTTCCGTCACCTCAAATCTCGACCCGCTCGCCGCACTTCTCGCCGCCAATCCCAACCTCGGAATTATCGTCGAAGCCTTTGCTGACAATCGTGGTGAAGCCGATGCCTTACAACAACTGACGGATGAACGCGCCCGCGCGGTCGCGTTTCGCATGTCGCAAAGCGGAATTGAAAACGCGCGTATTCAGGCGAACGGCATGGGGACAAGCAACCCCGTCGCCGCCAATACCACACTCGCAACGCGGGCGCGCAATCGTCGAATTGAAATCACAATCTTTCCGCGCGGCAGTGCGGTTGATTCCGCCGCGTCATCGGCTTCGACGGGCAGCGAAAATTAGTAACTGATGTTACGCAAAACGAAAAATGACTGGAGCGCAAGCGTCCTCGCTTGCCAACGTCGCCGACAGGCGGCGTCGTGAGCTTACCTTTTGAAACCTTGAGTAGTTGCGTTAATGTTCGCGCTGCCGCGCTCATGGCAAGCGGGGACGCTTGCGCTCCAGCCCTGCGTAACATCAGTTAGTAATGTGAAATCGTTCGACACGTGCGATTGATTTGTTATTTCATATCAGCGGTAAATCAAAGTAGCCCGGTGGTAAATCGCCGGGCTACTTGCTTCCGCGCACTGTTCGCAAGTTTTAGGCGACATTCAAGACGATGACCTTTCTCGAAGTCCTTGCCCTCATCGGTTACAGTCTCGGCGCGTGGATGCACCTCTGGGTGAGCGGTGCATTGTGGCAACAACAGCGCACCGCGTCGGGCGAAAGTGTGTCGGGCAAAGACGTATTAGGTACAGTTCAAAACCTGCGTCTTGATGTCGAACGTCTCTTGTGCGCGCTCGCGCTCGTCATCGGCATCTGGCACGGGTGCAATTTAATCACCACGCTTTACACCTTGTTCGGCTTCTCCGTCGGCAATCAAAGCCTGACGTTACGCCTTACCGATACGCTGCTCGTCGCCGTAATCACCGTCGCCTATTCTTTACTCTTACACGTCCACCTGATTTTGTGGGCGCAGGTTCGCGGGCGCGCTTTGACGTTCTTTGAAAAAACGCGCGCCGTGCTTTCATACTCAACGCTTCTATTTCTCCCGTTTGCGGTTCAGGGGATTTGGCGTGGCGACTACGCCCCGATGTTCGAGAAGTTGCGCGTCGTTAATGTGTTCGCGTGGCAAATAGATTTCGTTCAAGCGTTCGCGCTGTGGGCGACTTACGTTCTGTTTATCGTCGCGGCGACGGATGTTTTGATCGCGCGTATTACCAAAAACCAGACCGAACGCCGCATGATGAACGTGCTGGCGGCGACGTTTCTTATCGTCGCGGCAATCGTCTTCGTCGTACACGGTCTAAACATCACGCGCCTCTCCGCACTCGGTGCATACTTACAAGTTCTCGCCAATCTCGGTTCACTACTTCCGACCGCACTGCTGGCTTATTACATCTATCGCTACCGTTACCTCGAACTCATCATCGAAAAAAGTTTGGTGACGGCGACCTTCGCGGTCGTTGTGTTGGTCGCTTACCTGTACGGCGTGCAAGTCGTCGGCGCGTGGTTAACCGCGCGTTACGATTTGCGACCCGGCGTTGTCGTCACCCTGTTGACCTTGCTCTTGGCGGTCGCGGCAGCCCCTTTGCGCCACTGGCTCGACCGTAAATTTCAACAACTATTCGGACGCGAAACCGAACTCTATCGTGAAGTCATCAACCGCTTGAGCGCGCGTGCGTGGCAATACAAACAACTGCCCGAACTGCTTCACTTCGTCGAACAACGTACCGTCGCCGCGCTGAATTTGAAAGCCTTGAAATTCCTTGTCGGCGGAAGTGTTGATTTCAACCAAATGGGCGACACACCGTTTATCGTCAACACGGGCGACGCCGAACAACTCACAATCAACTCCATTGATGAGGCATTGAAACGTCTGGGCTACGACATCGCATATCCTTTGAGCCACGACGATAAACCGCTCGGCACAATGCTCGTCGCCGCGCACCCGCAAAGCCTCGATGCCGATACGCGCTGCACGCTCGCGGTACTCGCCGCGCAAGTCTCACTGGCGATTGAAGAATGTCGTCTGGTTGAAGAAAATGTCCAACTCGAACGCCGTCTCGCGCACGGCGAACGTCTCGCAGAACTCGGACGCATGACCGCGACCGTCGCCCACGAAATCAAAAACCCTTTGTCTTCGATTAAAATTATTGCCCAAGTGATGAGCGAAGACGAAACCTTACCCGTTGTTTATGAGCGCGACCTGAAACTAATCATCGGTGAAACCAATCGCCTCAACCGCAGCGTCACGCAAATGCTCGATTGGACGCGCCACGTCGCCCACACCGAAGCCGCATCCGACTTGAATGAACTGGTATCGGGAATCCTTCGCCTGTTTCAACACGAAGCCGAACGCCACACCGTTCATCTCACCTTCAACTCCGACACCAACACCAAACTCGACGGACGCACCGCTTCCGCCGTGCGCGACGCGCTCTCAAACCTTATCCTCAACGCGATTCAAGCTTCACACGCGCACGGGCGCGTCACCGTCGCCGCGACACAAAATGGCGACGCATTGCATTTAAGCGTGACCGATGAAGGCGAAGGCATCGCCGCCCACGACCGCGAACGCATCTGGCAACCGTTCTTCACCACCAAACAACAGGGAACGGGACTCGGCTTGGCAATCGTCAAAAAACGCATCGAAGAAATCGGCGGTACAATCAGCGTCGAAACAAGAGAACCGCCGCAGCACGGCGCGAGATTTGAGATTAGAATGACAACAAATAACCTACCGTGAGTCTGATAAGGTAGTCGTAAGATTTGAATCGTTGCAAATAAAGTCGTAATAAACTTGAACTATGTCTCTCCAAAAGATGCCACTTGAGACCTCATCGGACGATTTGAACTCTGTCGTGGATAATACCGCTTCAGATGAGTTATTTAGGTCTCAACTAAAATATTGGAAGTTTGCATGGCAGGAGTTCACACCAACGAGGATATATCGTTGGATGAATGCCAGCAAAAAACTCGTCGGTTTTGTCTTGGCTTTTACAGGCATAGCTATTGGTTCGATTGTGTTTTGGCTTTATCCTCTATTTTCTCCACTTATTTGGTTAAGCATTGTGCTGAGTCTAGTTGTTACCGTTCAACTAACGGCAATTTATTTTTTAGGACGCTTTCACGAAAGAACAGTTGCGAGGCTAGAAAGTGAGAAGCTAAGTCTTGTACGCAAAGCGATTGAGCAAGAAGGGACAAAGCAAATAGATGACAAGGCAAAAAAGAGCCGACCTAAATTGACTGGCTTCTTTCAAGACTTCATGGCGTATGACTGGACGAAGCCCGAAGTTGAAGATAAGAACATTAAACAGGAGGAGTCTCGTAAAGTGAGCCTAATACTTCTGCCTGTACCCACCGGAACTCTTGTGGTGATGAAGGTCGGGTTTGTTAATGAGAATCCAATTCCGACAACGCTTCATAATTTCAGCTTCACTATTAAGTGTGTAGACAAGACCTTCACCGCCAAATACCCTGAAGAGCCGTTTGAAGTTGACGGATATTTACCGCCCGAAATGTTAGCTAAAGAGGAAGAAAAACGGAAAGCTAACCTTGTGAACTACCTCGACTCATCCAAAGTCGCAGAGCATGGTCGCCGAATACAAGGCTCTCTCGTTTTTTACATGGACGGATTCATGTGGAAAGAGTTCACAAGTGAAGATTGGATTATGACTCTTACGATTACTGACGCATGGGGTGAGGGTCACGACATTGTGCATTGGGGTGAACTTCCAAGACCTTCGCAAAGACTAAACCGTTAAATGTCAGACTTTTTGTGCAATCTAGTTTCTTTGTGAAAGAAAGATTTCATTCGCAAAGCTGTTAATTTATGAATCATTTGCATTTATCCGTAGATGAACTGTGAACATATATCTTCATCGGACATAACTCAATAATGGAAAAGCAGATTAAATTGTTGATTGTTGACGACGAGGAAGCCGTGCGCTACGGGATGCGCCGCGCTCTCGTGCCGTTGAATTTTACGATTCTCGAAGCCGCGAACGTCGCGGAGGCACGCGCGCAACTAAAGAATGCGCGGTGTGATTTGATGTTGCTTGATGTGAATATGCCGGGTGAGAGTGGTTTGGATTTTCTTCCCGAAGTGCGCGCTCTGGAACGCGCCCCGCTCGTCGTCGTCGTCACCGCGCACGGGTCGGAGCGAACGGCGGCACTGGCGATTAAAAGCGGTGCTTATGATTATCTCGCCAAACCGTTCGAGATTGACGAACTACGTCTAATTGTTAAAAACGCCGTCGAAACAATAAATTTGCGCCGTGAAAATCGTTTGCTTCACGACCGCATCGAGACGCAAGAAAACAATCAATCTTCGCTCATTGGCGCATCGCAAAAACTTGAGCGTGTGCGTTCGATGATAAACAAAGTCGCCGAAACCGATGCCACCGTTTTGATTTACGGTGAATCGGGAACAGGGAAAGAACTCGTTGCGCGCGAAATTCACGAACGCGGCATGAAGACTCGTCCCGGTGCGTTCGTCGCCGTCAACTGCGCCGCGCTTCCTTCCGAACTCATCGAATCAGAACTGTTCGGACATGAGAAGGGGGCGTTCACCGGAGCGGCGGCACGGCGGCGCGGCAAATTTGAACAGGCTGACGGCGGCACTTTGTTCTTAGATGAAATCGGTGACATGAGCATCAACGTACAGGCGAAACTCTTGCGCGCGTTAGAAGAAAAAAGCATAGAGCGTTTGGGCGGCAGTGAGACATTGGACGTGGACGCGCGCATCATCAGCGCGACGCACCGCGACCTTGAAAGCGAAATCGCCACGGGTAAATTTCGTGCAGACTTGTTCTACCGTTTGCGCGTCGTGACGATTGAAGTTCCGCCCCTGCGCGACCGCCGCGAAGACATTCCCACGCTCGCCGAACTGTTTTTGCAACGCGCCGTCACGCGCTATGGACTCACGCCGCGCCGCATCGCCCCGACTGCGCTCGACGCGCTCATGCGTTACGATTTTCCGGGCAACATACGCGAACTGCGTAACCTCATCGAACGCGCCGCGATACTCGCCGACGAAGACGAAGAACTAACGCATTTCGATTTGCCCACGCGCATAACTCATCATGCCGGAAACACGAATCAAAACGACTTGACGGGTGATGCACCGGAATTAAACATCGCACCGGGCGCGGAGTCGGACGAAGCATTTTCAACTAACACAGACACCGATTCCCTTGACGTTCCGTTCACGAACAATTTCCGTGAAGACCGCCGCGAGTTTGAACGACGTTACATCATACGGTGTCTCGACGATGCGGACGGCAACGTGACGCGCGCCGCTTCAAAACTCGGAATGCACAGGCAATCCCTGCAACACAAATTGCGCGAACTCAACTTGAGCCGCCGTTATATCGCGGTTGAAAATGCCGACCAAACAGCTTCGGTTGACGACACGGAAGCCGATTCGTTTTAAGGATACGAGGACGAAAATCGGAGCGTTTTGTGATGACACTGATTCGATTGCCCGGCGAAGACACGAACGCTCTGGCGCGTGACTTTATCGCCAAAGGCGAAATCGTCGCGTTTCGGACGGACACTTTATACGGGCTTGGAGTGAATCCTTGGAATAGAAAAGCCTTGCGCGCTTTGAACAAACTAAAAAGGCGAGAGGAAGGGAAGCCGACCCTGATTCTCATCAGCGACGAAAGTTCGGTGACGGATTTTATCCTCAACCGGACGCCGCTTTACGAGCTATTGAGCCAAACATATTTTCCGGGAGCGATAACGATTATCGAAACGGCGCGCGATGAAGTCCCCGCCGAACTCACGGCGAACACGAAAACAATCGGCGTGCGTGTCCCTGATGATGAAGCGGTGCGCGATTTCGTGCGGGCGTGCGGCGGCGCATTGACCGCGACGAGTGCCAATCTTTCGGGTCAGCCGTCGTCCCTCACGTCACATCAAGTCGCCGCGTATTTCCCCGAAGGCGTGAGCTTAATCATTGACAACGGAAGATGTGAAACGACTTTAGCTTCGACGATTGTAGACATCAGCAGTCAAACGCCACATCTGATTCGTGAAGGCATAGTCACTAGAGAGAGCTTACAAACAACTTTAAGTCGCGTGCGAATGACACTGCGCTAATTGCCTTAGTTCGCTTATTTAGCTTGATTGAGTTAAACGAAACTATCATTCCATTTTAAGTAACATCAGTTCGACACAAGCAGCCCCGTCAGGGGCGAAATAATCATAGCCCACGGCGTCAGCCGTGGGTTAAAGATGAGATTGAATCAAAGCCCCGTCAGGGGCGACACAAGACTGATTCCCACGGCTGACGCCGTGGGCTATGATTATTTCGCCCCTGACGGGGCTGAAGGCAAACCGCCTTACGTCGAACCGACGTTAAGTAATCTGAAATAACTCCAATCGCCGCTAGGGTCAATTTTCATATCACTTATGTCATCTCTGCCAACCGCCATGTTATCCGTGTACCACAAAGGAAACATCGGCACGTCACGGCTGATAATTTGTTGAACTTCGGTGTAAAGACCTTTTGATTGTTCGCCATTGCCGAGCGATACGGCTTCCTGCAATAAAGCGTCAACCCGTGAGTTACTGTAAAGATTGCGATTGAAAGCCGCGCCAGTGGCGAACAAATCTTTGAGAAAAATCGGGTCTTGATTTCCGCCAACCCAACGCCCCGTCGTCATCTGATATTGACCGGCTCTTTGCGCGGCGATGAGCGTGGTCAACTCCGTCGTTTCGACTGAAGCCGGAATCCCCACGGCGCGCAAATAATTCTGTATTACCTCCGCGTATTGTCTGACCGAACTCGCGCTTGATAGTTTGAACGCAATCGGTTTAGCAAAACGCATTTGCCTTCCATCACCGTCCGGGTCTGGATAACCCGCTTCATCGAGAATCTGCTTGGCGCGTTGCGGGTCGTATGAATAAATCGTGCCGGGTGCGTAAGCCCATGATTGTTCGGGCAGAATCGAATGCGCGACGCGGGCTTGTTCGAGCAGAAGTTTATTAACGATTGTTTCGCGGTCAATCGCGTATCCGATAGCTTGACGCACGCGCGCATCTTTCACCACCTCACTCTGAACATTAAAACCCAAGTAGGCGAGGTTCGCGCCGGGAAATTGTCTTACCTGTATGCCCGCCGTTTGGCTCAAAGCCTTATACGCATCGGGGGATAAGGGCGAGTATCCGGGCGCGAAATCAATTCTTTTGCTTCGCAATTCGGCTTGTAGGGTGTTCGCATCGCGTATCACACGCACCCGCATGTCCTTGATGAACGGCGCGCCCTGCCAGTACTCCGCGAATCCTTGAAACTCATAAATACCCTGCGATTCATCGGCTCGAACGAACTTGAACGCACCCGAACCGACGGGCTTGGTTGATTGTTGCGCCGCGCTGCCTTCAGGAATGATAGCGATTGCGACCAAGTTGGCGAGTAAAGGTGTCCACGTTTTGCGAAGCCGGATGATTAAAGTCAGCCTGTCCGGTGCTTCGATATTTGCGATGTAGCTTTGCGGTTTCGCCGTTCCGCTTTCAAAAAAGGACGCGGTTTTTTTGTATTCCGTTCCCGCGCCGGTAAGTGTTTCCAGACTGTACTTAGCATCGGCGGCGGTCAGTTGCCGCCCGTCGTGAAAATGCACGTTGTCGTGAAGTTTGAAAGTGTAAGCCAGACGGTCATCTGAAATCCCAATCTCGGAAGCGAGTTCACCGACGTAATCAAAATTTTCGTTTTTCCGCACAAGGGTATTGAACATCAATTGCCGCAAACGCTCGCCCGAAGCGTCCAAGCCGCGCCATGGGTGCAGGGATTCGGGCGTAGATTCCAACGCGACGACAAACGAATCATCACGCGCGCTTCCACATGAAGCTGTGAAAATAGCGACGCACAGAATCAGCGACGCGAATGCCGTGAAGCTTGAAAAAACCTTAACCCGTGATGTCAACTTTTGCCTCCGTAGACATAATTAAGTTTCGCATTAAGAACAACAATCTCTTGTGTCAAAAGGCGAAACTTAGTTTCATCGAAAGCAAGCGGGGGATGCACCGCCGATTTATAAACGGCGATATGCGTGAGCGCGTCATCAATGCGTTCAAGTGGAATTTGCCCGCTGTTCACGGCATCAAGTAAGCCCGCGAACGCGCGCCGAATCAAATCGGGTCTGGCACAAATCAACAACATGTCCTCGCCCGCCAACACCGCCGCGATTGCCGCTTCTTCTATTTCATAAAGCTTGGCGACCGCTCCCATCTCCAAATCATCTGTCACGACTAAGCCCGTAAAAGTTAATTCTTCGCGTAAAAGCTTGGTCACGATTTGATAATTCAGCGATGCGGGAAGCAGTCTCCCCCGAACAATTCCATCTTTGGGGTCAAAATCGGGAAACGCTCCGTGACTGACCATCACGGCTTTAACAATTTCATCTTCGCGCTGAAACAATTCAATGTAGGGAGCTAAGTCTTGAGCGATTAAATCATCGTGCGTCAGTTTGATAATCGGAACTTCGATGTGCGAATCAATTTCGCCCGTCCCGATTCCGGGAAAATGTTTGGCACAGCCGAGACAGCCCGCCCCCTGCAAGCCGCGTAGATACACGGTCGTATATCCGAGAACTTCGCCGGGTGAGCGTCCGAAAGAGCGCGAATATAAGCCGTTCTGGAGTAAATCGCGGGCATCGTTCATGATTGACATGACCGGAGCGAAGTTCATGTTGAAGCCGAGCAGTCTGAGCATTTCGCCGGAAATTCGACCGAGCGCGCGGGCGGCAGCCAAATCACCGTGTTCTCGTATGGTACGCACGGCAGGCATGGGCGTCGTGATGCGGCGCAAACGGTCAACCAATCCGCCTTCCTGATCAATTCCGAGCAAAGGTTGGGACGCGACCGTCTCGCGCACACCGTCAAGCAGTTCCCGAAGCTGAAGCGGGGAAGCGACGTTACGCCCGAAAATAATCACGCCGCCGGGCTGAATCGCTTCGAGAATATTGCGGGTCTGCGAGTCAATCACAGTACCGGGCAGCCCTATGTAAAGCAGTTGCCCGATTTTCCGCTCAAGCGGCAGTTGAAGTAATTCGTTAATCAAACTATTTATCATGTTTAACCTGAAGGGTAGGCGAGACGACATCTTACTAAAGCATCAACTCACCCGCGTTAAATGATACGAGCAAGAGGTTTATCTTATGTTAGAGGCTTACCTAAATGATTCTACTTTGAATGCTTTCAATGAACGCCTGAAGCTGTTCACGATTCAAACTTGAAGCTTTGGTTTCACGAATTTCATCAAGTAGCTTGTCGTTGGTTGCCGCGAAAAGTGTCGCTTGCGAAGCCAGACGCTTTCCGGTAGCGCGGCGAGTTAGTGCTTTTGTTGCGTGTTCCGCCTCCGGTATGTCGGCTACAAAATCGTTTTGCGAATCTTGTTGAGCGGCTTCTTTGAGTATCCTTAACTCGTACTTTTCAAGCGTCGCTAAAACTTCGCGCGCCCGTCCGATAACGGCTTGGGGAAGTCCGGCGATGCGTGCCACTTCAACGCCGTAAGATTTGGAAGCACTGCCGCGCTCAAACTTATACAAGAAAAAGATCGCGTCATCCCGTTCGGCGACTTTAATATGATAGTTCTGCGCTCCGGGAAGTTGTTCGGCGAGTTCCGTCAATTCGTGATAGTGCGTCGCAAACAGGGTCTTCGCGGCATTCTCCGGCGAATTGTGCAAATACTCTGCAACCGCCCACGCGATAGATAAACCGTCGAATGTCGCTGTCCCGCGCCCAATTTCGTCGAGTAAGACCAGTGAGCGCGGTGTTGCGCCGTGCATAATCGCCGCCATTTCAGTCATTTCAACCATAAAGGTTGAGCGACCACGCGAGATGTCATCGGAAGCTCCGACGCGCGTCCACACGCGGTCAAAGATTGGCAGCTTCGCGTATTCCGCCGGAACGAACGAACCGATTTGCGCGAGAACCACAATCAAACCTACCTGCCGGAGAATCGTTGATTTGCCGCCCATGTTAGGACCCGTGATTATTAGCAAACGGTCGGTTGAATTGTTCATGTACAAATCGTTTGGAATGAAGGGCGTGGAACTGAAAGCCTCAATCAGGGCGTGGCGTCCGTTCCTGATTTCGATTTCATCCGATTCGTGAAGCACAGGCTTGACGTAGCGATGCTGGCGGGCGGCGGCGGCAAGTCCGGCTAATACGTCGAGCATCGCAAAGGCACGCGCCGTGGCTTGCAAAGTGTGCGAATGCAAACTTACCTGTTGACGTAAAGCGGTTAATAGTTCGGCTTCGATTTCCGCGATGCGCTCATCCGCTCCGAGCGTGCGTTGTTCAAGACTTTGTAATTCCGGTGTCGTGTATCTTTCGGCGTTAGCCAGCGTCTGGCGTCTTTGATAATTTTCCGGCACGCGAGCGGCTTGGGCGCGGGGAACTTCTATGTAATAACCGAATACGCCGTTGGAGCGAATTTTCAAATTATTTAAGCCCGTGCGCGAACGCTCACGCGCTTCCATTTCAGAAATCCCCTCTTTGACGTTTCCGCTCAAATCACGCAGTTCGTCAAGTTCTGCGGAGATACCGGCTTTAATGGCATTGTCAGACGGCAAATCGCCATCGCTGGCAAAGTGCCTGTCAATCAGCAATTTAACCGTGCTGAGTTCATCGAGATTCTCAACCAAAACCTGAAGCAAAGAAGCACGCGACTGACTCAGTAATTTCTTGATGTGCGGTATTTGTGCCAGCGCGCGTGAAAGAAAAGAGAAATCACGCGGCGTCGCGGTGTTGAGGTTGACGCGCCCTATCAAACGCTCTATATCCTGTACTTCGTTTAAGAGACGACGGAGCGCGTCGCAATTCATCGTTGAGGCGTGAAGTTCTTCGACCGCATCCAGACGCGCATTGATTTCGCCACGATTGACCGACGGGCGCATCAGCCACGAACGCAATAATCGCGCGCCCATCGCGGTTTTGGTGTGGTCAATAATCTTCAGCAGAGAGCGCGAACGCGCCGCGTCGCTCTGTGATTCGAGAAGTTCGAGGTTGCGAACCGTGACGCTATCGAGGACTAAAAACCCCTGTCGCTCAAAATAGTTGATGCCACCGATGTGCTTGCTGTCAAGACGCTGCATCTCTCTGGCGTAGTGCAGGCATATTCCGGCGGCGGAAATGGCGGCGGGCTTATCGTTCAAATTAAAGGCTTCGAGCGAACGCACGCCGAACTGTTTACACAATAATTCATCGCACCGATTGCTTTCCCATAACCAATCATCAAGTCCGGTTAAGGGAATCGTGGGCTTAGAGCGTTCGGCATCCGAAACGGAACTGATGCGCGCGACAACGGGCGGGTCGGTATGTGATTTGTATTGTTCGCGGAGCAATGGGGCGATAGATGTCGGGTGAAGCAGTTCGCGCGGCGCATAGCTGTCTATGTACTCGAAGGCTTTTTGCATGGCGTCTGCGCCTTGCGTTTCGGTGGCGTGAAATTCGCCGGTCGTGACATCAAGGAAGGCGACGCCGAATTTATCACCTTGACAACTGACGGCGGCGAGATACGCGGCTTCCCCTGAATCCACAAGTTGCGAATCAATCGCCGTTCCGGGCGTGATGATGCGGACGACTTCGCGCCGCACGAGTTTTTTTCCTGCTTCAGGGCTTTCGGTCTGTTCGCAAATTGCGACGCGATAACCTTTACGGACGAGGCGTGCGATGTACGTCGAAGCTGCATGATGCGGTACGCCGCACATCGGCACGGGATGTGCGGTTTCTTTGTGGCGCGCGGTGAGTGTGATGTCTAATTCACGCGCGCCGATAATCGCGTCGTCGTAAAACAGTTCGTAGAAATCGCCGAGACGAAAAAAGAGCAGCGCGCCGGGATGCGCGCTTTTCAGTTCGTGATATTGACGCAGCATAGGCGTCAAACTATTTGCACTCATTAAATTTTATCCGGTGACGCGCACGTCGCGTTCGCTAATAATTTTCCAGCCCTGCGGCGTCTTCGTCCAGCCGAGTTCCTGCAACACTTCGCCGCGCCGACTCGCCCGCCCGCTTTCAATTACATACCGCTTATAGAAGCGCATCCTCGCGTTCTGCTTTGCTTTATCAAGCGTGATTTGAACGCCTCCAACCTGAAAGTTGGTCGCACTTTGATTGCGAAAGAGAAGTTCCTTCTCGGCACGCACGGCATCGAGGCTGACGTTGCGGCGCAAATAATAACGCGGCACGGGCGACGCATAAAAATTCATTTGTGCTTCGACATCGCCGTTATTGTTAGCATCAATCCAAAGCTTGAGATTTTCATGCAAAACATCTGTGTCGGAAGCGGGAACTGGGGCGGGTGTTGGAAGCTCAATCGGTAAGTTAGCATTGATGTCTGGTTGTTGATTTATTGCCGTTTCAACTGACGCCGGAAGCGGTGTGTCACGGTTATCGAAAGATAGGATGACGGCGAATGCCGTCACAACAGTTGCCAAACCGATTAAGGCAATCAACGCCCGACGGCGACTGAAAAAAGATTGCTCTCGAATCGGATTGAAGATTTCTATTCGGGAGGCAGGCGGATTGTCGCTTTGCGAGTCGGCGTTGATTTTATGCGGTTTTTCAGCAACTGTGTCAAGCGGATGATGTTGATGCTGGACACGCGGAGTGCCGATGATTTGTGTCGTCGAGTTATCTTGAAGCGTCCAAGAAGGATTATTAACAACAGTTGTCGCCGGAAATTCATCGTTAAGTTGATTAAAAGGTTGAGAATCCGGTTGAGAGGTATGCGCCGCGACTTCTAAAGTAGAAGGTGAGATTGCGGGCAATAAAATCAACTCGGCATTGAGTTTCTCCGCGAAAGAGGCGGCGGTCTGCGGTCTTTGGTCGGGCGATTTACTAAGAGCCTGCATCATCAGACGAACGAGACTATCGGGGATATCGGGGGAAGCGTTTTCGATTGGCGGCGGTTGGTCGTGAAGGTGTTTAAGGGCAATCGCGGTCGGTGACGGAGCATCAAACGGCGGACAGTTGGCGATTAGTTCGTAGAGTACGACGCCGAGACTGTATATGTCCGAGCGTGTGTCGGCGTTGCCGCCCGCACATTGTTCGGGCGACATGTAGCGCGGCGTGCCGATAAGTCCGCCCTGATTGGTGAGCGTCATGCCGGTCGAAGCGGGTTCGCGCAGTTTGGCGATTCCGAAATCCAAGACTTTAACGAGCAGAGCGCGGCGATAGTCGAGTGTGACGACGATGTTCGACGGTTTAATGTCGCGGTGAATGATGTGGCGGCGATGCGCGGCTTCGACACCTAAGCACGATTGTTTGACGATTTCGACGGCGGCGGCGATGTCAACTTGCGGGCGCACATCCAAGTAACGGCGGAGTGTGACGCCTTCGACCAGTTCCATGACGATATATGCGCTGCCGTCGGGAAGCGTGCCGTAGTCGAAAACGTCGGCGACGTTTTGATGATTGAGACGCGCGGCGGCGAGGGCTTCGCGGCGAAAGCGTTCGAGGGCGTTCGGGTCACTGACGAAATCGGATTGGAGAAGTTTGACGGCGACGCCGCGTTCGAGTTCACGATGCGTCGCCGCGTACACCGTCCCCATTCCGCCGCGCCCGATTTGCCGCTCTAAATGGTATTTGTCCGCGATAGTGCATGAGCCGGGACGTATGAAATGAAGTCCCGTGCCGTCAACCGTGCAAAACTCAACCGCGTCCTCAAAACAGCGGCGGCATGTAGCGCAAAGTTTCATCGTATGGCAAAAGAAATTCGTGTGACCGAGAGGGAAATTTGAACCGCAAATTTACACGAACCGTCATTAAATACATAACGTGGAAAAATAGAATTAGCGGTTTAACTATCCGGCGAAGACTTGCGCGACGCGGTAAATCTCTTCATCAAGTCGTTTGATGTCGATGACGGCTTCTTCGAGCGGGATGGAGATGATTTGCGTGCCGCGCAGTGCCGCCATTCTCCCCCACTCGGCGGCGACAATCATTTCATATGCTTTGATGCCGAAACGTGTCGCCAGCACACGGTCGGATGCGGTCGGCGTTCCACCGCGTTGGACGTAGCCCAAATTAGTGACGCGCGTTTCCACACCGACTCTTTTTTCGATTTCGCGTGCGAGAAACATACCTATGCCGCCCAAACAGTCGTGTTGGTAAATTTCCGCTCGCGTTGCTTCATCGAGAAAATCCTCATCGGGCGAGGGTTTCGCGTCTTCGGCGACGACGATGATTGAGAACAGGCGACCTTGCGTGCGCCGTCGCTCCAACAATTCGCATACGTTTGAAATTCTGAATGGGTGTTCGGGAACGAGTATCACATCCGCACCGCCCGCGATGCCGCCGTAAGCCGCAATCCAACCCGTGTGGCGTCCCATGACTTCGACCACCATTACACGATGATGAGCTTCGGCAGTCGAATGAAGGCGGTCAATCGCTTCGACGACGATGCTGACCGCCGTGTCGAAGCCGAAAGTTTTGTCTGTGCCGCACAAATCGTTATCAATAGTTTTCGGAACGCCGACGATTCGCAAGTCATGTTCTTGCCACAATTCGAGCGCGGCACTTAAAGTTCCTTCTCCACCGACGGCGACCACCGCGCCGAGGTCATACTTGTTCCACGTTTGCTTGAGTCGCGTCAGTGAATCGGGGTCTTCGAGCGGGTTGAAACGCGATGTGCCGAGAATCGTGCCGCCGCGTGGGAGTATGCCGGAAATGGAACTTCTGGTTAAGGGTTCGACATCGTTTTCGACAAGCCCGCGCCAACCGTTTTTGATTCCAAGCACAGACATCTCATCGGCGGAAGCACGGCGCACAAAAGCCCTTATCACGGCGTTGAGTCCCGGACAATCGCCGCCACTGGTCAAGATACCTAATCTCTGTTTCATGCTTGATGTGGCTTAGAGTTACAAGCTTGTTTATGTGGCGTGCCTGACCACTTGGATAAGGGAAAAGGGATGAGTCGGCAAACTCGTATTGCATGTTTCAAATGCGCGCGACTATCATCGCTTGCCGTTTATCGGAGTGTCAATTTAATACTCTTTTCATTTCGCCAAACTGCTTGACGTGCAGTCGCTTTGCTAAGTCACCCGACAGAACCGATGCCTTCACCACACATAATTTTGAGCCTTGATATTTCGACACTGACGGCAAGCATCGCCCTTGTGCGCGATGGTAAATTGATTGCCGAACGCGAGGAAGAAAGTTCTGCCGCCGGTGCGCCGCGCACGCGAAATCTGCATCTGCTCGAAGATATAGATGCTTTATTGCGCGCATCTGAAATCGGTTTGAGCGAAGTGGGTGCGTTCGCGGTTGCCGCCGGACCCGGAAGTTTTACGGGGATACGAACGGGAATCGCCACCGTAAAAGCTTTCGCTTACGCGCGGGCGCGACCCGTTATCGCCGTGCCGACATTGCACGCCGTTGCCCGCGCCGAAGCTGTCGCGCATGACAATCAACTTCACGGTAATCAATTCGTCATCGCTTCGATTCCGACGGGGAGAAGCGAATTGTTCGCGCAACTTTTAGAAGTCGGTGCGTCCGGTGTGGTGCGTGAAGCGGGTGTGGTGCGGCATGTCACGATTCAAACGCTGCTTGATGAAATGGTTGAGGTTGAGGCGGGGAGTCTTTTATGGATTGGCGACGGAGCGCGAAAATTCGAGACGCAAATAGGCGCACGGATGATGCTTGACGCTCACGCCGAAAAGGTTTGGCGCATGGTGGCGCGCAAACCGGATTCAACTCTGGCGCGCTACATCGGAATTATGGCTCACGCCAAGTTAAACGAAAATCAGGCGGACGTGAACAGGCAGAATGTGAATCCGATTTATGTACGTCCGGCTTATAAGATTCAGAAGCCGTAAAATCCAGAAGTCGTAAAATTCAAAAGTGATGATTGAAATCGAAGCATCGTGGGGAAGTTCCATGCACCCCGTGATTCGTTTTATGACCGGGCGTGACCTTGAAGAAATCGCTGAAATTGAAGTCGCGGCGCAATTAAGTTTATGGGGAATTGACGGCTACGAAGCCGAGTTGACGAACGAGTATGCGATCGTGCGCGTGGTGGATGCTGCACAACTCCACGCGCACGACTTGTCTAAATCGGGCGCGTTCAAGCCGCCGTATCGCATCGCGGCGTTCGCTGCCGCGCGCATCGTTGTGGATGAATTGCATATCACCAATATCGCCGTCCGAAACGAAGCCAGACGGCACGGGCTGGGCGGGTTACTGGTAGGGGACTTGATGCAGTGCGCCAGACGGCGCGGGTTGCGATGGGCGGTTTTGGAAGTGCGCGAAAGCAACGGGGACGCGAATCGTTTATACGCCCGCCACGGCTTCGAGATTACCGGACGGCGACCGGGTTATTATTGTAATCCGGCGGAAGACGCCTTGATTATGGCGCGCTTGATATGAAACTTCCGCTTGCCCAAAACCGGAGATTTAAGCTAACCTTTGACATCAGCCGAGAATCCACACCGCCGCTTTCTTGACGGTCATCAGCAGTCGCTTTTTATGCACGGGGAGTTTGAAAATTCAATGCCCGCAGGTCGCATAAACGAATCACAAACAGTAAGGAGAATTCCGACGATGGACACGATAATGGAAAATTTGCGCGAAGAATTGATGTCGAAAGATTCAGAATTCCGCGAACTCGCACGCGAACACGGACGCTTTGAAGCGCGTCTGACCGAACTTGCCTCACTCGCTTATCCGAGTGACCAGGAAATGCTGGAAGAATCCGTACTCAAGAAAAAGAAACTCGCGGTCAAGGATCAGATGCAAATGATTCTGACACGCCATAGCCAGAGCGCATCCACCGTGCATTAAACAGATTGATTATATTCCGTGTGATTTATCAAGGAAGGGGACGCGACTTCACCGCAAAAGATGTCGCGTCCCCTCAAGTTTTTCCATCAATAAGTTTTAAGATTTAAGGCAAGAATTAAGGTTTAAGGAAAGTAACTTGTGTCATCAAACCGCGACAGGTTAATTATCAGCGACGGCATTCCGTTCGTCATCGTTCCGGCTGTCATCGCTCTGATTTTATTTGGATTCGGATATTACTTGGTTGCGGCAATCATGCTCGGCATCGCGCTGTTCATGGCGTACTTCTTTCGCAACCCCACGCGAACGACGCCTTTGGAAGCGACCGTTGTCGTGTCGCCCGCCGATGGTCGCGTGACGCGCGTCGAGCGTGTTGACCCCGACGACGCCCAATCACCGACCGTCGTCAGCATCTTTCTTTCGGTCTTCGACGTTCACATCAACCGCGCTCCGATTGCCGGAACAATCAAAGATGTGACATACACGAAAGGGCGTTTCGTTATCGCCACGCGAAGCGACGCGAGTTTGATAAACGAGCAGAACGCTTTGACGATTGAAGGCGAGCGAATGACGATTGTTTGCAAACAAATCGCCGGAGTTTTGGCGCGCCGCATCGTGTGCTGGAAAAACGCGGGCGATAAAGTTCAACTTGGCGAACGGTTCGGATTGATAAAATTCAGTTCACGCACCGATTTGATTCTTCCGCCCGAAGTCCACGTCGAAGTCAAAATCGGTGACCGCGTTAAAGGCGCGGCAACGGTGATAGGGCGTCTGCGCGATTAAGTTTCAATGGTTAGGTTTAATGAATAGAAGGACGGAGAAGTTATCTACGAATCACACGAAAGGAAGAATAGAGATTTTTAGTGTCGGTTCGTGTGATTCGTGGATAACTTCCTAAAACGATTTATGAGACGGTTTCCAGTGATGTAAGGTATAAAGCCATGAATGACGACACAAGCGAAAGCCGCATTGAAAGCCACAGCGAAGGACAAAGCGAAAGACGCGGCTTGCGTAAAGGCTTGTACCTAATACCTTCCGCCTTCACCGCCGCCAACATAGGGATGGGCTTTTTCGCCATCATGGGAACGATGCGCGGATTTCAACTCATAGGCATCGGCGGAGCGGAACAATTACAGCGCGCGGCATGGCACTTCGACAATGCGGCGTGCGCGATTGGCTTTGCGGTGTTGTTCGATATGCTCGACGGACGTATCGCACGCATGACGCGAACGACGACCGAGTTCGGCGTGCAGTTCGATTCCATCGCGGACATGTTGACGTTCGGTATCGCTCCCGCGCTTCTCGCTTATTGTTGGAGTTACGGCAGCGTGTTTGCCGACGGCAGCGGAGCGCACAAATTCGGTTGGTTCGTTTCGTTTATGTTTGTGATGTGCGGGGCGTTTCGCCTCGCGCGCTTCAATGTGCAGGCGACACGCCCGCGCCCGCTTGCCGAAGGAACGGCGAAACTTGACAAGAAAAGTTTCGTCGGCTTGCCCACGCCGCCCGCCGCCGGATTGATTGCCGCCATCATCCATTTCACGCCGATGCCGCTCGTGCATCTCACTTACGAACAAGCCGAACTCTACGGAATTTTAATTATCGCTTTAGTCCTCGTGCTCGGTTTATTGATGGTCAGTACGGTGCGTTATACGAGTTTCAAATCCGTCGGCATGAGTCGCGGGCGAACGCCGTTTATCATCCTCGTGCTTGCCGCGATAGGAATGCTGGTGTGGCTTTATTCGCACTATGTGCTGCTCGCACTGGCGATAGTCTATGTCGCGCACGGGCTTGTCTTGCGCGTCGCTTCTTACATACGCGCACGCACGGGCGTCGTCGCACGCAACGCTTAAATTCCAGCAAGGAAGATAAAAATCGGATTGACGAACGCCCAAATCATTTCGATGATTGATTCGACGTGCTTGGCGGCTTCGGAGAAGTGACGACGGGTTGCGACGTGTATGCGCGCAACCCGTTTTGCACTGGAAGCAATAAAAGATTATTGACGACAGTGGGCGACGCCGCCGTGATGCTCTGCCCGACGGGAACGAGATTCTGCACGCGCCCTTGACGCACATCGAGGACGACACACGTTTCGCCGGATAGCGGCGCAAGCAAAACGCTCCCGGAAATGGCAATCGGCTCGGCTAAAATCCGGCTGCCGATGTCGCGCTTCCAGATTCTCTTACCCCGCCCAAGCGAGAAACCATAAACGTAATTGTTCGTTGAAGTCGCAATCAACACGTCGTCCGCCAAGGTGATTGTTTTAATCGCCGTATCGAGTTTCGTGCGCCACACAAAGCGTCGTGTCGTCCAATCAAACGCTGTCACGATTTTATCGTCGGTGCTGCCGTACACCATATTTTTACTTATCCATAAATGCTCGAAAGATGTTCCGGGCATCTGATAAAAACCGGCAATCGTTCCGTCACCCAAACTTATTTGACTAATGGCTTCGGTGGTCGAGACATACAATTTACCGTCTGCCACTTTAGCGTCGGACACCGCCGCACCGCCCAACTCACGCGACCAAATTCGACTCCCCGAAGCTTTATCAACCGCCATGATTTTACCCTGATTGAAAACAGCCACCACGCTCTTTTCACACGCGAATAGAAAACGCGGGTCATCCGGTATTTCCTTAATCCACAAAACAACTCCGCTCACGCTGCTTATCGCGCGCATCGAAACACGCATCACTCCGTCGCCGTTTTTGGTTTGGGTGACAACATAAACCGCTTGCTCGTCGGCGACGGGTTTGAGGCTTGAAGTCCCGCCGATTGCCGTGCGCCACCGCACCGTACCGTCTTGCAAAGACAGAGCGACGATGTTGCCTTTATCCAAAACCAAAAACGCCGCTTGGTGATTGTATGCCGGAGACGCGATTAGACTTTCACCCGAATCGAAGTTCCAGAGCATGGAAAGCGGTTGCGACAATTTTAATGCGGAGTCTTGCTTGTTATGATAGGGAAGCTGTTTATTCGCGTGAGTATTCGACTGAAATAATAGAACGAAACAGAGAGCCGCTAAAAAGGTTTTTAGTAAGACTCGCCCCGATGATTGCCGTAATGATTGCCGTCGGTTAAACATTTTCACAATCATACCAAGTCTTTTGAAGCTAAACATATATGCACACAAATTCGATTCTGACGCTCGATTTCGGTTCGCAATACACGCAACTAATCGCAAGGCGCGTCCGTGAACTCGGAGTGTATTGCGAAATTCTTCCTTTTAATACTTCGATTGATGAAATCTTGCGCCGCCGCCCGGCGGGATTGATTCTATCGGGCGGACCTTCATCGGTGTACGCCGACGCCGCACCCAAACTTCCCGCCGGACTCTTAGAACAAACGAACTGTCCTATCTTGGGAATCTGCTACGGACTCCAAGCTTTGATGCACGAGCTTGGAGGTAAAGTGTTCAGGGCGGCAAACCGCGAATTCGGATTGGCGCGCTTAAAAGTTGAAAACACAAACTCCCTTTTGTTCGACGGCATACCGCCGGAGTCGACCGTCTGGATGAGTCACGGCGATCACGTCGAGAGTTTACCCGGCGGATTCATCGCTACGGCGACGACTAAGCAATCGCTTAGCGCGGTTGAGGCTTTAAGCAAACGCATATTCGGTGTCCAGTTTCACCCGGAAGTCGCGCATAGCGAATACGGCAAACAGATATTTGCGAACTTCGTCCAAAAAATCTGTCGGGCTAAAGACGATTGGACGCCGCAAAACATCATCAATGAGCAGATCGAATCTATACGTGAGCAAGCACCGACGGGCAACATCGTCACGGGTTTATCCGGTGGCGTTGACTCGACAATCGCCGCGACGCTTGTCGGGCGGGCGGTGGGAGCGCGGCAAACTTGCCTTTTCGTCAATAACGGGTTGCTGCGCGAAGGTGAGTTTGAAGAAACACTTATTGCGTATCAAGAATTATCCTTGAATGTGCGCGGGATTGATGCGAGCGACGCTTTTCTAAATAATCTGGTGAACATCTCTGACCCGGAAGCGAAACGAAAATCAATCGGGCGCACGTTTATAGAGGTGTTCGACCATGAAGCGATGTCCATAGGCGATGTCCATTATTTAGTGCAAGGGACACTCTACCCCGATGTTATAGAGTCAATTTCCGTCAACGGTCCTTCGGCAACGATTAAATCACACCACAACGTGGGCGGATTGCCGGAGGGGATGAAGTTAAAAGTCATAGAACCTTTGCGCGAATTGTTCAAAGACGAGGTGCGCGAAATTGGGAGACAACTCGGCGTTCCCGAAAGCATAATCAATCGTCACCCGTTTCCGGGCCCCGGACTGGCAATCAGAATCATAGGCGAGGTTACAAGGGCGCGGTTAAAGATTTTGCGCGCCGCCAACAAAATCGTCGAAGACGAAGTGCGTCACGCTAATCTGAATCAACATGTCTGGCAGGCTTTCGCGGTTCTACTGCCGATTCAAACCGTCGGCGTGATGGGCGACGCGCGAACTTACGAACAGGTTATCGCGGTGCGCGCCGTCACGAGTCTCGACGGTATGACGGCTGACTGGGCGCGTCTGCCGCAGGAACTACTCGAAGCCGTCGCGTCGCGCATCATTTCGGAAGTCAGAGGCATCAATCGCGTGGTGTACGACATCACTTCCAAACCGCCGGGAACGATTGAATGGGAATAAAGAAATCGAATTAAAAACTGTCGGCGGGAACGTTTACAAAAAGTTTTTTAACTTCAAGCATTTTGTAACCGGAAGGGGCGCAAACATTGCCCCTTCTTTGCATTAAGCCATGCGACATAGGTTCGCAGACGGATTTACGCCTCATTGCCTGTCCTTTGAGTCGTGTTATAGTCCCGCTCTTTCCGTAAGTTCACCATCCATCTGACGGTTATAAAACATGTCGAATAAAGAGTTCGTTCACCTTCATCTACACACAGACCACAGCTTGCTCGACGCTGCGATTCAAATCAAACCGCTCGCCAAACATCTGGCACAGAATGACTTTCCCGCCTGTGCCATCACCGACCACGGCAACATGTACGGCGCAATCTCTTTCTACAACACGATGAAGGCGCACAACGTCAAGCCTATCATAGGGTGCGAGGTGTACATCACGCAGGGCGACCGCCGCGACCGCAGTACGAGTAATCTCAAAGCGGGCGATAAAGTTAACAACCATATGGTTTTACTCGCCAAGAATTACGAAGGCTATCAAAACCTCGTCAAACTCACTTCCAAAGCTTTCACCGAGGGCTTTTATTATAAGCCGCGCATAGACAAGGAATTACTGGCACAGTACAGCACGGGTTTAATCGGCTTGTCGGCATGTTTGTCGGGCGTTCCGCCGTCTTTATTATTGCGCGGGCAAATCGAAGAAGCGAAAACGTCGGTTGACGAATTCGTTCAGATTCTCGGTCGCGGCAACTACTTTTTAGAATTGCAAAATCACGGGCTGGAGCCGCAACTGCGTGTCAATCCGATGCTGGTTGATTTGGCAAGAACGATGAGCGTGCCTCTGGTGGCGACCAACGACGCGCACTATTTGAAGCCCGACGACGCGCGGGCGCACGAACTACTGCTCTGCATAGGGTCGGGTAAAACTATGGGCGACCCGAATCGTTTGCGTTACGGTTCGGATAAGTTTTATGTGCGTTCGCCGGAAGAGATGTGGAATCTGTTTGGCGATGAACACCCGGAAGCTTTGCGAAACACTTTGGCAATCGCCGAGATGTGCGAACTCAAATTGCCTAAGGGCGTCAATCATGTACCGATTTACCCGATTCCTGAATCCTGTGCGGAACTCACGATTGACGAGTATTTCGAGCGCGTGGTGCGCGAAGGTTACGAGGAGCGAAGGCGGAAGGTGTGGGACGCGCAACTTGAAAAAGGAAGTTTGCGCCATGCGCTGGGCGTATATCAGGAGCGCATCTCGACCGAGTTGGCGATGATTAAGCGCATGGGCTTCGCCAGTTATTTTTTGATTGTGTGGGATATTGTGCGTTATGCACGCGAAAACAACATCCCCGTAGGTCCGGGCAGAGGCTCCGCCGCAGGGTCTCTAATCGCTTATTGTTTGAAGATAACGGACGTTGACCCTATTCAATACGAACTGCTTTTCGAGCGTTTCCTTAATCCCGAACGGGTTTCAATGCCCGATATAGACATAGATTTTTGCGTGCGCGGGCGGGCGGCGGTCATCGAACACGTCGCGGAGTTATACGGGCGCGAATCCGTATGCCAGATTATCACTTTCGGGACGATGGCTTCTAAAGCCGCGATAAAAGACGTAGGGCGCGCTTTGAACATTCAATACGGGGAAGTCGAGAAGATTGCGAAATTGATTCCACCGCCGGTGCGCGGCAGGAATGTTCACATCGCGCAAGCTTTAGAACAAGTTCCCGAACTGCGTCAGATGTGCGAACAGAACCCGCAGGTCGCAGAGGTGATTGACCTCGCGCAAAGGCTCGAAGGCTGTGCGCGTCACGCCTCGGTTCACGCGGCAGGCGTCGTGATTTCACCTTCCGTCCTCGATGATTTGATTCCGATTGCCGTGTCGTCGAAAAGCGAGTTGACGACCCAGTACGCGATGTCGGATTTAGAGAAGACCGGAATGTTGAAAATGGATTTTCTCGCTTTAACGACTCTGACGATAATAAGCGACTGCTTAACAAGCATAAAGCAAAAGCTTAGTCAGGATATTGACTTTGCGACTATCCCGCTTGACGACGAAGCGGCGATGCAGTTATTCGCGGATGGGCGGACGGAAGCGATATTTCAATTCGAGTCTTCGGGGATGCAGGAAATTTGCCGCCGCTTAAAACCGAAGGGCATCGAAGACCTCGCGGCGTTAAACGCCCTGTACCGTCCGGGTCCGCTCGATGGCGGCATGGTGGATGACTTTATACAAAGGCATCACGGTACAAAGTCGGCGCGCTATATTCTGCCGGAAATGAAGGACATTCTCGCCAACACGCACGGCATCATCGTCTATCAGGAGCAGATTATGCAGTTGGCGCAGAAATTAGCCGGGTTCACGCTTGCCGAAGCCGATTTAATGCGAAGGGCGATGGGTAAGAAGAATCGTGAAGAGATGGCGCGCCAGCAGGAAAAGTTTATTGAAGGTGCGACGGCGCGTAACATCAAGCTGGAAAAGGCGGAGCAGACGTTCAATTTAATGGCGCAGTTTGCCGACTACGGCTTTAATCGCAGTCACAGCGTGGCTTACGCTTACCTCGCTTTTCAGACGGCGTATCTCAAAGCTCACTACCCCGAACACTTTTACGCCGCCGTTTTGACAAATGAAATTGATGATACAAGTAAAATCTTAAAGTATACGAAAGAACTTCGCGCGCGCGGGATAGCCTTATTGCCGCCCGACGTGAATTCTAGTGATTTGGGTTTCACGCCGGAGAAAGGGGCGATACGATTCGGTTTGGCGGCGATTAAAGGCGTCGGGCAGGCGAGTGTCGAAGCGATTTTGGAAGCCCGGCGTGATACGTTTTTCGGTTCACCGTTCGATTTCGCGGAGCGCGTAGATGAAAAAGCTTTGAACAAGCGCGTTCTCGAAAGTCTGGTCAAAAGCGGTTCGTTCGATTCGCTTAGACCGAAGGAGTGTCGCCTTCATGTATGGCGGGCTTCGCTGGTAGGCATGACGGAATCCATTGCTGCTTACGGGCAGCGTTTCAAGCGTTCGGCGTCATGCGGGCAGAACGACCTTTTCGGCGGCGTCGCGCAGGAAAACGATACTGCGTCATTGACGGTGGCGATGACGGATGAATGGTCGAATCTCAATTTGTTGTTGGCGGAAAAGGAAGCTTTGGGTTTTTACATCACAGGGCATCCACTGGAAAACTACTCGGCGGTTATTGCGGAAATCGGATGTTGTGAAGATTTACAGGGAGTACCGGATGAAGAAGGCAAAGTCGTGACATTGGCGGGCATCATCAGTCAGTCACAAGTGCGTGTCACTAAAAAAGGCGATAAGTTTGCGATTATGTCTTTGGAAGATCATACGGGAAATCTCAAATGCTTGGTGTGGTCTAATGTGTACGGCAGACATCAAGGTTTATGCGTAGAGGGGGAAGCGGTTCTGGTTTCCGGCAGGTTTGAAAGTCAAGACGGTGGTGAGCGGTCGTTCGTCGTGGAGGGTCTCATTAAACTTGACGAGGCACTGGCGAGACGGGCTAAATCCGTGCTGGTGCAACTCCCGAAAAGTAACTTGGCGGAAATGATTGAGCCTCTGTTTTCGACCTTAAATGCACATCAAGGAGAATGTCAGGTAGTATTCGAGGTCAATTTAGAACCCGATGTTATAGTCGCCATTAAATTAAATCCCTCGCTGGGCGTCGAAGGGCGTCCGGGATTGAAAGACCGTTTGGTGAATCACGGCTGCCAAGTCAAATGGATGGTTTCCCCGTAAAGCGAAAATAGATGATGGAAACGATGAATACTGAAATCACCCCGATTGAGCGTGTCGGTCTCGCGCGTCACCCGCAGCGTCCGTACACTCTGGACATTATTAAGAACCTGTTTGAGGATTTCGTCGAACTGCACGGCGACCGTCGTTATGCCGACGACCCCGCGCTGGTCGGCGGAACGGCGACTTATCACGGATTGCCCGTAGTGGTTATTGGGCATCAGAAGGGGCGCGATGTGAATGAACGGCGTTACAGAAATTTCGGGATGCCGAAACCTGAAGGCTATCGTAAAGCTTTACGTTTGATGATGATGGCGGACAAATTCAATCGCCCTGTGATTACGTTTATAGATACGCCGGGTGCGTATCCGGGTGTGGATGCCGAAGAACGCGGACAGGCGGAAGCGATTGCCTTCAACTTGCGGGAAATATCAAAAATAAAGGCTCCTCTGATAACTTGCGTCGTCGGCGAAGGTGGTTCAGGTGGGGCTTTAGCAATAGGAATTTGCGACGGTTTATTGATGCTCGAAAACGCTGTGTATTCGGTTATCTCACCGGAAGGATGCGCGGCGATTTTATGGAAATCGCCGACACAATCCGCCCTCGCCGCAAGTCGTTTGAAACTCACCGCCTTTGACCTTGAAGGTTTAGGAGTAGTTGACGTGATTATCGGTGAATCGTCCGAAAACAGGGTAAATGATTCTGAAATATATCAAGCGATAGATAAACAGGTTCATGCTATGCTGTTATCTTTATTAGGTTTAAGCGATGCAGAGAGGCGGGTTTTAAGATTTCAGCGAATGCGACGCTTAGGCGAATGGTCACAAAGCGGCATTTAAGGCTATACGTTAAGCGTCGGCACTAAGACTCTTCATGTTTTACTGTTACGTCCGGCTTTCGAGCGTTGAGTTTGCAGCGACATCGGCAAATATATGCTGGTAAATTTGAGAATCAATAATTTCGCACTGATTGAATCTCTTGAAATTGCGTTCGGCAACAATTTGAATGTACTGACAGGGGAAACAGGAGCCGGTAAGTCAATCATCATTGACGCGATTAACTTGCTGTTGGGAGAGCGAAGCAGCACGGAAGCAATCCGAAGCGGGGCGCATCGTGCCGCCGTCGAGGGTACGTTTAGAGTTAATCATGAGGTGTTAGATCAAGTTCAAGGTTTGGGTGAGGTTGAACTTGATAACGGTCATGAAGTCGAGATCAACGTGCGGCGGGAACTACAACACAACGGACGCAGCCGAATCTTGATAAACGATCAAGTAACGACGACGGCGGTGTTGAAGAATTTGGCTCCGTATCTGGTACAGATTCACGGGCAGAGTCAGCAGCACGGTTTGCTTTCGAGAAGCGTGCAACTTGAGATTGTTGATGAGTTCGCAAACACGCGCGAACTGAGGCGGCAGGTTGGAACGATTTATGGAAAATGGAAAAGCACGACTGTCAGGTTGGAACAGGCGTTCGCGCGTTCCGCCGAGTTACGCCGTCAGAGAGAGTTTTTAGAATTTCAGTTGCGCGAAATCGAAGCTCTTGATTTACGCCCGAACGAAGATGAAGAGTTGATAACGGAACGCAATCTTTTATCGCAAGCCGAGAAGATTATTGAACTGAGTGCGACAGCGTATAGTGAATTGTACGAAGCCGACGACAGTGTTTTGACCCGTATCGCGGTCATCGGGCGCAAACTTCAAGAACTCAATTCTCTTGGTGCGTTGAACGATGAAAGTCTCGCAACCTTGGAGACGGCGATTATAGGTATGAATGAAGTCGCGGACAATTTGTGTCGCTTTGGCGATGATTTTGATTATTCAATCGAGCGTCTGGCTGAAGTCGAAACACGATTGGCGCAGATTGAGCGGCTGAAACGTAAATACGGTGCTTCGCTGACGGAGGTTGAGCATCAACGCAAGGAACTGGTGCGGCAACTAGGCGAGGCGGACGAGATTGATGCTCTCATAGCTCTTTTGCAAGCGGAGATGACGCTAATCGAAAGCGAATACTTGGCGACAGCGACGGCACTGAGCGGTCAGCGTCAGGCGGCAATCGGCGAGTTCGAGCGATTGGTCGAGATAGAATTGAAATCGTTGAAAATGAAACAACCGACTTTCCGCGTTCAATTTGGTAGCCGCCGAGAGGTTGACGAAGCGCAAGGACACAAGCCCATTGAAAAATCCGATTGGTCGGCGAGCGGCATTGACCGCGTGGAATTTTTCTTTTCCGCGAATCAAGGCGAGAAGGCGCGCCCTCTGGCGCACGTCGCGTCGGGCGGAGAGTTATCCCGATTGATGTTGACGCTTCGGACTCTGTGCAGTCGCGGGAGTGTACGGGGCGAGAATCTGAGAACGCCGACGCTGATTTTCGATGAAATTGATATTGGTGTGAGCGGGCAAGTGGCGCAAACCGTCGGGCGCAAAATGAGAGACTTAAGCCACACGCAACAAACTATTTGCGTGACACATCAACCGCAGATTGCGCGCTACGCGACGCACCATTTTCACGTTGACAAGGAATTCGTGGCGGGCAGAACGCAGACATCCGTGAGGCTCTTAAATTCAGAGGAGCGAATCGCGGAACTGGCGCAGTTGATGGGCGGCACGAAAGAAGCGGGTTCGGTAAAAGAAGCGGCTCGCTGGTTAATTCACGAATCCGATAACGTAGAAGCATCGAATAACAAGATTTAGGTTCTTGCCATGTTCAAAATAGGAGTTCGGTGGCTTCGCTGAAGGAGACGTAACAATGATATTTCATCAAGCGTTGACATACTCTCGCAATGTGAATATCGTCTTGCGTCATGCTTTATCGAATTGTAATCGGTGAATATTATGAAACCTGAAATCAGTAAGGCAATTGGTATCTTTTTAGCGGTCGCAGGATTTATTGGTGTTATAGCGCAACTTCTCACGAGTCCTAGTAGTTTGCGTGCAACCTCGTTTCTTCTTCTTTTTACTACTTTACTTCTGCTGGGAGCATGGATGGTTGTCCAGAGCCTATGGCGGAAGTCCAAAGCCAGCCGTGCGCTTCCTCAGATTGAAAAGCTGGATGACATCTGTACCGGATACCGAATCGTTCAAGCAACGCCTGAAGAGGTAGATTGGATCGCTCAACTTGAAGCTCAAGTTTATACTCCTACAGATGCAGTACCAAAGCATGTCTTAATGGAGTGGTATAACAGCAGCCCCACAAGTTTCTCTGTTATTAAGATGAAGAATGGGCAGAAAGTCGGACATATTGACATTTTGCCCTTGCGCCCCACGACCTTTCAAACCTTTCTCGAAGGAAACATAGTGGAGCGGGATATTCGCGGAGATTCACTATACTCACAAAATGAACGACATTTAATACGAAACCTCTATGTAGAGAGCATTATCGTTCTGCCGCCAAAAGGGTATTCAAATGCTCCAGCTATTCTCTGCGTGCTTACTAATTTCAATGAGCTTGTAAGTAGAATCTGTGACCCTGCAAGCGTTGATAACATATATGCTATAGCCGCGTCGAAATCCGGTGAGCGTCTGCTAAAGAGGCTTGGTTTTGACCAAATCAAATCATCACAAAATCGCGTAGATCATCACGATCTTTTTGCTGCAAAATTTGCAGAGCTTGTAGCTAATATCACTACAATTTGTGGTGGGAGATTTCCAGAACCGCCTAACATACCGGCAAGAAGTGAGGCTCAAAACGATCTTGCCTTATAATTACCCGCCTCCGAACAAGTCGGGGCGGCGGAAATCACTGTTTTAAGGGCTACGGAGTGAGAACATAGAGCAATGCCTGAGAAAAATAGGTCTGTCTATATAGAGACTCTGGGTTGCCAGATGAACGTCGCGGATAGTGAGCGTGCGGCGGGCGTGTTGCGTGCGGCGGCATTCGATTTGGTGAAATCGGCGGATGAAGCCGATGTCGTGATTCTCAATACCTGTTCGGTGCGGGCGCGTGCGGAAGCGAAAGTTTTCGACCGTATAGGCGAGATACGGCACAGGCGGAACGGCGCGCAACCGCTAATCGGTGTGATGGGTTGCGTCGCGCAACTCGAAGGTGAAGCACTGTTTCAAAAGCGTAATTCCATAGGCTTCGTCGCCGGAACACGCGCCGCCGACCGTCTGCCGGATTTGGTCAATCGCGCGCTGGGGGGTGAAAGCCGTGTGATGGATTTGGCGGAAAGGCTGCCCGGCGAAAAGTGGAACGTCGGGGTTGAGCATCGCACTTCGGGCAAAACCGCGTTCGTGCCGATCATCGAAGGGTGCAATAAATTCTGCTCATACTGCATTGTTCCGTATTCACGGGGGCGGGAAAAAAGTCGCCCGGCAAGTGAAATCATCCGCGAGATCGCCGGATTAAAAACACAGGGTTACGAAGAAGTTTATCTTATAGGGCAGAACGTCAATAGTTACAGACCAAACGTGATTGACGGCTTGGAAGAGGTAGCGGGGGCAACTCCGTTCGCTAAACTGTTGCGGGCGGTGGCGAGGACGGGCATGGGACGCATCAAATTCACCACATCTTTCCCGCGTGATTTTCACACGGACATCGTTTCAGCACTTGATGAGCATGAGAACCTTTGTAACTGGGTTCATCTTCCCGTGCAGTCGGGCAGTGATCGGGTATTGCGTGCGATGCGAAGAGGCTACAGAATCGCCGATTATATGCAGCGCGTCGCGTGGATTAAAGGCGCACGCCAGCGGCTCGCACTGACGAGCGACATCATCATCGGCTATCCCGGCGAAACGTCCGAAGATTTCCAGCAGACTATGGAGTTAGTCGAGCGGTGTCAGTACGATGGGCTGTATATCTTCAAGTATTCCGAGAGGAAGGGAACACCCGCCGCGAAGCAATTTGATGACGTTTCCAAAGAAGAGAAGGCATCACGCTTCGCACGACTTGAAGAATTACAGCGAAGCATACAGACGAAAATTTATCGTTCGTACATAGGAAGCATGGTTGAAGTTCTGGTTGAAGGGGCGAGTGCGCGTCGCGCGGATGAATTGAGCGGTCACACAACATGCAACAAAATCATCAACTTCAGCACGGAAGGCGTTGAGGCGGCTTCGTTAATAGGCAAGCCGATGCCTGTGGTCGTGACGGAAGCCAAACGAAATAGCCTGTACGGGCGCATCGCGGTTTGAGGCAGTAAAACCTAAAGTGTAGGGGCAGGAAATTCATGCAGATCGAAGTCAAAATCAGGGGTTTGATGGTTGATCCGTCAAACGGCACGCCAGTGGTGATTCTCAAGGATTTACACAGCGATATGATGCTGCCGATCTGGGTCGGCACATATGAAGCCAACGCGATTGCGCTGGAAATCGAAAAAACGGCGGCGCAGAGACCTTTGACACACGACCTGATGCGTAACTTCTTGATTGCGAATGGAGCGCAAATCACGCGGGTCGTAATTTCCGAATTGCGCGACAGCACGTTTTTCGCTGTAATTCAGCTTACCAACCATGCGGGGGAAGCATCGTTTTTGGATGCGCGCCCGTCGGATGCCATCGCGCTGGCGATGCGATTCGACTGCCCTATTATGGTTGAAGAAGATGTGATGCGAACAGCCCGCGTGAACGAAGCGAAAGCGGATGACGAAGATGACGCGGCATTACCGGAAGCGGATGATGAAGACTGGCCCGATGTGATTGGGGACGGCGGCGATTTGACAATGTGACGCCAAACGCCGGGGCAGAAACGGAAATCGGTGAAGCCGTTGATGTAAGCGGTGTGAAAAAGTTTGATGTGTACTATAAGAAGCTAGATGAGTAATGAATCTATCGCCACGCGGCGAAATCCGAGCGTTATCGCAATCACCAATCAAAAAGGCGGCGTGGGCAAAACCACGACCGCGATAAATCTCGCGGCGGCGATTGCCCATCGCGGGCGGCGCGTGTTGTTGTTGGACATGGATCCGCAAGCCAACACGTCGATCTCGTTTATCGAACCGCAGACGGTGCGCTCGTCTATGTTGGAGATGATGTTGGACGGGGAGTGTCCGTGTGAAGATTACATACACGATACCGCGATTGATAATTTACACTTGGTTCCGTCACGCATCAGTCTGGCAAAGTTGGAAGCGAAATTGACGGGCGATTTCGACGCTCCCTTTCGTTTGCGCGACCGTCTGGAAACTCTTAATGGTAAATACGATCTGATTTTAATTGACACTCCGCCGACGTTGGGATTGATTACGGTCAACGCGCTGGTGGCGGCGACGCATGTTTTGATTCCTATACAATCGTCATATTTTGCTTTGGAAGGAACGGATGATTTGCTGGAAACGATTGAAAAAGTTAAGTCGCGCCCGAACCCCGATTTACAATTACTGGGCGTGGTGGTGACCTTGCACGACAAGCGAACAACGCTGGCACGCGAAGTTTATCAGCAGATTCGTGAGGTTTTCGGTGCTAAACTGTTCGATACGGTAATCACCAAGAGCGTCAGGTTAGAAGAAGCTCCGGCTTACCGCGAATCTATTTTTACGTTCGCTCCGCAATCGTCAGGGGCGCAAGAGTATGCCAAACTTTGCGACGAGGTGATGAGTCGTGTCTAAGAGAGGACTGCCCGCCAACCGCCAGATGCGACACGACGCGCACTACATAGATGAACTCGTGGGGACACGCTCGACCGCCATAGGGCGTCTGATACCGATAACCGCGATTAAACCCAACCCTTTGCAACCGCGCGTAGAAATCGGCGAATTGGATGAACTTATCGCTTCGATTTCCGATAAGGGCGTGCTTGAGCCTCTGCTGGTTCAGCCGCGCGGAAATAATCAATGGCTGATTATTGCAGGCGAGCGAAGGTGGCGTGCGGCGACGGCGGCGGGTTTGAAGGAAGTTCCGTGTATCGAACTCGATGTTGACGACGGCACGGTCGCGGAAATCGCGCTGATTGAAAATTTGCAGCGCAAGGATTTGACAATCTGGGAAGAAGCCGAAGGACTGCTTTCGCTTAGCCAGCGTTTCGGTTACACGCATGAGGAAGTCGCGCGCAAGGTAGGAAAAAGCCGCAGTTCAATTACAGAAGCGATGACCATCGCGTTGCTGCCGCCGGAAGTCAAGGAAAAGTGTCGAAGCGCGAAGGTACATGCGAAATCAACTTTGCTGCAAATCGCACGTCAACCGAATGACGAAGAGATGGCGAAAATCGTCGAGTTGATAACACGCCAGTCACTGACACGCGACGGAGCGCGCGCCGCACGTCGCGCCCTAAACGGCGAATCGCAAGATGCGCGACCCAGAATGAAAACTTACAAGTACAAGGTTTCAGGTGCTGTAAAAGTCCAGATTGAAGCCCAAGCGGAATTATCCACAACGGAAATCGTGTCTGCTCTCGAACATGCCAAACAGCAAGCACTAAATCACGGCAGAAATGAGTCCGATAACATCTAACGATTCGACCTCAAACTTAAATTGACTTGTTAACGGGCATTCGCCAAATGCCGGATAGAAGGGGATTTAAGTTTGTCGGCGGGCTGCTTGCTTTTGCAGCGATTTCGCCCATTTTTCGAGTGTCGGTTGTAAAGGTTTGAAAAGTTTAGCGCGAAAGCTATGCTGGTTTTCATTCCAAGCTTTCAAACGCTCTTCCGTATAGCGACGCACTGCCGGTTCGATTTGAGTGCGTTTGACGGAATGGCGCATCGTTAAATAGTAGTGTTGACCGATAAGAGAGTATATGGTTGCCGCCAGATTATTATTAAAAGAGAGGCGCGCGAAGAGACGTTTGGAAAGCGACTGTCCGGTTGGCAGCAAAACTTTGGTGGCGATTTCGATTGAAGCGGGCTGCGTGCCTTGTCGCGGAATATAAAGACCGGGAAGCGTGGCGGCTTGTTGGCGTAGTTTCGGATTGTCTATAAAATCAACGATCTTCAGGCGTTGTATGCCGCGCAAGTGGTCTGACGGGATGACGGCGAGAATCTTGTTCAAGTTTGAGACGGTGTTGCGCGGAAGCTTGGAAGCGGTGTGTGTTTCTATTTTCATAAATTATTTCGCTTTACTGTATAAAGAAATTTTGTGATATGCAAGATTGCCTGACGCGATACTTATCATACCTTCAAGTCGAGAAAGGATTAAGTCCCAACTCGATTGCGGCGTATTCCAATGACCTTTCGCAACTCAAAGCATTTGCCGTCGAACACGACAAAACAATCGAGCTAATGGATAGAGAAGACATCACCGCGTGGTTAAGAGATATACAACAGCGCAAACGTTCGCCGCGTTCGGTGGCAAGAGCGGTCACGGCATTAAGGGGATTTTACAGATTTTTAATCCTTGACGGATTACTTGATATTGACCCGACGGAATCAATCGTCTCGCCGCAGTTCACGAATTCGTTGCCGAAGTATTTAAGTTCCGAGCAGATTGAGCGCATTTTGGCGATACCGGATTGCGGTACAAATAAAGGTTTGACGGATCGCGCGATGCTCGAATTGTTATACGCGACGGGTATCAGGGTTTCGGAACTGATAAAACTTCGTGTACAGGATTTCGACTTAAACAGAGGGATTTTGACTTGTACAGGAAAGGGTAGCAAGCAACGGCAGATACCCCTTGGAAGGAGTGCTTTACACTGGATTGAGATGGTGATTCAACAGCAAGATAAACAACGAGACGGCAAATCCCAAGCATGGTTGTTTGTACGGCAAGGTAAGCCCGTCACGCGCCAGTATGTGTGGCAGATGCTGAAGAAAATCGGAATTGCCGAAGGCATAGACGATGTTAGCCCGCACTACCTGCGCCACACGTTTGCGACACACTTATTGGCTGGCGGGGCGGACACGCGGACGGTACAGACACTGCTCGGACACGCTAACTTGGAGACAACACAACTTTATACGCATGTCACCAATGACCGCTTAAAGTCGGCGTATAAGAAGTTCCACCCGCGCGCCAAAGAGTAAAAGCTCTTTGAGTCCGATAATGAAGCTTATGTTTGTTGTAATCGTCGTGGGTGTATCTCCGGCGTGGCTTAAACTGACCGTGTAATATCGGCAAGTGTAATTCTTGTCCCCACAGCCATTAAAAAAACTCTGAAATCATTTAATTGACAGACGTGGAGGCTCTTGCTACTGTACGCGGTCTTTTGCATTTACCCTGACGCGAGTAGTTTTCGTGCCAGTCGCAAATACTCTTGAAAGAAAGTGGCATAACTTAATAGTGCATAATAATTCCGATTTCTTGTTTACTTCAGAGTCAGTGACCGAAGGACACCCGGATAAAATAGCCGACCAGATTTCCGACGCCATACTAGACGAGGTTCTGCGCCAAGACGCTCGTGGTCGCGTCGCGTGTGAAACCCTCGTTACTACCGGCTTGGTTGTGATAGCCGGAGAAATTACTACCGACGCCACGGTTGATTTCCAAAAAGTGGTACGTGAAACGATTAAGAATATAGGTTATACACGCGCCAAGTACGGATTTGATTGCGAAACATGTGCGGTCTTAAATGCCGTCGGCAAACAATCGCCCGACATCGCTATGGGAGTTGATACGGGCGGGGCGGGCGACCAAGGTTTGATGTTCGGTTTCGCGTGCAATGAGACACCCGAACTGATGCCTTTGCCGATTCAACTCGCCCACCACGTCACACACAAACTCGCGGCGACACGCAAAAGCGGCGAACTGCCTTATTTGCGCCCTGACGGAAAATCGCAGATTACGGTTGAGTACCGCGACGGCAAACCCGCGCGTATTGCCGCCGTAGTCGTCTCCTCACAACATGACCCTGACGTTACACACGAGCAGATTCACGATGAAATTATCGCCAAAGTCGTGCGTCCGAGCGTTCCTCAAGAATTACTTGACCTCGAAACCAAGTTTCACATTAATCCTACGGGACGCTTTGTCACGGGTGGACCGCAGGGCGATGCGGGACTCACCGGACGCAAAATTATAGTGGATACATATGGCGGCTACGCCCCGCACGGTGGCGGGGCGTTCTCCGGCAAAGACCCGACCAAGGTTGACCGCTCGGCGGCATATATGGCGCGCTATATAGCTAAAAACATCGTTGCCGCAGGACTTGCGCGTAAGTGTTTGGTGCAGCTTGCATATGCGATTGGCGTCGCCGACCCTGTTTCGATTCTCGTTGATACGGCGGGAACATCGTCCGTGTCGGAAAAAATTCTGGCTGACATGGTGCGAAAGAATTTTCGCTTGACACCGAACGGCATTATCGAAGAATTGAATTTGCGTGCGCCGATTTACCTTGAAACCGCTGCCTACGGTCATTTCGGTCGGACGGGCGAAGGATTCACTTGGGAACAAACAGACCGCGCGGAAACTCTACGAAATTCCATTTGATTCAAGTAGATTAAGAGAGACTTAAAACTACTTCCTACAACTATTTAATGTTTGCGATGACGAGAGGATAATTTATTTACATGAGTGCTGTCAGCGAAAGTCAAAAGTTCGATATTACCGATATAAACTTAGCGCAAAAGGGTCATGCACGCATCGAGTGGGCAGAGCGCGAAATGCCCGTGCTGCGTTTGATTCGTGAGCGATTTGCCGTTGAAAAGCCGCTTGACGGCGTGCGTCTGGTCGCCTGCGCCCATGTCACCACGGAAACCGCCAATCTGGTTCGTGCCTTACAAGCGGCGGGTGCGGAAACAGTCCTTATCGCGTCCAATCCGCTTTCAACGCAAGACGACGTTGCGGCGTCGCTGGTCGCAGATTACGGAGTTTCCGTGTACGCGATTAAGGGTGAATCAACTGATACATATAATCGTCATGTCCGCACGGCACTCGATTCCAAGCCCAATCTCATTATTGATGACGGTTCGGATGTGGTAGCGACCGTGCTTAAAGAGCGTCAGCACCAAATCGCAGACTTAATCGGCAGCACAGAAGAAACGACCACAGGAATTGTTCGTCTGCGCGCAATGGAGAGTGCGGGAGTGCTGAAGTTCCCCGCCATCGCGGTCAATGACGCGCAGACCAAACATTTTTTCGATAACCGCTACGGTACAGGTCAATCAACGATTGACGGAATTATACGCGCCACTAATATACTTCTCGCGGGTCGTAACTTCGTGGTCGTCGGATACGGGTGGTGCGGTAAAGGCATAGCCTTACGCGCGCGCGGCATGGGAGCGAATGTTATCGTCGCGGAAATTGATCCGGTTAAAGCGATTGAAGCCGTGATGGACGGTTTTCGTGTGATGCAGATGAATGAAGCCGCGAAGATCGGCGATGTCTTTGTGACCGTGACCGGCAACCGCCACGTTATTGACTCGCAACACTTCGCCGCGATGAAAGATTCGGCAATAGTTTGTAATAGCGGTCACTTCGATTTAGAAATCAACCTTGATTCGTTGCGTGAGATTTCGGGTGAGCCATTGAATGTTCGCCCATTCGTTCAAGAATACAAAGTCAAAGATACAGGGTCACGTATTATCGTACTCGGCGAGGGACGGCTGATCAACTTGGCGGCGGCGGAGGGTCATCCGGCGAGTGTGATGGATATGAGCTTTGCCAACCAAGCCCTATCCGCTGAATACTTGGTTAAAAATAAGGGCAAATTAACCGCTGGTGTTCATCTTCTGCCCAAAGAAGTAGATCAGGAAATCGCACATCTAAAATTGCACTCGCTCGGCATACAGATTGACCGATTAACCGCTGAACAAATCGAATACATGACGAGTTGGGAAACCGGAACCTAAAGCTTCTCTCGTTCCTCACCAAATCAAAAGGGCGGAATACACTGTGTATTCCGCCCTTTTGTATTCTTGATTTTTACAACATCCGTTTGACAGGATGCTTGAAAATACAAAGTCACGTTTTCTGACGCGACAAAAAATAGATGCCGGATGCCCCGCATAGCACAATCGGCGTCCACGCCGCCGCCAGAGCAGGAAGCAGTCCGTAGTTTCCCAGTAACGCGAAGCCTTCAAGCGCAAGAAAAAACAGCGTTCCGACAACTAACGCAACGGAAAGCGCGATTAAAGAACCGTAACGACCGCACGCCAGTGCCAGTGCCGTGGCGAGAATTACCAGAACCAACGGTTCAAACGCTTTGGTATAGCGGCGAAGATAGGCAAGCTTGAGTTCTCGGTGTTTTTCCCCGTCAGCCTTAAACTGCGGCGACCGCGTGAGCATCGAATTCAATTGTGAAGTCCTTAAATGCGATTGCTTAAAAAGCGTTTGCTTAAACATCTCCGCCGTCGCCGGAATAATAAGTTGGTCGCATGTTGAGAGCATCGCGCGACCCTTATTGATTTCATATTTGGAACATTGAGATAGGCGTAACCTTGATTCATCTATCCAGCTACCCTGCGGTGTCATCGAAATCTTTGATAGATGAACGCCTTGCGAATCGAAATCATAAATAGTCGTGTCGTCAATGCTATTTTCTCCGGCGTGATAAGCGAATAAGCGACGCGCGGCGTTGTCCGCCACCCATTGAGTTCCCTGTCCGCCTGTCACCGCGCGCGAAGACGTTCCACTTTTCATGCGGTCACGCAAATCGTCTTGACGTATGTTGGCTTGCGCCAGTACATTCTCCTGCATCCACCACAATCCGCCGCCGACCGTTGCGGCAAGCAATACGCCGGGTAAAGCCAAACGATAGGTACTCTGCCCCGCGGCAAGCCACGCGACGACTTCATTGTTCTGCGTCAGGCGGCTATATCCCACCAGAGCCGCGATAAATATCGCGGCGGGAGCCAGTGCCGTTAGTAAAAACGGTTGTAGATACCAGAAGTAGAGCAGAACAGTGCGGTAACTCACCCCGCGCCCGGCGACGAAACGCCACACGTCAAAGAGCGTGAAAACGATGAACAGGCTCACTAGACAGAGCAAACAGAAGCAGAAGTTTTTCCCCACCAACCTTAATATGCGGCTATCGAGCAATCTGGACAAACGAAAATAGTGTGACAAATTCAAACTTCCAGAGTCGGTAGCCGATGCCTGATGGGTCTGCAACCCGTTATGTTTACTCTGTTTTGAAAAATTAAAAGCAACAAACGGTATAGCGCGCGACATTGCCAAACGCAGTCCCGCGAGTCCGACCACGCAGAATGTCGCCAGCCACATCGCCAACTCCGGCTTTAGTACACCGCTTCGCCCCAACTGTTCTCCGCCGATGGTCAACAGGTAGTACAGGAAAATAATCGCCAGCGCGACCAACCCCCCGTAGCCTCTGCCACCGCGTTTGAATTTGACGGCTAAGGCACTACCCAGCAGTGCAAAACAGAGCGGCGCAAAACATAAAGCCAGACGGCGATGCAAAGCGATACGGGCGTTTAGTCTTTCGCCCGCATTAGCCGCGTTCGCGCCGCGTGCATACAACTCGTTTAACGAGAGTTCTTCGAGTTCCATCTCGCGCGTCTCGACGGCTTTTCGCAAACGGTCTAGGTTAACGTCCAATCTGACTCTTAGTTGGGCTAAACGCTCTACTACTACTTCATCTTCGGTGTCGTTGATTTTTCCGGTGCTTGCCGCATCGTTCGCGGTTTCCGTTGCCTTCGCACCCGTTCCACCACTTTTAATTGGAAGCGTTACTACTTGGGCGTCTCTAAGCACCAGTTCCGCTGCTTCGCCGGAAGTGCTTGATTTGTCAATCCTTCCGCTTCGTGCAGTAATCAGACGGACGCCGTTTGCTCCGTTCTGCTCGTGTATGAAAACCTTTTTCCATTCGCCGCGCTCATGGTCGCTATCTCCGACGTGTAAAATTTTACCCGGCACAGATGTCTCGAATGTTCCCGGCTCAAGCGGCGACTCGAATTTTTGTTCAATAACCTGTAATACCAAAGCGCGCACACTCCGCGCAGCTTGCGGTGCGGCAAATAGCCCCATATAAATCGAACACGCCGTCGCGGGTAAGGCAATGAGCAGCATCGTCCCGATTAGTTTTGCTTCCGAAACTCCCGTCGCACGCCAAACCACCAATTCGCTGTTGGCGTTCAAACGTCCGAACCCGACCATGATGCCTATCAACACGGCGACCGGAATCGTCAACATCAAAATACCCGGTAGCAATGCCCATAACAATTTGACGCTCACACCCGGTGACGCGCTCGTTCCTTCTAGCACTTCCGCGAAACGTGTTCCCTGTTGCGCGACTAATAAGCCCGTCAACAACAAACCTGTCAGCACCATGTATGGAACTGTGGCTTTTATCGCGTACCGCTCGATCAAACGGGTATTCATCGCAAGTTCCCGATTCAATGATTTGAATCGGCGAGGTTTGAATCGGTGTGTTTAGCGCGCCTGTAAGGTTTCCAGTGCGCGTGGCAGACGCTCCAAAGCTTTGTGCGTCAAACGCTTGAGCAAAGCGTTTAACTCTTCGCGTGTCTTCTCGTAGCCTGAAGTTTGCGCGTAAGTGCACGGCGCGACGCGCTGTATCAGTTGAATTTGCTTACGTACCGCGGCAGAGATTTTCATGTCGCTCTCACGCCCGCAATCGGTGCAACGGATTTGCGTATCTATCCCCAACTTTGCCGCTTCACCTTCCGTCAGTTGCCTGTGACACTGCGCGCAGACGCTCACATCGGGCAGCACACCGCTCAAGCGCAGCGTCCATGTCTCGAAGTAGCTCGCAATCGCCGCTTTCCCGACACCTTCCTCAACAAGAGCCTCCATACACGCGACCATCATCCGAAACATCAAAGCGTTTTTTTCGTGCGGCGGCATAAACTCCAGCACCAGCGCGCTCATGTACGCTAAGGTCGCGGAGGCTTCCGCATCCGTTGCCAGCGCGAAAGACGAACGCTCGATGTCAACGCCTTTGAGCGATACCAGTTCGCGCCCTTCCTTCTCGAAATACGCGATTCGAATTAGCGTCCACGGTTCTAATCCCGCTCCGTAACGACTCTTTAAGCGTCTCGCTCCGCGCGCCACACCGCGCACCATTCCGCTCGCCTCCGTAAAACAGACCACGACCTTATCGGCTTCCGCCAGATTATATGTGCGTAAAATTATCGCCCGTGTTTCGACCGATGGCATGTAAAACTCGTGCTTTTCGCGGCTTCTATTATTCGCGGTTGGTGAAAACCGTGTGTCTAGAGATGTATATGTCTAGCGCGGAAAGATGCGCCCGGAGAGAATGACGTTCGATGTTAAATCACGGCAGTAAAAATAGAATCCAACCCAGCACAAACGCAAACAGGGTGAACTTGGCGAAAACCTGCGCCCCGTACTTGATCTGTTCGCGCGGTGTTTCGTGCGAAATGCCGCCGAAGACGACGCCGACCAACGCCGCGAACACGCATATAACAATCAGATGTCTCACTTTTTCCTGCCCACTCCTATATCGAAAGCGTCAAATGCCACGAGGTAATTGAGTAGTCCGGCAACCATCAAGAACGTGTTGCCGTACTCGAAACTGATGCGCCGCGCGTCCTCGGCTTCACCGAAGCCGATACCGCTCAACCAGCTTCCCAAGTACAAAACTCCTGTTCCCAAGTTAAACGCCCCAAACACGCGCGGCAGCAAGCCTTCGCTTCCGTTCGTAATATCCTGCAAGTTGCCGCCGAATTGTCGTCCTATGATGAACATCAAACAGACCGCACCGCCGAACAATAATCCGCGTCCCCAACGCTTTTGTGCCAGATGCCCTGCGCCCGGTATCAACCACCCCAGCAAAGCGTACAAATACGCTTGACCACTGCTCTGTCTTCTCGCTTCAACGCTCAATATCGTTCCTCTTTTCCGATTATATCCCGTTTCACTTTAGACGCCGCTCAAGTATTCGCGGCGCGCACTCACATCATACCCGCCCGGCGTCACCAGCACGCGAATCTCTCTCCATTGCGTTTGCGTGCTGCGCGGCGTAGGTCTGTAAGTTATCAAATACTGTGTCCGCAATTCTTCGGCAATCTGTTGATAGACGCCCGCCAACTCCGTCTGCTCTAAAGGGAAAAACACGCGCCCGCCGCTCTGACTTGCCAGTTGCTTTAAGTTGGCTTCCGCCAATGCCAGTTGCGCCCTGTACATCGCAATCAACCGTTTATTGTAATTGCCCATCAACAAGCGATTGATGCGCCCGCCCGTGTTCTCATCCAAAGCCCGCCGCAAACTCTCCGTCAGGCTGATGGTATAAACAATGGTTTCGCTTTTTCTGATCGCGTTCAAGGCTTGGGTGAAATCAACTCTTTTTCGTTCGCTCGAATCAATCCCGTCGGTGAGTAACACTACGATGCGTCGCCCTTGAACTTTTTTAAGCTGCTCATCCGCCGCCAGATACAGCCCGTCGTAAAACGTTGTACGTTCGCCCGGATGGTAACGCCATTGCAAAGCTTTATCAATTTCCTTCGCCTCGCTTGCCTGTGTCCAATCCTGTAACAACTCCACACGGTCTGCGAACTGCATCACGGACACCTTATCTTCGGCGGTCAAACTATGCACAAACTCGGATGCCGCTTTTCTGATAAAACGCATCTGGCTATACACGCTGCCCGATGCGTCTAACAACAGCACGACGTTCACCGGCACGCGCTCTTTATTGAAACTCGTGATTTCCTGTCGCACGCCGTTATCGTATATCAAGAAGTTTTCCGGTGCTAAGTCGTGCTTCAAACGCCCGTCCGTTTCGCGCACAGAGACGGGCAGCAAAACTTCCGTCGTCCTAATATCTATCACATCTTCGTCAGTCTCAATCCCCTTTGCCGTCCCGCCCGCTTTCGCCGGTGTCGTCGCGCTCGACTCCCCGCCGCTTTTTGCCGTCCGCCCGCTCTGCGCTTCGACACTCTTCACGCTCGATAACGATAAGCACAAACAACACAGAGTTGTTATCACCATCGTCAGGCTCACACGTCCCGCACACGCGCGCCTAAATTCTATCTTGAACTTAAAGGTAATCATCTTTTGTGTCTGATGCTTCAACGCCGTCTTATCGTTTGCGCTGAAACACTGCGCGCCTTAATAAAGCAGGTATTTTTCACGCACCTTCGCAAACTCGCTTAACCCCGCGTCCCACGAAGTGACTATCTCATCAAGTGCGGCGTGGCTTTCAATCATCAATCGCAATTTATCCGTTCCCGCAATCACGTCGAAAGGGTTGCGGTCATATACATATTCGTAAGGCGGTGACTTCCACTCGAAATCATCCTTATACATATCGAACGCCGTCTTGACGATTGCCACGCCGCACTTGACGCTTTCAAATCGCCGACAGTCTGTGACGTGAAGCTGTACGCCGCCGCACACCTGCCCCGCGTGCTTCTGAAACGTCGGCATGAAATTACACGCGCGAAATACCACGCCCGCCAAATCGTATTTTGCCAGTTCCGCTTGGAAATCGTTTGCATCTACATACGGTGCGCCGATTAACTCGAACGGGCGCGTCGTTCCGCGTCCTTCCGAAAGCTGCGTGCCTTCCAGATGCACCGTTCCCGGAAAGACCTCTGCCGTCTCCTGCGTCGGCATATTCGGTGACGGCAGAACCCACGGCGCGCCCGTCTCGTCAAAGTACATTTCCCTGCGCCAGCCCGTCATACATACCGTCTCCAATTCGCATTCAAGCCCGAACTCATTCTTAAATAATTGCGCCAACTCGCAGACCGTCATCCCGTGTCTGGTCGGCAAAGGAAACTGTCCTACGAAAGATTCCCAACCTGCTTCCAACACGTTGCCCTCGACTTGCACGCCGCCAATCGGGTTCGGGCGGTCACACACGACAACCTTTTTGCCGAACTTCGCTGCCGCCCGCATACAGTTGGCAAGCGTATAAATGAACGTGTATATGCGACATCCCACGTCCTGCAAATCGAAGACGATGATGTCCACCTCTTTCAACATCGCTTCCGTAGGTTCGCGCGTCTCACTATACAGGGAATAAACCGGCAAGCCTGTACGTGCGTCAATCGTGTGCGCGGTTTCAATCATGTTGTCCTGCACATCACCGCGTATCCCGTGCTGGGGTCCGAACAGCGTTGTCAGGTTGATGCGCTCGTCCCCGTGCATCTCGTCCGCGACATGCCGCCACGCATGATTCACGGAAGCCTGATTGCACACCAAACCGACACGCGCGCCTTTTAGCAGAGACGCTTTCTCAGACAGTAGATTCTCAATCCCAAGCTTCACTTCATGCTTCATCCCTAGCTTTACCTCGCGTTTGCACTTTCAAATCTAAGCTAACGAACAGATGTTATCAGACGGAAACTAAATTATGTTCACGGTTGGGTTCACCGCTTGCCTGAAAAACTTGAGCCGCCCTCACGAACTCCGCAAAGAGTTCTCGTGAAACTTCATCATTGCGCCAATCAACCTCTGGATGCCACTGCACGCCGATTCCCCAACGCCCTTCGCGCGTCTCCTCAATCGCTTCCACCAATTCGTCGCCCGCCCACCCAACCGCGCGCAAGTTCTCCCCGACTTCCGCCACACCTTGATGATGATGACTGTTGACCGCCAACACATCTTTTGCGCCGAAGGTTGTCAGCGACCGCTTGACCACATCATGCAAGCGCGTTTCTTCCGCGAGTCTGATGTTATGCGAACGATGCTCACGCACGCCTTCCTGCTGGTGCTTTATCGCTCCCCGCCACACGCTCGCTATGTCCTGCACCAATGTTCCTTTGCGCGCCACGTTCCAGACTTGCATCCCGTAACAAATCGCCAGCAACGGCAGAGCGCGCCTCTCGACGTATTCCAACAGCTTCAAATCCGTGCTGTCACGGCGCGGATGCACCATACCGAGTTTCACAGACGGCTCTTGCCCGTAAAGGTTCGGGTCAACATCCGAAGCACTGCCCGGCAGCAACACACCGTCGAGACGCATCGCAATTTCGCGCAAGTAATCTTCGTCATCGCTCAACGTGATGTGAACCGGAACGCCGCCCGCCGCGATAATCGCCTCGCTGTATTCCGTCGCAAGGTAAAACCTGCCGCGCTCCGTGTCGTGGCGCATAGTGATTCCGATTAAAGGTTGTCGTCGGGTCATCTTCCGGCTTTCACCATAATCCTTTTGCATCATCTCGTTTCATCCCGCCCGTCTCGATTGCTCCGAACTTTTATACCACGACTCTCTGTTTTGCATGACGCAGACACGCACACGCACGTCTTACTTTACCTTCAAACCCGACCTTATCGCTTCCCTCAATCAACGTCAGGCGCGCTGTTCAATTATAAATCTCTCCGCTGGCATGAATCTTCTTATGCCTTACCATACCCTTCCGACCTCTCGCTTGACTTACCGCGCACGCAGTTCCTATAGTTGCCCACTTCTATGCTTAAAAACAATTTAGCCGATTCTTCACCCACGCCAAACTCCGTGCGTCTTCGCAGCACCACGATTCTGCTTGTCCGCCGCGCAGGGCAAGTCGCCATGGCGGGCGACGGACAGGTGACGCTCGGCGATACGGTCATGAAATCCGGTGCGCGCAAAGTCCGCCGCCTCTATAACGACCGCATACTCGCGGGCTTTGCCGGAGCTTCCGCCGATGCCTTCTCCCTGCTCACGCGCTTTGAATCCAAACTCGAACAGTATCACGGCAATTTAGAGCGCGCCGCCATCGAACTGAGCAAAGATTGGCGCACAGATAAAATCCTGCGTCACCTAGAAGCCCTACTCCTCGTCGCCGATGAACGCTCGTCGTTTCTGCTTTCCGGCAACGGCGATGTCATCGCCCCCGACGCCGCCGACGACGTTCTCGCCATCGGTTCGGGCGGCTCCTTCGCCCTCGCCGCCGCCCGCGCCCTGCTTAAACACACACAACTCGGCGCACGCGACATCGCCACCGAAGCCCTCTCTATCGCCGGTGAAATCTGCATCTATACCAACACCAATCTGATTGTCGAAGAACTTTGAACAACAGGAGTCAGAAGCCAGAAGACAGGAGCCAGAATAAAACACGCTCCTTGTCTTCATTCTGACTCCTGACTCCTGACTCCTGACTCCTGCTCTTATGGTTATCTATCTTTCCGGTGACACAGACGAAATCCGTCTCGACGAAATGACTCCGCGCCAGATTGTCGCGGCACTCGACAAACACGTCGTAGGGCAAGCCGCCGCCAAACGCGCGGTGGCGATTGCCCTGCGTAACCGCGTCCGGCGTCAGAAACTCGACCCCGATATGGCTGCCGACGTGATGCCGAAAAACATCATCATGATCGGTTCAACCGGCGTCGGTAAAACCGAAATCGCGCGCCGCCTCGCGCGCATGTCCAACTCGCCGTTTCTCAAAGTCGAGGCTTCCAAATTTACCGAAGTCGGCTATGTCGGGCGCGATGTCGAAAGCATGATTCGTGATTTGACCGAAATCGGCGTTGAGATGCTCCGCACAGAGCGCGCCGCCGAAGTCGCGGAAAAATCCGAACAGTCCGCCGAAGAACGTCTGCTCGATTTACTTCTGCCTTCGAGCAGCCGCACCAACGATTTCGACTTTGATGCCGACAACATTTCGTCAGATGATTCATTGAACGGCTTATCGGATTCATCCTCTCACGCCTCACCTTCCGCTGTGTCTAACTCCGATTCCAACCCCAACCGGACGCGCGAAAAGCTGCGCGTACAACTGCGCGAAGGGCGTCTCGATAACCGCATCGTCGAAATGGAAATCCGCGAACGCAACTTTCCCACTATCGAACTCGCCGGACCGCAGGGCGTCGAAGAGATGGGCATTAACATGAAGGACATGCTCGGCAATCTCTTTCAAGGGCGCACCAAACGCCGCAAAATGCGCGTTGATGAAGCGATGGAGTACCTTATTCAGGAAGAGGAAGAACGCTTGATTGATATGGATTCCGTCGCCCGCGCCGCCCTCGAACGCACAGAATCCTCCGGCATCATCTTCCTCGACGAGATAGACAAAATCGCCGGACGCGAAGGCGGCGGCGGACCCGACGTGTCACGCGAAGGCGTACAGCGCGACATACTCCCCATCATCGAAGGCACGACCGTCAACACACGTTACGGCATGGTCAAAACCGACCACATACTCTTTATCGCCGCCGGAGCGTTCCACGTCTCCAAGCCGTCCGACTTGATTCCCGAACTTCAGGGACGCTTCCCTATCCGCGTCGAACTCGAATCCTTGACCGTCGCAGACTTCAAACGCATTCTGACCGAACCGAAAAACTCGCTCCTCAAACAGTACAAAGCCCTGCTTGAAACCGAAGGCATCACACTGGATTTTACCGACGACTCGCTCGATGCCGTCGCCGAGTTTGCCGGTATCGTCAACGAACGCACCGAAAACATAGGGGCGCGCCGTCTGCATACCATCATGGAGAAAATCTTGGAACAGATAAGCTTCGACGGTCCCGACCTCGAACCCAAGCACCAAGTCATTGACCGCGCCCGCGTCAACAATACGCTCGAAGACATCGTGAAAGACCAAGACCTGAGCCGCTATGTTTTGTAGTAGGCAGTAGGCGGTAGGCGGTAGGCAGATTTAGAACGCACTCTTTGGCTTGGCGTGCAATAGCCGTTCTTATGTTGAAAATCTTCATCCACATTCTGCGCCTCATCTTCCGCCTCGACCAACATCAATTGAAAAAACTCACTCCCCGCTGCCTACTGCCTACTGCCTACTGCCTACTACTTGTTACTGCCTACTGCCTACTGCCTACCGCCTGCGGCAAGCGTCGCCCACCGTTGCCGCCCTTTGAGAATGTGCCGCAAACGCCGCCGCTTATCTCCGGTGTTCAGCAAGGCAATCAAGTCGTTTTAAGTTGGCTCGCCCCTTTGCGAAACGCTCCCGATACAAGCGTTCAGAGCATTCGACGCATTGACGTTTATCGAATCGTCGAAGACCTCGAAGACCCTCTGCCTCTGACCGAGGAACAGTTCGGTCAACGCGCCAGCGTCATCGGCTCGATTGATTATGAAACCTTGCAACTCGCACGCGAATCGAATCAAAACAATCTGACCTACGTTGACACTCTTGCCTTCGGTGCGTCTCCCGTTCGATTGCGCTATGCGATTCGCTATGTCAATGCTTCCAATCAGCGCGCCGCGTTCTCGAACTTTCTACTTCTCGAACCCGCATCGCGCATCAGTTTGCCGCCGCAACTCACCGAACTCTCCGAAAGCCAGAACGCGATTAGTGTCCGGTGGACTCCCCCTTCAAGCAATGTTGACGGCTCCGTACCGATAAATTTCTTGGGCTTCAATCTTTATCGCTTATCTCCGACTTCCGGCGAACGTGTCACGCGCCCGCTTAACTCCGCCCCCATCACGACCACCGAATTTCGTGATACGACTTTTCGATTCGATGTGCCGTACACCTACATCGTCCGCACCATTTCACTCGGCACACTTGGGCGACAAGTCGAAAGCCTCAACTCGAATGCCCTCAGCGTCACGCCGCGCGATGTGTATCCACCGTCCGCCCCCGTCTCCGTCAGCATCGCCGCCGCCCCGAATCGTTTGACCTTGTTCTATCCCGCGAATCCCGAAATTGATGTCACGGGCTACCTCATCTTTCGCGCGACCGACGACAAACTTCCGCCCGAACAATGGACGCCTCTGACCGACGAACCGCTTAACCGCACCTCTTATCAGGATGAACGTGTCGAGAGCGGCACACGCTATTTCTATTTCGTCGTCGCCGTTGACGCGGCGGGCAATCGCAGTCCGCCATCGGAAACCGTCTCCGACATTGCTCCTTGATGTGTTTCAGTTCAAGGCAGATGCGGGCAGGGATAAACTCTTGCCCCTACAACCTTGAACCTTGAATTACTTTTATGGAAAATCAAGTCGTCCAAGCCCGCGACCTCGTTAAAAAATATGATTCGCACAGAGCGGTTGACGGCATCAGTTTCGATGTTATGCGCGGCGAAGCGTTCGGGCTGTTAGGTCCCAACGGAGCGGGAAAATCAACCACGATGCGTATGATTGCGTGTCGCTCACCCGTCACCTCCGGCACGCTCCACGTCGAAGGCTTCGACGTAGAACACGACGCGCGCCGGATTCGCCGCCTGATAGGTGTCGTGCCGCAGGAAAACAATCTCGACCCGGACATCACCGTCCGCCAAAACCTGATCGTCTATGCGCGCTACTTTCAGATTCCCCCCGCCGATGCCGCGCGCCGCACAGATGAACTGCTCGACTTCACCGGCTTAAACGACAAAATCAATGCCCGCGTCGAAGAAATCTCCGGCGGCATGAAGCGGCGTTTGATGATTGCCCGCGCACTGCTTCACAACCCGCGTCTGCTCGTCCTCGACGAACCGACGACAGGTCTCGACCCGCAAGTCCGACAGGAGATTTGGAGTCGTCTCGAAGAATTGCGCCGCACGCAAAACTTGACGATTCTGCTTTCGACCCACTACATGGACGAAGCCGAAAAGCTGTGCGACCGTTTGATGATAATTGATAAAGGTCACATTCAAGTCGAAGGCACGCCCCGCGACCTTGTGCGTGATAAACTCGCCGCTTTCGTGCTTGAAATTCGTGACACAGGCGAACGCGCGCTTATCAGCGTCCCCGCCTCGGTGCGCGCCATTGAGCGTGGCGGAGCGCATCTCTACTTCGCAGACCATCACGAACTCTTAACGCCTTTGATGAACACTTACGAAGGGCAACGCATGTTGCTTCGTCCGGCGAATCTCGAAGACGTGTTTCTTCAATTCGTCAGTGATACCGGAAACGAATGATGATGATTTTCGTTGATGAGCTTGGATGTTGCGCCAATGATACACACCACGAACCGTATAGAAATTCAAGCGTGCAAATACGACGACCGTGTTCACCGCCGCTGGCACGCTCACTTACGCGCGCACGACGACGCTCTGTTGATTCTCGATGCCGTGTTCGATGAGGAAGTCAATCATCCTCTGCTCGGACACATCGCACGCGGCACACTCAGCACCGAATACTACTGGACGAATCGCTGGTACAACATCTTTCGCTTCGCAAACCCCGACGGCGGTTTGCGAAACTTTTACTGCAACATCGCCACGCCCGCGCGCCTTGAAAACCACACACTTCGCTTCATAGACCTTGATATAGACGTTCTCGTCCACCCCGATTTGCGTTACGAAGTTCTCGACGAAGATGAGTTCGCCGCCCACATCGTCCACTTCGGCTACACACCGGACATCATCGAAAACGCGCGTCAGGCGCAGGCTGAACTTATCGGGATGATTCAAGCGCGTAGCTTTCCGTTCATAGACACGACTTTATAAGCACACTTCATTTTTAATCACCGCCAAAACCAATCGGGTGTGAACCGAAATAATTACTTATGGGCATCACTTCTGAAATCAACCACGCACGACCGTCACGCACACTTCCGCTTGCCCTCACCCGCGTCAATCTCGCGGACGTGTTCGCGGTGTGGCGCAGACATTTGGAAGTTTATTTGCGCCTGTGGAAGATGCAGTTGGTCGCGCCTTTAATCGAACCCGTGTTTATGGTGTTCGCTTTCGGTTGGGGTATCGGCTCGCTTATCGCTTCAACCGTCGCGGGCGTGCCGTATCTCGCCTTCGTAGGGGCGGGCGTGTTGTGCTTCGCCGTGATTTCACGCGCCCTGTTCGAGACGACTTATAGCTCGTACTTCCGCATGGTCTATCAATCGACTTTCGACGCGATTTTAGCCACGCCCGTCGAAGTCGAATCGCTCGCTTTCGCCGAACTCGCGTGGGCGACGACGAAAGCGATTGTTGATTCGTTCATCATACTCGCCGTGCTTTATGTCTTCGGCGCGGCGACGACTCCGCTCGGCATACTCGCCGTCATCCCGCTCACCTTCGGGGCGTTCTTTATCGCCGCCCTCTCGCTCGGCGTCACGGCGCATGTCCGCGATATAGATTCTTATAATCTCTACATCGCCCTGTTCTTCTCCGTCATTTTCCTGTGCGGCGTGTGGTTTCCGGTTGATGTCTTGCCGCCCGCTTTCCGTTATATCTCGTGGGCGATTCCCCTGACGGGTGCGATTGACATCTCCCGCGCTTTTCTCACCAACACACTCGCACCGCGCCACGCCCTTGAGTTTCTTTACTTAGCCTTAACTGCCCTCTTGTGCGCGGAGTGGGCTTTACGCTCACTGCGTCGCCGCATGGTTGTGTAGTTGTCGTGTGGATAGCGACTCGTTTTCAACGCGCTTCTTTCCTTTGATTTCAAATCTCTTTCTTTGTGACACTCTTTATGACGCCAAAGCCTGAAACCCTCAACGCCCAATCCAAACTCGAACTCTTACGCGAACGCTCTGAAGCAGCGGAACAGGGCGGCGGTGAGGCGCGCATCAAACGCCAACATGCCGACGACAAACTGACCGCGCGTGAACGCATCGCCTTCTTGCTTGACGAAGATAGTTTCGAGGAGTTCGATAAACTCGTCGTTCATCGTTCACGCGATTTCGGTATGGAACAACAACTCTATCCGGGCGACGGCGTGGTCTGCGGACACGGCACGATTGAAGGGCGGCAAGTCTGCGTCTTCGCCCAAGACTTCACCGTCTTCGGCGGTTCACTCTCCGAAACGCACGCCGCGAAAATCATCAAGGTCATGGAGATGGCGATGAAAATCGGCGCGCCCATCATCGGCTTGAACGATTCGGGCGGAGCGCGCATTCAAGAAGGCGTCGTCAGTCTCGGCGGCTATGCCGACATCTTCCTGCTTAACACGCTGGCAAGCGGCGTCGTCCCGCAAATCTCCTGCATCATGGGACCCTGCGCGGGCGGTGCGGTGTATTCTCCCGCCATCACCGACTTCAACATCATGGTGCGCGATACGTCCTATATGTTCATCACCGGTCCCGACGTGATTCGCACCGTCACCCACGAAGAAGTCACGAAGGAAACTTTAGGCGGCGCAGACACACACAACCGCGTCTCCGGCGTCGCACACTTCGCCGCCGACGACGACAAACACGCCCTGCAACTTGTCCGCGAACTCCTCTCCTTCATCCCGTCAAACAACATGGATGACCCGCCGCGTCGCCCGACTGCCGATTCCCCTTTGCGCCGCGAACCCAAACTAAACGACATCGTGCCGACGGATTCAAATCAACCGTATGACATCCGAGACGTTATCAGACTCGTAGTTGACGATGCTTACTTTTTCGAGACGCAGGAACATTACGCGGGCAACATTGTCACCGGATTTGCGCGCCTCGACGGGATGAGCGTCGGCATCGTCGCCAATCAGCCCGCGTATCTGGCGGGCGTACTCGACATTGACGCTTCAATCAAAGCCGCGCGCTTCGTGCGTTTCTGCGATTGTTTCAACATCCCGCTTATCACGTTTGAAGACGTGCCGGGATTCTTGCCCGGAGTCGCGCAGGAACACGGCGGCATCATACGCCACGGCGCGAAACTCCTTTATGCGTTTGCCGAAGCGACCGTCCCGAAAATCACCGTCATCACGCGCAAAGCTTACGGCGGAGCGTACTGCGTCATGGCTTCCAAACACATACGCACCGACATCAATTTCGCGTACCCGACGGCGGAGATTGCCGTGATGGGGGCGCAAGGGGCGGTCGGCATACTCTACCGAAACGAGTTGAAGAACGCCGATGACGCGGCGCGCGACGCGAAAATCAAACAACTCGAAGACCGCTTCGCCAACCCTTACGTCGCCGCCGAACGCGGCTTCATAGACGAAGTAATCGAACCAAGCTGTACGCGCCCGAAACTCATTCGCGCCCTTAGACTTTTAGCGAACAAGCGCGACACCAATCCGCCCAAGAAACACGGCAACATTCCGCTCTGATGCTGATTAACTTAATCAGACCATACTGGAAGTTCACTCACAAATGTTTTCTAGCGGTTGTACACACATAAGGCTAGTTATACCGACTTGCATAATTACCTGAGTTTAGAGGCAGGCTATGCCCGCCGTTGCGACTTGCGACGTGAACCGGCGGGCATAGCCTGCCTCTAAACATCTATTTCTCACTTTGATTTGCAAGTCGGTATTACTTTATGATGTAAAGTTCTTGACAAATAAAATAACTTTGATGTAAATTTCAAGTCAAGCTGGCGAAGATTCAAGCAATTCGCAAATTTGAGTTCGACGCCGCGAAAAACCGGATGATTCAAAAACGGGGTGGTCGGGAGAGGGTTTTCACGAAGGAAAATCAACCTTAAAAATTTATGAGTATTGCTTCGACACTTGACCGACTTCATTTCCGGGCAAAGGAAAATAGATGGCTTTGGTTTTTTTCTATTTTTAATCGTCTCGCTTTAGCAGCCGGATTTATCCCTTCGGGGATGGTGAAAATTATGGGCGAGCGGTTCGCCAGCGGCTTATCCGTCAATCACCCGATGGGACATTATTTAGAAGCGTTGCATCATACGGGTTATTACTACACATTTATCGGCGTTGTGCAGGTAACGGCGGCGATTATGCTACTGATTCCGCGCACGGTAACGCTCGGCGCATTTCTCTATTTTCCCGTTATCCTAAACATTTGTATTCTGACGTATGCGGTGCGTTTTGACGGATCGCTTTTTACCGCGCCTTTGATGGTGCTGGCTAATTTGTATCTGCTCGGCTGGAATTATGAGAAATGGAAATACATTCTTCCCTTTAATCGTCCGCCAATTTCCGACGGATTAACGGAGAAGAAAAGCCTTAGTAATAAATTCCCGACACTTTTCTTTGCCGGAGTCTTTGCCGCCGTTATCGTTTGCGTGGTGGGCATTCCAAGCCTTTACAGCATTAAGCCCCGCAACACTTTATTACAGTGTCAGAAGCAATTTAAGAACAGCAACAAGACCAAAGCCGGTGAAGTTTTCTGTAATTGTGTTCATCAAAACGGCGAACCGCTCGACAAATGTATGAACGAATACACCAACGCGCCGGACGATATTAACCAAACACCGTAGAATCTTTGGCAGACGAAACTGCTTTTAGACGCACAACAGAGCGACGAAATCAGAAAAGCCGCAAAGCATCGTGAATGTCTCTGCGGCTTTTCTGATTTGAAATGCTTGCTGATTTACTTATGCGGCTTTCGGTTGCGCGGTTTGGCTTTGACCCGTCCGCAAAATCTCAAGGGCTTTCTTGAGTTGTAAATCTTCCGACGGGGCGGGTGTCGTCGGCGGAGTCGCTGCCGCAGGTTCGCGTTGCTCGTTTTCCGGTGCGGGTTGCGCGACTTCATCATCGTCGTTTCCGGTCAAGGCTTCCGGGTCAATCGCTTCCGCCAGTTCAGGGCGTTTGACCTCGACCGTCGGGGTGATTCCCTCGCCTAAGAAAGGTTTGCCGTTTGATGACGCCCATTTGATTGTGGTCAAAAGCAAGCCGTCGCCGCCGCGCAAGTTGAATAGTTGTTGGTCTGCACCTGCGCCGAATGTTTTCTCGCCGACGACTTCGCCGCGTTTGCGTTCAGCTAAAGCCGAAGCGACGACTTCCGCCGCTCCCGCCGTGCCTCTGTCCACGATGGCGACGACTGAACCGTCGAAAATCGCTTCGCGCGGATTGGCACTAAAGACGCGCGTCGCTTTGTTGCCGCGCCCTATGGTTTGCGCCAGAACGCCGTCGCGTATGAAAAGATTCGCCACCTTAACCGCTTCTTCAAGCGAACCGCCCGCGACGCTTCGCAAGTCAAGCACGATTTTCGTGACATTCTGTTTCTGTAATTCCGCGACGCGCGCACGCACATCCGTCGCTTCGCCGTTATCAAGGCTGTTGATGCGAACGATGCCTATGCGGTCAGGCTCGATGCGCGTCTCCGCCGCCGGAGTCGCCACCGAACCGCGCTTGACGGTCAAGTTTAATGTACGCGGACCCTGACGTATCACACGCAGTTTGACTTCCGAACCGGGCGCGCCGTTTAAGAGTTGTTGCGCGTCGTAAAGCGAGATGTCGCGCGTCGCTTTGCCGTCAATGTATTCGATGATGTCGCCCGCACGCACTCCGGCTTGCTCTGCCGGACCGCCTTTGACCGGAGCGATGACGTAAAGGTACGAAGCGAGTTGCGAGAGTTCTGCGCCGATCATTGACGCGCTGCTCGCCGAACCCGAACGGTATTGTTTAACTTGGTCGGCAGTCAGGTAAGTCGAATACGGGTCGAGTCCGTAAGCCAGACCGCGCAACGCTCCGGCGCGCACTTTTGCCAACTCCGGTTGGTCAACGTAATCGTTCTGGATGTGATACAGCACGCTTTCAAAAATGCGTAACTGTTCGCCCGGATCGTTGCGGCGCGGCGATTGGGCGCGCGTTGACATCAACCCGCCGACCACCGCGTAGAGCGCGAGCGTTGCGGAGATTATGACCAACAGAAATTTACTGCGAAAAGACATTATGATTACCTCGTCTTAAACCGTCGTTTGTGCTTCGTTTATTGTCGCCAAAAAGCTTGTGGGGCAAACCCTTTGAACTGATTTCCTTGCGGCTTTACATCGAAATTTACCCGCCTTCAAACTCAAGGCGATAATACCGTTCGCTCATCAAACCCCGCAAGAGGTGCGTATAATCCTTTTGCTTATTACTCTCTTGGCTTCCGTCAAGTTTCGTCGTTATACTCGAAAGCGATTTTCCGTTAAGACAAACTCATCGCTTCATCGTCGCAACTAAACCTCATGTCGTCGCTTAACATTGACGGGCGCATTCTCGCTCTGGATTTAGGAACGAAGCGCGTCGGTGTCGCCGTCTCCGATGAATCGAGAATTGCGATAAGAGACTTGCCCGCTCTGCCGCGCACGAACTGGAAAAGTTTGCTCGAAGCGATACGAAACTTGTGCCAACGCTTTGACGCGCGGGCGGTCGTCGTTGGTTTGCCGCTCCGCATGGATTCTTCCGAAGGAGAGGCGGCGGTGGCGGCGCGACGCATCGCATCAAACTTGAGTTTGTCACTGAACATTCCGGTCTTCCTGCAAGATGAAAAGTTGACCAGCGTCGTGGCGGAAGAACTTTTACGACTCGAACACGTCTCCGACATCAAAGACCGCATTGATAGTCGCGCCGCTTCTATCATCCTGTTTGATTTTATCGGGCGGTTAAATGGCGGTTCGGACGTGCGACAAGTCGGGCAGCCCTAACGATTTTTCTACGGGCTTGAGTATCAAACCACGATTTCTTAAATTCTTACTTCAACACTTTTCCATTCACCTCAAACTTAATGATGCGTCGTTTGATTCTATCTTTTATCGTTCTCCTGCTTTTTACCGGCGCGGCATTCGCCTTCTGGGGTTATCGTTCACTTAAAACTCCCGTCGCGCACGGCAGCGCGGGTGGCTATGTCGTAATTCCGCGCGGTTCATCACCAAATCGGATTATTAACGAACTGGCAAACCGGAACATCATCAATAACAAGCTTCCTTTGCTCATCTATCTGAAACTGTCCGGCGACGGTGCGCGACTCAAAGCCGGAGAGTATCGCTTCAAATCTCCTATCTCGCCGCTTGATGTGATTGCCAAACTAAAAGAAGGCGAACAACGTCTGACCCGCTTCACGGTGATTGAAGGTTGGACGCGGTGGGACATTGCCGAAGCGATGTCGAAAATCTCCGAACTTCAATTAAAAGACAAAGATGCCGCCCTCGCCTTGATGAATAACGTGAGCTTGATTCGTGATGTTGATCCGACGGCGGAAAACCTCGAAGGCTATCTTTATCCCGACACATACAGCTTTCCGCCGACGACCACCGCGAAGGAAATGATCGCTTTAATGGTGGCGCGCTTCAAAGCGGAATGGACACCGACGCGCGCCGCCCAAGCCAGAGCGCGTGACATGACCGCGCGCCAGATTATGACGGTCGCGTCTTTGATTGAAACCGAAGCCAAACTCGCCGCCGAACGCCCATTAGTCGCGTCCGTCATTTACAATCGCCTCCGTTTGAACATGGCACTCGGCATTGATTCATCAATCATCTATGCCTCGAAACTCGCGGGCAAGTGGCGCGGCGACGGTAAGGTTTATCAAAGTGACTTAGACCGCCCGTCGCCTTACAACACGCGCCGTGTCACGGGACTTCCGCCCGCACCCATCGCGGCTTCAAGTCGTTCCGCGATTGATGCCGCGCTTAATCCCGCGTCAACCGATTTTCTCTATTATGTACGCGACCCCGCGCGCGATGACGGAGCGCACAATTTTTATGCACGCGATGCGGACTTCGCGCGCGGCGTGCAGGCTTTGCGCGAATGGGAACGACAACGCGATGCGAGTAGGTGAGGAGTAAAAGCTAAAGTTCTGCCAACTTGAATTGTGAATCGTGACATCTATCTTGAAGCGCGTAAATTTAATCGTGACTTGAGGCTTGATGAGGCGGTATTTGATATAACATCACGCGAGATTAACGATTGCCGGTTTTTATGAAACGACCTTGAAGGAAAAACTTCGGGACTTAACGCGACATGAAACATAAATTTATGAAATGCAAATTATCAGCCGCCCTGTGTGTGTGTTTGGTTTGTCTCTCGACCGCCGATGCCCAACAGAGTAAAGGCACGGACAGCCAGAAAGACCGCGTGCGCGACGCCGGAAGCGACCGCGAAGCCGGAAACAACGGTAACAAAACTGATGTCGGTACGGGGCGCGGCTTCGATTTCGGGCGCGGTAAAACCCGCTCCGTTCCCGCTCTCGCCAACCCGTACCGGATACGCGCCCGCCGCGACGTGATTTTGCAGAACGTGCAGGATTTAATCACCGAACGCAAAATGATTTTAGACGAAGCCGGAACGCGACCCGACTTAAACATCGTCGTCACACAGCCTTACACGTTCAGTAAAGGTGCTTCCATTACGCAATCCGATTTGTCGCGCTATTCATCTAATTTCGATTTTTCCGCTCCCGGCGGTTGGACGCGCGGACGTTATACCATGCGAATTGAACTCATCCCGATTGACGGCACGACGACCGATGTTTCCGTTTCCGCGCGCATAGAGGGACGCCGTGAAAGCGTGACCAATACCGAATGGGTCACGCTTATCAGCAGTGGACTTGCCGAACAAGAATTTTTAATCGGGCTTGCCGAAAGATTCGGCATCGCTCCCGTCACACCCACAGCACCGTAAATCTTAAACTTTCTCTCGCACGCATAATGACTAAAGCCATCTCTATCATCGTCGCTTTGCTCACTGTCTTCGGACTCGCCAGCGGGTTTATGTACTTGCGGAGTAAATTCATTCCACCCGCCACAACAATAGAAAATCGCGCGACTGCTCCGCGACCTCTGAAAATACAGATTGCGGAGGACGAACTTTTCTTGCGTAAAGGGCAAGTCGTTATCGGCGGTACGGTGCGAAATATCAGCCCCGACACGTTGGAAAATCTTTCACTGATTCTCGAACTTAAAAACAAAAGCGGGCAGAGCGAAGCCCGTGCGATACGGCTTGAACCTACGACCCTGATACCTGCCGCCGAAACCCGTTACAGCTTATTGCTGCCCGCCGGAAGCTTGAGCAGCGTGCGCGTTGTGCAAGTCAATCAAGGTGAATTAGGAATCAACTTTAAGACGACCGACGGCAATGCGCGTCCTTTGGAAACGCCGCCGCCAAATAAGAAAACAATCGTCGTCGAGCGTGCGCCGCGCTCCAAAGCGGCTGACGATTTCATCAATACGCCTGACAATCCTTATACGCTTCGCTAAATCGCCGCTTTGTTAAATCGTGGCTTCATCCAAAATGTTAAGCGTCGGCATTCCGACAAAATTCATGTAAAGTCGCAAGCCGCCGATCCTAAGTACTTGATTATGCACGCAAAGTTTTACCTGCTTTTATTTTTCTGTCTGGTCTCGATGTCGTTCGCCGCTCACGCCCAAACAGGTACGGCGGCAAGCGGTGGTTCGTTCGACCCGGAAGAACGCGCCAACGCCCGCCTCGAACAACACCAGAAAGAGATGATGAGCCGTATGCGCGTCAAGCGCGAAAAGTCCCTGCACGAAGACCATCTCGCACGCGCCCGCGAAGCCGCGCAACTCGCCGCGCTTCTCAAGTCGCAGTACGAAGCCCGTCGGAGTCTTGACCGCGACGGCATGAAAAAACTTGAACAGTTGGAAAAAACCGTCAAGAAACTTTTGAGTCAAGCGGGCGGTGATGACGACATAAAAGACCGTGATGCCGCTTCGCAAGTCAGAGATTTACCCGCCGCCTTCGCGCAGTTAGCCCTTCAATCCAACACCTTGCAAATCGCGGTTGAAAACACGCCGCGCCTTGTCATCTCGACTTCGGTGATTGAACGCACGAGTGAATTGCTTGGCGTTATTCGATTTATACGCGCTAACTTCAAGTAAAACTTTCAGTCAAAGGATGCCCGCCGTCATGTTCGCAAGCCTTTCACTTCACTTAACTTGGAAGCGAGCGTTTTTCGTCGCGTCTCACCTGTTGATTTTTAGTTCCCTTTCGCTAATTCAGATTCAAGCCCAAAACACAACTCAAGACACAACCCAGGATGATGTCATCAATTTTGAAACGAACATCGTCGTTTTGAATTTGACGGTTTCCGATGCAGGCGGGTCTTTCGTGCGTAATTTGAAAAAGTCCGATTTCTTCATACGCGAAGATAATCAACCGCAACAGGCTTTAACTTTTCTGATTGAGAACACACCGTTTGCCGCCGTGATACTGATTGATTTCTCCGGCAGCATGGAAGGGCGAACATCGCTTGCCCGCGCCGCCGCGATTCATTTTCTCGCCGGACTACGCCACGAAGATACCACGTCGGTTTATCGCTTCGATTCCGAAATCAAGATGATGCAGGATTTTTCTTCGAGCCGCGACCTTGCACCCGTCGCTTACGGGCGACGCGCGGAAGGCATGACGAAACTCCACGACGCGATTGTCGAAGCCGCCGAAGCACTGACCGCGAGACCCGAAAAACGGCGCGCGATAATCGTCCTCTCCGACGGCGCGGACACTCAAAGCCGCCACTCCGCCGATAAAGCACTCGCCGCCGCACTTGCCGCCGGAGCGACACTTTACACCGTTGATATGGCGGACAATAAAGGCGGGTTTTCCAGCGCGGCGGGCTCGCTTCGCAACTTCGCGGCTAAAAGCGGCGGACGCTTCATAAGCACTCCGGGCGGACGCGAAACACGCGAAGCATTAGGCGATATTGTCGAGGAATTAAGTAATCAGTACACCATCACCTACCGCCCGACCAACACCGCGCACAACGGAAAATGGCGCGAAATCGAAGTCACGACCGCCAAACCCGAAATCCGGGTTCGCACACGTCGCGGTTATCGCGCACTATCAAACAAGCGATAGTTTATGCTGATTGATAGTTAAAATTTGAAATCAAATAAAGGCGAGTTGAGGACGGGTTCTTAAATTCAAATACTCGTTTGATTGCGTGATTTATCGGCGTGGCGTTCGAGGGCAAGCGTGATGAGGCGGTCAACCAAGTTTGGAAATGAAAGTCCCGATGCCGCCCACATTTTCGGGTAGCCCGATGTGTCCGTAAATCCCGGCATCGTGTTCAATTCGTTGATAAGCAGTTCGTTCGTGTCGCGGCGCAAGAAGAAATCCACGCGGGCAAGTCCCGCCCCGTCAACCGCGCGAAACGCCGTCCGTGCCATTGTTTGAACTTGGGTTTGCAACTCAGACGAAAGCGGTGCGGGTGTGACAAATTCGTTGTGTCCGGTGTTCGAGTATTTCTCAGCGTAATCGAGAAATTTAGCCGCTTCATCATGCACGATGTATTCGCCCGGAAGACTCGCTTCCGGTTCATCATTGCCAAGCACGGCGCATTCGATTTCCCTGACATCAAGTCCTTCCTCGACGATTATGCGACGGTCAAAGCGCGCGGCTAAATCAATCGCCGTCTCAAGTTGATTTTTGTCATCGGCTTTCGAGATGCCGACAGATGAACCGAGATTCGCGGGTTTGACGAAACACGGAAAGCCGAGATTCTTTTTTATCAGCCGCGTAATTCTCTCTCTGTCCGCTTCCCACTCGCCGCGCCGAAACCATTCATAATGACACTGCGGCAAACCCGCCCCGTGGAAAAGTTGCTTCATCACAATTTTATCCATCCCGCACGCCGATGCCAGCACGCCGCACCCGACGTAAGGCACGTTATAGGTTTCAAGCAATCCCTGAATCGTGCCGTCCTCGCCGAACGTCCCGTGAAGCACGGGAAACACGACATCGAAGCCTTCGATGTGTGAATCAATATGTGCATCCGTGCCGCTATCGCCGCCCAAACTCATCAAACTCGCTTTGTGCGACGACTCAATGAGAGCGCGAGATGTCGAAGCGTCTCCGGTTGACACTTCCGTAGCATTCAGATTTTTCGTGTTCACGTCCGCGAGTTGCGCCGGAGAAGTCGCGGCAAGCCACCGTCCCTGTTTGGTAATCCCGATTGGAACGACTTCATATTTCGTTTTATCCATCGCTTCGATGATTGCCCCCGCCGAACGCAAAGACACTTCATGCTCGCCCGAACGACCACCAAACACCACACCGACTTTTAACTTTTTCGCCACTAGAAGCTTCCATTCCAGTGGATAGCGGATAATGAATAGTGAGAAAGCTGTTCTTAAACTATCCACTATCCACTATCCACTATCCACTAAATTATCGTTTTGCCGAGCGCGGACAACACGAGTTCGACGCCGAGTTCCGCCGTCTTGTTGTTGATGTCGAGCGTGGTGTTGATTTCCACGATGTCGAGTGAGCGCATATTTCCAATCTCCGCGATTTTCTCCATCGCCAGATGTGCTTCTCTGTAAGTCAGACCGCCGCGCACGACCGTTCCCGAACCCGGCGCGTCGGTCGGGTCAAGCGAATCTATATCGAGCGTCAGGTGAAATCCGGCGGCGGCGCGCGAAGCGATTGCGACGGCTTCATCTATGCAGGCGTTCATGCCGCGTTCGTCAATTTCGCGCATCGTGATAAAACGCAAACCGAGTTGTTTGATAAGTTTGCGTTCGCCCGCGTCTATGTCGCGCGCTCCGAGATGAACGCAGAATTGCGGTTCGAGTTTCGGGCTAAAACCCGCGATGTTTGTCAGTTCCGGCGTGCCGTATCCGAGCAGAGTGGCGAGCGGCATTCCGTGTATATTGCCGGACGGAGTGGTTTCGGGCGTGTTCATGTCGGCGTGTGCGTCCACCCAAATCAAGCCGAGTTGATTTTGTCCCTGTTTATGAAAATACGAAGCGACGCCGCTGATTGAACCGATTGAAATGGAATGGTCGCCGCCGATAACGAGCGGCACATCGCATCGCTCCATAACATCTTCGACGCGCCGCGCGAGTTCCTCACACACCGCTTTGACTTCAGGTAAATAGCGCAAGGGTTCGCCGTGCGCGGGTTTCGCCAAAGGGATGCCGATGTGTACATCGCCCGTATCCGTGACCCGGTAGCCGAGCGTCTCTATGCGTTCACCGAGTCGCGCGATGCGTATCGCCGCCGGACCCAAACCGACGCCCGCTTTCTCCGCTCCGAAATCCAGAGGGACGCCGATGATGCCGACGCATCGCCCGCCGCCCGCCGAAGTTTCGCTCACTTTCGGGTGCGCCGAAATTAACTGTGAAGAATCAGCAACCATAAACTATTTGTCCATTTAACCCTGTACACTTAAATCAAAGTCTTAACCGCCGATTTTGAAATTGAAGCCGCTTCCGCCACTTCCCTGCGTGGGGAAGAACGGGCGCAAGAGACCTGCGAAGGCTTCCAAGTTGCGCGTCTGAATTAAGATTTCGCCGGGTCCCGTGAACTCCGAAACGATGCCTTCGCCGCTCACGAAACTGCGGAAAAAACCGCTCGCCGCTTTCCTTAGAGTGTACGGCATCGCCGCTTCCCACGCGACGAGATGTCCCGTGTCAACGACGTATCGTTCACCGGCTTGTAAAACTTTGCGGTGAATCGCACCGAATGATGAGACAAGAAGTAAGCCCGTACCCGAAACGCGCAGGACGAACAGACCTTCGCCGCCGAAGAACGAGCGCGAACCGCCCCACGTCGTATCAATCTGCAAATTCGCATCGCCCGCGAGATACGAACTCGACTGCACGAGAAAATCCTGATTTCTCATCTCTAAAGCCGCGATGTCGCCCGGATTGCCCGGCGCGAGTGTGAGTTCGCCCGTCGCCCCGCGCGCCGTGAAGGTTGAGATAAACGCCGATTCGCCGCCGACCGCCCGCTTTAACGCGCCTATGACGCCGCCCTTTAATTGGGATTGCAATTCGACGTGCGCCGACATCGAAACCATCGCTCCGGCTTCGGCTTGAATTGATTGTTCGGCTTCGAGTCGCAAGACCGCGAGCGAGAACGACGGCTGATGCAAAATCTCGTAAGCATAACCGCTTCCACGCCCGCGCGAATCCTCGTCAATGTGTATGCCGCCCTGTGGCTGTCCACCCTGACCGCCTTGTGTGTAAGAAGGACTGTTCATGTTGTTCACCTTTTGTTCTGCCTGAAAGCTTGATGAGGCTTGCGCGTCATCATTGCCGCCCATGAAAGAGTAAGGTTCGCGTGCCGACGAGGTGGGATTGACAATCGTTTTATCGGGGTCAAACGATGTGTTTGACGACGAAGGTGACGGCGGCGCGTCACTCAGACGGAAGCCGCACGCTCCGCAAAATCTGCCGTCGGGAATCGTTCGCGCACCGCATCTCGGACAATTCATTTTATCTTCTCCGCTTTATTTTGAATAATACCGACCGCGTCCTCTGCCGTCCGTGCGAAATCGAGCCACGCGACATCCGCCTGACTGACAACCAGATTATCCTGCCACGCCTTGACCACAGGCTGCCAGCAATCGCCAAGCAACACGAGCGGGCGCGGTTCGATAACGCCTGTCTGTAACTTGTTCCACACAAGCGATAATTCCGTCACCGTCCCCATCCCGCCGCGCACGGCGATAAAGCCGACCGAGCGCGTGATGAGCCTTTGTAATCTTTCGTAGAAATGTTCGGTCGCCACCTTTTCGGTCAAGAAGCGATTCGGCTCGGCGCGAAACTGATTCATCACGATTCCAAGCACGCGCCCGCCACGCTCCCTTGCCCCGCGCGACGCGGCTTCCATTACGCCGAGATAGCCGCCCGTGCATATCGTATAACCCGCTTCGGCTAAGAGTTCACCGACGCGGCGGGCTTGCTGATATTCTTCCGACGCTTCCGTGCAGCGCGAACCGCCGAAGATAGTCACGATTTTTTCTTGTTCGTTCATGAATTTAGTTTGCTTCTAAGGTAAAAGTTTGACGTGCGGATATTTTAGAATCTTGTCATCGTAAGTCACGAGCGGACAATCATAAACACGCGACGTGGCGACGATGATTTGGTCTGCCGGGTCTTTATGAAAATCACCGGGAAGCTGCGTTGATTCAACTATGATTCTCATCGTCAACGGTAACATTTGAACGCCCGAATACGAAGACGCATATTCAAGCCAATCCTCAACCGCCATATCGAATTGCAAACGGTTGTTCTCAACCGCTTTTGCTATTTCCCAGCACGAGTAAATACTAACGCCAAGTTCGCCCGATTGTTTTTGCTGTTCGATAATCTGCTTATAATCACCCGTCAACTTCGGGTGATTATCAATCCACCAAATCCAAACATGCGTATCGAGAACAATCATTTCAACGCTTCCCAATCTTCGAGCGGCGTTGCCGAACCGAACGGGTCGTCGTATCTCAATAGTTTCCCGTGCAGTAGATTAGAGGTATCCGATTCTGATTTGACGTGACGCTCCAAGATAATCACTTCGACGTTATCGCCTTTTTTGAAAGGCAGTTTTTCAAGCGTCAATGTGCCGTCGGTTTGAACCACAGCTTCGATTTTGTGTGCTTGCATATAAATCACTCACCTTGTATCTACGCGGTTTTGGTTTTCAGCCTCGTTCACGAGGCTTTCCCGTAGGGCGGATAGCCACGCGATTTATCGCGTGGTCAGTCGGGTAATAATTCCTCAGCCCGTTTCAACGGGCTTGTCATCCGGTGGCTTAAGCCAAGCGGGGAAGGACGTTAAAACGCCCTTTCGTCTTTTGCTTGCAAGCGACCACGCGATGAATCGCGTGGCTATGTGCCGCCTTTGGCGGAAAGCCCGATGAATCGGGCTGTATAACCTTAACCGCGTCAGGTGAGCAAATCACTTCCACTTAACTCGCGTCATAACTGATTCCGATTTGCTTCTCTTTAACGACGCTCTGGGCGCGTTTCGTGACTTCTTCGATTAACGGCAGATTCATTCGCGCGCCGTCGAGAATTTCTTGAACGGTGACGATTTGCAGACGGTCAAACGCCGCGAAGTTTTCCGGTTTGAATTGTCCGGCGGCTTTCGCTTCCTGCGTCATCGGTTTCGTCGGTTCGTGGCGTGTGATTAAAATTCCGCACGCGGCGTTTTCGCGTTCGACCACGCCGCGCAAATCTCGTATGACCGCCGCGTTGACGTTACCGGATTTAACGGAAATCATCACGGGCGTAATTTCGTCTTTCGATTTGCGCGTGTAAGCCACGCCGTCAATGCCTTTGTCCGCGCCCTTCTTTTCGTTGATGACGGCGCGTGTGTCGGAGTAAGTGAGAATCGCCCATTTTTCAAATTCTTTGCGAACGCGGTCATCGCGTTTGTGAATCAGCGCGTCCACCGATTCCATATCTTTAGGAACGCCGTGCAGTTCAACCGCGTCAGCCGCCGCGCGCCCCGCACTGTCCTTCAATCTTTTCAGGATAAGCGCGATGCTTTGGTAAGTAATATCCATGCCAATCCAACGGCGTTTCAAACGATTGGCGACGGCGACGGTCGTGCCGCAACCGCAGAACGCATCAAGGATGACATCGCCTTCATTGGAAGATGCGCTGATGATTCGTTCGAGAAGTGCTTCGGGTTTTTGCGTTGGATAGCCGAGCCGTTCAGCCGCTTGTGAATTGATTTCAAAAATATCATTCCAAAGATTTTGAACAGGCATTCCTTTTAATTCATCTGCAAAACTTTTTCGTCGCAATCTTCCGTTTTTATCTTTGGGAAAATAAATTCGCCCTTCTTTATCCCATTGTTCCATTTTCTCTTTGGTAATCATCCAACCATTTGCTGGCGGTTTATAACCTTTATATTCGTAAATCAGATTTGGACGTAAAGCAGGATTGACTAAACTTGTCGGTTGAAATCTTCGTCCGCTTTCGTCAACGGAGGTAAATCTTTCTTCAATATAACTTTGATAATCTGGGTCATTTAAGTTGTATTGCGGATTAAATGGTGCGTCATCAGATTTAACAAAGTAAAGAATAAAATCTGTGCAAATGCCGAACTTATTAGATGTGTGAACTGCGCTACTCATTCCAACTCGACGCTTCCAAACAATTTCATTTCTAAAATCTCCGCCGCGTGTAACAAAAAACGTATCGCACACAAGTTTCAAATAATGCGATGCCGTCGGGTCGCAATGTAAATAAAACGAACCCGTTGATTTCAATACGCGGTGAATCTCGGCAATGCGAACGGTCATCGAAACCAGATACGCGAACAGCGAACCTTTGCCCAAAACTTTCTCCAAGCCGTTAATCAACGCGATTGATTGCTGCGTCTGCACACCGTTTTTGTTTGTCAGAATATCGTCGTAACATTCGTTGGCGTGATTATTCCACTCCCAAGTATCTATGAAGGCTTGCGCCTGCGCGCGGTCTTCTTTCCCGATGTTGTTGTAAATCTGATTGTAGTTGCGCTTGGAATTAAACGGCGGGTCTATGTACACAAGGTCAACCGTTTCGTCCTTCACGAACCGCCGCAACACATCCAAGTTATCGCCGTAGAAAAGTTTATTCATCGCGTTTTCCGTTTTCTTCGCCCAACTCATTCAACGCTTCATCGGCTTGCAACCACACGACTTTATCATCGCGCCACACGGCAACCGGATTGCCCGCGCGCCCGTGCATCAACAACGCTTCATGCACCGCCCGTTTTATCGCCGCATCAATCGCCGCGCCGTCCTTTACAAGCAAATCAATCTTTACTTGCTCGCCATTTGCATTTGCTTCCATAGTCTATGCTCCGTGACTTGAAATTGATTTGCCGTTCCGCTTGCGATTGGTTTTGGTATCGAAGACGAAACATCATAAACGCGCCACGCATCGGCAAGCGGTTGATACAACTCGAAAAAGTTACGCAAGCCTTTCACATATCGCCGCCGAATTACCGCTTCCGGTACGTCGTGACCGCCGATTTTAACGCGCTCACTAACACGCGAAACGGCTAAATCTGCATTGCCCAACCATAAGAAAATCAAACTCACTTTATAACCGCGCACTTCTTGCAACCGCTTCAACCGACGAACGTAAGAACGACTCGCCAACGTAGTTTCAAAAGCAAAATCTTTACCGCCCGCCGCGAGTTCGTCCAAGCGTTTGAGCATGATACGCCCCGCTCCATATGCCGCCTGTTCCGGCGCAAACGCTGACAGCCCAAGCGCAATCGTATCGGCGTTAACATACTCTAAAACCCCGAACGTATCGCGTAACAAATGCGGCGCGAGTGTTGATTTACCCGCGCCGTTCGCCCCCGAAATCAGTATCACGTTCGGCATTGAAAATCTTATGGCTTCAAACGATAAAGCATACGCGGAAACGGAATCGTCTCGCGTACATGCTCAATGCCGCACATCCACGCCGTACAGCGTTCGATGCCCATGCCGAAACCGGAGTGCGGGACGCTGCCGTATTTGCGAAGGTCTAAGTACCACTCGAACTCCTCACGCGGCAGATTGTGCGCCTCAATTTGTTCTTCCAGAAACTCTAGACTCGTCGCGCGTTCGCCACCGCCGATGATCTCGCCATAGCCTTCCGGCGCAAGTACGTCAACGCCCAATGCGAGCCGATCATCGTGTTCGTCGCGCTTCATGTAAAACGCTTTGACCGCCGCCGGATAACGATGCACCATCACGGGTTTATCAAACTGCTCGGAGATGTACGCTTCGTCGGGCGCGCCGAAATCGCCGCCCCACTCAAAGCGATTTTCAATCTCACCCTTCGCGTGTCCATCTTGCAAAATCTTTACCGCGTCGTCGTACCGCACGCGCGGAAACGGCGCGACGATTGATTCAAGACGCGCGACGTCGCGTTCTAAAACTTTTAATTCTTCCCCGCGTTCTTCCAACACGCGCACCGCGATGTGACTTAAAAGTTTTTCGCATACGTCCATCACATCATCGAGAGTCGCGTAAGCCATTTCCGGTTCGACCATCCAGAACTCCGTCAAATGGCGGCGCGTCTTTGACTTCTCGGCTCTGAACGCCGGACCGAAAGCGTAACTTTTGCCGAACGCCATCGCCGTCGCTTCGTTGTAGAGTTGACCGGATTGCGTGAGGTACGCTTTCGCGTCGCCGAAGTAATCAACTTCAAAAAGATTCGTCGTGCCTTCGCAGGCGTTCGGCGTGAAAATCGGCGTATCGGCGAGAATGAATCCGTCGTCATCTAAGAAGTTGCGCGCGGCGCGGACAATCGTGTGACGCACTTTTAGAATCGCGTGTTGACGACGCGAGCGAATCCACAGGTGGCGGTTATCCATCAGAAACTCCGTGCCGTGTTCCTTCGGCGTTATCGGATAACCTTCGACGTTTTGCAAGACTTCGGCATCGGTCACGTCAATTTCAAAACCACCGGGAGCGCGTTCATCGGCGCGCACTTTTCCGGTTATCGTGAGCGAGGATTCCTGCCCCAAGTTTTTGAGTTTGTCCCAGAGTTCTTCGCTGATGTTTTTCTTGAACGCGACGCACTGCACGATGCCTGTGCCGTCGCGCAGTTGCGGGAACAGAAGCTTGCCGCTTGAACGTAAATTATAGAGCCAGCCTTTGAGCGTCACCTGCTCGTCAACGTGAAAGGATAATTTATTGATGGTTGTCGTGGTCATACTGTTTCAATCTATCAAGAATGGGCTAGGGTTATTTGTAGAAATGTTTGACATCAAAGCTGTGTTAAGTGGTCTTCGAGTTCGCGTTGTAAGTGTGGAAAGCGGTTAAGCGAGACGGCGGCGTTCAGCACGATTTCTAGCGTAGGTTTGATGAATTTGCCGTACACATCTCCGCGCCCGTTGACGGCGGTTTGATATGAAAATGTTCCCGCCGCTTTCAGTTCGCGTTGAATCGTCATCAAGCGAAACTCGCGCGCAAACTCGTCGGGGTCAATCGCGTTTAAGCCGTGCGCCCGGCGTCGTTCGAGAAAATACAATCGGCGTCCGCGCATTTCAGACGGCGACGGCGGCGCGCTCTGACGGTCAAGCAACAGAGATACGAGGTCATAGCTCGCCGCTCCCATGCGCGCATCTTGATAATCAATGATGCGTAATTCTCCGCGCCCGTCAACGATGATGTTCGCGGAGTGAAAATCGCGGTGACACAGAACGCGCGGGCGCGCCGCCAGTTCGACGACGATTTCATGAAGTTCGTTTCTTAGTTCATGGTTCGCGGGAAGCGGTGTGCCGCGCAGACTGCCGAAGAAGTGGTCAATAAAGAAGTTTAATTCCCAACCCAATTTTTCTTCGTCAAAGGCGAGGCGCGAGGCGATGCTGTTCGTTTCGTGCGCGTCGCGGGTGGCGGCTTGAATGCGTGCGATAAGGTCTATCGCCTGTTCGATATATGTTTCGCGTTCTTCTTCGTCGGCGGTGTGTTGACGGTGAATCAACTGCACGTCGCCCATGTCTTCCTGAACAACGATGCCGTTCATTTCATCAACCGCGATGATGCGCGGGACGGGTAATTTCGCGCGTTCAAACAGGCGCGTGACATCGAGAAACGGAAGCTTGTCGGCATCAAATGCTTCGGGATAAAGCGCGGCGACGACGGTTGATGGTTTGCTCCACGGAAGCCGGAAATACTTTCGCGTCGAGGCATCCGGCGTGAGGGCGACGATGTGCGGTAAAGCTTTTTCCGCGTCAATGCCGGTATGATGACGCAAACAGTCAAGCAGTTTGGAAGTGTCGGCGGCGATAACTGATGCGATGTTTATATTTGAGGGCGGAACATTCATTATTTCAAAGCACACGTTTCAATTTACACCACGCATTCCAAACGTGGTGATTTACAAGTCATCAAACGCTCAAGCTGAGGGGCGACGTACACAACGCGGAACCACGCAGGTCTTGCGATGAGAAGCACGCTAATTCGCCGACCCTTGAAGTGACTGGTTGGATTGCGTCGCCGCTAGAAGAACATTCCTAAAACCTACGAAACTCATACTTAATTTCTATATACTGAGATACCGCAACTCCATCTTTGATTGCTGGCGTGAACTTGGCGAAACTCACAATCTTTGCGGCTTTCTCATCCAAACTGCACAGTGCTGGTATTTTCACCTTGATGTCGGTCACTTCACCGGATTTACGAAGGACAGCTTTCACAACCCCCCTTGCACCGTTGCGACAATCAATAGCCGCACCCAATCTTTCCGGGTCAAGCTCTTTCTGGTTTTTAATTACAGCTTTTGTATCAACCTCTTTGGGGGAATACACCTTATCTTCATCCGACGCTTTTCCTATCTTATCTTGTGAAACAGAGGAGGAACTTGGGTTCTGGTTTTGAGCAAAACCGCTCGAAAGCAGGAACATTGATGCTACGACAAACATAGTAATACTTTGTATCCGCTTTATTTTCATTTATCCTCCGATATAATTTCAGGTAGCAAGATGAGCAATTCAACACGCGCTTTGCTTTGATACCAAAGAACGCGCGGCGGTGCGAACGGAAAAAAGACTATATGTTTATTTTTGGGAGTGAAGAATGTTGCGCGGTGATTCTATCATCCGCGTAAAGGCACAACAAAATTAACTCCCGCGAAGTGACCCGGCAAAGCTTTTGAGGGAATTTCATTTGCGCGCACGAGTTCCGCGCGCACCACAACCACATCTTCGTATCGTTCGCCAGCGCGCACACGCACGCCGTCACCCAAGACTGTGCGCCGCACTTCCGCCTTTGCCTCGACAAAACAATCGCGCCACAAAATCGCGTCTTCCACCGTCGCGCCGTTTTCGATTATCGAATTTTCACCGGCAATCACGCCATCGCGGTTGTGTGAATTTTGATGCCTCGCGGTTTGAAGATTAGTTTGAACGGCAGCGTCCGACTTACACAGTTCAAGGCTGATGCCCAAGTATCTTTGCAAAGTGGAAAGCTCGTACCATTTCCCCGCTTCGGCAATGTGCGCCGCGATGCGCTCGCCGTTTTTCAGCGCGGGCAGATAGACATCGGTTGTCGTGTGCGAGAAGCGGCGACGCGGAATGTAGTCGAAGATGCGCGGTTCTAAAATCTGTATTCCGGTGAACATCAACGGCGCATTGTCCGACGCATTTACGATTGCGCCGTGTGAACGCGCGGCATTTACTTCCAAGTCGTTATCGGACGGGAGATGTGGCATTCCGCCGAAACCTGTGAGCAGTTCGCCGTCGGTTTCAACGATGGTGAAGCGTTCGCGTGCCGTGTTGCGACGCAGGACGAGCGTTGCCAGCGCGTTTGTCCGGCGGTGTGTTTCGAGCGCGAGAGATAAATCAATGTCGGTGATGATTTTGCCGTTGATGGCGATGAAGGTATTTGTGTCGAGCAGTTCGCGGGCGTTATCGAGCGCGCCGCTCGTGCCTAAGATTTCGGGTTCTTCGATGAAGTGCGTGTTCACGCCGAAGCGCGAACCGTCGCCGAGAGCGCGGCGAACGGAGTCGCCTTGATGATGAAGGTTGACGAGAACATCGCGTACACCGAAGCGCGCGAGGTACTCCGCGACGTAGCCGACAAGCGGGCGATTGAGAAACGGCAGGGCGGGTTTCGCGCGGTCTGCGGTGAGAGGGAAAAGCCGCGTGCCGTATCCGGCGGCGAGAATCATGGCGCGCATAATGTGTTTCAGCTTCTCTTTGTTCGGCTTGGTCGGCGCGCGGCGGTCTTGCGTGATGCACCTTTTTTGGGTGATGTGGTTTCGCCCGATGCAGTTTTGCTTGATGCCGCTTTGCGTGATGTGGGTTTGCTTTTAGCCGTACTTTTAGCCGCCTGTTTTGTTTGTTTCGCTTTTTTCTTGACGGTAGTGCGCGGTGTGGGAGTTGATAAAGCCGGGCTGCCGAATGCCTCTGTCAGACGCGCGGCGAAATCATCCGTCTGCCATTGCTGCCATTGTTCGAGGGCGACGCGGTAATGTTTCGGGCGTTGCTTCGTAAAATAATCGAGCAGCCACAATGCCGCGGCTTGTTGTGAAGTGTCGGGTTGCGCGGTTGTGCCGGGTTTCTTTTTAGCTTTTGCGCTCTTACCGGCTTGAATCAAAACATCACCGAACGTCACAACCCAGACATCCAAATCATGCAATTCACCGAGCGCGCTTTGCATGACGGCGACTTCCTTTGAGAGTTCGTTCAGCTTGCCGTCGAAGCAGGCATCGAAAAGTTCGAGGGCGTAACGCAATCGCTTGGCTTCGATTCGCAGACGGTGAAGCGGTTCAGGCTCAAGCGGGCGATACAAACTCGCGGCATGTTTAATTAACTTGCGCCAGCGACGATTGACGACTTCGCGCCCGACTTGACGAAACTCATCATCGTTTCGAGTTGCATCTTTATTGCCTTCATCGTGACCTACCGCATCATCTTTAGTTTCCACATTCGCGTGGTCGGATTTCGCAATCGCAGATTCATCGGGTGCTGATTTTATTTCTGAAGGTGAAGAATACGAAGCGGCAACTTCCCCGAAAGCATCACGCAAGTCCGCGAGTTTTTTGTTCGTCACGGCGTGCGTCAATTCCAACCGTGCCGCGTCACGGTGGACGGCGCGGGCTTCGATAAACCCGTTGATTCCGGCGGCGATTTCCGGATCGGCTTGGGCGGCGATTTTCTCAAGCGCGTCAATAGCGACATCTTCATCGCGCACCGCGCCGAGTTTGCGCGCCGTGAGTTTCACGCTGCGTTCTAAATCGCGGAAGTCATCATCGTCGAACAGGATTTCAAAATCCGACATCGCGCTTCGCAAACGGCGTGACGCGACGCGCATATCGTGAACGCCTTCGATGTTTGTAAAGTCGAGGGCGGCGGATTGTAAGTCAATCATCTCGCCAAGTCGCGCACGCAAAATCGCCAACGCTGCTTGGTGCGGTTCACTATTGCAATCGAAGTTTTCGATGTTCTTTGCTCGTGCCATTTGAAAATTAAGCCTTTCGATTTCGTGCGTTACGGGTTTGTTCTACTGACCTTATCTTTGATTAACCGCAGAGGCGCGAGAGGGCGCGGAGTAAGACGCAGAGAGAAAATTGGTGATTGAGATTTTCATGCCGCCTTGATTTTAACCGCGCGTTTGGTTGCGCGGCTGGCGCGTGCGGGTTTGTCAACGATTTTGAATGTCGCTTTGGAAGCGAAAGCTTGCTCGAACATATCGCGTGCGGTTGAAGCGGCGCGCAGTTCGTTACGACAAGATTCGGAACTGATAAGGCGCATCTGAATCGTGCGGTTCGTGCGCCCTTCGACGCGACATTTGACATCGCGCACGCGCCGGTCATGGCTGCGGTCAAAGGCTTCGGCAAGCCGCAGTATGCCGCCGAGTCGCCACACGACGTTCTGATTTTCCGGTGTCAACGCCGCGAAATCCGTATGACGCTCTTTCGGCAAAGCGCGGCGATGATAACGCGCGATGAGGGCGATGATTTGGCGTTCGCCTTCGGAGAACCCTGTTAGCTCGGCGTGCTTGATGATGTAGTGCGAATGTTTGTGATGCGGGTCGTGCGCGACCAGATAACCTATGTCGTGAAGCAGTGCCGCCGCCGCCAACATGGTGCGCTGATGTCGGTTGAAACCGTGAACCTCAATCAAATCGTCGAACATTCTTTCGGCGAGATAGGCGACGTGACGCGCGTGTTTCTGTTCGTACCTGAACTGTGTGCCGAGCAGGTGAACGCCGCGCAATCGCGGGTCGTTACGGTCAGGCACGGGTGGGCGGCTTTCGGCTTCCATCTCGCGCAACCAATCAACGATGACGCCTTCGCGCAACGCCCAATCGCATGTTTGCAATGACGTTGCGCCGAGAGAGCGCATCGCTCCGGCGAGAATCTGCCCGCCCGCGATGATGATTTCCCCGCGTTGATTGCTGATGCCGGGAACGCCGCGCCGCTGTTCATATCCAAGCATCGTCATCAAGGCGTTGAAACGGTCGAGTTGTTTTTCTTCAATCTGAATTGAAAGAAAATCTGCGAGTTTCGTTTCATTTGTTTTTCCGGCGATGCGCTTCGTGCCGTCTTTAATGACATCGGCGTTTTGCGTTGTCCGCAAAGCTTCACCGATGGCGATGATAGTCCCGGACGTTCCGGTCATGCGTTGCCAGCGCGCACCATCGAGTGCGAGTTTGAGTTCGCGCACGGGGTTCTGAAACGTCGCGTCAATCGTGTCTTGCAGGTTTTGCAATTCGTCGGCGGCAATCGGGTCGGAGGTGATGAGTCGTTCGGTTAAACCGACCGCTCCGATGTTCACCGATGCGAGGTAGAACGGCTCGCCGTCTCGCATCAGAGATAGTTCGGTCGAACCGCCGCCGATGTCTATGTTGAGATGAAAGCGGTCTTCCCTTTCCGCACTCCGCCCTTTGTCGTCAACCGTCAAAGCACAACCGCGCGAAGCCGCCAGCCCGATGAGGCGGGCTTCTTCCGCACCCGATAAAACTTCCGTGTGAACGCCCGTGCGCTTGCCGATTTCCTGTACGAACTCGTGCGCGTTGTCGGCTTCGCGGACGGCGGCGGTCGCAATCGTGATGATGCGTTCGACGCGCAAACTGTTGGCGATTGAGGCAAAGCGTTTGATGGCATCCGCCGCGCGTGTTATCGCTTCGGGGGCGAGATGACGGTCGCGCAGAGTGTCGTGACCGAGCCGCACGGTCTCCTTTTCGCGCGCCAGAACTTGAAAGTCGTCGGAAGTCGCGGCTTCGACGACAATCAATTTTATCGAGTTAGAACCGATGTCAATCGCGGCAAGTTTCACAGTGTTTTAGAAGTTTCCAATCGAATTGTTAAAAATTAACCACAGAGGCACAAAGGTTTCACGGAGAAGGACGGAGAAGCAATTTATAAAACTTCACTCACCTTACGAAGTGGAAGTATTTTGCGGCTGTGCCGCCTGATGTGCGGTGAGTCTATGACTCACCGTGAGACACTTTCCCGACTTCTTCGAGGCTATGCCTCAAACGCGGGCGGCGCAGCCGCCACAAATCTATGGGCGAATCGGCAAGGCATAGCCTCTGCCGCACATCAGGCGGCACAGCCGCAAAACTTCACCCGCCGCGCAAGGTGAGAACTTCAATGAGCGTCGTTGTCAATCGGCTTCTTTGGTTTTTCATACATCGCCCGTGCCGGAACGCTCGGCAGTTCGCCCGATTCGAGGATGTACGCGGTCAAGCGATTGCCATAAACGCATCCGGTATCAATGCCCGTCGCACATTCGGGTTTAAGTTGCGGGCGGCGCACTTGCGTACCCGCCCAGTGACCGAACACAACGGGCTTCACGCCCCGATAAACTTCGTACCACGCAAGCCCTTCGCGGCTGGTGTGGTCTTCGCCGAGCGTTCTTAGTTCCGTGCAGTCTTGGAGCGATTGATTCTGAAGTTCCACACGGGGGCGCAAACCCGCGTGAACGATAATGTGATTTTCAAGTTCGATAAGCTTCGGCAACGCCGCCAGATAAGTTTCAAATCTCGCTTTATCGCCGCTTAATTCTTCGGCACACGCGGCTTGTTGTCGCTTGACTTTGCCATGCCCGCGCCAGTGATTGAGAACACCCAAATCGTGATTGCCGATGACAGAAGAAAAGCGTTCGTCTTCGATGAAACGATTTAAGACCGCCGCGCTATCCGTGCCTTTGACGATTAAATCACCGACCGCAATCACGCGGTCATTCGCTGTTAGTTGAATCAACTCGAACAGATCGTTCAACTCGACATAGCAACCGTGAATATCACCAACGATGATGGTGCGCTTTATCATTTGCTGTTCGAGGTTATTCGTTTAATCGTCGCTAATTTGATTGTCTTCCGCATGGTTCAAATCGTGAAGCAGATGCCGTTTGAGCGGAATCTTTTTGATAACGTGTTCTTCGATTATCTCGCGCGCCGTTTCCCTGTCAACCCTTTCGTACCACACGCCTTGCGGATAGACGCAGACAATCGCGGCGTGCGAACACTGGTCAAGACAGCCGACGTTTGAAATCATCACGCGCCGCCGCCAGCCGTGTTCCTTGAGCGTCGCGCGCATCTCTTTCACGACTTCGCGCGCATCCGCTTTTTCACAAGATTTATGGCGACACACAAGTATGTGCGTCGCCACTTTTTCAAGTCGGGACATACTCGCCCGCGTCCCTTCCAATTTTATATTTCAAACCATTCACGAAACCTGCGCCACGTCACGAATCGTCAAATCGAAAGTACCGGGCGCGACTTTGCGAAAGCGACGATTGCGATTAAGCGAAACGGCGATGCTGATAGTCGGGTTCTGCCCGGTGAAATTAAACCCGCCGTCAAGCAGGCGATTGTAGAGTTCGTTGACGTGCAACGCCCTTCCTTCTTCGCGCAAAATCATCGCCGTCGCCTGTGGAATCGTGCGGTCAAAGAAACGGTCGCTCGTCGGTTCGACATCGGAGCGCAAAGGCGGATTCTCGACGCGCGGTATCTTCTCGATTGGCGGCGACGCGGTTCGCGCGTATCCTCCTTCGCCCGCGTATTGTTCGTTAAATTGATTCGGGTACGCGGGCGCGTTATAGGGATTCGGCGGCGGGTTGAAGGCGGCACGTTCGCGCGCCGCGTCGTGTTGTAAAGCGGCTTCGATGTCGCGGTCTGTGGGAGTTGAAACAAGCGGCTCGACACCGATTTCGGAATCCATCAGGCGTCGCCAAGATTGCCGCGTGCGCCCTTCTAATTCATCCAGTTCGGAAATCTCGACGCGCAACCTGTCGGCTTCCAACTCGATTTCAGCCAACCGCGCCGCACGCCGCGCCCGCGTCGTGCGCGTCTGCCGCAAGCTCTCTCTTAAAGTCGCAAAAAGGTCTTCGTCAGGCATGATTTTAAGTGAGAAGTCAGGAGTCAGGAGTCAGAATAAAACACGTTCCGCTTTTTGTCTTCATTCTGGCTTCTGGCTTCTGACTTCTGGCTCCTGTTCAGCTTTCTCGTTCGACGATAAACTCCGGCATCGCGGCGAGGGCGTCGCGGTACTTCGACGCGCCCAGTTGTGTGAGTGCTTCGCGCGCCGCTTCCGCGACCGCGACGGCACGACGACGCGCACGTTCAATCGCGCCGCAGCTTTCTGCCGCATCGCATAATTCTTCGCGTGAGGTTTCGAGATAATCGCCGCGCACCACGATGTCTTGCACTGCTTTGCGCCATTCCGGTTTAGCTTCCAGCAGATAGATTACCGGCAGTGTGACCTTGCCTTCGAGCAAGTCCGCACCCGCCGGTTTGCCTAGTTCGTCAGTGGTGCGTGTGAAATCGAGTACGTCGTCAATAAGTTGAAACGCCGCGCCGAGTCGCATTCCGAAATCACGCAGGGCGACGCGCGCACCCCTGTCGTTTTCGCCCGCTCCGAGCATCGCGCCGATTTCACAACACGCACTGAACAGGTACGCGGTTTTGCATTCGAGAATACGGAAGTATTCGCTTTCGGTCGTATCCACGCTGCCGAGTTGCGTCAGTTGCATCAGCTCGCCTTCGACCATCTTGCGCGTCACGGAAGTCAGAATATCAAGCACGCCCAAACTGCGTTCGCGGAGACTCGTTTCAAACGCCGACATGTAAAGCCAGTCGCCCATCAAGACCGCCGTTTGATTGCCGAAACGGGCGTTGACCGAACTGGCTCCGCGTCTGGTTTCGGCGTTGTCAATGATGTCGTCGTGAACCAGCGTCGCGGTGTGTAACATCTCCATCACGACCGCCATCCGCACGACGTTATAACTTCGCGCATCGCCGCCGCTCGCGTTGACCGCCAACAACAACAACGCCGGACGCACGCGCTTACCACCCGACGCGCGCAAGTATTCCCCTATGTAGGAAACGACTTGGACGTTCGACTTCGCCTGTCGCGCAAACTCGGCTTCGACCGCCGCGAGTTCTTCACCGATGATGTTGAAGACGCGCTGCGCCGTTTTAAGTTGCGGTTCGTCAATCAAGATAGTGTTGCTTTTCGACAGCATAAAGTGACAGCTTCGGCGCGAACTAAAATGTGAAAAGCGGTTTAGGAAATCAGTTGGAGCGATAGTTGGTGAACTGCATATCAATTCCGAAGTCTTTGGTTTTAAGCAGAGTGATGACTTCTTGCAAAACATCGCGGTCGCGTCCCGCGATACGCACCACGTCGCCTTGAATCGCGGCTTGAACTTTGGCTTTCGAGTCTTTAATAAACTTGACGATTTCCTTTGCCTTGTCCGTCGGGATGCCCTGTTGAATGGCGACTTCTTGACGCACCGTTCCGCCGCCCGCCGCCTGCGCGTCGCCGTAGTCGAAAGCTTTGAGCGGGACGCCGCGCCGCACGAGTTTCTGTTGCAAAATGTCGTTCATGTTTCGCAACTTGGTTTCATCTTCCGCCGTTAAAATCAACGAATCCTTTTCGAGATTGACGGCGGCATCGCTGCCCTTGAAGTCGAAGCGTTGAGAGACTTCTTTCATCGTCTGATTTATCGCGTTGGTGACTTCGGCGCGGTCAATTTCCGATACGATGTCGAAGGTGTTTTGCTGTGCCATGATGTTGGATTGTATTCGCTTGTTAAGATATTCACTTGCCTTACCGATGCAGCATAACATCAACTGACGGCAAGATGTTAGAGATTGAAAGTCAGGGTGATGATGAGAAAACGAAGCTTCTCACGAACCGCATCCGCCGACTTTCAACATCGCCTCAACATCGAAAGAAGCGATGAAAATTCGCCGTCGTCGCCCTTCCGATTTCTTCAATCGTCACGCCTCTTAGCTCCGCGATGAGGCGCGCGGTTTCCGTGACATTCGCGGGTTCATTGCGTCGCCCACGCAAAGGCACGGGCGCGAGATACGGCGCGTCGGTTTCAATCAACATACGCTCAAGCGGAACAATCTTCACGACTTCGCGCAAACTTTCGGCTTTGCGAAACGTGATGTTGCCCGCAAATGAAATCATAAATCCGAGTTCGAGCATTCGTTCCGCAAACCTCGCGTCGCCGCTAAAGCAGTGCATCACGCCCGCCCTTTCGCCGCCCGCGCATTCTCTTTCGAGCGTCGCGGCAGTGTCCGCTTCGGCTTCGCGCGTATGGATGATAACGGGCAAATTCACTTCACGCGCCAATCTTAACTGCTGGATAAAGACTTCCTTTTGAACGTCACGCGGCGAATTGTCATAGTGATAATCCAAACCGATTTCACCCCACGCGATGACGCGCTTGTTCTCACTCACCAACTTAATCAACTTCACTTCCGCCGCCTCGTCATACAAAAGCGCATCGTGCGGATGCACGCCGACCGTCGCAAACAAAGCGGGCATCTCGTCACCCGCATCGGCGTAAGTCTCCGCCATCCACACCGCGCGCTCAAGGTTGCCGCTATGCGGGTCGCCCGTGCCGATGACGACCACAGTTTCAACACCCGCCGCACGCGCCCGCCGCAAAACATCCGCGCGGTCAACGTCGAACTCTTGTGCGTCAATGTGGGAATGAGAATCGGTGAACATAGTGCATAGTTGATAGTGAAGCAGGTTGCTTTACGGTCCGTCTTGGACTGCTTTCACTTGATACGCAACCATATTTCCTCCGGCATCGAAATAGAAGGTTATGTAGATGTCACACATGAAAAAAGTCCATCTTCCGCAACTTCGTATGTCTGCAAAAATGTAACCTTCGATGAGATGCGCCTTGTCCTTGAGCTTTTCGCTTTGGAAGTCGGTATCTTGTTTAGGATTTGTTTGACGATACCTCACATAATCTGAATAACCAATCTGATGAGCATCAAGAAACGCCCGCACTTGGGACTTGCTCGCGCCATCAGGAACTTCAGACTTGATTAGCTGTTCGACTTCTCCATCTGTTAAATCTAACCGCACCTTTATCCAAGTTCCTACTGTAAGCACAAATAGGAAAATAGAAACGCACAAAGCGGTATATTTGAAGTTTCTCGACATTGCTTTTCCAGCCTACAAATCAGCGAAGCGGCATAGTTATCCACTATTTAGCTATTTCAGCCTCGCGCCGTTCGGAACGTCTTCGGTGAAGGTGGCGAGGACGGGACGCCCGCCTTCGACCGATGCGGCGAGAACCATGCCTTGCGATTCAAAGCCGCGAAGTTTGCGCGGAGCGAGGTTCGAGACGACGGCGATGCGGCGACCGATGAGCGTTTCGGGTTCGTAGTATTCCGCGATTCCGGCGAGAATCTGGCGCGGTTCGCTTTCGCCAACGTCAACCGTGAAGCGCAAAAGTTTGTCGGCTTTCGGCACACGTTCGGCGGTTAGGATTTGACCGACGCGCATTTCGACTTTAATGAAATCATCAATCGTGATGAAGGAAGCGACGCCTTCGGGAAGCGCATCGGCAGATGATGCGGGCGATGATGGCAATGCGCTTTTATCTTCAGCGATTGCTGAAGTTGTTTCCGTTGGCGGCGCGGCGGTTTGGTTTGATGTGATGTCGGTTTCGATGTCGTTCATAATTTTAGTTTTATCGAGGCGCGGGAAAATGGCTTCAGATGCGTTGATTTTCGTTCCTTCCGTCAATCCGTTCCACTTGAGCGAACGCGGGTTGATGCGGTGCGCGTGCGTCGTTGAATCCATACTTAAACCGAGTTGACGCCACAGGGCATCGGTCGCGTCGGGCATCACGGGCGCGAGTAAGACGGCGAGCCAGCGCAGGGTTTCCGCCGCGCGATACAGCACGACGTTCAAGGTTTGGCGTTGCGTTTCATCCTTCGCCAATTCCCAAGGTTTCGCGTCGGAGATGAATTTATCAATGCGCGCAATGATGCTCCACGCGACTTCCAAGGCGCGGCTGAATTGATACGACTCGAAAAGTTGAACGTACTGGTCGCGGGCGAGTTCAACCGTCGAAGCGAGTTCGAGCGCGTCGGGTTGAACTCCGGCGCGACGCGCGTGTATGTAGTCCGCTTCTTTCAATTCTCCGTTAGGGATGATACCGCCGCAGTAACGGTTAATCATCGTCAAGGTGCGCGCGGCGAGATTGCCGAGTCCGCTGGCAAGGTCGCTGTTCGTGCGGTCAATCATCGCTTCATAACCGACGCGCCCGTCTTGACCGAACACGACTTCACGAAGACAAAAATAACGTATCGCGTCGTTTGTAAAATGCTTGTGCAAGATGTCGAGTTCAATCGTGTTGCCGAGCGTCTTGCCCATCTTGCGCCCGTCGCGGTCGAGCAACATCCCGTGTGCATAGACGACTTCGGGCAACGGCAATCCTGCGGCAAGCAGAAACGAATGCCAGTAGACGGTGTGAAAACGGAGTATATCTTTGCCGACAAGGTGCGTGACGTGCTGCCAGTATTTTTCAAAACCCGCGACCGTCTCGCGTTCTTCGTTGCCGTAGCCGATGGCGGTGATGTAGTTCGATAAGGCATCGAACCAAACATAAATCGTGTGCGTCGCGTCATCGGGAACGGGTATGCCCCAACTGTTGGACGAGACGAGGCGCGAGATTGATAAATCCTGCAAGCCGGAGCGCAAGAAACTCAAGACTTCGTTGCGACGCGCTTCGGGTTGAATCAAAGAAGGCTTGGCTTCGTAAAGTTCGATGAGCGTGTCGGCGTAATCGGACAAACGGAAGAAGTAACTTTCTTCCGCCACGCGGTCGAGAGCGGTCAGATGAACGAGACAACGCGGCGCGTCTTCATCGCTTTCAGGCTTGCTGTATTCATCTTCGGTTTTGAACGCCGCGCACGCCGCGCAGAACCAGCCTTCATAAAAATTCTTGTAAATCGGTTCGTTCCCTTTAGGCGTGCGCGCCGCGCGGACGGTGCGCCACAACCGACTCACGCCCTGATAATGAAACGCGGCGGTCGTCCGCATAAAGATGTCGTAGCCGCCGTGTTCGGTATCCACGCCGAACTGCGCGAACGACTCTTTGAATTGCCTGACCACATCATCAACATATGCTTGCGGCGCAAGTCCGCGCTCAATCGCCCGCCGTTCGATATTAACGCCGTGTTCATCCGTGCCGGTCAGAAAGTATGTCTCGCTTCCCTTCTGTTTATGAAAGCGGGCGAGCGTGTCGGCGATAATCGTCGTGTAGAGCGAACCTAGATGCGGCGCACTATTGGCGTAATAAATCGGCGTCGTGACGTAAAAGGTGTCGGGGGTCGGGGGTTGAGGGTCGGGAGTTTGTGCTTGGTCGTCAATCATGGTGTTTGGTCACGTCAAAATGCCGTTGTCGGAAGCCGTCATAAAAAAATGATTTTTCTCTCATGCGATGATGCCGAAGCACCGCCGAGTTTTCAATCAACAGACCGCTCCGTCCGTTCAGTACTTTCTACTTTCTACCTTCTACTTTCACCTTTCAATCCCCCGTCCCCCGAATAGCAGAGCCATCGCTTCGGCGCGCGTGCGTGCCTCTTTGAAGCAGCCGCGAATCGCGGATGTGATAGTCTGCGCTCCCGGTTTTTTCACTCCGCGAATCGTCATGCAGGTGTGTTCGGCTTCGATGACGACCATCACGCCGAGCGGCTTTAGACCTTGATACAAGGTATCGGCAATCTCCGTCGTCAATCGTTCTTGGACTTGAAGACGACGGGCGAAGGTTTCGGTTAAGCGGGCGAGTTTTGAAAGACCGACGATGCGCCCATTTTTCGGAATGTACGCGATGTGACACCGCCCGACGAACGGCGCGAGGTGATGTTCACAGACGGACGCGAGCGTGATGTCTTTGACGATAACCATTTCGTCGTGTGTGTCGCCGGGAAGCGGTTGAACGTGTGCTTGCGGGTCTTCGCGCATTCCGGCGGTGAGTTCGACGTACATCTCCGCGACGCGCTCCGGCGTGCGAATTAAGCCGGAACGTGTTGGGTCTTCACCGATGCCTTCGAGTATGAGACGCACGCCGTCCGCGATTTTCTTCAAGTCAACGACGCGGTTGGTGTGCGTGCTTTCGGCTTCGAGAGGCGCATTAGTCTCGACATTCGATTTATCTTTGGCGATGTCGGCTTTTAAGTTTCGCGGTGAACGGCTCATTAACTTTATATTTCCTTTTTACCGTGTGCGCCGTTTGTCGTGTCGCACGCCGTCAACACCGATACCGGAACGCCGTCATAAATTTCAGCTTCTAAAGCCGCGTGTGAGTTTGAAGAATTTGAGGTTGAAAGATACGCGGCACGCGCCGCCGCTTCGACGACGCGCAGAGGCACGTTTCCCCTTTCGGCGGCGCGGCGACAGTGTTCGTATTCCGGCGTCGCGGTGATGTGTTCGCCCGCGTCGTCATGTCGTTTGAAGCGTGAGACTTTAACGTCAATCCGTCCGAACTCCGTTTCAACCGTGACGATTTCACGCTCCAACGCACGCCGTTCGACTTGATATGAGCGGATGCCGATGGTCGTCGTTTCGGCAAACAACATGGCGCGCAAATCTTCGCTTCGATGCGTCTCGCACAAAATCGAAATCAGTGTACCGGGACGATTCTTCTTCATCTGTATCGCGGTGAAATAACAATCGAGCGCGCCGCGTTTGAAAGCCTGTTCCATGACGAAGCCGATGACCTGCGGCGAAGCGTCATCAATGTTCGTCTCAAGCATCGTCAGGTGTTCACTCGTCGCGTGCGTGTGATGATGTGCCGCGTGTTTGTCTTCCGTCGTGTTGTCTGTCGTCTCACCGATGATGATGCGAAGCACATTAGGGAAGCGCGGGTAATCACGATTGCCCGCGCCATAGCCCGCGCTCTCGATTCGCATCGCGGGCAACGCGCCGTACTCTTCACACAGCGTGCTGATAATCGCCGCGCCCGTCGGTGTCAATAATTCCCCCGTAATGTCGTTTGCATAAACGGGCGCGCCGCGCATCAATTCGACGACGGCGGGCGGCGGAACGGGATACAGCCCGTGCGCCATTTCGACACTGCCTTTGCCCGTATTGAGCGGCGACGAGATGAAGCGTTCAATGCCAAGCAATTCAAAGCCGATGCACGCCCCAACGATGTCAATAATCGCATCGAGCGCGCCGACTTCGTGAAAGTGAATTTTTTCGACGGGTTCGTTATGAACGCGGGCTTCGGCTTCGGCAAGGCGTGTGAAAATCTCTATCGCGGATTCTTTAATCGAATCGGGCAAGCGCGAATCGTTGATTATTTTGGCGATGTCTTTTAAGTGACGATGCTTATGTTCGTGCGGAATGCGAACGTGCGCCTTCGTCGCGCTGATGCCGGAACGGTTCGTGGTTTCAAATTCAACCGCAAAATCGGCAACGTCGAGCAGCTTCAATTTCTCAATCAAAACATCGGGCGCGACGCCCGCCGCGACGAGCGCGCCGAGAATCATATCTCCGCTCGCTCCGGCGAAACCATCGAAATAAAGCGTTTTCATGTAAGCCTCTTACAGGTTGATAAGCAATGCGAATCAGGGTTTTAAGTATGTATTGTCTTTAGCTGCGGCAGCAGCGGCAAGACGGTAGCCCACAGCGCAAGCTGTAGGAAGCATGTAAGTAGAGATTTCAAGCTACGGCAGTAGCAGCAGAAATCAGGCGCAAGGCTATTGCGCTTAGAAATCGTTATCTGGTGATGTACTCGTCCGGCTCTCTTACGCTGCTACCGCAGCTTGAAATCCTTGTATTGCTAACCCACAGTTACGCTTCGCTTCACTGTGGGCTACCCTCTTGCCGCTACTCCGTAGCTAAGGAACATGGCAACCTTAGTCCTCACTCTTGATTCGCATAAGTTGATAACTGACGGTTTATTGTGGCGAATCAATGACTCGTCGGTTTGTCGTCTTCAACTACTTTTCGGTGAAGCCGCGAATGGTAACAGAGCGACGGGCGGAAGTGTCAAGAAACCTTTCAAAGCGGTTTAGCCTTCCGCGCAACGACTAAGTTATACTCCCGCGTTCAAAATAAATCGAAATATACATCCGTGTCTTAACCACAAGACTCGTTTGACAGAAAGAGTTATCGGCTGTGAAGTTGATTGAATTGCAAACGTCTTTGCGCGAACGTGTCGCCCAAACCGCACAAGGGAAGTTCGGCGTCGCGCTCGATTCCGTGACGGCTGAAACGCCGCCGCGCACAGAACTCGGCGACCTCGCTTTCCCCGTCGCGTTTGACCTCGCGCGCCGCGTCAAGCAAGCGACGGGGGAGAAGAAGAACCCGCGCGCAATCGCCGACGAACTCGCCGGAGATTTGCGTCTGATGCCAAACGTCGCCCGTGTCGAAGTCGCCGGAGCGGGTTACATCAACGTCTTTTATGACCGCACGAAGCTGCTTATCGAAGCCGCGATTGGTGAATCCGCGAGTGCGTCACAGACTCACATCGCACCACATGCGTCGTCAAAGAAAAGCATTATCGAACACACCAACATCAACCCGAACAAAGCCGCGCACATAGGGCATCTTCGCAACGCCGTACTCGGTGATACGTTTGTGCGTTTGCTTCAGGCGGCGGGCGAAACCGTCGAAGTGCAAAACTATATTGACAATACGGGCGTGCAGGTTGCCGATGTCGTCGTCGGATTTATGCACGTCGAAAACATGACGCTCGATGATGTGAAGCGTGTTGATGCGAGTCTTCCATCGGATAAGGGTTTTGATTATTACTGCTGGGATTTATACGCCCGCGTCGGCTTGTACTATCGCGGCGGGACAAGCGACGGAGCGGAGATGCCGGAACGTCTCGCCCTTCGCGCACAGGCTTTGCATGACATCGAAGCGGGCGACAATCCGACCGCGAAACTCGCGGATTACGTGGCGACGCGCATTGTCGAACAGCACTTAAAGACGATGGCGCGGCTTGGCATTAAGTACGATGTCTTGCCGAGAGAATCGGAAATTCTGCACTTGAAGTTTTGGGATAGTGCTTTTGAAAGATTGAAAGCAAGCGGGGCGGTGCGCCTTGAATCCGAAGGTCGCCACGCCGGATGTTGGGTCATGCCGCTCGAAGCCCACGCTTCCACGGACGAACACGAAGCCGATAAAATCATCGTCCGCTCAAACGGCACGGTGACTTACGCGGGCAAAGACATCGCTTATCAATTATGGAAGCTAGGTCAACTCGATAAAGATTTTTACTATCGCCCGTTTTTCAATTTACAAGAGAACGACAATCATCAAGTGTGGATGACGACAAGCGAACCGACGGTTAACGACGCGCCGCGCTTCGGCAACGGCGCGACGATTTATAACGTGATTGATTCGCGCCAATCCTATACGCAAGATGTCGTCAAGCGCGGCGTCGCGGCGGTCGCACCGGAAATCGGTGAAGCGGCGAGCGTTCATCTTTCTTACGAAATGGTCGCGCTCTCGCCCGCCGCGTGCGAAGAACTCGGCTTGAAGTTGAGCGACGCGGACAAGGCGCGCCCGTACATTGAGATGAGCGGACGCAAAGGCTTGGGCGTCAAAGCCGATGATTTGATTGACCGTCTCGAAGCCGGAGCTTACAGCGAAACATCTTCGCGCAACCCCGAAACACCGGAAGCCGAGAGACGCCACACCGCGCACACCGTCGCCATCGGCGCGCTTCGTTATTTCCTGCTCAAGTGGACGCGCAACTCCGTCATCGCGTTTGATTTCACCGAAGCACTTTCCTTAAAAGGTGAGACGGGACCTTACTGCCAGTATGCCGTGATACGCGCCAATTCCCTGTTTCGCAAACTCGACCCCGACGCGATTCAACGCGCGCAAGTTCTACTGGGGCAGGCAAACGATGATGACGCGCTCAAGGGTAAATTCGCGTCGTTCATCAACAATGAAAACGGAACAGACCTTTGGACGTTGTGGTCACTCGCGGCGCGGCTTGATGAAGTCATCGGGATTTGTGTTCGCACGCACGAACCGACGCATCTCGCCAAGTATGCGTTCGAGTTGGCACAAGGCTTTAATGCGTTTTACGACAACAAGCAGAATCGCGTGCTTGAAGAACCGGACGAAGCGCGCCGCGCATTGTTAATCACCGTCGCCGCTTACACCCGCGCCCAACTCACACGCGCTCTTGCGACGCTCGGCATAGACGTTCCGGCGCGCATGTAAAAAGTTTTCGTTGTTGAAGCGATCTCATAAAATCCATCAACTGTTTAGAGGAGGGCTATGCCCTCCGGTTCGGACGGCAACCGAGGGCATAGCCCTCCTCTAAACACCGAACTTCGTACTTATGAAACCGCTTCTTAAATTTTGAGGAGTTGAAACCACTATGTTGATTGTCATGAAGCACGACGCGAGCGCGGAAGATGTCGCCGGAGTCGTTCACGTTATCGAAGAAATGGGTTACACCGCGCACGCCGTCGCCAGTTCCAACCGCACCGCCATCGGCATCACCGGCAATCAAACGGCAATAGATTCGTCGCGCTTCGCGTACCTTTCGGGCGTCGCGGAAACGATTCGCGTCACCAAGCCTTATAAACTAACGACGCTCGATTTTCATCCCGAAAAAACCATCGTCCGCGTCGGTGAAGAAACGAATGCCCCGACCATCGGCGGCGAAGAACTCGCCATCATCGCCGGACCGTGCGCCGTCGAATCGCACGCGCAAGCCTTCGCCATCGCCGCCGTCGTGAAGCGAAGCGGGGCGCGTTTCTTTCGCGCCGGGGCGTACAAACCGCGCACATCTCCGTATGCGTTTCAGGGCATGGGCGAAGAAGGTTTGCGTATTCTCGCGGAAGTGCGCGAAGCATTCGATTTGAAAATCGTGACCGAAGCGATGAATGAAGTTCAGGTTGATTTGGTCGAACGCTACGGCGACATGATTCAAATCGGAGCGCGCAACATGCAGAACTTCCCTTTGCTCAGGCGTGCCGGACGCTCACATTTGCCCGTGCTTCTCAAGCGCGGCATGGCGGCGACCTTCGATGAACTTCTCTCATCCGCCGAATACATCTTGGCGGAAGGCAATCAGAATCTCGTGCTGTGCGAGCGCGGCATACGCACCTTCACGCAACACACGCGCAACACGCTTGACCTCGCGGTCGTCCCCGCCCTGCGTCGCATCTCGCACTTGCCGATTATCGTTGACCCGTCGCACGGCACGGGGAAAAGCTACATGGTCGCCGCGCTCGCCCGCGCGGGCGTCGCCGTCGGCGCGGACGGGCTGATGATTGAAGTCCATGACCATCCAGACCACGCGCTCTCCGACGGCTCACAATCTCTGACCGTTCCCGATTATGAGCGTGCAATAACCGAAGTGCGCCTGATTCACGAAGCCTTGATGCCCGTCGCTGTGGCATAAAATGGCGCGTAAGATTACTCTGCGTTTCTATTACTACTTAACGGAGAACCCAACACACGATGAACCGTCGTCGCTTCCTTCACACCGGCATCATGGCGGGCGCGATGCTCACCGCTTCACGCGCTCACGCTCATCAACCTTCCAATCTTTCTCAATCCGCTTCCATGTCATCAAACTTTGAATTAGAAGAAGCGACCATCGCGGATTTGCAAAGCGGCATCGCTAACGGCAAATACACGGCGCGCTCCATCGTCGAACAATACCTCGCCCGCATCGCCGCCGTTGACAAAGGCAGCGCAGGACTCAACTCGGTTATCGAACTCAACCCGGACGCAATTTCAATCGCCGACACGCTTGACCGCGACGCCCGCGCGGGACGTGTGCGCGGCGTACTTCACGGCATCCCGGTTCTTCTCAAAGACAACATAGACACGCACGACAAGATGACGACGACCGCCGGTTCGCTCGCCCTCGAAGGTTCAATTCCTTCGCGCGATGCGTTTATCGTCGAAGGCTTGCGACGTGCCGGATGCGTCATCATCGGCAAAACCAATTTGAGCGAGTGGGCTAATTTCCGCTCGACGCGCTCATCAAGCGGCTGGAGCGGGCGCGGCGGGCAAACGCATAATCCTTACGCGCTCGACCGCAACCCGTGCGGTTCGAGTTCCGGTTCGGGTGTGAGCGTCGCCGCCAATCTCTGCTCGGTCGCGGTCGGTACGGAAACCGACGGCTCGATTGTCTGCCCATCGTCGGCAAACGGCATCGTTGGGATTAAGCCGACCGTCGGCTTGGTCAGTCGTTCCGGCATCATCCCGATTTCACATACTCAAGACACCGCCGGAGCGATGACGCGCACCGTCACCGATGCCGCGATTCTGCTCGGCGCGATGACGGGCGTTGATGCACGCGATGCGGCAACGCGCGCCAGTCGCAGCAAGTCGCACACGGATTACACACGCTTCCTCGACGCGCAGGGTTTGCGCGGTGCGCGCATCGGCGTCTTGCGTAAATCATTCGGCTTCAACATGGATGTTGATAAGTTAATGGAAGACAGTATTGACGCGATGAAGCGCGCGGGAGCAATCATCATTGATCCGGTGGCGATTGAAACGGCGGGCAAGTTCGGTGATTCGGAATTGGAAGTTTTGCTCTACGAATTCAAAGACGGACTTAATAAATATCTCGCCACGCTTGAAGGGAATACCCGCGTCAAAACTTTGAAAGACATCATCGCTTTTAACGAACGCGAAAGGGCGCGCGAGATGCCCTACTTCGGTCAGGAACTTTTCCTGCGCGCTGAAGCGAAAGGCGATTTAAGAAGTCGTGAATACAAACTCGCGTTGGCAAAAAACCGTCGTCTCTCGCGCACGCTCGGCATTGATGCGACGATGACGAAACATAAACTCGATGCGATTGTCGCTCCCACCGGAAGCCCCGCATGGACGACGGATTTAATCAACGGCGACCATTTTTCCGGCGGCAGTTCGACCCCCGCCGCCGTCGCCGGATACCCGAACATCAATGTTCCCGCCGGGTTCGTGTTCGGCTTGCCCGTCGGCATCTCGTTCTTCGGGCGCGCGTACAGCGAACCCGTGCTTATCAAGCTCGCGTACTCATATGAACAGGCGACAAAGCATCGCCGCGCTCCGCGTCTTTTAACTCAAGCCGATTTGAATGCGAAAGTGTAAGGAATAAAGTTTGAGGAAAGAGGAAACCACGCGGCTGTGAAAGTGTATGACCTTGTTGTGCTTGGCGGCGGTAGTGCGGGACTCGTCGCGGCAGCGGGAGCGGCGCATCTCGGCGCGCGTGTCCTGCTCATCGAAAAGAAGGCTCTCGGCGGCGATTGCCTTTATACGGGCTGCGTGCCGTCGAAAGCCTTGATTCGTTCGGCGCGTTTCGCAAATGAAGCCCGTCATGCCGAAGCACTCGGTTTCGCTTCATCGCCTTTGCATTTTATGGATGACGACTTTGCATCCATCACACGCCGCGTCCGGCGCGTCATCGAACAGGTCGGAGAACACGACGCACCGGAACGCTTCGAGAAGATGGGCGTTGAAATTCTGTTCGGCACACCGCGCCTCATCTCACCACACCTCATCGAAGTCGTACCGCGAGAGGGCGGCAAAACACAAACAATCAAAGCGAAACGATTTTGCATTGCGACGGGTTCGCACCCCCGTGTGCCGGACATCGAAGGCTTGCGCGCGGCGAAGTTTCTGACCAACGAAAACATCTTCGAGGTTACAAAACTTCCCCGCACCCTTGCCGTCATCGGCGGCGGAGCTATCGGGCTTGAACTCGGACAAGCTTTTGCGCGCTTCGGCAGTCGCGTCCGCATCATCCATCAAGGTTCGTGTCTGCTTGAAAAAGAGGACGAGGAAGTTTCCAATTTTATCGAGCGCGTGATGCGTGCGGAAAACATCGGGGTTGAACTCAATTCGCAAGTCACGCGCGTCCGCGTCGCGGGTGAGCAAAAGATTCTTTCCGTCGAACATCAAGATACGACACGCGAAATCGTCGCCGATGAAATCCTCGTCGCCACCGGACGACTCGCCAATCTTGAAGGCTTAAACTTGAAAGCGGCGGGCGTCGGCTTCGATGAACATCGCATCATCACCGATGAATACTTACGCACAACTCAAAAACACATCTTCGCGGCGGGCGACATCACAGGACATTTTCAGTTCACACACACCGCCGCCTACGAAGCTTCGGTCGTTGTTCGCAATGCGTTTCTGTTTTTTCCGTTCATGCAAAAACTCGATTTTCGAGTTATCCCATGGACGACGTTCACCGACCCGGAAGTCGCCCGCGTCGGTTTAACCGAAGCCCAAGCCCGCGAAAAATACGCGGCGGATATGCGCGTTTATCGCACCGAATATACCGAGAACGACCGCGCGCACGCCGAAGAAGCGACGCACGGTTTTGCGAAAATTATTTGTCGCGGACGGAAAAACGAAATCATCGGGGCGCACATCGTCGGAGCTTCCGCCGGAGAGTTGATACATGAAATCGTGCTGGCGATGAAAGAGCGTCTTTCGATTTCAGATTTAGGCAGCATGATGCACGTCTATCCGACGCTCGCTCAAGTCACACAGCAAGCCGGACTCAACGCCGTGCTTGATAATCTCGCACGTCTTCGCAAGCCGCTTTCCTATTACTTCAAACTCTGGCGGTGATTCGCTTTCGCCGCGCGCACCGGATGATACCAACCGCCCAAACGATGAGGACTTACCCCGCACCAGAACAGAATTTGCAGCCATGCCCAACGCGCAAACGTCAAAGGAAAATTTCGCCCTTCAAAGCGGCGTGATGATGTGACGACTGTGACGGGCAAATAAACCATGCTTCCAATCTGACGCACGCGCCACACGAAATCGAGGTCTTCAAAAATCGGGTACGGTTGAAACCCGCCGACACGATGATAGACATCACGCCTGACGAAGATTGCCGAATCGCCGTAACACAACCCTATGCGCCGGAGTCGCGGATACAGCCACGTCATAAACTTCGCCACGCGGCTCTCACCGTCAAAACATATCACGCAATTCCCGCCGACGATTTCCGGTTCGTCAAGCGCGGCGATGATGCGTTCGACGGCATCACGGGGCGGCAAAGTGTCGGCGTGCAGAAACCACAAAACATCACCGCCCGCCGCACACGCTCCGGCGTGCATCTGCGCTCCGCGCCCACGCTCATCGCTCGCTATAACTTTAACTTCACACTCGCGCACACGCTCGACCGTCGCATCCATACTTCCGCCATCAACGACGATGATTTCAAAATCGCCGCGCAAGTGTGCGAGACGTTCAAGCGTGACGCCGATTGATTCGGCTTCGTTGTAAGTCGGGATGATGATTGAAAGCTTCACGATTTCCTTAACGTCAGGCGCGACCTAAGCAGCCCCGACAGGGGCGACACGATAATAGCTCACAGCGTAAGCTGTGGGTTAGATGTGAGATTGAAATCTAAGCTCCGCAAGGGCAATGGCATTAAGTTAAGAAAATAATCGCCCGTTTGGAGGCGGGCT
>JANDLT010000080.1 GCA_024330265.1 Pyrinomonadaceae bacterium MAG19_C2-C3 | reverse complement strand
GAAGCACAGAGCAAGGATGCGCTAAATCTATTTCCACAACATTTGACACGACCTCTCTAACGGGGCAACCACCGAATTTTGTGCGTGGAGATTAAACTACCAATGAGAGGGTGTCAAGAACTTCGGTTCTGTTCTGAATTAAGAGAAGCGAGAAATTCCCGTGTGCGTGCTTGGATATTTGAACCGTCACTTAGGAGCGCGCCGATGACGGCGACGGAATTTGCTCCGGCTTTCAACACGTCTTTCGCATGGCGCATATCAATCCCGCCGATAGCCACCAGCGTGACACGCGCACGCATCGCATCGAGAGCGGCACGCACACGGCGCACGCCCTCGATGCCAATGGCGGGGTCGGGACTATCTTTTGAAGCGGTCTGAAAAACGGGTCCGATGGCGATGTAATCAACGGGCAACGCGGCGGCGGCGATTGCCTGTGCTTCATTGTGCGTCGAATAGCCGATGATGAATTTCTCACCCGACATTCTTTCATCAATCAACCGGCGCGCGGACGCGGGCGGCAAATCGCCCTGACCGAGATGCACGCCGTCGGCACAAAGCGCGAGTGCTATATCAACGCGGTCATTGATGATAATCATCGCTCCGGCAGCGCGTGCGATTTGACAGGCTTCGCGTGCGTCTTCGTAAAACCCGCGCGGACTTGAATGCTTATCGCGCAGTTGAATCAGACGCGCTCCGCCCGCGATGAGTTCGGAAACTTGCGCGGCGTGTGAGCAGTTCGTAAGGCGCGAATCGGTGATAGCGTAGAGTTTGGGAAGATGAAACATAGTCAGGAGCCAGAAGTCAGGAGCCAGTAGCCAGAATGAAAATAGGAAGACAGTTCAATGTTCAAGTTCAACGCTCAATACTTAACTTTGAACATTGAACGCGCAGTTTATTCTGGCTTCTGGCTTCTGGCTTCTGGCTCCTGAAAAATCGTTCTCCAACCGTCGCCGCTTTTCCACGCGAAATCGAACCGCTTGGTTCCAGCTTTGAAGTTCACGGTGTTGATTTGTTCGGGGTACAACTCGAAGAACAACGTGTTTCGCGCACGCGCTCCCGTCAAGCCATCCGGCATCGGACACTCAATGTAAATCCAGACCGAATCAACTTTGGTTTCGATGCCGACCCATTTGAATTTCTGCGTCTCGCCTTTGCCGTTCTGAATCTCGAAGTGTGTTTGCAGGTAAGCGAGAATCAAGGTCGAAGCGTCCGGCGTTTTGTCGAGATAGACGGCGCGTTTGTTGAGGCGTGTTAAGGCGAGTTCCAAATCATCGGCAAAGACGCGGACGGCGATTTCGAGCGTTCGGGTTTCGTCGTTGTATTCGGCTTGGGCGAGGCTGACGTAATACTTATGCGCCGCGACTCCGATTGATAAAGGCAAAATCATCAAAACGAAGGCGAGGGCAGTGGCGGTAAGTTTAATGGTCAATGACGAACGCGAAGCCGTGAGGGGCTTCGCGTTCGTGATGGTGCGTTTGAAAAACATCTGGACTAAAAATTTCATGCTTCAAGTTTTATGGTCGCGTCGTCGTAGGCGCGGGCGTCGCGGTGGTCGCGGGCGGAGTGCCTTGTTGGACGGGCGCGGCTTGCGTCGGTTGCGTCACGGGTTGCGCGGATTCGGGTTGTTTGCGCTCAAGGCGTTGCATAGGATTTGGAACATTGGGTTGCTGCTTGAACAGTTGGAAGCGCGAACGCACGGGACGTTGCGGGAAAAAGTTGTTCGACAAATCAACGTCCGCCGTCTCAAGGCGCGGGTCGAGCGTGACGGTTCTGATTTCCTTTGGCGTCATCAACATCTTCGAGACTTCACGGTTGTTGTATCGCCAGATTTCCGCCGGAATGGTGATGATTTCCGATGAATTATCGGTGTACTCGACGCGCAAGATTATCGGCATCACGAGTCCGCCGATGTTCTTGAAATCCATGATGTAGAAATTCATGCCGAGGTTTAACAGTTCGCGTTCACGCGGAGTTAAGCCTTGCAAGAATTGTTGATAAGCGTCGCGGTCTTGCTGCGTGACTTCGAGTTCATCATAAGAGTTATAGAAGTCGCGTAGGGTCGGAAACTGGTCTGTGCGTTTCGGCAAAGCGCGGTTTCGCTCTTGACCTAAAGTTGTGGGACGCGCTTCGCGCTCCTGTCTTAGCAAAGGTTCTTCGATGTCGGGATTGCGTGAATCTATGCGGAACAAACGGATGTTCTCAAGCGCGATGTCGGTGTGGTCGGTGGTGTAAAACCAACCGCGCCAGAACCAATCGAGGTCTGTGCCGGAAGCGTCTTCCATCGTGCGGAAAAAGTCCGCCGGTTCGGGACGTTTGAACTGCCAGCGTTGCGCGTAAGTCTTGAACGCATAATCGAAAGCGGCGCGTCCCAAAATTGTTTCGCGCAAAATGTTAAGGGCGGTCGCGGGCTTCGCGTAAGCGTTGTTGCCGAACTGCAACAGGGATTCCGAGTTGGTCATAATCGGAACTTGTTCGTTCGACGCCATGTATTCGACGATGTTCTGCGGCTCACCGCGCCGCGAAGGATAGTTCGGCTCCCACTCCTGCTCTGCCAAGTATTGAAGAAACGTGTTCAAGCCCTCGTCCATCCACGTCCATTGTCGCTCGTCGGAATTTACAATCATCGGGAAATAGTTATGCCCGACTTCGTGGATGATAACGGAAATCAGACCGTACTTTGTTTGCGCGCTGTACGTCCCGTCGGGCTGCGGGCGGGGTCCGTTAAAGCAAATCATAGGGTATTCCATGCCGCCGACGGGACCGTTAACTGAAATCGCAATCGGGTACGGATACCTGAACGAATAGCGCGAATAAACATTCAACGTGTGAATGATGCTCTGCGTCGAGAAGCGTTCCCAGAGCGGGTTGCCTTCCTTCGGATAGTAGGACATGGCGAGGACGCGGTTGCCTTCGACGTTATGCCCTTGCGCGTCCCAGATAAATTTACGACTCGAAGCGAACGCGAAATCGCGGACGTTCTCGGCTTCGTAAATCCACGTCTTAGTTTGCGGGGCGGCGCGGCGCGTCTTGTTCGCACCGTCGGCTTCGGCGGCGCGTGCTTCGTCCGGCGTGACGATTAAAACGGGTGTCGTCGCGGTGCGCGATTGCTCAAGTCTTTGACGTTGGGCGGCGGTTAAAATCTGATTCGCATTTTGCAAAACTCCGGTCGCGGCGACAACGTGGTCGGCGGGAGCGGTGATTTCAACACGATAATTACCGAACTCTAAAGTGAACTCGCCGCTGCCTAAAAACTGTTTGTGCTGCCAGCCGTTGACTTCCGTATAAGCCGCCATGCGCGGAAACCAGTGCGCGATTTCGTAAATATAATTGCCGTCCGCCGGGAAAAACTCGTAGCCCGTGCGCCCGCCGAGCTTGCGTTGGTCGTTGATGTTGTAGTTCCAATCAACCGCGAACGAGAACGTCTGACCGGAAGCCAAAGGGCGCGGCAATTCAATCCGCATCATCGTGTCAACAATCGTATAACGAAGCGGCGCGCCCGCTTGAGTTTGGTTGCGATTGCCGCGTCCCGCCGCCGCTTCGCGCACGCTCGTTATGTTATTGCCACCGTCAAAGTCGCGGCGCGCGATTAAATTATCAATCGTCGTGAACGGCACGCGCTCCAAACTTCCCGGTGCGGCTTGCGTCAGATTCGAGCCGGAAGCCTTAGCGAAAATGTTCTGGTCGAGTTGCAGCCAGATATAGGCGAGCGTGTCCGGCGAATTGTTGTAATAAGTAATCGTCTCGCTGCCCGTGATGCGTTGGCGCGCATCGTCGAGCGTAACCTTGATTTGATAATCGGCGCGCTGTTGCCAGTATTGATGACCGGGCGCGCCCGACGCCGCGCGATAGGTGTTGGGCGTCGGCAAGATTTCTTCGAGTTGGCGAAACTTATCCGTGTTGTCGGACTTCGATTGGGCGAACGCGGAAGTTGTCAACAAGCATATAACGGCGAAAGTTTTTAGCGTGCGTGTAATGAGCAAGACGTTTGTGTCCTCTTAAAGAATTTCATCAATCTTAAAGTAAGCGTGGTGTTCCGAAGCATTCTCTTAACACCAAACGCGGCGGCGTGGCAAATCTTCTTCGCGTCAAAATTTCCTACGAACCAATCCGCCCAATCAAAAAACTCAATGCGATTCACCCCGTAGCATCCTTATCGCGTGACTTAGCAAAGGCGCGACAACCGCGAAACATTCGCGCACGCCGCCCGGCGAACCCGGCAAGTTGATAATCAAAACACCGTTCGCAATGCCGCACACGGCGCGCGAGAGAACGGCGGTCGGAGTTTTATCAACGGTGCGAAAGCGCATCATCTCGGCAAGTCCCGGAGCTTCCTTCTGAATCACACGGCGCGTCGCTTCCGGCGTGTTGTCGCGCGGTGAGAAGCCCGTGCCGCCCGTCGTGAAGATAACGTCAACATCGGGGCGTGCGGCGAGAGTTTTCAAATGGTTGATAAGTGGTTCTAAATCATCCGATACGACATCACGCGCGACGACTTCGCCGTCCGCCGCTTCGACGAGTTCAGCCAGCACCGCACCCGATTTATCAATTTGTTCACCGCGCGCACAACGGTCGCTGACGGTCAAGACCGCAACGCGCAAAGTTTGTTTGGTGTCGTGTTCGTTCGTCATATTTTATAGCGTGCGTTCAATATAATGTGATTGATGCTGTTGTTATTAACGGCTCACACGCTCAAGGCTTAGGCAATGACGGTGACAAAAAGAGAAGCGGTAGTCGTCAGATGAATTCAACGACTACCGCTTCTTTAACTAATCGGGGCGAGATGGTTTGAACATCCGACCTGTTGACGTTTTCTATAGTGCTCAATCTGATGACAGTTCGAGCATAAAACTTCACATTTATTGATTTCACGCAGTATCGTTTGGATGGATGACCCGCTACGTATCATATCTGCTACGTTAAAGTCTTTCTCATCATGATTAGCATGGTGAAACTCTAAAGCTCGAAAGTCTGCAAAGCCGCAACGCTCGCAGGTTAAACTTCTCTTGTAATCGTCAAGCCATTTTCTAGTATTTTTCCGTCTGGTAATTCTGACTACTTTTTTGCAATCTTTGCATTTTTGGCGACGGTATATTTTGCCGACAATAATTCTGCATATCTCGAAAGATTCATCCTGCTTTGCTAAGCCGCAGTACCTACAAGTCTTCATATTTATAGCACTTGTTTTTACGAGAATTGCTTTTGCAAGCAAAAAAACAGCAGAACATTTAGTCTGCTGTTTCCGTAGCTGCTAATCGGGGCGGCAAGATTCGAACTTGCGACCTCTCGGTCCCGAACCGAGCACTCTACCAGGCTGAGCCACGCCCCGAAGACGTGAGCGATATTAGAGGCATCTTGCTCCTTAGTCAAACACCCGCCGCCTTCGCGCGTTTATTCTCTCTGCGCGCTTTCAAGTATTCGATGATTGGCGGCAACAGTGACAACGCGACGACGACGATGACGACTTTTTCGATGTGGTCTTCGAGTTTGATATTGAAGGTCGCTTCGACGAAGTTGCCTAAGAAATATCCGGTGAGCAGCATACTGAAAACCCAGAGGAAGCCGCCGACGATGTTATAAACGCCGAACTGCTTGTAAGGCATGTTCGCCGCTCCCGCGACAATCGGGGCGAAGGTGCGAACGATGGGGACAAAGCGCGCGATGATGATGGTTTTGCCGCCGTACTTTTCATAAAACTCTTGGGCTTTAAGCAGATGCGACGGGCGAAAGATGAGCGATTTTTGACGGCTGAAAATCCGAGGACCCAGCGTGCGACCGGAATAATATCCGACCGCATCGCCCACCACGCCCGCGACAAACAAGGTCGAGAGCAGAATCAGAATGTTGAGTTTTCCGGCGGCAGCAAACAATCCGGCGACGACGAGCAAAGAATCACCCGGCAGGAAAAACCCGACCGCCAAACCCGTTTCGGCAAAAATGATAGCGATAAGGGCGAGATAAGTAATGGCGATTCCCTTACCTAAAAAGAAATCGAGAATGACTTTCGGATTGAGAAACTCTTTGACTTGATAAAGAAATTCGACGATTGAATCCATTTAAGCAAAGGCGAAAATCGAAGGGCGAAAGTTAAGCACGAGAAGATTTCATCTCGACTTTGTTTTCCGCTTTTAACTTCGACTTTCGATTTTCGCCTTTCTCCTTTCTACTTTCTACTTTCTACTTTGCTTCACTCCAGCCGTGACGCCCGATGAGCGGTACGAACGCGCACGCTCCATAGTCTTCTTGGTCATAGCCGTGTTCGGTTTTGATAATACGAATTAAGCGTTGTGCGTCGCGTCGTTCGCCAATCGGCATCACCAAACGTCCGCCGATTTTTAGTTGCGTGATGAGGGATTCGGTTATCGCGGGCGCGCCCGCCGCGACGAGTGCCGCGTCGTAAGGCGCGTGCGCGTTCCAACCGAGTGTGCCGTCGAAGCATGTCACGACGGCGTTATGAATGTTGAGACGGCGCAGACGTGCTTGCGCCAGACGCGCGAGTTCGGGAAGGCGTTCGATGGCGAAAACCTGTCCGGCGACGTGCGCGAGGATGGCGGTTTGATACCCCGAACCCGCGCCGATTTCCAAAACCCGCGCGTCTCTTTCGAGTTCTAATAATTCCGTCATGCGCGCGACGATGAAGGGTTGCGAAATCGTCTGTCCGGCTTCAATCGGCAAGGCGTGGTCGTCGTAAGCCTTTCCGGTCAAGACTTCCGGCACGAAGATGTGACGCGGAACGGCGCGCATCGCGGCAAGCACGCGCTCGTCCGCGATGCGGTCGTGGTTCTTCAGTCGCTCAACCATGCGTTCGCGCGGCAGTCGAAACTTGGCGTCATCAGAAGGTGTGGAATAAGTGGAACTCAAAACAGCGAAATTGAAACGAAAGCGCGCGGCGGGAAAAGCAGAATCGAGCGTTAAGAAATCTGTTCGACGAGTGCGTCATCAGCCGCTTCGTCGAAACCGAAAGCCGAATCGTTCCATGAATGAAGTTCAGCCAGAACATCATGGTTCGTCTTATCGCTTCGCATCGGCGTGATGGAAACGAAGCCCTGCCCGACGGCGTGATAATCCGTGCCTTCGAGGATGCTGCCCTCAATAATCTGCTCGCCAATCCAGTAGTAAGCTTTGCCGCGCGGGTCGGCGTGTTCGGTGATGACGGGACGCGCATTCTTCACACCCTGTCGCGTGACGCGCACACCGCGCACTCTGCCCGGCGGAACGTTGACGTTAAGCAAAGTCCCTTCCGGCAAGCCGTGTTCGAGGGCGCGCCCGACGATTGAAACGGCGAAGCGCGCGGCTTCCGTAAAGTCGAAATCTTGGCGCGTCACAAGGCTGAACGCGATACCGGGAACGCCCAGAATCGTCGCTTCGAGCGCGCCCGCGACCGTGCCGGAATAACTCGCGTCATCGCCCAGATTCGCGCCGTAGTTAATCCCCGAAACGCATACATCGAAGCGCGGCGCGTCCTTAAAAATCTGATTGACGGCGAGCGTCACGCAATCCGTCGGCGTGCCGTCCACCGTGTAATGACGCTCATCAATGCGACGTATGCGAAGCGGGCGCGAAAGCGTCAAACTGTGCGATGCCCCGCTCATCTCCGAAGCCGGAGCGACCGTATAAACATCACCGATTTCACAAAGCGTATGTTCGAGCGCGGCAAGACCTTCCGAGTGTATGCCGTCATCGTTGGTTAAAAGAATACGAACCATGGAGTCAAAATAGAAAGTAGAAAGTAGAAAGTAGAAAGGCGAAAACTTAAAACCGATTCTCGTGCGTTCATTGTGAAGTAAATCGTGCAAAGAGATACCGTCGAGTTAAACATACCTTATGCCTTTTCAACTTTTACTTTCTCTTAACTTTCTCCTTTCTACTTTCTCCTTTCTACCTTCTACTTTCTACTTTGCTTCCATCGTCTCACACAAACAAGCGGAATATCAAAAATGTGAGGGCGGCGAAAAACGCGGCTGCCGGAATCGTCAAAACCCATGCCCAGACGATACGACCCGCGACGCCCCAGCGCACCGCCGACAACCTGCGCGTCGCACCGACGCCGACGATGGCTCCGGTAATGGTGTGCGTCGTCGAGACGGGGATGCCGCCGAGTGTGACGCCGATGATGGAAAGCGCGGCGGCGGTTTCGGCACTGAAGCCGCCGACGGGTTTGAGTTTAGTGATTTTTGAACCCATCGTATGAACGATGCGCCACCCGCCGGAGAGCGTCCCCAAACCGATGGCGGCGTGACATGTAAGAACGACCCACAGGGGAATGTTGTTCGTCGCCTCCGGGTTGATGTTCGATGCGACGAGGACACCGGCGATGATACCCATGGTTTTCTGCGCGTCGTTTCCGCCGTGACCGATACTAAAGAGGGCGGCGGAAACCAGTTGCCCGCGCCGGAAAAGTTTATCCACACGACTCGGTGACCAACGCTGAAAAATCCACATCACCGCGACCATAATCGTGAATCCCATCAACGCCCCGATGAGCGGCGAAAGCACGATGAACAAAAGCGTTTTCGTCCACCCGCCCGGAAGCAGCACCCCGAAACCCGCCGCCGTGATTGCCGCCCCCGCCAATCCGCCGACGAGGGCGTGCGATGATGAAGACGGCAACCCGTAATACCACGTCAGCAGATTCCAGATAATCGCCCCCAGGAGTCCGCATAAGATGACACCGAGTTGAAAATTCTCCGGTATCGCCTTGATGTCCACCATATCCTTGCCGATAGTTTTGGCGACCGCTTCGCCAAGCACGAGAAACGCGATGAAATTAAAGAACGCCGCCCACACCACCGCCGCGCCCGGTGACAGGACGCGCGTCGAAACAATCGTCGCAATCGAGTTCGCCGCATCGTGAAAGCCGTTGATGTAATCAAAGACAAGCGCGACGGTGATGATGAAGAGGATAAACAGAAGTGTGCCAGTCATAGTGGATAACGGATAGTGAATAACGGATAGTGAAGGAAGCAGAATGTATTTAACTGAAGCGTGCGCGTAATTCTAAGTCGCTTTTTCTCAGTATTTTAGCTGTTTCCAATGTGCGCTCGAAAAATGTCCCATGAGCCTAGCTTCGAGGAACGCGAAAAGCCCCTGAAAGCTGGAGATTTTGGCGAAATGAATTACGCGCACGCTTCATTTAACTATCCACTATCCACTATCCGTTATTCACTATCTTCACCTGTTTTTAATGATGATGCTTTCGATGATGTTGGCGGAAGATTCGCAACGGTCAACGGCGGTTTCCATTGTTTCGTAAATCTCTTTCCATTTGATAACCGTGAGCGGGTCGGTCGTGCTGCGGAAAAGTTCCGTCACGGCGGCATCGTAAATATCATCGCCCTCGTTTTCTAAACGATGCAGTTCGACGAGGCGCGCGTTCATGTTCACGGGACGCTCCAACATCATCACAACTTCGTGCAGTTGAATCGCCATCCGTTGCAGCAAGTCGGCGAAGCGGCGCGCGTACTCCGTGCTTTGGCGAATGTCGTAGATGACAAAAACGCGCGCCACTTCGTCAATCAAATCGAGAATGTCGTCGAGTGCGCCCGACAACGAATAAATATCTTCGCGGTCAAACGGCGTGATAAACGATGTATTGAGGCGCGTCACAATCGAGTGCGTGATGTTGTCGCAGGCGTGTTCAATATCCTTGATGCGTTTGGCGTGTTCCACATAGCGGCTGCTATCGTCGTCAAGCATGGCGACAAGGGCGCGCGTCGCATCGTAAATATAGGAAGTCATTTGCGAAAACGACGCGAAATACTTTTCTTCTTTCGGCAAGAAGTTAAAAAGTCCCATGATGACGAACGGCTCCGAAAAGTCGAGATGAGTTGAGGTAAGAAATGAAGCGGGAATATAGCCTTACACGCCTGTACGCGCAAGTGCGATTTGCGCGACCGCAAATGGAAGATTAACCACCGTGAGTTTCCAGCGTGCGAAGGATTGCGGAATCTTTCAATTCGAGAATCGTATAACTTTCGTCTTCCCAGCCGTGTTCTTCGACAATCAAGAATGTTTGATTGTCGAGCCGTATCGTGCCGAAAGGCGTGACGCTTCTTCCCGCAGTTTTGCCGTCACAATCCGTCAAATTGAAAGCCAACTCTCCGTCTAACAAACTCAACTCGCCGTCACGTCCGCGAAACGCCCAGCCTTGAAACTCCGCGACATCTGCACAACCCGCATCCGAAGACGCGGGCGGTCTAGCGTAACTTTTCTTGACCCCGAAGCTATAAAGTTCCCGCCCATCGAAAGCAATGCGACTGCGGTATAAGCTTTGTATTTCTAACTTAACCTTCGCTCGCTCCGCATCCGTCACGATTTCAACGCCGTGCGTGTAGCCTCTGTCACTGCGCGCAATCTCCAATCGCTCGGCACTTTCATAAAGCGGTTTAAGTTGGTCGGCAAAGTTCTCTGCCTCCTTTGAGTCGGCTTTAATTTCAATGAACGTATCGAACTTTTCTTTGCCGCTCAAAGCGATGCCGAGATTACGATGATGCCCGCTTTCGTTCGCCTGTTTCGGCAAGTCGCTTTCTAACGCCCAATTATCTTGGCTGTGATTTTCCACCTTTGCGATTTTGGAAGCCGTGAGCAGAACAGCCTCATCACCCGCCGCCCGAAAATACCATTGGCGTGGAGTCTTACCTTTACGCTCAAACCAAGCCTTCGCCATGCCCAAAGACTTCGGCACGACTTCGCTTCCAACTTGATAATCAGGCTTCGCTTCCGTCCACGGATTCGACCACGCTCCCCGCGCATACTCCGCGAATGGAATTATCATTCCATCGGCGCGCACCACACCAATCATAAAACTCGCGGCGCGCCCGCCACGCCCCACAGCGAACTCATTGCTCCGGCTGATGACGAAAAACGTCGTCATCAACATCATCAATATCGCCGCGAATCTCTTTTTCATAATTTTTATCGAACCGGAGTTTTACCGCAACCTACTTCGGACACGACTTCCGAACATGCGACGTTTGACGAGTCCGCGTTGGGTGACGGTGATTGTTTGTCCGGCGACGGTCAGCGTTCCGGTGCGCGGTGTGGAAGTTGTATTCGCAGCGACTTGATATGTAACGCTCCTGCTACCATTCCCGCTTGTACCATCGGGACTGAACAGCACGTTAACGCTTATCCAATCAACATTGCTGCGCGCCGTCCAAGTGCATTCCGAAAGAGATGTGACAGAGATGTTACCGCTTGCCCCGGATGAAGCTACACTTGCCGCCGTTTGTGTTGCCACATTGAAATTACATGGCTTGTCGTTGTCAGACGATATAGACAGCCCATACTCAATCCGCGTATTGCCGCCCCTGATAAAGATGCGTACTAAGTAATCTATCGCTACGTCGCTTAAATTACGCAACTCTATCGTGCCATCTGAATTGCGTACAGGAGAAAAGACGGCAGTACTGCCTACACGGGACAAATTGACATCAATATACCCGTTATTAGGATTATGTAGGATGGCAAGGGTTCGCTTGCCATTCACCGGCACTGTAATTCGATACCAATCATCATCTGTAGATTTAATCACCAACCCAGTCAAGTTACCCGCGCCGATTTCGCGCGCCGTATCCCTTGCATCGTTGTCTTCAAACAAATCATCAGAGCCACCCGCGAGCAAATCGGCAACCAACGGATACGTCACGTCAAATCGTCCGTAATAATCCGCACCCGTCAAGTTTTCGCACGCCGCCGCGCCGCCAAGCAGATTGCCGGTAAGACGCGCGTCGTCGGGCGTTCCCGTCCATAAACCCGAACCCGAAGAACCGCCTTCCGTCGTTCCGCCGTTGGTGTTCCATCTCACTTCGTGCAAAGACCTGTTTCCAAAGTCATCGGGTCCGTCGTAGTTTCCGGTTTTTCTGCCGAATGTGATGCGTTTGTAATCGCCGCGCGGGTGGTGAAGGGCGGTGAAACTCGCATTGGTGTTGATTGTTGAAGGCGACCATCCAGACCAAAACAGACCTGTCGGCAACCAGCCGTTAATCATCAACAACGTCGCATCGGATTGATATGAAGTCTTCAAAAGACTCGCTCCGTCGCTTCGCTGTGTGGAGGCACTGACCGAATCGTAAAACCAAGTGACGCGCAGTGATTGAGCTTCGGAAGCGGTGCTGATGCAATGGTTCGCCGTCAAGAAATACGGAGTCAAATCATTGTTGACGGAGTTGAGCAGCGTTCCCGTGCAAACGTATTCACCGCCGGTTGAACTGAATTGCATCTTCCCGACCGACTTGGCGACTTGCGCCCACGCGGAAGTGACGTTGAGATTGCACGCTCCGGCGGCGAAGGTTTCAACGGTGTCGGCGTCGCTTTTCAAATTGCCGTCTGCGCCGATGGTTTCCGGGTCGAGGAAAATGTGATTGACTTTCGTGACGCTGAACGCGGGGCGGTCAAGCTTCACGCCTTCGGGTAAAAACAGTTCGACCGTCACGCTTTCGCCCGTCACGGGCGGCGTCCAAAATTGACCCGTCGCGTCCACGCCGCGATTCGTGAAGGGTCCGAAAACCTGTTTCGCATCTTCGCGGCTGTAAATATACAAACGCCCGCCCGCCGGAATATCAACGTCACTTAAAAACAAACGCACCTGCTTTGCCTTATCCGAAACGACGTTGAAGATTCTCAACTCGCCGTCCGGCACGCCGTACACGCTCGCGTTTTTTAAGGCATCGAGTTTGAAACTCAAGTCACGCGCGACGCCGATTCGCAGACGCTTGCCCGAACGCTTCCCGGTGTCATCCTCATCGCCCTGCCGCAAAACGCTGGCAGGCAATTCGCCCAAGTGGTACGAGTTGGCATTCTCGACATTGATGAAATCAAGCGCACGACTCGGCGGAAGACTGCCTTCCGCGACCATCTTCGGGACGTTGCGCGAAACGGTTTTCGTTCCCGTGCGCGCGGCTCTTGTATCGCTGCGTCCGGCGATACCCGTCACGCTCACGTCACTCGTCTGCGCGATTACACTTGATGCCGACAACGAAAGGACAGCCGCCGCCACGCACGCCGCTTTTTTCATTGCAGTTGACGTGCGAACGTGCTTCGCCCAAAAAGACATTGCGAGTGGTAACATTCTTTGACTCCTGAATTATTGATTTATAGATTTTCTGATTAGTAGTGAAGGTTTTCGGGTTGTAGGGTTGGGCTGCCGTCAACAGGGCGGTTATAAAAAGCGTCGTCTAAGCAAAATCCCGCACCAATATATTTTATCGCATTGAGTTTCGGCAAACTTAGAGAAGATGGGTGATAAGCATTTTGAGAAACGCTCTCCGCACTCGAACGCCGAAAGCGCGACGGCGCGCTTCATCGCGCAAAATCTCGCGTGGTTATCACAGGATAAAGTGCGCGGCGTGTTCGTACCGCGCCCGGTCGCCGAACTCGCGCGCTCATTCGCGCGGCACGATTCGGCACGCGGACGACTCAAGTTCAATCTGTTTATGTCCTCGCGTTTGCGCTGGCTAATCGCGCTTCTCGAACGCTTCATGCTTCCCGGCTTGCAACTTCACTTCGCCTTGCGGAAACTCTACATCGAAGAAATTGCGCGTCAGGCTTTTGACGCGGGCGCGTCGCAACTCGTTGTCATCGGCGGCGGCTTCGACACGCTCGCCGTTCGTTTGAGCGCGCAGTTTCAAGATAAAAACTTTATCGAGATTGACCAAAGCGTGACCCAAGGAACGAAGCGCGAAGTTTTGCGACGCGGCGGTTATGAGTCAAATGTTCATTTCATTCCGGCGAATCTCGCCGCCGAAACGATTGACGAAGTTTTAGGGAACAATCCAAATTTCCACCGCAACGCCCGGACGCTTTATCTCGCCGAAGGCTTGTTGATGTATCTGACCGCCGCCCAAGTCGCGGACGTTTTCGCGGGACTTAAACGCTGCGGCGCGAAAGGCGACCTGTTTTTGTGGACGTTCATGCAACCGCTTGAAGACAATCGCATCGCGTTTCGCAATTCTAATCGCTATGTTGACGGTTGGCTGCAAAAGCACCGCGAGCCGTTTAAGTGGAGCATAGAGCAACGACAAGTCGCCGATTTTCTTCACGCTCACGGCTTCAATCTTCGCCGCCTTGCGACGCCGGACACGCTTCGCCAAACGTATCTCGCGCCGCGAAATTTGGCGCACCTGTTACTTGCCGAAGGTGAAAACTTATGCCTCGCCGAACTCGCCTGACGCCTGTATTCATCTCACTTAAAATCCAATCTTCGCAAAATCAATCTTCCACATGCTCGTCAACGATATTCACTCGCAACTAAACGAAACCCCTGTGCGCCGCATCGTCAAACCGGATTCACTCGAAACCCTGCGGCTGACGATTCAATCGCTTAACGACGCGGGCGAACATTGCGCCGTCGCGGGCGGGCGGCACGCGATGGGCGGACAACAATTTCTCTCCGGTGAAACTTTAATTGATATGTCGCTGATGAACCGCGTCATCTCGCTTGACCCGAAGCGCGGTATGGTTGACGTTGAAGCGGGGGCGATGTGGACGGGGTTAATTGACGAACTGCATCGTCTCCAACAAAACGAGAGCCGTGTGTGGTCAATCATTCAAAAGCAAACGGGGGCGGATAACTTAACGCTCGGCGGTTCGCTCGCCGCGAATGTTCACGGCAGAGGTTTGAGATTGAAACCGATTATCGGCGATGTCGAGTCGTTCGTTTTGGTTGACGCGAACGCGCAAATCTTAACGTGCAGCCGCACGGAGAACGCCGAACTTTTCCGTCTCGTCATCGGCGGCTACGGTTTGTTCGGCGTTATCGCGCAGGTGCGTCTGCGTCTCGCGCTGCGTCACAAATTGCGTCGCATCGTGCGCGTGATGAACCTGAATGACATCTCCGCCGGATTTCAAGAAGGCATGAATTTGGGTTTCGAGTACGGCGATTTTCAATTCATGACCGACGATACCGATGACGGTTTTATGCACAAAGGAGTGCTGTCTTGTTATCTTCCGGTTGAAGACGACGTGCCGATTGAAAAGGAGTCGCGTGAACTCTCGCCCGACGATTGGAGCAAATTACTTTATCTCGCGCACACGAATCGCGGGCAAGCCTTTGAGCTTTACGCGCAACATTACCTTGCGACCGACCGTCAGATTTATTTTTCCGACACGCATCAACTAAGCACATACCTCGACGACTATCACGCGGAGATTGACCGCGCCACGCACGCCGCCGCGAAAGGTACGGAGATGATTACGGAAATCTACGTCCCGCGCGACAAGTTGACGACATTCATGCTCACCGTCCGCGAGGACTTTCGCCGTCACGCGGTCGAGTTTATCTACGGCACGATTCGACTCATAGAACAGGACGACGAAAGTTTTCTCGCATGGGCGAAACAGAACTTCGCGTGCATCATCTTCAACCTTCACGTCGAACACAACGACACCGGAATCGCTAAAGCCCGAAATGATTTCCGTCGCCTGATTGACCGTGCGATTGAATTCGGCGGCAGCTTTTATCTCACATACCACCGTTGGGCGACAAGGGAACAGATTGAAATTTGTTATCCACAGTTCGCCGACTTTCTCGAATGCAAACGCGAATTTGACGGACGCGCGGTTTTTCAAAGTGACTGGTATCGTCATCACGCGGCGATGTTTGCCGCGTAAGTTGAATCAAGCTTTTCACTTAAAACGAAAGAGCCTCACAAATGAAACCTCGTGAGGCTCTTTCTGTATTGGTTTTCAAGGACTGGACAATTGTGGTCAGCTGATTATTAGGCAAAAAGGGAGACGCCGCGCGATGTGTAAAGACACCGCGCGGCGTTTTATGTTTGATGTTCGACGACTTATTAGTCACCAACTCAACCACTATGCACTGAAAGTGCATAGATTGCCGATGGACTGAAAGTCCG
>JANDLT010000079.1 GCA_024330265.1 Pyrinomonadaceae bacterium MAG19_C2-C3 | reverse complement strand
GGCGGGCGGAAGCCCGCCTCTAAACGAACGAATTTCTACTTTTGCATTAGGTCTAACGAACTAGAACGATAACAGTTAAAGCGAGTTACATGGCGAACGGAGTCCTTCAAATTGCTTCGCGGCTGGCGGCGCGAACCGGCGTCAGCAAAAGCCTTGACCGTTGGAACGGCAGGCGCGGCGGAATCATACTCGCCTATCACGACATCTCTTTTGAGCGGCTCGCCGCGCAATTAGCTTTGATTGCCGAATCCTATACTTTCGTTTCGCTCACGGAATTTGTGAATCGCATCGCGCAAGATAAACCGACGACAAAACTGGCTGTGATTACGTTCGATGACGGCTACGGCGAGACGATGGAAGCGGCGGCGCGGTTGGCGGCGGCTAATAAATGGGCGATGACTTTTTATTTGCCGACGCGCTATCTGGATACGAACGAGCCGTTTTGGTATCAAGAGTTAAAGCATCTGGTCGGGCGTTCCCCTCACCGCGAAGTAGAAATAGATAACATGCAAATCTCTCTGCATGATGGGGAATCGAAGGCGAAAGCCGTCAAGACGCTTGACAGTCGCTTCCGACTTTTTTCTTCCGCAGAAGATGTCGAGAAGATGTTGCGTGAAGTTCGCCGGACGCTGCTCGACTCACCGGATCGCCCGCCGGATTTGCCTTTTGCCGCTCCCGCTTCGTGGAATCGCGTGCGCGAGTTAGCGACACGCGACGAACTCTCATTCGAGGCGCACACGGTTAATCACCTCGCCGCGAGTCGTCTGTCTGAGACTCAACTGCGCGCCGAACTCGAACAGAGCCGCACGCGCATCGAAGCCGCGACCGGAAAGCGTGTCGAACACTTTTGCTATCCCTTCGGCGGCGCGGCGGAGATAGGCGCGCGTGCGCCTGAGATTGTTCGCTCCGTGTTTCGCTCGGCGGTGACGATGATGCGCGGTCGTTGCCATCCCGGAGTTGATACGACGATGCTGCCGCGCATTGACTTATACGAAGGCGACACAAAAGAGGTCGTCGCGCTCAAAATTGGACTCGCTAAATGAGACCGCATTTAACAAGCTCACATTACGCGGTGCAAGTATTTTGCGGCTGTGCCGACTGATGTGCGGTGGGGCTTCGCCTCACCGCAGGGACACATTCAACTTCTTTGAGGCTACGCCTCCGAAGACGGGCGGCGCAGCCGCCATAAATTTCTGGGCGAGTCGGAAAGGCGAGAGCCTTTCCGCACATCAGGGCGGCAGAGCCGCAAAACTTAACCCGCCGCGTAAGGTGAGTAACAAGCATGGAAATCAGCACCGAACAAATGGAAGTCAAACGCGCGACGGCGAAAGAGAATTACAACGTCTCCGGCAAGCGCGCGGCTGCCATTGATGCCGCGCCGGAGCGGTTGCTCGTCGTTTCGCACGTTGTGCATTACGAACACGCCGGAAGGCTTTACGCCTACGGCGCATATGCGCGCGAAATAGACATCTGGGCTGATCTTTTTCCAAAGGTCGTCATTGCCGCGCCCTGTCGCCGTGAAGTGCCGCCCGATGACGCGCTCGCTTTTACGCGCCGCAACATTTCGATTGATCCGATTATCGAAACGGGCGGCAAAACGCGCGGCGCGAAGTTGCGACAGGTGCTGTTGCTGCCCGTCTTGGTGTGGCATCTGGCGCGCTCAATGCGCGGTGCCGATGCGATTCATGTGCGCTTTCCGGCAAACGTCGGATTCTTGGGCGTGCTGCTTGCGCCGCTCTTTTCGCCGCGCCGCGTTGCCAAATACGCCGGGCAGTGGAACGGTTACGCGGGCGAGCGTTGGGTGGTACGAGCGCAACGCGCTCTGTTGCGTTCGCGTTGGTGGGGCGCGCCCGTCACGGTCTACGGCGAGTGGGAGAACGAACCCGAACAGATCGTTCCCTTCTTCACTTCGATGATGACGGGCGAACAGGTCGAACGCGCCGCCGAAGTTGCCGCGCAGAAGCGGCTCACAACTCCGTTGCGCGTTCTCTTCTCAGGCAGACTTGCTCCCGAAAAGCGTGTCGGCGCGCTACTCGATGCGGTGAAGATTGCGGTGGCAAACGGTGTGGAATTAGAACTGTCAATCGTCGGTGACGGCACGGAGCGCGCCGCGCTTGAAAGTCAAGCGGCGCAACTAGGCATCGAACATCGCATTCGATTCATCGGCGCGCTACCGTTCGATGAATCGCTCCGGTGGAATGAATGGGCGCACTGTCTTGTGCTGCCTTCGACCAATTGCGAAGGCTGGCCCAAAGTCGTTGCCGAAGCGATGTGTTACGGTTCGATTTGTATCGCAGTGGATCATGGTCAAGTCGCCGCGATGCTGCAAGACAGAGGCATCATGCTTGAGCATGGCACGCCCGTCGAGATTGCCGCAGCGTTGCAGAGCATTGCGGCGCGACCCGAAGAATTTGAAGCGATGCGTCGTGCGGCTTCCATTTGGGCATGTCGTTACTCGCTCGAAGGTTTGCGCCAAGCCTTGGCTGATCTGCTGAGTCGCCGTTGGAATGTTTCGCTTAAAGGTAATTAACACGCGCACACGCTGACAGAATTGATGAGGTTTCTCACACAAACCTTTCCTTGAAGATGATGCAAGCCGCAGCAATCATAGACCGCGCCGCCACAGACGAACGCATCGGCGTGATGCACTTGACCGACACGCTTGGCGCGGGTGGAGCCGAGCGCGTCGCCGTGCAGATGGTCAACTTTCTGCCGCGCGAACTTTATCGCAGCTTTCTCTGCACGACGCGCTGGGGCGGCGCGCTCGCCGAAATGATCGCTTCGGATGTCGAGCAGTTGCACTTGTCAAGGCAAAGCCGTTTCGATTGGCGCGCCGTTAACAATTTAGCGCGATACGTTCGCCACCACCGCATACAGATTTTGCACGCGCACCAAACTTCGCTCTTCATCGCGGTCGCGGCATCGTTGCTGCCGCCATTTCCGAAGGTCATCTGGCACGATCATTTCGGGCGACACGATTACGACGCGCGACCCGTGTGGATTTACCGTCAAGCAGCGAAGCGTGTCGGCGGCGTTATCGCCGTCAATGAATCGCTCGCCGATTGGTCGCGGAGTCGGCTCGCCGTTCCGTCCAATCGCGTCTGGTACGTCCCGAATTTCACCACCGAAAGCCAGGCGGCGAATGACGATGGAGAGATTCCCGCGCTGCCCGGTCAGACGGGCGAAAGAATCGTCTGCGTTGCTAATTTTCGTCCGCAGAAAGATCACTTGACTCTCGTGCGGGCGATGAAGCGCGTCGTGCAAGAAGCACCGGGCGCACACCTTCTCTTAGTCGGCGTCGAAGTTGACGAGAATTATGTGGAGAAGATACGGCGCGAGATAGCGGTTCACGAGTTGGGGAGAAACATCACTTTGCTCGGCGAGCGGCGCGACGTTGCAGAGATACTCAAGCAGTGCGACATAGGCGTGCTGAGTTCCGTTTCCGAAGGCTTGCCGTTGGCGTTAATCGAATACGGCATGGCGCGCTTGCCGGCAGTGGCGACGAAGGTCGGGCAGTGTGGTGAGGTGCTTGATTACGGTCGCGCCGGAATGCTCGTTTCGCACGCTGCGCCTGAAAAGCTCGCCAACAGCTTGCTAACCTTGCTCCGTTCGCCGGGACGACGCCAACGACTCGGCGAAAAGTTTTACCGGCGCGTGCAAGAGTTTTACAGCCCGCGCTCGGCAATGCGAAAAATCAATAAGGTTTATGAAACGGTGTTGAGCGGCAAAGCGCGGCGCGCGTAAGGTTCTCCGTTTGCCCCCTAGCTTTAGAATCAAAAAGACGATGTACATGCAGCGAGTCCAACAGGGTTATTCATTCAACCCACCGCAAATCGCGGTTGAGCAAACGAACGTGCGGGTAATTCTGTTTCTCGCCGCACATATACCGTTGGGTCTCGCCATGTTCGCCGCTCCGATGGTTGCCACCGCACACGCGGTGTTGGTCGTCGGAGCAGGATTATGGTATGCCGTGCGCGGGCGCGAACCTCAAGTAGATCGCATCGTCTACATTGCTGCGTACATCGTCGGCGTAGAGGTTTTGTGGCGCATGGTACGCGCCCCGATTTTCTGGGAATCGGGAAAGTATGCGGTGGCACTCATCATGCTGGTCACGCTGTTCCGTATGCGCCGCGTGCGGTTGGCGAGATTGCCGCTTCTCTACTTTGTTCTGCTGCTTCCTTCGACCTTGTTAACGATCTTCAACGAAGCTCCGGCGGAAGCGCGCCAGCAAATCAGTTTCAATTTATCAGGACCTCTCTCGCTTGCCGTCTGCGCCTTCTTTTTTTCGCAATTACAGTTGACCGGCAAACAACTGCAAACGCTCTTCTCGTTTCTGATAGCACCCGTCTTCGGTATCGCGGCGGTGATGGTGATGGTGTTGCTGACCAACCCCGACATCGTGTTCACAGGCGAATCGAACCGCGATGTCGTCGCCGGTTTCGGTCCCAATCAGGTCTCATCAATCTTAGGACTCGGCGTGCTTGCCGCTCTCTTCAGCGCGCTACGCAACCGTGAACGCGGTTGGTACAAAGTCATCATGTTCGCTTCGATAGTCGCTTTCGCGGGGCAGAGCGCGCTGACGTTTTCGCGCGGTGGACTCTACAACGCAATCGGAGCGGCGGGGGTGGCGTTCTTCTTTCTGATGGGAGACGCGAAGGCACGCGCAAAGTTTTTGGTCGTCAGCGTGTTGCTGATCATCGTCGGCAATTTCTTGCTGCTGCCATACCTTGACAGCTACACGGGCGGCGCACTCGAAGCCCGATTTCAAAATGTCGAACCGACCGGGCGCATGGAGATTCTCGCCGCCGACTTGAGCATCTGGGAAGATAACCCGATACTCGGCGTCGGTCCCGGGCAGGCTATGGACTTGCGCGTGGATATTATGCTCGCGGCACACACGGAATTTTCGCGCCTCTTCGCCGAACACGGCATCTTCGGCTTCATCGCGCTACTCCTGCTTTTCGTCACCGGCTGGCTAAACTTACAGCACGCGCAAACGCCGCTCGCTAAAGCTATTACGGCGGCGATGATTTGTTGGGGCTTTCTCTACATGCTCAACGCGGCGATGCGCCTTGTTGCACCATCATTCATCTTCGGTCTGAGTTTCGCCACATTCTTGACGGAAGAAACTCTACGCCGCGCTCCCGCCGCAATGCGAAAACGGGTGCGCGTGCCGGGTGAGTTTCAGGAAGGAAGATGGCGTTGAGCGACATCATGCCTGCACACGATGGCGAGGATTCGTGTTCGGCGGCAGTTAACGAGCCGACTCAATCTGCAAGCGCAACGAAGCCGTCGGTACTGCTCATCGGCAGCTTTCTTTCATCTTCCGTTAGTCAATGCAGTGTCGGCGAAGACCTCGCCGCGCGTTTAGCCGCCGAAGACTACAGCGTTATGACCACCTCGGCGAAAGTCAATCGTGCCGCGCGTTTGTGCGACATGATACTGACCGCTTGGCGTGCGCGGCGCGATTATGAAGTGGCGATAGTCGAAGTTTTCAGCGGATTGGCATTCGGTTGGGCGGAAGCCGCCTGCGCGACGTTGCGCTTGGCTGGTAAGCCTTACGTGCTTGCGCTGCACGGCGGGAATTTACCGCGCTTCGCCGCACGTCATCCGCGCCGCGTGCGGCGGCTACTGAGTTCGGCGGCGGCGGTTGTCGCGCCGTCCGGCTACTTATTGGAAGGAATGATGCCGTATCGCACGGATGTGCAACTCATGCCGAATCCGCTTGACGTTAAGCTCTACGAATTCCGCAAGCGCGACTGCCCGCAGCCGCGACTGGTGTGGCTACGCGCTTTCAAATCTCTGTATAACCCGACGCTCGCCCCAAAAGCGGCGGCGTTGTTGGTGGATGAATTCCCCGAATTGCAGCTTCTCATGGTCGGCGGAGACAAGGGCGACGGCACGATGCGCGAAACGAGAGAAACCGCCGTCGCGCTCGGCGTTAGTGAGCGCGTGCAGATGCCCGGCGGTGTCCCGCGCGGCGATGTTCCCGCGTGGTTGAACAAAGGCGACATCTTTCTCAACACGACGCACGTTGATAACACGCCGGTCAGCGTGCTTGAAGCGATGGCGTGCGGCTTGTGCGTCGTCTCAACGAACGTCGGCGGCATTCCGCATCTATTAACGCACGAAGAGGATGCGCTGCTCGTGCCGCCCGATGATGCGGAAGCGATGGCGAAAGCCGTGCGACGCCTATTGCATGAACACGGACTCGCCGCGCGACTATCGCAGAACGCGCGCCGTAAAGCAGAGGCGATGGATTGGTCGCAAATCTTGCCACACTGGACGCGGTTATTGACGAAGGTTGCCAACGCCGATTCCAGCGTACACCTTAGAACGCAGAACGCCTCTTTGACGGCTAACAGCACGCGACTCTGACCTTATAGGATTTGGCTCTCGATGTAGATTTAGCTCTCAATGAAACGTCTTAATACAATTTACGCGCGTCTGCCCGTCTGGGCGCAACACGGCGCAATCACGGCTTACGGACTCTACTGGAATCGTCTGCGCTTCGGCGCGGGCTTTGAGGATTACGTCGCCGGGTTTAAGGAACGCGAGCAATTCAGCGCGGAAGAGTGGCAAGGTTGGCAGCAAGAGAAGTTGCGCGACGTGCTGCGAATCGCCGCGACGCGAGTTCCGTTTTATGAGCGAACATGGAGCGAAGCGGAGAAGCGTGCAGCGCAAGCCGGACGTTTAAGCGAACTGCCGTTGTTAGAAAAAGACCCGTTGCGCCGCGACCCGGAATCCTTTTTGCGGCGCGATATAAAGCCGCGTCAGCGCCTCGTCTCGCACACGAGCGGCTCAACCGGAACTCCGATTGCGAGCTACCGCACGGCTGAGGAAGTGCGGCTTTCGATGGCTCTGCGCGAGGCACGCATGACGGGTTGGGCAGGCGTTTCATTCAAGATGGCGCGTGCAACTTTTTCAGGGCGCATGGTCGAACCTAATCCGAACAGCGCGGGACCTTACTACCGATTCAACTACGTCGAACGCCAAGCATATCTGTCGCCTTTTCATTTGCGCCCCGACACCGTTGCAAGCTATGTCGAAGCACTCGCCAAACACGATGTTCAGTGGCTGCACGGTTACGCCGTCTCTTATTACCTGCTTGCCAAGCTCATACTCGAACAGGGCTTGACTGTTCCGCCTCTGCGCGCCGTCTGCACGACAAGCGAAAAAGTTACGCCGGAAATGCGCTCCGTGATGGAGCGCGCCTACGGGTGTCGTGTACATGAAGAGTACAGCACCGTCGAGAATGTGCTGTTCGCCAGCGAGTGCGAATCCGGGCGGCTGCATGTCAGCCCCGATGCGGCGGTCGTAGAAATTTTGCGCGAAGACGGCAGCCCGTGTGAAGCGGACGAACCGGGCGAAGTGGTCGCTACGGGACTCATGCGCGACTACCAACCGCTCATACGTTACCGTCTGGGCGACGTGGCAGCGTGGGACGGGCGCGAGTGCGCGTGCGGGCGAAAGATGCCCGTGTTGAAAGAGGTTTTGGGGCGCATTGAAGATGTCGTGATCGCTCCCGACGGGCGGCGCATGGTGCGTTTTCACGGCATCTTCGCCGAACAACCGAACGTGCGCGAAGGTCAAATCGTGCAAGAAGCTTTGAATCGTATTCGCGTGCGCGTCGCTCCGACGAAAGATTTCGGCGCGGCGGACGTGCATGACATCGAGAAGCGTATGCAGGCGCGACTCGGCTCGCAGGTCGAAATCATCGTCGAATCGGTCGAGCGGATTCCGCGCACGGCGGCGGGTAAATTCCAAGCGGTCGTCTCGCTGCTCCACGATGCGGGCGTGAAGGAAGCCGAGCGCACAGGCGTCGCCGATTCACAACTCAACTGAGATTCTATAACTGTTAATTGTTGAACGCGACCCGCATTAACCGGGTCGCGCAGAGAGAAGGCAAGGCTTTATGAAGATACAACTTATCTCGCACGCTTCCGTAATCATCGAATGCTCCGACGCGCGAATCTGGACTGACCCGTGGCTCGTTAGCAAAGTCTTCAACGATTCGTGGACGATGCTTCCCTCGCCCGTCTTCGATTCATCGCTCTACGACACGATTGATTATATCTGGCTTTCGCATGAACACCCGGATCACTTCAACGTCCCGACCTTGCGCCAGATGCCCGCAGAGTTCAAAGAGCGTGTCACGATTCTTTTTCAGAAGAAGAATACGGCGAAGATTTTCGATGCGATGCGCGCGTGGGGCTTTCGCAATTTCCGCGAACTGCCGAACCGCAAAATCGTTGACCTGACTCCGCAGACCAAACTCTACTGTTTTCAAGTCGGCGTCATGGACTCGATTCTTGGCGTCATCAATGAAGGGCAGCGACTACTCAACATCAATGACGCGAAGATAAACGAAAAAGATTGCGCCATCATCAAGCGCGACTTCGAGCGCACGGACGTGATTCTCAATCAATTCTCGCTCGCCGGTTACAACGGCTTCGTTGATTACGAGAAACACTTGCCGCGTTACGCTAAGGACGACCTCGATAATCTGCTCGCCAATCACCGCGACTTGGGAGCGAAGGTGACGATTCCTTTTGCGAGTTATGTTTATTTCTCTTGCTCGGATAACAAATACGTCAACCGCTTCGCCAATAAACCGCAGGACGTTTATGACTTGCTCAAAGACGAAGCCGTGATTCTTTATCCGGGCGAGACTTACGAGGTCGGCAAACCGCACGATTCAACCGAAGCCTTGCGGCACTATGCGGAAGAATATAGCGACATGGACAAGCTCGCGTACTCGGAACCGAAGCGGGTCGAGTTGAGCGAAATCGAAGCGACGTTTCAAAAGCTCGCCGCCGAACTGCACGAGCGTTACCCGAAAACTTTACTCTCATTCTTCAAACCCGTGACGGCGCAAATCCCTGATTTACAGTGCGCGATAGAGTTTTCGGTGGCGGCGCGAAGTTTCAAGCAAATCTCGAACGGCGATGAGGCGGATTTAATCGTCAATTCGCAACCCTTACAGTTCGCCTTTAAGGTTCCCTTCGGCGTGCAGACGCTCGGCGTCTCGGCGCGATTTCTAATTCGCAAAAACTTCAAGAACTGGAAATATCATCGAATACTCTTTTCATTAAATAACGCTGAACTTTATCTGCGACCGCGTTACTTCTTCCGCCCGTCGAATCTGAAGTATATCGCCGAGCGGATTCCGGGCGGAGCGAATCAGTTAGTCGGTCGCCTCGCACGCATGGAGTAGCGCACGGTGCGCTAAAGGATTTTCGCTTTACTTTAGAGTTGACGGGCGGAGACAAGCCGGACGATTTCCTTCGATTCGCCTTATCTGTTAGCAACTTCTTCAGACGACCTCATAACCCCTAACCGTCCGCACGTTCAAGGCAAGCGCGCCCCGTAATCGCTCTCGCTTATTGAACGCGCGAGAGGAGAAAAAATTGTCATGAAAATCGGAATTTTAGGCGCGGGTATTGCCGGATTGAGCAGTGCCTACTTTCTCAGAAACTCCCCACACAATGTGCAAGTCCACGAAGCCGATACGAGAGTCGGCGGCTTGGCGCGCAGTTTTAATTGGCACGGCTTCGATTGCGACATCGCCCCGCACCGTCTCTTTACCGATGACAAAGAGTTGTTGGCTGAGATGCTGGCACTCGTGCCGATGAAGGAAGTACGACGCAAGAGCCGCATCTATCTGCGCGGCAAATGGATTCAAGACCCGGTCAACGCCGTCGAGATGGTGCTGAAATTCTTTCCCTTTACGAGCTACAACATCGTCCGCCATTTCCTGTTTCGCAAACAGTACCCGGAAGATAGCTTTGAAGCCCTCGTCCTCAATCAGTTTGGCGAAGGCTTAAACGATCTTTTCTTCAAGCCTTACTCGGAGAAACTCTTTGGCATTCCCGCCAATCAAATCTCCGCCGTGTGGGGACGCAGAAAGATTCGCGTCGCGGGCTTGCGCGACATGCTGCGACGCAACTCGCGCCTTTACTTCAAACGTTTTTACTATCCCATGCAGAATGGTTACGGCGCGACCTGCGACCGGCTTTATGATGATGTGAAAGACCTTGTGCGCCTCGAATCGCGCCTCGTCGCCATCGCCCCGAAGCCGAACAGCGACGGCTATATTTGCCGTTTCGAGACGCCGCAGGGAACAATCGAAGAGGAATACGATCAGATCATTTCATCTCTGCCGCTCTCATTATTCGCCAAACTGATCGGGCTGAAGTTGAGCCTCCGTTTCCGTCCGGCGCGCATCACCTACTTGCTCGTCAACCGCCCGCGCGCCACTGATAACCACTGGTTCTACTTCGCCGATAAGGAATTCATCATCAACCGCGTCGCCGAATTTAAGAACTTCGTCGAGAACGGTCCGAGCGATAAAACCGTGCTTTGTTGTGAAGTGACGGATGTTGATCGTTGGTCGCTTGATGAAGTCGTCAAAGAACTGGCGGAAGCGAAAATCTTGAACAAGGAAGACGTTCTCGACTCGATGGTGATGGATATTCCGCACGCCTATCCGGTCTATGACCTCGCTTACGAAGAGCAGATGCAAATCGCGCAAAGGTTCTTCGTCAATCATCCGAACATTCATCACGTCGGCAGACACGCGCAGTTTGCACATAAAGATATTGATGAAATCTTCGAGGAAGCAAAGCGCATTTCGACCGTCATCATGGACAGGAATGGGGCTGTGCAGGCGGCTCCGGTGGGGGCGGTTCATGACGCCGACAGTGGCGCGGCGGTGAGTCTGGCGTCGGCGCGCGGCGCGGCGTAGGCATGACGCGACAGGGCGATAATCTTGACGGAGATTACGGAGACAAAGACACGCAATGAAAACAGTTCTCGTCACAGGTGGTTCCGGCTTTTTCGGAGAGTTGCTGAAGAAACGCCTACTCGAAGACGGCATGAAGGTCGTTAACATTGACCTCGAAGAAGACCATTTCTCGCATCCGCAACTCGTCTCGATTAAGGGCGACATCAGAAACACTCAGACGCTTGAAAAAATCTATGCCGAACATCAGTTCGACTGCGTTTTTCATTGCGCGGCGATTCTTGCATACGCCGTCAAAGACCATGACTTTCTGTGGACATCAAACGTTGAGGGCACACGCAACATCGCGGAGTTCACGAAGAAGTACAAAGTCCCGAAACTCGTCTTCACCTCAACGTGCTGTTTGTGGGCGCACAATGTCGAGCGTCCGGTGATGGAAACCGACGAGCCGAACCCGGTTGATATTTACGGCAAATCGAAGTGGGCGGCGGAGAAAGTGTTGTTGGAGTATGCGAAGGATTTCGACTGCATCATCATCCGCACGCCGACCATTATCGAGCGTGGGCGACTGGGTTTGCTCGCCATTCTCTTCGAGTTTATTGACGAGGGGCGCAAGGTTTGGGTCGTCGGCGGCGGCAGTAATCGTTACCAATTCGTTGACGCGCAGGACTTGATTGACGCCTGCATCAAGGGCATGGAATACGATGGCTCGGAAGTGTTCAACGTCGGCTCGGACAATGTTAAATCGTTCAGAGAAGTTTATAACTACGTTATTAAACATGCGAACACAGGGGCGCGCGTCGCCACGCTGCCGCGCACCTCTACGCTTGCGATGATGCGGCTCGCTTACAAACTCGGCGTCTCGCCGCTCGGACCCTACCAGTACAAAATGATTGCCGAAAACTTTATGTTCGACACGACGAAGATTAAGCAGAAGATGAACTGGCAGGCGACGACGACGAACGAGGAGATGCTCCTTCGTGCTTATGAGTATTACCACGAGAATCTGAAAGAGATAAAAGGTCGCAAGAACGTCTCCGCGCACAAGCAACCGGCGAAGATGGGCGTGATTAGATTGCTGAAGTGGATGTCCTGAAATTTAAGTTTTTGAGGACGATGAAGCCGTTTGAAGTGATGGAAATCGTGCATGTCGCGCTGCCGGAAAACGCATGTACCGCGCGCCGTGTGACGCGGGCGAAGTCTCCGAAACCATGATCACGATTGAAAAGGCGGTCGCCGACGATTTTGAAAGAGTCTATCCGTTGCTGCTCAGTTTCGGCAGCACAAGAAACTCGAAAGATGACTGGAGAAGATTATTCGTTAACCATTGGGATAACCCGGAGGACTTTTGCGGCTACATGCTGCTGAAGGACGGCGAAGTGAAAGGCTTTCTCAGTCTCATCTTCAGCGTCAGGGTACTCAACGACCGAATTGAGAAGCTGTGCAATATGAACTCGTGGGTCGTCAGCGAGGATTGTCGGGGTCAAAGTCTTGCGATGCTGTTAAAGGTTTTGAAATTGAAGGATTACACGATCACGAATTTCACTCCGTCGAAGAGTGTTCAGACCATTTCAAGCAAAATGGGATTCACACATATCGAAACTCAGCAACAGTTGTTGCTTCCCGTTCCGCGCCTGTCGGTGGGAGCGCGGACAAAGTGGCGATGTGTCTTCGGGAAATCGGCGATACGCGAAAAACTTAACGATGTCGAACTGAAGATACTTGAGGACCATGAGGGTTTAGGTTGCGAGAACCTGCTTATTTCGGCGGACAATGATTATTGTTATCTAGTAGTTAAGAGAATGAAGCGAAGGCACCTGCCGATTGCCAAGATACATTACATCAGCCGCCCCGACCTCTTTATCGAAGCGATTGACGCGCTCAGAAACAGTTTGTGTCTGGGGCTGCGCGTCATGGCATTAGTCGTTGATGATAGGTTTCTGCGCGGGCAGACGCTTCAATACGCGCGAAAGTATCCGCAGTACTGCATGACGATAACCAACTCCGAATCGTTAGACACACACGACATTGACACGCTCTACTCGGAACTAATTCTTCTTCATTGAAGAACGCCCACGCTATGCTAAAACACGCAACTCTACGTTCCCGATTGCCGGAAACTCCGCTTCCCTTTAAGGCGCAAAGCGATGCACAGGTTGTCCTCAGCGATAACCTCGTTACGCGGCGGGTAAGACTCGTTTGCTTGGTGGCGGCAATCGTGTTGGGCGCGCTCAATGCGTGGGCGGAACGCTACTCTGTGAACGCCGATGGCATCTCGTACCTAGACATGGGCGATGCCTTCTTCAGAGGCGATTGGGCGATGGCGTTCAACCCTTACTGGGGTCCGCTCTACGCATGGTTGTTGGGCGCGGCGAATGCCGTCTTTCAACCGTCGGCTTACTGGGAGTATCCGCTCGTCCACGTTATCAATTTTCTCATCTATATTTTCGCCGTCTTCTGCTTCGACCTCCTTGTGCGCGAGGTTTTGCGGCGACGGCAACAGCGCGAAGCGGCGTTCGCGGACGCGGAGGATTCGAGTTCCCCGCCCGCATCGAATGCCATCCTTGAAGGCGCACTGGTCGCGCTCGCATACAGCATCTTCATCTGGGCGTCGCTCGAATTGATTACGCAACGTCTGGTGACGCCGGATATGCTCGTCGCGGCGTTTGCCTATCTCGCATCGGCACTGCTCTTACGTATACGACGCGGCGCGGCAAGCACGCGCACGTTTCTCGCGCTCGGCGCAACGCTCGGCATCGGCTATCTTGCCAAAACAGTCTTTTTTCCGCTGGGTTTTGTATTTCTTACAGTGGCTTTGCTGGCGACATGGACGGCGACGAAGGATTGGAAGCGCGCGGTCAGGTACGTCGGTTTTGCCGCCGCCGTGTTTCTGGCAATTTGTAGCGTCTGGATACTGGCGATTTCCGCCAATAAAGGACGCCTGACAATCGGCGAAAGCAGCCAACTCACATATACATGGATAACTTATGACATTCCGTTTCGCAACTGGCAGGGCGAACGCACAGGCGGTGTGCCGCAGCATCCGACGCGCAAACTGTTGGAGCGTCCGGCACTCTACGAATTCGCCGCTCCCGTGCCGGGTACTTATCCCGTGTGGTATGACCCTTCGTACTGGCATGAAGGCATCGCCTCGCGCTTCGATTTGCAGCGACAAGTCGTACTCTTAGCCGAATCTGCGGCGCGCTACCGGCGCATACTTTTCTCCTATTTACAAATAAGTCTGCTGGTCGGATGGCTCTTGCTCATCGCTTACGCCGCGTGGCGACAGCGTTCGTCGCTGAAAGATGTCTTTAGCGAATGGGTGCTGTTGTTGCCCGCACTCGCCGCGCTTGCGCTCTACGCGCTGGTGACGGTTGAGCCGCGACTGGTCGGTGGGTTCGCGCTTCTGCTTTGGCTTGGATTGTTCTCCGCCGTGCGTCCGCCGCGCGAAAAGCAGGCGAGAATGATTACGATTGGCATGTTCGTCTTTTTAGCAGCGGTGATGTCGCTGTTGATAGTCACGCGCACGACGCCGAGAGTCATCGCCGCTTCAGCCAATGGCGATGCCGCGCATGAAGCGTGGCGCGTTGCAGAGGGTTTGCAACAGGCAGGCTTGGGGGCGGGCGACCGCGCGGCGATCATATACCCGTCGCGGCAAGCGAGTCCCAGTCGCATGGTTTCGTGGGCGCGGCTTGCGGAGTCGCAGATTATCGCCGAAATACCCTCGGACGCTGCCGCAGACTTTTGGGCTGCCGATGCCGCGACTAAAGAGCGCGTATATGAACTTCTGGCTCAAAGCGGCGCGCGTTTCGTTTTAACCGAAAAGCCGCCGTTGCCTGATGCCACCGCAGTGGAAGGTTGGCAGCGCATTGAGCTAACCAATTTTTACGTTCGGACGCTTGCGCCATCAAGATAAAGACACGGCGCAAAACTTACTATGCAAATCATAGCTTGAATTTATTCTGCCCCTCAAAGTCGGAGCCTCTTGATTTCGCATTAACTTTTGAGTATTCCGTCTAAATTACAGAAAGAAGAAAAAGGACACAAAGAATAATGTCATCCATGTTCCTCACGAATAATACCTCCATCAATGATACCTCTCTCATAGAGCCTTACGGCGGTCGGCTGGTTGATCTGCTCGTTCCCGCAGAGCAAGCCGCCGATTTGAAAGATTATGCGAGTCGCTTGCCGTCCGTGCAGCTTACGGAACGCTCCGTCTGCGACCTCGAACTGCTTGCCACCGGCGCGTTCTCACCACTCGACCGTTTTCTCGGTAAAGAAGATTACCGCTCGGTCTTGGAGACGATGAAGCTGACAAGCGGATATGTCATGGGACTGCCCGTCACGTTGCCCGTCGAACCGTCCGACGCCATCAAACTCGATGCGGACATCGCCTTACGCAACTCGAAGAATGAACTCCTCGCCGTCATGACAATCGAAGAAATCTTCGATTGGAATCTTGACGAGGAAGCGCAACTCTCCTACGGCACGCGCGACTTGCGCCACCCGCTCGTTGCTGAAATGCACCAGTGGGGGAAAATCAATATCAGCGGTCGGCTGCGCGTTTTACAGCTACCGATACACTATGATTTTCAAGATTTGCGGTTGACTCCGGCAGAGACGCGCGCACGCCTCGAACGTCTCGGCAGATCGAACGTCGTCGCCTTCCAAACACGCAACCCGCTCCACCGTGTACACGAAGAGTTAACGAAACGTGCGGCGCAGGAGAAAGACGCCGTGCTGCTGTTGCATCCTGTGGTCGGCATGACGAAGCCGGGCGACGTTGACCATTACACGCGCGTGCGAACGTATAAAGCTCTCGCCCATCGCTATTACGACACGGATCGCATATTGCTCACGCTGCTGCCGTTGGCGATGCGCCTGGCAGGTCCGCGCTCTGTACTCAAGCACGCGATGATACGCCGCAACTACGGCGCGAATCACCTTATCGTCGGGCGCGATCATGCGAGTCCGGGCGTTGATTCGACGGGCAAACCTTTCTACGGTCCTTACGACGCGCAAGAATTGATGCAGCGTTTCAGCGCGGAACTCGGCGTCGGTATGGTGCCGTTCCGCGAACTGGTTTATTTGCCGGACGAGGAGCGTTACGAAGAGATTTCGCGCGCACCGCGCGACGCGCGCACGGCTTCGATTTCCGGCACGCAAGTACGCGAAGACTACTTGAACAACGGGCGTCTGCTTCCTTCGTGGTTCACACGACCGGAAGTTGCAGAAGTCTTAGCCGAAGCCTATCCGCCGCGCCACCGTCAGGGAGTCTGCATCTGGTTCACGGGCTTGAGCGGCGCGGGTAAATCAACGACCGCCGACGTGCTGACCGTGCTGCTGCTCGAACACGGGCGTCAAGTCTCAGTCCTCGACGGAGACGTGGTGCGGACGAACCTCTCGAAAGGTTTGGGATTCAGCAAAGAAGACCGCGACACGAACATACTACGCATCGGCTACGTCGCTTCGGAGATCGTGCGGCATGGTGGTATGGCGATTACGGCGGCGGTCAGCCCTTACCGTTCAACGCGCAACGATGTACGCAATCTGGTTGGCAGCGATCACTTCATAGAGGTCTTTGTTGACACCCCTCTAGGCGTTTGCGAAGAGCGCGACGTGAAAGGCATGTACGCGAAAGCCAGACGCGGCGAGATTAAGGACTTCACAGGAATTGACGATCCTTACGAAGTGCCTTTGCATCCTGAAATCACGCTCGACACGGTTAACTACACGCCGGAAGAGAACGCGCATTTGATTCTGGATTTCTTGCTTGAACGCGGTTTTGTAAAAGGCGAAGCGGAGTTATCGCTCGCCGTCGCCGTCTAACGTTGGCGGGGAGAGTAAAGTCGCGGGGACGGAGTAGTGGGGGGTTTAAATAAAAACGTAGCCCCACAACCCCCCGCAAAAGTGTAATAAGGGGTGGATTAAAAAATTAAAAGTTATTAGTA
>JANDLT010000078.1 GCA_024330265.1 Pyrinomonadaceae bacterium MAG19_C2-C3 | reverse complement strand
GGGGTATAGTGTCAACGGTTAGCACGTCGGTCTCCAAAACCGTAAGTCCGGGTTCAAATCCTGGTACCCCTGTTTTAGGTCACAAGGCGATTAAGTAGAGCGAGGTGTAGTGCGATGTCAACAAAAGACGATCAAATTCCAACTGAAATCGGAAGCACGACGGCGGAAAGCGGTCATGAACCCGCGCGTATAAGCTCGATTGATACGGAGCAAAGCGTTGCTTCCACATCAAAAGAATCTCGTTCCACCGCCGCCGATTCTTCACATCAGGAGCGTCACGGCAAAAAGGAAGCGGGGTTTGTGGAACGTACCGGAAACTTTATCAGAGAGACACGCGCCGAGATGCGAAGGGTTGACTGGCCCTCGGCAAAGGAAGTCAAAAACACGACGATTATCACGTTAATCGCCGTTATCTTTTTCGCTTTGTATCTTTACGCGGTGGATCAAAGCTTCACGTTTCTGATTGCCCAACTTAGCCGTTTGCTCGGCTGGTTAATATCGTTTGTTGTTTGAAAGTGACTGAAATCGAATGAAGCAGTGGTACATCCTTCATACCTATTCCGGGCATGAGAAAAAGGTGCGCGATAGTCTGAAGGCTCGCATACGCGACACGGAAATTCAGGATTTAATTGCCGAAGTCATCGTGCCGACGGAGACCGTCGTCGAGATGCGTGGCAATAAGCGCATCGAATCGTCGCGCATGTTCTATCCGGGTTATGTTCTTATTGAAATTGAATGTGACGAGCGTGGGCATATTCCCGATGACGTGTTTCACGCAATCAAGGCGACGCCGAAGGTCACAGGGTTTGTCGGCGGGCAGATGCCGACGCCGCTCACGCCGCAGGAAGTCGAGCAGATTGTTAATAACGTGCAGGCGGGGATAGAGAAGCCGAAGCCGAAATTCACTTATGAATCCGGCGAAACGGTTCGCATCAAGTCGGGACCTTTCGCAAGCTTCACGGGCAAAGTCGAAGAAGTTAATAAAGACAAATCAACGCTCAAAGTCGTGGTCACGATTTTCGGTCGTTCGACTCCGGTCGAGTTGAACTTCCTAGACGTTGAAAAAGTAACATTCACGGAAGAAGAATAGAGGAAGTGGATAGTGGATAGTGGATAGTGGATAGTGAAGAATCTGTTCTTAAACTATCCACTATCCACTATCCACTATCCGCTATTAAATATGGCAAAGAAGATTACAGGTTATATCAAGTTGCAAGTTCCGGCGGGTAAAGCGAATCCCGCCCCGCCGATTGGTCCGGCACTCGGTCAGCACGGCGTCAATATCATGGAGTTTTGCAAAGCTTTTAATGCAAAAACGGCGAATGATGACCCAGATATGAAGATTCCGGTCGTCATCACGGTGTTCGCCGACCGTTCATTTACGTTTGAAACGAAAACGCCGCCGGTTGCCGATTTACTGAAGAAGGCAGCCGGAATCCAGAAGGGTTCGGGCAAGCCGAACCGCGAAAAAATCGGAACGATTTCACGCGATAAGATTCAGGAAATAGCCGAGCGAAAAATGCCGGACTTAAATGCCGCGAGCGTCGAAGCGGCGATGAAAAGCGTCGAAGGCACAGCCCGCAGTATGGGCTTGACCGTCGAATAATCGGAATTTGAAATTTGAAATCTCAAATTTGAGATTCTAAAGATTTAGAATTTTAGATGAGGGAGAGAGTGACGCATTCGGGCGATTAAGTTTGAGTGCATTGTCTCGTTTGAACCTTAGAGGTAAAGTTAATGGCGAAGCACGGAAAGAAGTATCGCGCGGCTTTGGAGAAAATCGAAGACCGCAAATATCAGCTTGATGAAGGCGTCGCAAAAATTAAGGAAATCGCTGCCGCCAAGTTTGATGAAACCGTTGAATTGACGATGTGGCTTGGCGTTGACCCGCGCAAAGCCGATCAACTTGTACGCGGCACGATTGTGTTGCCGAACGGACTCGGAAAATCGAAAACCGTTTTAGTCATCGCGCAGGGTGAGAAACAACGCGAGGCGGAAGAAGCGGGGGCGGATATTGTCGGCGGCGAAGAAATGGTCGCACGCATTCGTGAAGGCTTTCTTGATTTCGACGCCGTTATCGCCACGCCGGATATGATGCGTTCGGTCGGTGCGCTCGGCAAAATCTTAGGTCCGCGTGGGCTGATGCCGAATCCGAAAACCGGAACGGTGACGTTCGATGTGCGCTCGGCGGTGCAGGAAACGAAAGCCGGTAAAGTCGAATTCCGCGTTGATAAAACTGGCGTGATTCACGTCGGCATCGGCAAGGTCTCGTTTGAACAGGACAAACTCGTCGGGAACGCGCGTGCGTTGCTTGACGCGGTTGTCAAAGCGAAGCCTTCGACCGCGAAAGGCAAGTACGTCAAGAAGGTCAACGTCGCGTCAACGATGTCGCCCGGCGTGTTGCTGGATGAAACGGTTTATGCGAAGTAAGGTGAGGAACGAGGTATCAAGAGAACATGAAGAACAGAGAACAGAAACAGAAAGATTTGGAAGTCCTTACCGCGCAGTTTCAAGAAGCGACCGCCGCGATGCTGGTCGGATTTCAGAAAATGACCGTCGGGCAAGACTTCGCTTTGCGTAAGCAACTGCGAGAAGCCGGAATCCAGTACAAAGTGGTTAAAAACACGCTCGCCCGCCGCGCCGTCACCGGAACGCAGTACGAAGGTGCGATGGAAAGTTTCAAAGGCGTGACGGCGATTGCGACCAGTACCGGCGACCCTGTGGTGTTGTCGAAAACAATCAGCAAATACGCTAAAGACAATCCCGACATCTTCACGTTTAAGGCGGGAGTCGTCGAAGGCAGAGTCGTCGCCCTGCGCGATGTGGAAGCGATTGCGAGTTTGCCGTCGAAGGAAGAACTCATCTCGAAGGTGATGTTCTTAATCAATTGTCAGGCGCAACGTCTGGTCACGGTGCTTTCCGCCGTGCCGCGCAACTTGGCAATCGTCGTCAAACAGATTGGCGACCAAAAGAGCGGCGGAGAAGCCGCCTCGTAACAAATTTCAAATCTCAGATTGAAGATATTTGAGATTCAAATTGGAGTCAGCCGGACGCGGAAATACGAGCGCGGCGATACTGTCAGATCGCCCGTTGCGACTCGAACGAATGAAAGTTTTGCGGTGCAGTGAAGCCTTCAATCGTTCCGTGGGTTCTCCTGCTGCGAAACCCGAAACAAAGAAGAACCCTACATAAGAAAGAGGAGAAAAGGTTAATCATGGCAGTATCACAGGAAGAAGTTATAGATTATTTGAAGGGCATCAGCCTTTTGGAAGCATCGGAACTCGTTAAGAAACTCGAAGAAGTTTTCGGTGTCTCGGCGGCGGCGGCATCAGTCGCGGCGGCTCCGGCGGCAAGCGGCGAAGCGGCTCCGGCGGTCGAGGAGAAGGATGAGTTCGACGTTATCCTTCAGGCGGCTGGAGCGAGCAAAATCAACGTCATCAAAGTTGTACGCGAAATCACATCGCTCGGTCTTAAAGAAGCCAAAGACCTTGTGGACGGCGCACCGAAAGCGGTCAAGGAAGCAGTCTCCAAAGATGAAGCCGAAGCTATTCGCCAGAAACTCGCGGATGCGGGCGCGACCGTCGAGGTTAAGTAGTCCTGAAAGACACGCCGCTGATTTCAGTTGTAAGGCGGAAGGCACGATGCAACGCAAAGTGCCTTCCGCACATCTGAAGTTCTTGGTTAAGCAAGTTCGTGTGAAATAGGCTGCCGTGCGGTTTTGGTGAAGGCGGTCGGGGGTTGGCAATTGCGACGTTTTTGTCGCAATCAAACACGGGGGAGTATTGGCTCACTGTTATCTACTCCTATCAGAAACAATCGAAAACAGATTCAATAAATCGCTTTAGAATAATTCAAGCGGTCATGGGAAGCTTTTGCCCATGCCGCGCTTTAGTGTCTCTAGGCTTGTGACAATAATCACTCACGTCGTCTTCCAAAAGTATCGCTCAAACGCGCAAAATCAATGGAACTTTAGAACAACAGATTTTAGCGAACACTCAGAAACCTTCAAGCTTTAAGCTTCGCAGTTCGATGTTTGAACTGCTTTACCGTCCCGAAAAATTATAAGCACTATGTCTGCAAACTTGATGCAAAACAACGTCGTCAACGCCGGACGCCGTATGAGCCGTGCGCCCGAACGTCAAGATTTTTCCAAGATTTACACTGCCGCTCGTATCCCGAATTTAATCGAGATTCAGCGTGAATCATACAATCGTTTTCTGCAAATGGACTTGCTGCCGGAAGAACGTCAAAGCACCGGATTGCAAGCCGTGTTTCGTTCAGTGTTTCCGATTTCCGATTTCCGTCACACAGCGGAATTGGATTTCGTCGAATATCACATCGGTAACTGGCAATGCAAATGCGGTCGCCTTGAAGGGCTGCGTTATTTGCGTGCGAACTGCCGCGAGTGCGCTTCGCTGATTAAGGTTGACCCGCTGACGCCCGGTGAAACGCTCTGCCATTCGTGCGGAACTTTCAACGCCGTGCGCCCGCAACTCTGCGACAACTGCGGCGAACCCGTCGGCTTGAAACACAAGCACGACCAACAGGAATGTCAAGAGCGAAGCATGACGTACAGCGTGCCGCTCAAGGTCAAAATTCGGCTCACGGTTTATGACGTTGACCCGGAAACCGAAGTCCGTTCGATTCGTGACATCAAAGAGGAAGAAGTTTTCTTCGGTGAAATCCCTCTGATGACCGACAACGGCACGTTTATCATCAACGGTACGGAGCGCGTCGTCGTCTCGCAACTGCACCGTTCGCCCGGTGTGTTCTTTGAAAAGTCCCCGGCTTTCCTTGCGAAAGTGATTCCGTATCGCGGCTCGTGGGTCGAATTTGAATACGACCAGAAGAACCTGCTTTACGTTCGCATTGACCGCAAACGTAAATTCTTGGCGACGATTTTCCTGCGCGCATTAGGCGTGTGGCTCAACCCGAATTTTGACCCGAAAGGTTTCGGCTCGGATTCACGGCTTGAGGATTACATCAAGAACGCTTCATTCACGAATGAAGACGTATTGCGCCAGTTCTACATCACGGATGAAGTGCGAATCGAGCAGAGCCGTATGTTCATGCAAGTTCCCGAAGAAGGAACGAAAACGAACCTAATCGGTACGAAGGTTGACCAAGACGTTATCAAGAAGGGCGCGAGCGAAGCGATTGTCAAAGGCGGCAGGAAGATTGCGACATCCACGCTCAACGAACTTCGCAAAGCGAAAATCACGGAAGTCGAAGTCAGTCTGCCGCAACTCGAAGGGGCGTTCGCTTCGGGCGACATCGTGAACACGGAAACGGGCGAAGTGATTCTAGAAGCCAATTCTGAAATCGCTCCGGCGAAGTTGCAAGAGATTTTAGAATCCGGCGTCACAAGCTTCAGCGTGTTCTTCCCTGAACGCGACGACCTCGGCAATGTGCTTTCGCAAACGCTTCGCAAAGATGTGATTTCAAAGCCTGTGGATGCGCTTCTGGAGATTTACCGCAAGATGCGTCCGGGCGACCCACCGACGGTTCAGACTTCATACAAGTTGTTTGAAGGCATGTTCTTTGACCCGAAGAAGTTTGATTTGTCGCGTGTCGGGCGGCTCAAGTTCAACATCAAGATGGGGCGCGAGGAACGCACGCGCCTCGAAGACCCGCTTCTTTCCGCGCCGGATTTCAAAGAGGTTATCAACTATCTGTTGAAAATGCGTCGTAACCCGACGGAATTTCAAGCCGACGATATTGACCACCTCGGCAATCGTCGCGTGCGGGCGGTTGGCGAATTGTTGGAAAATCAATTCCGCATCGGGCTTGTCCGTATGGAGCGCGCGATAAAGGAAAAGATGAGCATCCAGCAGGAGATGCAGACGACGATGCCGCGCGATTTGATTAACGCAAAACCCGTGACGGCGGCGGTGCGCGAGTTCTTCGGCTCAAGTCAGCTTTCGCAGTTCATGGATCAAACCAATCCGCTTTCGGAAATCACGCACAAGCGTCGTTTATCCGCTTTGGGACCGGGCGGTTTGTCGAGAGAGCGCGCGGGGTTTGAAGTCCGCGACGTTCACCCGACACACTACGGGCGCATCTGCCCGATTGAAACGCCGGAAGGTCCGAACATCGGGTTGATTTCGTCCTTGTCGAGTTTCGCGCGCATCAATGAATTCGGATTTATCGAATCGCCGTATCGCAAAGTCGAAGACGGGCGCGTCGTTGAGTACGTCCGCATCATCAACGGCGGCGATACGAACTTGAAGCCCGGCGCGCACATTCCGCAAGCCGAAGCGGACAAGGCGAACAAGAAAATCCCGAACACCGGACGCAAAGCTTTATACGAGCCGTATCCGTTCTACCTGACAGCATGGGAAGAAGATAAATACACGGTCGGTCAGGCGAATCTCGAACTCGATGAGCAAGGGCGCATCGTCAACGAACGCAATGCTTCGCGGCAGGCGGGAGAATTTGTCTTAGCCACACGCGAAGAGATTGAATACATTGACGTGTCGCCGAAGCAACTCGTTTCGGTCGCCGCCTCGCTGATTCCGTTCTTAGAAAACGACGACGCGAACCGCGCTTTGATGGGTTCAAACATGCAACGTCAGGCTGTGCCTCTGCTTCAATCCGAATCGCCGTTCGTCGGGACGGGAATGGAACTCACGACGGCGCGCGATTCCGGTGCGGTCGTCTCCGCACGGCGTGACGGCGTGGTTGACTACGTTGACTCGGAACGCATCATCGTCAAAGCAGACCACAATGTTGACGGCACGATTTCACGGGAAGTGACCGCCGATATTTACACTCTGACGAAGTTCCGCCGCTCAAATCAAAACACCTGTATCAATCAACGGGCGATTGTCTCGATTGGTGAACGGGTTGATAAAGGGCAAGTCATCGCCGACGGACCTTGCACGGACAAAGGCGAATTGGCACTCGGTCGAAACGTCCTCGTCGCGTTTATGCCGTGGCGCGGATACAACTTCGAGGATGCAATTCTGGTTTCGGAGCGCCTCGTCAAAGACGATTACTACACTTCGATTCACATCGAAGAACTCGAAATCGAAGCCCGTGATACGAAGTTGGGACCCGAAGAAATCACGCGCGACATTCCAAACATCTCGGAAAACATGCTGCGCGATTTGGATGAGTCGGGAATCATTCGCATCGGAGCGCAAGTCAAACCGGGCAGTTTCCTTGTCGGTAAAGTCACGCCGAAAGGCGAGACGCAATTAACCGCCGAAGAGAAACTACTGCGTGCGATTTTTGGTGAAAAAGCGGGCGACGTGAAAGACGCCAGTTTAACTTCGCCGCCGGGAATTGACGGCACGGTCGTTGACGTTCAAGTCTTCACGCGCAAAGGGCAAGAACGCGATTCGCGTTCCTTGTTCATCGAACAGGACGAAGAAGACCGCTTGCGTCGCAACCTTACGGATGAGATTCGCATTCTCGAAGAACAACGCAACCTTCGCATCTTCGAGTTGTTTGAAGGGCGCAAGTTGGCGGTTGATTTGGTCGGTGTGGACAAGGAAGTCTTAGTTCCGAAGAACGTGGACATCACACGCGAGATGTTGAACGGCGTCCCTGCCAAGTTTTTGCGTAAAGCTCAACTGGCGACGAAGGGCATGGACATCAGCGCGGAAGTCAAAGACTACGAGGACAAAACAGAACGCCAGATTAAAATCTTGACCGACATTTATGAAGAGAAAATCGCCAAGTTGAGACAGGGCGACGAACTCCCGCCGGGTGTCATCAAGATGGTCAAGGTCTTCGTGGCGATGAAGCGCAAGCTGTCCGTTGGCGACAAGATGGCGGGTCGTCACGGAAACAAAGGCGTTATCGCGCGCATCCTGCCGGAAGAAGATATGCCGTACATGCCGGACGGAACGCCCGTGGAAATCGTCTTGAATCCTCTCGGCGTGCCTTCGCGCATGAACGTCGGGCAGATTTTAGAGACGCACTTGGGATGGGCGGCGCGTGTGCTTGGAGTCAAGTTCGCAACCCCTGTTTTCGACGGCGCAACCGAGCCGGAAATCAAGCAGAAGTTGGAAGAAGCACGCGCGGTTTTGCGCGCCGCGAACATGCCGGAGATGGTCGAATCGTCTGGCAAGACCGTGTTGTACGACGGTTTGACGGGCGATGCGTTCGAGCAGAAGGTGACGGTCGGATACATCTATATGTTGAAGCTTTCGCACCTTGTGGACGATAAGATTCACGCCCGCTCAATCGGACCGTACAGCTTAATTACGCAACAACCGCTTGGAGGCAAAGCGCAATTCGGCGGACAGCGTTTCGGTGAAATGGAAGTTTGGGCGTTGGAGGCTTACGGCGCGGCGCACATTCTTCAGGAACTCTTGACCGCGAAGTCCGACGACGTGGCGGGACGCTCGAAGATTTACGAAGCGATTGTTAAAGGTGAAGCCGATTTTAATCCCGGCTTGCCCGAATCCTTCAACGTGCTGATACGCGAACTTCAAGCTTTGTGTCTCGACATTGAACTGGTGAAAAAAGGCAGCAGCTTAGACGGCGATGCCGCCGATAGCGTCGGGCGTCCGGTGGTGGCGACGGCGGGAGTCAGCGAAAACTAGAGAAGAGTGGGGGCGGGTGTCTGGGGACAGGGGACGGCGCGGGCGCGTTTCCAACCGACACCCGAACTCCTTAAACCCTGTCCCCAAATCGGGAGATTACATGTTTCGATTTCAGCAAGATAAAACGCAATTAGCCCCAGATTTTGAGGCGATTCGCATTTCGCTCGCGTCACCGGAGAAAATCCGGCAGTGGTCGCACGGCGAAGTGACGAAGCCCGAAACAATCAATTATCGAACCTTCAAACCGGAGCGCGACGGGTTGTTCTGCGCGCGTATATTCGGACCCGTGACAGATTGGGAATGCTTGTGCGGCAAATATAAACGCATGAAGCATCGCGGCGTGATTTGCGACAAGTGCGGTGTCGAAGTCACACAGGCGAAAGTGCGCCGTGAAAGATTGGGTCATATCGAACTCGCATCACCGTGTTCGCACGTCTGGTTTTTCAAAGGCTTGCCGTCGCGCATCGGGCATCTTTTAGATATTCCGCTTCGTGAACTTGAGAAGGTTTTGTACTTCGAGTCGTACATCACGATTGATCCCGGCGACGCGCCGATTAAAGAGAAAGAGCTTTTGACCGAAGAGCGATACCGCGAATTGATGCGGGACTTTCCCGGTCAGTTCGTCGCTAAAATGGGTGCGGAAGCCATTAAAGAACTTTTACAGTTGGTGCAGGTCGAAGAGCTTTCCGTCGAGATGCGCCAGCGTATGCGCGAAGAGACTTCGCAGCAAAAGAAGTTGAAATATTCCAAACGCTTGAAAGTCGTGACTTCGTTTTTGAAGTCTGGCAATCACCCGGGCTGGATGATTCTAGATGTGATTCCGGTCATCCCGCCGGAACTCCGCCCGCTTGTGCCGCTTGATGGTGGACGCTTTGCGACATCGGATTTGAATGACCTTTATCGTCGCGTCATCAACCGCAATAATCGCCTCAAGAAGTTGATGGAACTGCGCGCACCGGAAGTCATCGTGCGAAATGAAAAGCGCATGTTGCAAGAAGCGGTTGACGCTCTGTTTGACAACGGGCGGCGCGGTCGCGTTTTGCGCGGAGTGAATAATCGTCCGCTCAAATCTTTAAGCGATACGCTCAAAGGCAAGCAGGGTCGCTTCCGTCAAAACCTCTTGGGCAAGCGCGTTGATTATTCGGGACGTTCCGTTATCGTGGTCGGTCCTGAATTGAAACTACATCAATGCGGTTTGCCGAAGAAGATGGCGTTGGAACTTTTTAAGCCGTTTATCTATAACCAGCTTGAGAAGCAACAGCACGCGGCAACGATTAAGCAGGCGCGCGAAATGGTCGAGCGTCAAGAACCCGTCGTGTGGGACATTCTCGAAGAAGTCATACGCGAACATCCCGTGCTTCTCAATCGCGCTCCGACGCTGCACCGTCTCGGCATTCAAGCTTTTGAACCGGTATTAGTCGAAGGCAAAGCGATTAAGATTCACCCGCTCGTGTGTACGGCGTTCAACGCCGACTTCGACGGCGACCAGATGGCGGTTCATATTCCGCTTTCGCCGGAAGCCCAAATCGAAGCGACCGTTTTGATGCGCGCCGACAACAACATCTTGTCGCCCGCATCGGGTCAGCCAATCGCCGTTCCGTCGCAAGACATCGTGCTTGGATGTTATTACCTGACGCGCGACAAGCCGGGCGCGAAAGGCGAAGGGCGCGTGTTCGCTTCATCGGATGAAGTTCTACTCGCACTCGACGCGCAACAGGTCACGACGCAAACGCCGATTAAGATGCGCTATAAAGGCGACTTGCTTGATTTGACGCAAGAGCGTGATAGCCAAGACGTGATGCGCGCTGCCGTGCAACGCGACATCAATCGAGTGATTGATACGACCGTCGGGCGCGTCATCTTTAACGACCGCATGGCGGCAGGCTTGCCGTTCTTCAACGGTACTTTGAAGAAGAAGGGTTTGCAATCGCTCGTCAATTACGGACATCTTCGTCTCGGTCACGAAGCAACCGTCAGGATGCTCGACGATTTGAAAAACCTCGGCTTCCTGTATGCGACACGCGCCGGAATCTCAATCGGCATTGATGACCTCGTGACGCCGGAAGCGAAAAAGACTTTGGTCAGCAACGCCGAAGCGGATGTTATCGTCGTCGAAAATCAATACCGCGACGGTGTTATCACCAACGGCGAACGCTATAACAAAGTCGTCTCTATCTGGTCTGACGTGACGGATAAAGTCGCCAAAGAGATGTTCAAAGCGATGGACGAAAAAGAGAAAGCGACGGGCGAACTCAACCCGATTCTCGTTATGTCCGACTCCGGTGCGCGCGGAACTGCCCAGCAGATTCGCCAACTCGCCGGTATGCGCGGCTTGATGGCAAAACCTTCCGGTGAAATCATCGAAACGCCGATTCGCTCGAACTTCCGCGAAGGCTTGAACGTGCTTCAATACTTCATCTCGACGCACGGCGCGCGTAAAGGTCTGGCGGATACGGCACTTAAAACCGCCGACTCCGGCTACCTCACACGTCGCCTTGTGGACGTGGCGCAGGACGTGATTATTTCCGAACCCGACTGCGGGACGATGCGCGGAATTTACGCATCGGCAATCGTCGAAGGCGGCGAGGAAATCGAATCTCTGCGCGACCGTATCATCGGGCGCACGGCTCTCGACGATGTGGTTGACCCGATTGAAGGGCGCGTTATCGTTAAGACGAATGAGGAAATCACCGAAGACCTTTCGACCGAGATTCAAAATTCCGGCGTGCAACGTGTTCGTATTCGTTCGGTCTTGACATGCGAATCCCGACGCGGTTGTTGTATCAACTGTTACGGGCGCAACCTTGCGACCGGCAGACACGTTGACATAGGCGAAGCCGTCGGCGTTATCGCAGCGCAATCAATCGGTGAACCCGGCACGCAGTTGACGATGCGTACTTTTCACATCGGCGGAACTGCCCGACTTGATGAATCGTCGCGCCACGAAGCGCGCATGGACGGCACGATTCGTTACATTGATTTGAACGTCATACCGAACCGTCAAGGCGAACTGATTGCGATGAACCGCAACGGCTCACTGACGATTCACGACGAACGTGGGCGCGAAGTCGCACGTTATCAAATGGTGTACGGTGCGCGTGTCCACGTCAAAGACGGTGAGCGTGTGCGCGAGGAACAACTCCTTGCGACTTGGGACCCGTTCACGTTCTCGATTCTCACCGAAGTCGCCGGAAAAGTTTCCTTCAAGGATTTGAAGGAAGGCATGACGATGGATGAGGAGAAGGACGAAGTGACGGGGCAGTCGAGTCTCGTCGTCAAAGACTCGCCGGATGAAAAGAAACAACCGCGCATGGAGATTCGCGGCGGCACAAAGGTTTTGAAAACTTATCAAATGCCTGTGCGCGCCAACTTGATGGTCTCGGATGCCGACGAGGTTCAACCGGGCGACGTGATTGCGAAAATCCCGCGCGAAACAACCAAGACGAAAGACATCACGGGCGGTCTGCCGCGCATCGTCGAACTGTTTGAAGCGCGTAAGCCGCGCCTTCCTGCCGTGATGAGCGAGATTGACGGCTCGGTTCAACTCGGCTCAATCGTCAAAGGCAAACGCAAACTTATCGTCACGGGCGATGACGGCGAACAACGCGAGTACGACATTCCGCGCGGTACGCACATCAACGTCCAAGAAGGTGACCGCGTGAGAGCGGGCGAAGCCCTGATGGATGGACCCTTAAACCCGCACGACATTTTGCGTGTTCTCGGTATGAACCGTTTGCAAGAATATCTCGTGAACGAAATTCAAGAGGTGTATCGCTTGCAGGGTGTGAACATCAACGACAAGCACATCGAAGTCATCGTCCGGCAGATGCTTCGCTGGGTGAAAATCAAAGAAGTCGGTGACACCGATTTCTTACTCGACGAACAGGTTGACCGCTTCCGCTTCACGGATGAAAACGCCCGTGTCGCCGGGACGGAAGGTGAACAATCGCAAGCCGAACCGCTTTTGCTCGGCATCACGAAAGCCTCGCTCTCAACCGATTCGTTCATCTCGGCGGCATCGTTCCAAGAAACGACGCGCGTGCTTACGGAAGCCGCGATTTCAGGACGCGTTGATCATCTGCGCGGCTTGAAAGAAAACGTCATCATGGGACGCTTGATTCCGGCGGGAACGGGTCTGGAGTATTACCGCAACGTCAAGGTTGACCGCGATGATGACCGCGAACAAACTTACGACGAAGCCACGCCCGATGATTTCCCGTCAGTTGTGGATACGGGAACGGAAGCGGGCGGTCATCTCCGCGTTCCAGTCGTGGCGCGCGGCGAAACGGACGCTGAATAAGTTCAGTCAAGTTCAGCACAAAACAACACAAGAGGCGCGGGCTTTATCAAAGGCTCGCGCCTCTTGTTTGCTTTAACTCTTCGTGTCAACAACGCATTTTGTAATGGGATTGTATCGGTCATTCGCCGCGTAAATCGTCCTCTGCTTGACAGACTGCGGCACGATGTTTATAGTCTCCGATTCGCACCAAACAATCTAGGGCGAACAGTGCAACGCTTCAATGAAGTTTCGATGAGGTACAGAAGCGTTGTCCAGCTTAGTGCTTCGTTAAATCGAAGCATTGATGTCGTTTGAAATTATTGTGGCGTAAAACGCTTTGCCCGTTGAAGTCTCCGGCTTCACGCCAAGCAAAGCGCGTCAATCCGGCTTGTAAAATCCCAATAAGATTTCGCAAGTTCGCATCTAACAAACTGACGCCACAGATAAACCGGGCTTCGCGGGAAGCCTAACATTTGTACCCGTACAGAAACATCCCGCACGTTACGTCAATATAGATTTCCGGCGATGCCGCCCTTGCGTTGACTACCGAACATCAAGGTTTCGGAAAGAAGCAAGAACGCGGTTCAGCCTGTGTTTTGTTCGCCCGTAGAGAGCGACGAGAAATAGCTTGAGGAAATAAAGTCGTGCCGACAATCAGCCAACTTGTTCGTAAAGGTCGTAAAGCCGTCAAATACAAAACGGCGAGTCCCGCGTTGCAATCATCGCCACAACGTCGCGGCGTATGCACGCGCGTTTATACACAGACACCTAAGAAGCCGAACTCGGCACTTCGCAAAGTCGCGCGTGTGCGCTTGACGAACGGGATTGAAGTCACGACGTACATTCCCGGCGAAGGACACAATCTACAAGAACACTCAATCGTGCTGATTCGCGGTGGTCGCGTGAAGGATTTGCCCGGTGTGCGTTATCACGTTATTCGCGGCACGCTCGATGCGGTCGGTGTCGCTAATCGCAAGCAGAGCCGCTCGAAGTACGGCGCGAAACAACCCAAGGCAGGCGCGGCGGCGGGCGCGGCTAAAGGCGGAGCGAAGAAGAAATAGTTATCAGTGGTCAGTGGTCAGTGGTCAGAAAGAGATGTTTTCATCTGACCACTGACCACTGACCACTGACCACTGAGGTCATTATGTCAAGACGAAGAGTTACTGAAAGACGCGATGTGCTGCCTGACCCCGTGTACGGCAGTCCTCTGGTGACGAAGTTCATCAACGGTGTGATGTGGGGCGGCAAGAAATCAATCGCCGAAAACATCTTTTACAGTGCCGTGACGCAGGTCGGTGAAAAGCTTTCGGAAGAACCGCTCAAAGCCTTCAAGCGTGCGATGGAAAACGTCCGCCCGACGGTTGAAGTCAAGTCACGGCGTGTCGGCGGTTCGACATATCAAGTTCCTTTGGAAGTCCCGCAAGAGCGTCGCGGCAGTCTGGCGATTCGTTGGATAGTCGGGGCGGCACGCGCACGCGGCGAGAAAACGATGGTTGACCGTCTGGCGGCAGAGCTTCTCGACGCGGCAAACAATCGCGGCAATGCGGTTCGCAAAAAAGACGACACGCACCGCATGGCGGAAGCGAACAAAGCATTCGCGCATTACAAGTTCTAAAAGCAGGGGGTTGGGGACAGGGGTCGGGTGTCAGTAAAAACCGTCTCCTGAAACCTGAAACCCGCCCCCCGAAAAGTTATGGCTAAATACGATTTATCAAAGTTCCGCAACATCGGCATCATGGCGCACATTGACGCCGGAAAGACGACGACGACCGAGCGCATACTGTTTTATACGGGCGTGTCGCACAAAATCGGCGAAGTCCACGAAGGCACGGCGACGATGGATTGGATGGAGCAGGAACAAGAGCGCGGCATCACGATCACGTCCGCTGCGACGACCTGTTTCTGGAAGCGTTCGGGAGCGGAATATCGCATCAATATCATAGACACGCCGGGACACGTTGACTTCACGATGGAAGTCGAACGTTCCTTGCGCGTGCTTGACGGCGCGGTGTGCTGTTTCGATGGCGTCGCGGGCGTCGAACCGCAATCTGAAACCGTGTGGCGACAGGCTGATAAGTACGGCGTGCCGCGCATCTGTTTCATCAATAAACTCGACCGCGCGGGTGCGTCGTTCGAGCGTTCGTTCGATTCAATCATCGCGCGTCTCGGCGCGAATCCGGTCGCGTTGCAAATCCCGATTGGCGTCGAAGATCAATTCAAAGGCGTCGTTGATTTGGTTCGTATGAAAGCCCTCATCTGGAAAGACGAAGCGAAGGGTTCAGAGTACGAAGTCCTCGATATTCCGGCGGAGATGAAAGCCGATGCCGATGCCGCACGCGACAGAATGCTTGAGGCGATTGCGAACATTGATGAAGACGAGACGTTCGCCGAAAAATATCTCGAAGGCGGTGACTTCACGGAAGACGAAGTTCGTGCCGCCCTTCGTCGCAACACGCTTGCCTTGAAGATGGTTCCGGTCGTCACGGGTTCGGCATTCAAGAACAAAGGCGTGCAGACGTTGCTCGACGCGGTGGTTGATTACTTGCCTTCGCCGCTCGACATTCCGGCGGTGAAGGGCATTGACCCGAACACGCAAGAGGAACTCGACCGACCCGCCGACCCGAATGCGCCGTTCTCCGGTCTGGTCTTTAAGATTATGGCGGACAAGCATCTCGGTCAGCTTTCGTTCGTCCGCGTTTATTCGGGGACTATCAAAGCCGGTTCTTACGCTTATAATTCCGTCAAAGATTCTAAAGAGCGCGTCGGTCGTTTGTTATTGATGCACGCCAACAAGCGTGAAGACATCGAAGAAGCGAAGGCAGGGGAAATCATCGCCATCGGCGGCATGAAAAACGTCACGACGGGCGATACCGTGTGCGACGAAAACAAGCCCGTTATCTTGGAAGCGATGGACTTTCCCGCACCCGTCATCCGTGTCGCAGTCGAACCCAAGACGCGCGCCGACCAAGACAAACTCGGCACCGCGCTCCAACGCCTCGCGCAGGAAGACCCGTCGTTTAATGTTTCGACCGACCACGAAACAAATCAGACCATTATCGCGGGCATGGGTGAGCTTCACCTTGAGATTATCGTTGACCGCATGAAGCGCGAGTTCGGCGTTGAAGCCAACGTCGGCAAACCGCAGGTTGCGTACAGGGAAACCATCACGCAAGGCGCGCCCGGCAAAGAAGTTTATAAACGTCAAACAGGTGGACGCGGTCAATTCGGTCATGTCGAACTCGAAATCGAACCCGCACCCGGCGAAGGCTTCGTGTTTGAAAACGGCATCACGGGCGGCGCGATTCCGCGTGAATTTATTCGCCCGATTGAACAAGGCGTGCAAGAAGCTTTGGAGCGCGGCTTTCTCGCGGGTTATGAACTCGTTGACATCAAAGTCAAAGTCGTGTTCGGTTCGTACCACGAAGTTGACTCGGACGAGCGTTCGTTTCACATCGCCGGAAGCCTCGCATTCCAAGACGCGGTGAGGAAAGCTAAACCTGTATTGCTCGAGCCGATTATGCGCGTTGAAGTCGTGACGCCGGAAGAATATATGGGTTCGGTCAACGGCGATTTGATGTCGCGTCGCGGGCGCATCGAAAAGATGGAGCCGCGCACGGGCGGCGTGCAAGTCGTGACGGTGTTAGTTCCTCTGTCCGAAATGTTCGGCTATACGACTGATTTGCGTTCCTCAACACAAGGGCGCGCAACCTCGACGATGCACTTCGAGCGTTACGAACAAGCACCGAAGAACATCGCGGACGAAGTGATTGCGAAAGTCAAAGGCGCGACCAGCTAATCGAGTTTTAAGTTTACAAGCGGGGTCGCTTCTCTCGCTTCACGATAAGCGCGGCGACCCTTGAACAAAGAACGTATCACACAAAGTTTAAGCAAAAGCGAGAGACATAAAAATGAGCAAAGAGAAATTTGACCGATCAAAGCCGCATGTGAATATAGGGACGATAGGGCATGTGGATC
>JANDLT010000077.1 GCA_024330265.1 Pyrinomonadaceae bacterium MAG19_C2-C3 | reverse complement strand
CAAACTCTACGTCAACCACTCGAATGCTTGGCAGCATAAATTGTGAGACACGACCAGAAATCGCAGCATAAAATTTATTGAGCGGCTTGCGGAGGTGCTGCTTTTAGTTCGCTGGTGTGGCGCGTGACGGCTTGCCAGCGATTATTACGTTTGACCCAGACATCCGTGACGATGATTTCGACGGGCGCGACCTTACCGATTGCGACGGGCAGATAGCGGACGTTGACGATTGCCGTGTCGCCATAGACGCGAATCGTCTGCACGTTGAACTTCTCCACCTTCGCCTGCGGTTCTTTGACCACACGATTGACGTAGGATTGTTTCGACACGGACGCCGCCGATGGGTTTGCGTGTTCTGATATGAAAAGAAAATCAGACGACAACAGACGCGACAGGTTTGCCTTGCTCTGCCGCATTACGGCGTCCGCCCATCTGTGTTCCAGGTCGGTCAACTTCGCTACGACATCTTCACCCGGCACGACGACTTCTCCGTCGTCGTTGATTGTCATCGTTGTCGTCGCACCGGGCGTCGGCTGTTCAGTTCCCGCCAAGCCTTCTCGCCACACATCAATTGTTGTTGTCGGATTCGACGTTGATTGGGTTGAAGTGGTTTGCGCCGAAGCGTTGTATGTTGCCCCGAACAACAAGACACAGAGGCAAGACATGAAGAATGATTTTTCATGTTGATTTCTTTGTCGCATTTAATAACTCACCTTTGTATCTTGACGATTAACTACTGAACAACTATCAAGGACGCTTGAGAGTTGTTGGAAAAGATGAGTCTGGACTCACCTTAAGACCTTTTGAGTCTGTTGCGTAGAAAAGACCTCTTTTCCGTTTTATCAACTGTTCCTTTCAGGTCGGACAGTATTTTATGACCTTTGAGTCTGCATCAACACAAGGTTGACCGCCGGGAACAATTTTTCTAAGGAGTTCAAGATGTCAAATAATTCAACCATCGTGCTGGGCATTGATGTTGCCAAACTCAAACTTGATGTGGCTCTGATTGTTGAGCACAAAGTCTTAACCAAGCAGTTCGCCAATTCGTCGGCGGGCTTCAAATCCTTACAAGCGTGGCTTGAATCTTTGTCTCTCAAGCACGTCCAAGCGTGTCTGGAAGCGACTGGAACTCGCCGGCGACGGCGTGGCTCATTTTCTCTTTGAGCAAGGTCATCGGGTGGCGGTCGTCAATCCGTTTCGTATTAAAGGGTATGCCAAATCGAAATTGGCAAGAAACAAAACCGATAAAGCTGATGCGCGCTTGATTGCTGATTTTTGTCTGACCCAAGAACCCGCTCAATGGTTTCCGCCAAGTCCCGAAGTTCAGCATCTGCAAGCCTTAACGCGCTGCATTGAGGTCGTCGAGGAAATGCTCTTAATGGAACAGAACCGTTTTGAAGTGTCGCCCACGCAAACCCAATCAAGTATCAAGCGCATCATTAAAACCTTCGAGCAGGAGATCAAAGAATTGCAGTCGCAAATCAAAACTCACATTGATGATCACCCGCACTTGAAAGAGCAGAGTGAGCTACTGCAAAGCATTCCGGGCATCGGTGCCAAGACGGCTCAGTTGTTGTTGAGCGAGGTCGAGTTTGCGCGTTATTCGTCGGCACGCGCCGTCGCTGCCCAAGCCGGAGTCACGCCGCGAAAGGCACAATCGGGAACGAGTTTGAACTCGACGAAGCTCTCGAAACTTGGGAATCGGCGCATCCGCAAAGGTCTGTATTTTCCGGCAATCGTCGCCGCCCAACATAATAAAATTATCAAAGAGTTTGCCAGGCGATTAGAAGAGAACGGCAAGACTTCGATGCAAATCATTTGTGCTTCAATGAGAAAGTTGCTGCACATTGCTTTCGGAGTCTTGAAACATAAACGTCCGTTTGATTCAAACTTGGCTTTTTCAAGTTGATTTTCAAGACAGTATCTACGCGGTTTTGGTTTTCAGCCTCGTTCACGAGGCTTTCCCTTCGGGCTGATAGCCACGCGATTCATCGCGTGGTCGGCATCGGGTAATAATTCTAAGCCCGTTTCAACGGGCTTGTCATCCGCCGGCTTAAGCCACAGGGGAAGGACGTTAAAACGCCCTTTCGGATTCTGCCCGGAAAGCGACCACGCGATGAATCGCGTGGCTAGGTGCCGCCTTGCGGCGGAAAGCCCGATGAATCGGGCTGTAAAATCTCAACCGCGTAAGGTGAATTAATAACTCTCCCTTGTTTGATGATTGCGTATGACACCAGCTTTAGCACATAAAGTTGTTATGCCGCAAAGTTGGAGATGAACCATAATAAGGTTGCATAGAAGGGAAGATTAAGACGCTCACGATTAAGCGCGAAGCCGGGCGTTGGTTCGCCTGTTTCTCCGTCTTGGCGCAAGCTAAAGCTTTGCCCGCGTGTTCCGACACCATCGGCATTGACGTTGGATTGACCGCGTTTGCTACCTTGTCGGATGGAACGGAAATAGAGAATCCGCGCTACTACGCGCAAGCACAGAAGCAACTCCGCAAAGCACAGCGCAAAGTTGCAAGACGCAAAAAGGGAGGAAAGCGCAGACGTTTTGCCGTGCAACTCCTGCAAAGAGCGCACGCGCACATCCACAATCAAAGAGCCGACTTTCACCACAAAATCAGTCGTTGGCTGGTTGATAACTTCGGAGTTATCGCGGTTGAAGATTTGAATGTTAAAGGACTCGCAAGCGGGATGCTCGCCAAGAGTGTCAATGATGCCGGATGGTCTGCGTTCATCGCCAAACTTATGTACAAGGCTGAAATCTACACAAGAGTTTTCCGTCCCTTTTGGTTCATGGACGCAATCGTGGCTTTTAATTGTGCTTTCTCTACGCCGGTCAATACGCCCCGCTTGATACCGTTTTGGAATGTTATAGCAAGGTCTGCCTGCCGATGCTTCATGGTGAGATATGGACGCACCGATAATAAAAAGGCTCGCGCAACATGGGAGTACATTCGCAGTCGCCATATCCCCTTGCGATTTCCGTTTTCTGCGGTGCGAGAAATAGAACCGCCAAACCACTTCTGCATCAATAAAATCATGTCCTCGTTTGTGTTGTTGATTGATGCACAAAGGAAAAACTGCTTCTCGCCGCTTGCTAGTGCGCGCCCCGAAGAAATATACAGACTCCCTTCTCCGTCGAAGATTCCTGCCGCGTATGCGCGTTCTGTGGTTTTTAGCATACTCACTCCTTTCTTGTACAAGGCTACTGTGTATTGTACAAGAAAGACGCTGAGGAGTAAAGAAGTTTCTGAAAGTGCCGGACGTGAGTTGATGAAGGTTGACCCTCGCGGCACATCGCAAACATGTCTCTGTGGAGCGCACACGCCTAAAACTCTGAGCCAAAGGTGGCATCAGTGTTCGGCGTATGGGTTGTCTGCAAATAGAGACCATGTTTCGGCTCAAATGATAAAAGTACGGCTTGGTTTCGGCAAGCGATGTAGATTCGGACGCACGGGAGAACAGGCATTGAAAGCGAGGCGCGCATCTTCAATTCAAAGCATCGGCATCGGCGTTTGCATACTGCTCATCACCGCCCTTCACTTAACGACGCCGCTCGACCAGATTGTTTTTCACCAAACCTACCAACGGCTTTATTACATTCCAATCATTATTGGCGCGCTGCTTTTCGGTTTGCGTGGAGAACTCGCCGCCGCGCTCTTTGCGAGCGTCGCCTACACGCCGCACATCCTGCTTCACTGGCAACACGCCGACTATGATTACGCGCTTAATCAATACGCCGAGATAATTCTCTTTAACGTCGTCGGCTGTGTCACGGGTGTGCTTGGCGACATGACCAGACGCGCTCGAAGACGCGCCGAACAGAGCGCGAGCGAACTTCAAAAAGCCTACGCCGAATTGCGGCAGACCTTTGAACAACTCTTGCGCGCCGACCGCATCGCGTCGGTCGGTGAACTCTCGGCGGCAGTCGTTCACGAAGTTCGCAACCCTTTAGCGAGCATCAAAGGCGCGATTGAAATTGTTGAAGACGAACTCGCACCCGACAGCCCGCGCCGCGAGTTTTCAAATATCATCAAACAAGAAGTTGACCGTTTGGATTCACTCGTCGGTGAATTCCTGCGCTTCGCACGCACGCCTAAACCTTCTGTTGCACCCGCGAGCCTTAATGAAATCGCGCGCTCGGTCAGCACGCTTATCGCACAACGCGCCGCGACGCAGCACGTCGCCATCGCATTAGCACTCGCCGAAGATTTGCCATCTGTGACTGCCGATAGCGAACAAATCAAGCAAGTCCTTCTGAATTTTGCCATCAATAGTTTGCAAGCGATGCCCGACGGCGGTCGTTTAACTTTACGCACATCGCGCGACGAAGATGAAGTAAGCGTTGAAGTCGAAGATACGGGCGGCGGGATTGATGCGGCACTTCAAGCGCGCATCTTCGACCCGTTTTTCACCACACGGGATAAAGGCGTTGGTCTCGGACTTTCTATCGCCTACAAAATCGCCGCGCAACACGGCGGAAGTCTTATGATGACAAACGGCACACACGGCGCAATCTTCCGCCTCACCTTGCCGCCTCGCTAACGACGATGTGTCTGCGTTTTCACATCACGTTGGACAACGCTCGCATGATTTGGCTCACGATTTCATCCGGTGTACCGGCGATGTCAACCGTGATGATGTTTTCACCGGCAGGCTCTTCGAGCGTCGCAAATTGACTGTCCAACAAACGCGGATTCATGTAGTGACCGCGCCGGTCGTGAAGTCTGTCGGCGATAATTTTATAGTCGCCTTTAAGGTAAATGATTTTGACCGCATCGCTGATTTGTAGTTGTTCGCGGTAACTTTCTTTCAATGCCGAACATGCCAGCACGAGATAGCGACGCGCTTCGAGATGTTCGCTTATCAAGTCGCGCAACGCGCGAAGCCACGGCGCGCGGTCGTCATCGTCAAGCGGGATTCCGGCACTCATCTTGGCGACATTGGCGGGCGGGTGAAAATCGTCGGCGTCGGCAAATTCGCACTTCAACTTTTGCGCCAACAACTCGCCGATTGTCGTTTTTCCCGAACCCGAAACGCCCATCACAATCGCAACCATCTTCGCCCTCCCTTTCACTTCCTTTTTCGCTCTCACTTCAGGCGCGGGGTACGTCAACCGGAAGGTTCAGCGCGACGTAAGTTCCCCACACCAACAGCAAAGCCGAGATTGCGACGACGAGCAATCGGTTCTGCAACGACCATCTGATGATTAGGTTGAGCATCGTGCCTTACTCTCGACTACCGACCACCCCACGCCTTCTTCCACTCGTTCATCTGCGCGACTTCCTTTTGCTGCGAACTGATGATCTGAGTGGCGAGCGTCTTAATCTCGGCATGTTCGAGCTTGCCGAGTCCGTCACGCGACATCACGACCGCGCCTTCGTGGTGTGGCGTCATCTGCTCCAAGAACATCAGGTCAAAGTCATTGCCAATCGCGGCGTTGAGCTTCTGCATGTCCATCCCGCGCATAGAGTCCATCATGCCGGGCATCTCCATGTTTATCGCTTCAGGTTTGCCCGCGTAGTGCTGTTCGCGTATGCGGCGCATCTCGGCGATCTCGCGCTCTTGGTCGGCAATTATCCGGCGGGCAAACTCGCGCAGTTCCGGGTGTGCGGCTTTCTCGACGGCGGGACGTGCCATGTCAACCGCGCCTTGATGGTGTGGGATCATCGTATCGAGGAATTGCAAGTCATATGGCGCACTTGCGGCGTTCGGCGAACTCTTCATGTTCGCGTGATCCATCATCGAATGATCCATCGCGCCATGATTCATGTTGCCGTGATTCATATCTCCGGTAGCAACGGACGCTTGCAGCGAAGGTTGTGCGGCGGCGTTCCTGTTCGCCGTGTTGCCCGTCGTGTTCATGTTCGATTGCTGCGGCGCGGCGCACGCGGCGATTGTGAACGCGAGCGTGGCGGCGACCAGCGATGCTTTGAATCGGTTGTTCATTTCTGTTCGTATCTCCTCTTTCCTGTTTGTCTATGCGCCGCGACCTAGCCGGGCTGAGTCGAGCGCAGTTGGTAAATGCCTTCGGTGACAACGCGCTCGCCCGGTGCTAAGCCCGATTTCACCTCATAGTAATCCTGTCCTTCCGCGCCAAGCACGACGGCGCGCCGCTTGTATGTTTCGCCACCGCGAAAGACGAAGGCGAACGTGCGTCCCTGCTCGGTGATAATCGAGTCCTTCTGCACGGTAAGCACACGCGCCCCGCCGCTCGTATCGAGCGTAATTTCGACGAACATGCCTTCACGCAGCCGGTTAAGCGGGTTGGGGACTTCAAAGGTTACGGGGATGGTGCGCGTCTGCGGGTCAACGGATTGCCCGACCGAGACGAGACGACCTTCACCGCCTTCGCCTATACGATAGACTTCTCCGTTCAAAGCGGGGGCGGTGTAAGTCGCGCGTCCCGAATCTCGCACCGCCGCGAGGTCGCGCTCGAACACCTGTGCCTCCAGAAACACGGTCGTGAGGTTGACGACGCTAAGAAGTTCCGCGCCCGCTTCCACTTGCTGACCCGTTGCCGCGTTCAAGTTCGTGATGATGCCGGTCACGGGCGAACCGAGCGGGAAAACCCGCACCGGGTTGACGCGACTAACCGACTCGTTCGAGAGGCGTACCTGTTGTCCCGCGACGCGGGCTTGCGCCTCGGCACTTGCCGCTTCCTGTTCGGCGAGCCTCACTGCCGTTTGTGCTTCTTCGACGCGGCGGCGGGGAGCCGCACCGACTTCCAACAAATTAGTCGCGCGTTTGAGTTCGCGTTGCGCCTGCGTGAGCCGTGTCCTCGCTTGCGCGGCGAGGGATTGTTGTTCGGTCGCGCGTGCTTGGCTTGAGAGCGCGGCGGTGCGAAGCTCTATGCGTTGTGCTTCGAGTGCGGCTTGTTCCGGCGCGCCTAGCACCTGCTCAATTGAGCCGATGATTTGCCCGCGTCCGACGACCGCTCCGATGGAGACATTTTGGTTGAACGTGACGCGCCCGGAGACCGGCGGCGCGACCACGCCCCGCGCATAGGGGCGGGCGCGCACAGTTCCCGTCGTCTTCAAGCCGCTCACGATCTGCCGCTCCTCGACGAGCGCGGTGCGAATCGAAAACAGCAGTTGCGATTCTTTCGGGATCGTGATAACCGCGCCCGAACCGCCGAGTGCCGGATCGCCACTCACGGAAGCGGCGGTTGTCGCCGTCGCCTCTGTCTCAGGCGGCAACCCGGCGATGGTGCGCCGTTCGCGTGGCGGCTCGAAGTAAGCCATTGCCGCCGCTCCGAGGACGAAGAAGACGAGCGCGCCGAAGCCGCCTTCGACTTTCTCGCGCACGGCAATCTCGAACTGCACTTCTTCGCCGGTGCGCGGGTCGAAGGGCGACTGCCGCAAGCGCACGTTAAACTCTCCGAACGGCGTGCTTAAATTACGCTCCGCCGTTCGTACGGAGGCGGACGCGGCAACTACCCGCGTCGCGGTCGTCCGCGCTTCCCGGTATGGTCTTCGCCTTCGTGCGCGCTCGTGGGTCGCACCGTCAAAACCATTGCGAGTGCTAGGAGTGCGAACGTCGCCGGAGGCATAAAAGACTTACGTCGCAGCGTTCGCGGAAACTCATCCCGCGCCGTAAGCAGACGGATCATGCTTATCTTTTTCGCTCGTGTCCACATGTTCAGTGACTGTGCGCGCCGCCGTAAAGTGTCTGCATGATGCGGGTGTCCTGACGGATGACATCGGCGGCGCGGCGTGCCGTCGCCTCGTCAACGCCAATTGCTTTCACGTCCTGCCCGACCTGCAATTTGTCGTCGTGACCTTTACCCTTGAATTGGTCGAGGAAACTCTGGGACACACTTTCGCCGCGAACCTCTTTAATATAAGGCACACCGTTACGGCTCTCGTACACGATGACCATCTCTTTGCCGCCCGCACCTACGACGGTCGCGGCTCCAGTCTGACGCCGCGCGCCGCCGTTCATCGTGAAGCCGAGATACGAGTGATGATCTGTGTCTGCGATCTTCGTGTTGGTTTCTTTCTCTATGCTGGAGACTTGGGATGCCGACAAATCTTTATGCTGCTTCGTAATTGTGGTTGCGTCCGCGAGTGCCGCGCGCACCGCCGCCGGAACGTCCCCGTCCGCTTCACCATGAGAAGCCGCTCCGGTATTGGTCGTACTCGTCGCGTTCGGTGCGCTCGCATTCGTCGTTGCGATGTTGTTTGTCGTCACGGTGTTACTTGTCGTCGAGTTCGTGTTCGGCGTGCGCTCGTTCGCACTTGAACACGCAGAGCCAACTACGGTGGCTGCGACGGCAAGCAGGATAAGTGGGAGTTTGGTCGTCATGGTTTTCCTTTTTCTATGAACTGAATCGGAATGTTCATTTGCGGTTCGGATGAAGCCTCGCCTAGGGAAGATTTGACAGGTGCTATCACTGATTCCAGCGAACATCGGAGTTGCGCGGCGCGCTCCGATGTAGTGGTTGACTCAGCATCCGTGTTCGGGGCAATGCGGTTTAGGTCAGGAAGTACCGAGACTTGCGCGGGAGCGAAACCGCTCGCCGGAATGGTCGTGCCTATGGCACGTTCGAGTTCGGCGAACGAACCGTAGTAGTCACGAAGTGCTTCGCCCACCTCGATCTCACTTTCGATTAAACGTCGTTGCTCATTAACCACGTCGAAGACAGAATATTCGCCGAGGTCGTAAGCCGCCCGAACGCTTCGCAGATTATCGGCGGCACGCGGCATGATCTGCGTCGAGTACAAGACGAAAGTTTCCGCCGCCGCGCGGCAGCGACCGTAAGCAAGTGCCACGTCGCGCCTGATGTCGCTTCCAAGAACTCGCGTACTCTGGTCGCTTGCACGCGCTCACCTGACGCCGTTGCGATGTCACCTTGATTGCGGTTAAAGATTGGGAGTTCGACGGAGACGCCGAATGTCAATTCATTGTCGCTATCCGACAAATCACCGCCGCCGAGTCGCGCGGGCAAATCGAACAACTCGCGGCTCCGCGAAAAGCGAACTGATGCCCCGACGTTCGGCACCGCACCCGACTCGGCTAACCGTATCCGCGCCCTTCCCAACTCTTCGCCTAACCGCGCTGCCTGCAAATCCGCGCGCTCGCGCAGAGCGAGGTCGGTCAGTTCGGTGAGCGATAAATCAAGACGCGGCGGACGGTCGGGCGCGGGCGCAAGGCGTAACGGTTCCGTCGTCTCGAAGCCGACGAGCGCGCGCAGAGAGATGAGTTCGCTTTCGAGGTCGGCGCGCGTGCGTATGACTTGTGCGCGCAGACGGTCTGTTTCAAGCCGCACGAGGTTCAGGTCGAGCGGCGCGACATCGCCCTCACCGAGCCGCGCGTTTGTGACGCGCACAAGCTCCACGTTCGCGCCGACAAGTCGTTCGAGCGCGTCGAGTTGACGGGAGAACGCGATGGAACGCGCGAAACTCGTGCGGACTTCAGAAGCGAATAGTCGTTCGAGCGCGGTGACTTCGGCGCGCGTCTGCGCGAGTTCGAGGCGCGCGACCGCAATCCGCTTGCCGCGCTTGCCTCCCGTCTCGAAAACTTGTGAGACGCCGATTGATAAATCCTGTTCGGCTTCGCCCGCGAGAAAGCGCGGGCTGCCGTACTCGGCGTCGAGCGTCGGGTTGGGACGTAGACCTGCTTGCGTCGCTCGACCCCCGGCGATGCTCAACCGCTGCCGTGCGGCGAGCAGATCGGCGCGGCGGTCGAACCCTGTTTCGATTAGCCGTTCGGCGGTCAAGCCGGTCACGTCCGTGTACTGTGACGACGAGACTTGTGGCACTTGTAAGACAGCCGTCGCTGTACTATTTGCATCGCTCGTGATGGTTCGCGTACCGGCAAGTGTTGCCGTCTGCTGAGGTGCGAGTGACGATGTTGGTGAAGTTGTCTGCGCTTGCGTCGCCGTCGCCGCAAACGCGAGTAATAGAACCGCGACGACCGCGTTTAGATTCGAGTCTGCCGTCCGATTCGTCGGAGCCGTGTCGCTCTTCCGCCGCCAATGTCCGAAGAAGGTTAAAGTCATGTCACGCGGTTGCGGCTTGTCCATCATTGCGCTTTCTTGCTTGGTGCTGCCGGAAGGCTTGTGCTGCGCGAAAGAGTACAGCTCCGGCGATGCTCAAACCGACCAATAGCCCGACTGCGATAAGTACGGCGCGCGTCCACGACGAACTGCTTTCGATTGTCGCGGGCGACGCGGCGACTTTGATCACGCCGTACTCGACTGTCCGAGTCGCTCCCGCAACCTCGACACGCGCTGTGAGCCTGTAATCACCCCGCACAAGCGGCGGCAACTTGGCTTCGTACATGCCTGCTGTGTTTCCGGCTACCGCCGTCGCTTCGACGGGTGTGCCGCCGCCTGTAAATAAAAGCGTGATCGCTGCTGACGCGACGGGTTCGTTCGAGTCGAAGCGCGTCACGAACGCGCGCGCCGTTCCTCCCTTGTCCGGCTCGATCAGCGCATGTTTGAGCGTCACCTCAAGGTCGCCCGCGCGTGCTGTGCGTACCTGCATGTCGGTGCTTGTCGAAACCGCCGCGACGCCGCCCTCCCCGCCATGATCTTCACCTTCATGCGCGGACACCGTGTCGCCCGACACAAACAAAGCGGCGATGACCACGAGCAAGGCGGTTAAAACACTTACATTCGTTTGTCTAACACAACTCATAATCAAAATGTTTCGAGCGGATACCGGAACGGCGCGACGGTGAATGCCGCAAAGAAATTGTCCGTGTCTTCGATTCATCCAACGACTTTTCCTTTCCCTGTGCGAAAACATACTTGAGACTCACGAGCGCAAACGTCGTTCCGCAGTTAGGCAACGGAGACGGCGTGTCGCGGAGTCAAGTTTGTTGTAGTTTTCTTACTCGGACGGTGAGGTCTTCGAGCAGGTCGTCTGTTAGCAAACACCTGCTGTCTGCTAACAGACGGCGATGCTTTTTCAGGTAGAACCGAATAGATACATATATCAGTTAGATTACGCTTATTGAGTATTTGCGTAACCTGCTATTTTTTATTTTAGCTTTATGCTCATCATAGTAGTAAAACTCGCTGTTATCTTTTTCTTTCAGTATAGTGCTTCGAGACAGACTCTAAACTATTATGCATGTCCCTGTTTCTGTTATCGCTCACCGGAGAAACAATCATCTATCCTGTTTCATCGTGCGCTGAGTTCGAGTAACTATGTCAACAATGATCGGACGTTTTTCGACAAAGCTGAGTTCGACGGACTTTATAGGTCACACTCATGAGGATCCAAAAGGCGTGCAGGCTTGTTCGGGCTACGAGCAAGCCACGCGACAATCTACCGGTGTGAAACATCAGGCAGATATTACGAACAGATTAAAGGACAGTACTTCCAGATACTTCGTTTCCCTTTTGTCTTAACCGATGCGTTTTTCTGTGGCGACATCACATTGCTGTTAATCAGCGGTTTTTGAGATGTTTTACGATACTTTGCCAATCATCGCCAGATAAACCTTGCCACCTGTCTGCCTGTCATGGTATTACCTTTTTCCATGAACAAACAAGAAGCCTGTCAATTTCTCAATGTCTCGGAACGCTCACTCGCTCGGTATGCCGCGCAAGGCAAAGTGCAAGTAACTTACATGAAGGGCAGTCGCGGTAACGTGGCTATATATGATGACGCAGACCTTCTACGACTTAAGGAGAATCTCGCGCAACCGACTGCAATTCGTCTAGCAAATGAGAACGCACTTCCTTCCATGCTAAGCAGCCCTGCCAACCCGGACAACCTAGCCATGCAACCTTTGTCAGGGTTGGCAGGGATTGTTGGTGTATTGGATCGTATGGCGGCGCGAGATGAAGCAATCATCATGGCTCTCGGCGCACTGAAACCAAGTATGCCAATCGAACACAAACTGATGCTGACATTGCCGGAGGCGTCTCAGTTGTCGGGCATTTCGAAGGATGTTTTGCGTAAGGAAATACGTGCTAATAAGCTCAAGGCAAGTACAGGATTTGGGCGTGGCTACCGCATCAAACGCGCAGATTTAGATGCCTTCGTTAAGAAGATTTAATTACGCTTGCCATAGGTTGACAAGTAACCTTGCCATTTGTCCGGTATGGCAAGATATAACGTAAACAAGAAATCAAACACGTGGATTCTGATTATTGGCTATTCGTGCTTCGCATCGGGTGTGTCAGTCAAATTTATCAATGCTTGCCAAACATTGCAGGGTAAACATTGCCACTGTCTGATATGGCAAGGAAAGCCCAAGATATCCGGCAAACGAGTTTAATGTCGTTAAACAGATTGGCGACGACTTATAATTCAAACGGATGACTTACAATTCAAAGTGATGAGGAGAAAATATGCTCAGACTCTTATGCCGTCAGAAGCACGTCATTAACCTTTCATTAATTGCCTTGCTATTCTCTCAACCGGCAGCTTCACGGCAGACGACACCGGCACGGACAGCGACGCAACTCACAGCCGACCAGAAACTTTTGCGCGACATCTATCAAGAGTTAATCGAAATCAACACTACCGACGCGGGCGGCGACACGACGAAAGCCGCCGAAGCGATGGCGGCGCGCTTGCGGGCAGCCGGATTTGCGGGCGATGATGTGCGCGTCGTCGTCCACACCGGAAACACGAAGAAGGGCAATCTCGTCGCGCGCCTCAGAAGTGCGAACGCGCGCCGCAAGCCGCTTTTGTTGCTCGCGCATATAGATGTCGTTGAAGCGCGCAAAGAAGATTGGTCGGATAATCTTGACCCGTTCAAACTCACCGAACGCGACGGTTACTTTTACGGGCGCGGCACAAGCGACGACAAAGCGATGGCGGCGATCTTCGTCGCCAACCTGATACGTTATAAACAAGACGGGGCGCAGTTCGACCGCGATTTAATTCTCGCTTTGACAGCGGATGAAGAGGGCGGCGACTTTAACGGCGTCGAGTATCTCATCAAAAATCATCTGGCTTTAGTGGATGCCGAACTTGGCATTAACGAAGGTGGCGGCGGTCGGCATCGCCAAGGTGTCAAACTTTTTAACGGCGTGCAGGCAAGCGAAAAGGTTTATCAAAGCTTTCAACTCGAAGTGAAAAACAAGGGTGGTCACAGTTCACTGCCCGTGCGAGAAAACGCTATCTATCAACTCGCCGCCGCGATTGATCGTCTCGCCAAGTTCGACTTTCCAGTCAACTTGGGCGATGTCACGCGCGGCTACTTCGAGCGCATGTCGGGCATCGAATCGGGGCAGACGGCGACGGACATGAAGACGGTCGCGCTTAATCCGAATGATACCGAAGCCGTCAAGCGTCTCGCCGCTTCGCCTTACTACAACGCGCTGCTGCGAACGACCTGCGTGGCGACGCGCCTCGACGCCGGACACGCCGACAACGCCTTGCCGCAAACCGCACGCGCGACGATCAACTGCCGCATACTCCCGCAAGAAAATGCCGCCGACGTACAGCGCACGCTCGTGCGTGTGCTTGCCGATAACGCGATTAGCGTTTCGTACATCAAAGAGCCTAAGCCGAGTCCGCCGTCGCCACTGACGCCCGATGTCATGCGCCCTATCGAAGAGACGACCGCCGCCATGTTTCCACGTGTTCCCGTCGTCCCGATTATGGGTACGGGTGCGACCGACAGTCTGTATTTTCGTCAAGTCGGCATTCCGATGTACGGCGTCTCAGGACTTTTCAGCGATATAGACGACAATCGCGCGCACGGGCGTGACGAGCGTCTCGGCGTCAAAGAATTTTACGACGGTCAGGAATTTCTCGACCGCTTGGTTAAGGCACTCGCACGCCAGAGCGCACGAACGACGTGACGTGCGGGGGCATCGCTTCGTTCGCATACACACCATGACTAATCACGCAGTTATCGAAAGCCGGACGCGGAACGTGCTGTTTTGTGACCACGCGCTCGCCCGCCGCGTCGAGTCACTCGACGCTGTCGCGGGCAAGGAGTACGTCGTCGCCCATCGTGCGCTTTACCCGCGCGTCGCGGCGGATTTCACCCAAGTCGCGGGCGGCTTCGCGTCGTATGCCGGAACTGATTCGCCACTGACGCAAGCCTTCGCGCTCGGCATGAACGGCGAAGTCACGCCCGATGACATGAATCGTTTGGAAGCGTTTTATCGTGAGCGCGAATCGGCGATTAACGTCGAGGTTTGCCCGCTTGCCGATATGTCACTGACGGGGCATTTGAGCGAACGCGGCTACCGACCCGTAGAGTTCACGAATGTCTTGGTGCGTAGTTTGAATGCATCGCCGGAGGACAACGAAGAATACGCGCGTCGAGAAGTCGAAGCGGCGCACGAAGTAGAGGTGAGGGAAGCGACGCCCGATGAAACCGGGGCTTTGGCTGAAGTCGTCGCGCGCGGCTTCGCGGAGGACGAAGAGTCAAGTTTGGCGTTGATGATGGAAATTTTCCGTGTCAATGCACGCACGGCGGGCGTTCATCACTTCGCGGCACGCATCGGCGACACGATTGTCGGCGGTGGCGGGGTGCGTGTCAGTGAACGCATCGCGGGACTCGCCGGGGCAAGCACGCTCCCCGCGTATCGCGGGCGCGGAGCGCAAACCGCATTGCTTGATGCGCGTTTGCGTTTCGCTGCCCGGCACGATTGCGACATTGCGACGGTCACGACGCTTCCCGGCAGCACGTCGCAACGCAACGCCCAACGCCACGACTTTCAAGTTGCATACACGCGCACGAAATGGATGCTCGCGCACGTTTAACTTAATGGCTGGAGAATCGCATGATTAACCTTACCTCTCCACAATGTCGCGGGAGGGCGACCCATCGGCGGCGAGGAATTTACCGGCATTATACGCAATATGACTTCACGCCTCGCCGCAAGATTTGAAACCACTTCGGCATTAGAAGCGGCGGCGATTGCTCAAATCAAGAGGTAGCTTCTAGATATTAGACCTCTTGCAAAAGTAAAAATCCGCTCGTTTAGAGGCGGGCTTCCGCCCGCCCGCGTCGCGGTTAATTTCACGAAAAACGGCGGGCGGAAGCCCGCCTCTAAACAGGTTAATGATTTTTGCAAGAGGTTAATTAGTTTCCGTCGCGGGACTAACGATGACGGATGGTCGCGTGTAGATGCTCAAATTGAATCTTACCTCCCCGCCCGCAGCAAGCACGATCAGATTGCTATTCACGCCTCGCTGTTGAAGATTAAAGGCGTCGGTCGGGCAGCTATTTGGCTCGATACAGATTGCCTGCCTCGGTGCTGGCGGTGTGTACACGACGACGTGCGGGAATTGTTTTGTAGGAAATTCTACCACTGTCTCTGTAGCGTGATCCTGATCCTCAAGCACACAACGGGCGATTCCATTCCTGTCCGACTCAATGAGGGTAAATATGTCGTCAAGATTCAGGTCATACAGACTTTGCCCATGATGCAGATCATAGCCTCCTTCAACCGGGAGAATCTTTCCGGTCGGCAAACTGTCGGAGAGTTCCCACCTTCCATTCGCCGGAACATGGACAAAACCTTTGTTTGGTTTGCGGAAGTAAGGGTGAATGCCGAAGCCCACAGGCATCTCTCTGTCGCCCGCGTTACGCACTGTCGTCTCCATCTCAAGACGTCCGTCTCTCAGCCGGTAGGTCACTTCCAATTTGAAGGGGAACGGGAACTGTCGAAGGATCTGTTCCGGGTAGAAGGCAGCGTCGAAGCTGGAGGTGAGCCACGCGCCGTCTTCGTCGGATGCCCCGTTACCGACGACAACCCAAGGCTTGTCCCTCACGAAACCGTGTCTCGGAGGATCAACCGTAAAAGTTTCTCCCTGAAAAGAGAATCTGCCGTCACGGATGCGATTCGGGAACGGAAAGAGTAAGGGGATGCCGTAGCTAGTAGGTCGCTTCGCAAATTCAGGAAACTCTACTGTCTCCAGCACAGGTTCACGCAAGCTGAAGGAGAAGCAGTTATTGCCTAGCATCGGTGCGATCTCTGCAAAGGCAAAGTCCCCTTCCGACAAAGAGAAAACTTCGACATCTTCACGAAGTATTGATGCGACTTTATATCGATGAGTCATGAGCGTCTCAGTACATGTAGCTGTGTTGTAGAAAGCTTAAAGGACAATACGAGTATCGTTATCTTAGCTCGACTTTATCCATTTTGATCTTTGAACAACAAGCGAAAGGCAGCGTAATCTAGCCGACCACTCCGCCAAGAGAGGTCTTCATTATGCTTACGCTGCCCTTCGCGCTGACAAGCCTGATTGTAGGCTTCGTGCCTTTGTTTTCCAAGCCTGTTTGGCAACACGTTCAAGTCCTGCTCGCCGGGGCTATTCTTGCGCCGGGTAAGCGCACGGTCACTTCCGCGTTGCGCGTGATGGGCTTGAGCAGGGAGCGTCACTTCCAGACTTATCACCGCGTCCTGAACCGCGCCGTGTGGTCGAGTTTGGCAGCAAGCCGCATCCTGCTTGGTTTGCTCGTCAATGCCTTCGTGCCTGAGGGTGCGCTCGTCTTCGCACTTGACGATACGATTGAGAGACGACGCGGTGCACAGATCAAAGCCCGTGGCATCTACCGCGATCCGGTTCGCTCGTCGCATTCGCACTTCGTCAAAGCGAGCGGGTTGCGGTGGCTTTCCCTGATGTTGACGGTGCGTTTGCCATGGGCGGAAAGAGTCTGGGCGTTGCCCGTGTTGACTGCTTTGTGTCCGTCTGAGCGGTACTACAAAGAGCGCAGTCGGAGGCACAAGAAGCTGATCACTTGGGCGCGACAGATGATGCGGCAAGTTAAGCGGTGGCTGCCGGAGCGTGAGGTGGTCGTGGTCGCTGACAGCAGTTTCGCCGCGCTGGAGTTGCTCTCGGCGGTGCGCCGAGAAGTCACGCTCATTACGCGCTTGCGCTTGGATGCCGCACTCTATGAACCGGCACCTGTTCGCCAACCCGGTCAAAACGGGCGACCGCGCTTGAAGGGGAGACGCCTGCCGACACTCGCCGCCGTGCTCAAGGACGAGCGGACGCTGTGGACTGAACACCGGGTCGCCGGGTGGTACGGCGGCACCGAGCGCGTGGTTGAAGTCACGTCCGGCACCGCCGTGTGGTATCACGCCGGACTGCCGCCGGTTCCGGTCAGATGGGTGGTGGTGCGCGATCCTTTGAAAGACTTTAAGCCGCAAGCACTGCTCTCGACCAATCTTGAGAATGATGCGGTCGAGATGCTTACGTGGTTCGTCAGACGCTGGCAAGTTGAAGTCACGTTCGAGGAGGCACGCAAGCATCTCGGCATGGAGACGCAACGGCAATGGTCGGACAAAGCTATTGCGCGCACGACTCCGGCAGTGTTGGGGTTGTTCTCGATAGTGACGTTGCTGGCTCATCATCATTATTGTGAGAAGCAGAAGTTGTTCGTGCGCCAAGCCGCGTGGTACGTCAAGCGACTGCCGACCTTCGCCGATGCGTTGGCGACTGTTCGACAGGGGTTGTGGCGCGAAGTAGGTTTTTACATATCACGTTCTGAAACTGACAGCGTAAAAGTAGATCGCGCATTATTAGACCGCCTGACAGACGCGCTTTGCTACGCTGCTTGAATGGATAAAGTCGAGCTTAGAGCGTGTCTGAAAAGTATTCTTTGGTCGCTGAAAGCGACGGATTCAATAGCGTCGGGCATCGCCCGACGTTTTATAGCGATTGTATCCCGACCCTGAAAGGGTCGAATAATCCGGTGTGATGCGACCCTTTCAGGGTCGGAACACATATCCGGCATCGTCGTAGGATGCTACCCTACGCTATTGAATCTATCCCCTTCGGGCAATGGCATTAAGTTAAGAAAATAATCGCCCGTTTGGAGGCGGGCTATGCC
>JANDLT010000076.1 GCA_024330265.1 Pyrinomonadaceae bacterium MAG19_C2-C3 | reverse complement strand
CGGCAAGACGGTAGCCCACAGTGAAGGCGAAATGAAATGTAGCCGTAACTGTGGGTTAAGAATAAAGAAAGATTTCCAAGCTACGGAGTAGCGTAAGAAACCCCACGCCGCAAAATACAATTTGCGATTCAACCCCTTCGTACAAAAACCTTCTGTCGCTACTCCGTAGCTCGAAAACTCTTATCTATCTAACCCACAGCTACACTTCGCGCTTCGCGCTTCGTTTGCAGTGGGCTACCTTCTTGTCGCTGCTACCGCAGCTAAGAAGAAACCTGACATGTCTTCATACTTCGTGAGACGCGCGTTCGTCCTGCGCCTGTGCCACATAGCAGCTAAGAAGAAACTTGCCATGTCCCCATACTTACGTTGAACTCATGTCATTGATTTGAGATTTCAAATTTGAAATCTCAAATCAATGACACGCTCCCCTGCTTCAATCGCCCGAAGCTTCGTCCGCATAACGACTCTTTTTAGCCCGCCGCGAAAAGACGCCCGTCACACCGCTCGTCAGGTCGCGCACGCGATGACCGACGGCGGAAGTCGTGCGCGTGTATGCGCCGCCGATGCTTTGCCAGACGCTCGAATCTTTCGCGTCCTCAAACAACGAATAGAACACGGGGACGGCGAGCAGGGTTAATAATAGACACAGGCTTTGACCGCCGACGACAAGCACGCCGATGGAGCGATTCGTTCCCGCGCCGGGACCCGTCGCAACCACGAGCGGCATCATTCCGGCGACGAGGGCGATGGTCGTCATCAAGATTGGACGAAGGCGGTCGCGGTTCGCCTGAATAATCGCTTCGTGGCGTTCCATGCCTTCGGCGCGCAAACCGTTCGTGTGGTCAATCTGTAAAATCGCGTTCTTCTTAACGACGCCGAACAGTACGAGTAAGCCCAAGCCGGAAAAGATATTGACGGTCTGACCCGTCGCAAGTAAGGACAGGATACCGAACGGAATGGCGAGCGGTAGAGTTAAAAGAATCGTGATTGGATGGATGAACGATTCAAATTGCGCCGCCAAGACCATGTACATAAAGATGAACGAAAGCGAGATGGCGAGCATGAAGTAATACCCGGCGCGCCCCAATTCTTTCGAGCGTCCGGCGAGTCCGGTTTTGTATCCGGCTTCGATGTTCATCCCTGCGGCAACAGCGTCCATCTGTTCGATGACCGCCGATTGACTGCCGCCCGGTTTGACGTTCGCCGAGAGCGTCACCTGACGTTCGCGGTTTAAGCGGTCAATCGCGGAAGGTCCCGTGCTTTCTTCGATACGCACAAAGTTGTCAAGCGAAATCACACCGCCGCCCGAACTTGTGCCGCTTGCGTTCATCCCGCCGCCAAGCGGCACAAGCATCTTCTGTAAATCTTCGGGCGAGGTGCGCGCCGAATCAATCGCGCGCACGCGCACTTCGTATTGTTCGCCCGTCGCGTTGAAGGTCGAGACTTCCTGCCCCGCGACGAGGATGTTCAGAGCCTGCGCGACATCGCCGACGCGCACGCCCAAGTCCGCCGCTTTGTCGCGGTCAATGATGACGCGAAGCTCCGGCTTACCGACGATAAGCGACGAATCCGCATCCACGATGTCGGGGATGCTTTTCATCTTCTCAAGAAAGACTTGTGAGTATTCGGTCAGCTTATTCAAGTCGGGACCCGAAACGACGTATTGAATATCGGCGTTGCGATTGCCGCCGCCCGAAATCGCGGCGACGGGCTGAACACTCGTGCGTAAATTCGCGCGGCTGTAATTTTTCTGTATCAGTTCGCGCGCCCGTGTCATCAAGGCGTACTGGTCTTGCTCGCGTTCGTCAATCGGTTTCAAACGAACATAAATCGAAGCGGTGTTGACGAGTTCCTGTTCACCGCCGCCGATGGTCGTCAGGGTATCCGTGACGCCGGGAATCTCGCGGCGTATGTCGCGTGCGATGCGTTCGACGATGGTTTGCGTCGCCACGAGTGCCGTGCCTTCGGGAGCGCGCACGGTGACTTCAAATTGCGATTCATCGTCGCTTGGCAAAAAGTTTTTACCGACCATCATAAACAGCGGCACGATGCTGACGACGACGAGAACACAGACGGTGACGACAATCCAACGGTGCGCCATTGACCACTCCAACATGCGCGTATAAGTGCGGTCTATCGGACGATAAAAGCGCGACTGCTTCGCGGAATGTCCGCCGGGTTGTGCGGGTTCGCTCTGTTGTTCGCCGCTGCCCGCGTACTTGTCATGCTCGATGTCGCCCGCCGCTTCACCGGCTTTGACTTCGTTCATCGTCGCAAGGGCAGAACTGCTGTCGCCACTCGCGGCTTCCGCCGGAACTGTGCCGTCTTCGTCGTGACCGGAGCGTTTGATTAAACGCGCCGCGAGCATCGGCGTTAAGGTGAACGAAACGAGAAGCGAGACGGCGATGGCGAACGATGCGGTTAAGCCGAACGACGACATGAAGCGTCCGACGATGCCGCCCATAAAGCCTACGGGCAGGAAGACGGCGAGCAGTGAAAGCGTCGTCGCCAAAACCGCGAGACCGATTTCGCGCGTGCCTTCAATCGCGGCTTGAAACGGCTCCATGCCTTTCTCTTCGATGAAGCGATAAATGTTTTCAAGCACCACAATCGCGTCATCAATCACGATGCCGACCATCAAGGTTAAGGCGAGCATCGTAATCGCGTTTAAGGTGTAGCCCATCGCCGCCATGAGTCCGAAGGTGGCGATGATGGAAGTCGGAATCGCAATCGCCGCGATAATCGTCGTGCGAAAATTCCACAGGAAAATAAACACGACAATCGCGGCGAGAATACCGCCTTCGATAAGGTGCGTTTCAATCGCTTCGACTGCCGCTTCGATGAAGATGGATTGGTCGCCGATGACTTCGACGCGCGTTCCGCGCGGCAAGGTCGGCAGGATTTCCGCGAGGCGTTCCTTGATGCCGTCGGCGACCGCGACGGTGTTCGTGCCTGATTGTTTCGAGACGATAAGCGTGACGGCGGGCTGACCGTTCAATGTCGCCGCCGTGCGCTGTTCGAGCGTCGCATCTTCGGCGTATCCGATGTCGCGTATGCGGACGCTGTAATTACCGCGCGTCGCCACCACGATGTTATTGAAGGCTTCCGGGTTGACGATACGTCCGAGTGTGCGAACCGTGAACTCACGCGCTCCGGCATCCACGCGCCCGCCGGGAAGTTCTTGATTTTGCGCGCGCACGGCATTCGTGACATCGGTCGCCGTCACGCCGTAAGCCCGCATCTTTTCCGGGTCAACGCGAATCTGTATCGCGCGCTCCGCGTCGCCGACAAGCTGTATGCGCCCGACGCCGCTAATCGAAGCGAGACGCTCGGCAAGTTGCTTGTCGGCGATTTCCGTCACTTCGCGCAAAGAGAGCGGCGCGGCGACCACGATACGCAGAACGGGCGCGGCATCCGTATCGAGCTTTAAGACGGTCGGTTGTTCGGCGGTGTCGGGTAAATCCGGCACGACCAAATCAACTTTATCGCGTACTTCCTGCGCCGCGACATCCGGGTCTTTATCGAGCAGGAAGGTGACGAAAACTTGGCTCACGCCTTCCACGGAAGTCGAGCGCAATTCGTCAATGCCGCTAATCGTGTTGACCTGTTCTTCGATGCGGTCGGTGATTTCGGTTTCGATTTCGGCGGGGCTTGCGCCCAAGTTTATCGTCGTCACCGTCACGGTCGGGAAGTCCACTTTCGGGAAGCGGTCAACGCCGAGCGTAAAGAAACTAAAGATGCCGACCACCGTCAACGACAAAATAATCATCGTCGCAAACACAGGTCGCCGGATACAGATTTCAGCCAGCTTTTGCATAGACTTTTAGAGGTTAGAGGTTGGATGTTAGATATTGGTTAAAAACTCTTTTGTAACCGACATCTGACATCTACCTCCTTACTACTACGCGCGCTCCGTCGTAGAGTTCGCTCGTGTCACCTACGACAACCCTTTCATTCGCCTGAACGCCGGAGACGACGCGCACCTGTCCGTCTTCTTCTTCCCCGCGCTGAATCACGCGAAGGCGCGCGACATCGCCTTCGCCTTCGACGCTTTCAACGACATACACGGTCGAGGCATTGGTGTTCTGGTTCGCGGTGACTGCCGCGCGCGGCACGAACACGCCTTCCGCCCCGCCGGGTTGCACGACGCGCGCCGTCGCAAACATCCCTGACTTGAGTACGTTATCGGGATTTTCAAGTAAGGCTTCGACGCTCAACGCACGCGACACGGGGTCAAGCACGGGATTGATTGCCGAGACGCGCCCCGCGAATTGACGGTCGGGATATGCCGAGACGTTTGCCGAAACGCTCATGCCGACCGCGATGCGGCGGGCTTCGGATTCCGGGACTTGCAATAAAAGTTTGACAGGATTGGTTCGCACGACGGTCGCAATAATCGAAGCGGGCGTGACGTATTCGCCGCGCGCCGTCGGTCGCTGGCTGATGTAGCCAGCGAAAGGCGCGCGGATGTTCGTATCGTCAACTGCCTTTTGTGCGAGTCCGACTTGGCTGCGCGCACTTTCCACCGCCGCCTGTGCCGCGCTTATCGCTTCATTGTTGCCGCGTGCGGCGTTTTGCACCGCTTCGAGTTGCTGCCGCGCGTTGTTGACCTGCGCGCGTGCGGTTTCGGCTTGCGTGCGAAACTGGTCGTACTGGCTGCGCGCCACGTCGCCCGTTTCAACGAGATTCGCAAAACGGCGCGCGTTGGCTTCCGCGAGTCGCGCCGCCGCTTCCGATGATTCCAAAGCCGCCCGCGCCGCGCGCACTTCCGGTATGTTCGCAGCGTCGAAACGCCCGCCCGAACCGAGTCCTAAACGGACTTGAGCCTGACGCACACCGGATTGGGCTTGAGTTTCGGCGGCGCGTGCCTGCTCTAAACGAAGCCGCGCATCGCGGTCATCAATCCGCGCGATGGGTTGCCCCTGCCGCACAAACGCACCGACATCAACGAACGTCGCCACAATCTGCCCGGAAACCTGCGGCGCGATTTGGGCTTCCTCATCGGAAGTCAGGCTACCTGTGGCTTGCAAGAAAAGCGGAATCTCGCGCCCGATAGCCTGCGCCGTTTCGACTTCGACCGGACGGGCTTCCGCCGCTGCCGCCCCCGCGCCGCCGTTCGCGTTGTTCGCGTTCTCATTACCGCCCGAACCGCACGCCCCGAAAAGTAGAGGCATGATGCCGAACACACACACGAGCGGCAACGCCCGCGCGCTTCGTAAATTAAACCGCGTGCTTCGTAAATTAAATCTCGCTTGATTGTCTCTGTTTGCTTTCATGCCTTATGTCATGCCTTCGTGTACCGTCTCTTTTCCTGAAGTCACTTAAAACCATTTCATAAATTGCTTCAGGAAGTTATCCACGAAACACACTAAAAATTCTTCCTACTTTGTTTCGTGTTGCTTCGTGTGATTCGTGGATAACTTCTTCATCCTTTTATGAAACCACTTCGCGTTATTTCCTTGCCGATGTTTTTCTCGTGCCGTTTTTCGAGGTCGCGTTCTTAGTTTGACCTGTCAGGTTTTTCGGTGTCTGTGCGCTTTTAGTCGAAACGTGGCAAAGCGAATTTCCCTTTGTCTCACCTTTCGTCTTCGTCGTTGACTTCGCCGTATCGGGACGGCGCAAACCGTCAAGTATCAAGCGCGTAAAGTTCTCAATCGCTTCTTCATCGGTGATTTCTATAAGTCGCGCGAAGCTTTGTTCAGCTTCGCTCTCGCCAAGACTTTCAGGCGGACAGAACAGCGCGACGATTAGCCCGTGATGATGCACCATGCCGTTAAAGGCGCGCACGACTGCCGACGGCTTTGTGTGGCGAAACGCTCCGGCGCGCTGCCGACGCCGGATGTATGTCGTCATAAATTCAAAGACCGGACGCACCTGACGGTCACGAAACGTTTTCGTCAGTTCGTGACCTTCGAGAGCCGAATACAACATCAAACGCAAGAAATCGCGGTCATCGCGGTAATGCGCGAGCGTGTGCGTGGCGAGCAATCGAAACACCGTTTCGTCATCGTTACGCCGCGCCGCGTCTTCGATTTCTTTAAGCCACACATCGGCGCAACAAGCACTCGCTTTACTGTCAAGAATCGCGGCGTACAAATCTTCTTTGCGCGCGAAGTGGCGAAAGATAATTGCTTCGTTGACACGGGCGGCGGTGGCGATGTCTTTCGTAGTCGTGCCGGTGAAACCTTTCTGCGAGAAAAGCCGAATCGCCACTTCAATCAATTGCTGGCGACGGGCTTCGCCGCTCATTCGAGCGTTGCTTTTTTCCGCCGAAATTAAATCACCGGCTTCGCTGTGCGATGGGGGGTGCGATGGTGTCAGAATGTTCGTGCCTTATCCTTCTTTTAAGTTCGCTCGTCGAAATAAGTAAGTGGTTACTTGCAAGTTGGACATACTACTTTTGACGGGCGGCGGGTGTCAAATGAACGAATTGTGAACTTTGATGTTTTAATTGTGCGGTTTTTATTCGTGCCTGACTTCGCTGTTTTAATCCTCACTAGACACGCGCCGCAAACGTCCATATATTTCACGATGTGTTCGTTCACTTTATCGCCGCTTCTCGCCGCAACAATTTCGGAAACAACCGCGCGACGGCAAGCGCGCATCCGAACCGCGAATCGGTTTTTGAGATAAACCTTTGAAGCCTGAACTTAAACAAGTGGAAGTTACCGATGAAGAATTGATGCGCTGCGTCGCCGCGCGCGATGAAGCGGCGTTCGGCAAACTGTATGACCGTTACGCGGCAATCTGTTTGGGTTTCATGCTTCGTATATTGCACAACCGCGCCGAAGCGGAAGATGTTTTACAAGAAGTTTATTTGCAAATCTGGCAACAGGCTTCCAACTACGACATCGCACGCGGACGGGCGATAACATGGATTTTGACGATTGCGCGAAGTCGCGCTCTCGATCGTTTGCGAAAAATTGATGTCCGTGACCGCACCGTCACGGCGGTCACACACGAGCAGAGTATTCGTGGCGCAAACACGACGGCGATTGATGATTGCCTTAACTTAGAGAACGCCGAAATCGTTCACGCCGCGCTTAACGGCATTTCCGAAAAGCAGCGTCAAACACTGATTCTCGCGTACTACGAAGGCTTGACGCAGACACAAATCGCGGAACGTCTCGATGAACCGCTCGGTACAATTAAGACGCGAATGCGTAACGGGCTTCTGAAATTACACGGCTTGCTTGCCGCTAAACTGGGAAACGAAATTAACCGATGAACGCCACCCACACAGAGGAACACGATAATCTTTTTGTCGTCGAAGCTCTCGGCGTGGCAACTGCCGATGAAGCACGACAACTCGACGCGCTTATCACCACGCACGGCGACGGGTATGCGGCGCGCTCACGTGAGTTGAGCGATACGGCGGCGATGCTCGCCTTCTCCGCGATGCCCGTCGCGCCGCAGCAAGAAACGCGCGCACGCCTTTTCGCCGCCATAAACGCAAACCAATCTCCGACATCGCTTGATGAAGATGCGGCGCAAGACGCTGTGGAAGACACGTCCGCGACGCAGGCGCAACCATCAAACGTGTACCAACTTCCTGTGCCGAAAGTGACCTCGATGCCCGGCATCCTCGTCATGCGTCGTTCGACTTTTACGATGAGCGCGATTGCCGCGTCGGTATTGATGATTGCCCTTGCCGGTGTCGCTTTTGCGATGTGGCGACGCGCGGACGCCGCCCAAGTCCAACTCGCTCAAGTGCAAAATCAAGCCCGTATAAATGTCGCGCGTGAAGCCGACGAAGCCAAACGCATCGCAAACGAACTGATGCGCGAACGTGAAGCGACGAGCGCGTTTGCCGCTCCCGATTCGCGCTTTGCGAAGCTTAAAGGAACGGCGACCGCCCCCGCCGCCCGCGCCAATCTTATCTTCAACCCGCGCACCAACAGCGCGATGCTCTATTCGCACGCCCTACCGCCCGCGCCGGAAGGCAAGGCATATCAAATCTGGTATATCGCGGACGGCAAGCCGCTACCCGGCGGCTTGTTCACGACTAATAACGAGGGCGACGGGTCGTTGCGCGATGTTGCTCCTTCGGGCAGCGACGCCGCCTCTGCTTTCGCCGTCACACTCGAAGACGCACTCGGCGCGCTCGAACCGCAAGGCACGCCCGTGCTATCCGGCGTCGCATCGTAAAGGGCGACATCAAAAAATCAGGAAGGGCAACGACGCATCAACGTCGTTGCCCTTCCTGATTTTTGACTTTAATCAAATCGTCTTTCGTGATTACAAATCAATCTTTTCGTTTTCGCCCGGTCGGTATGTCTCGCCTTGCAAGGCAGCTTTCGCCATGCCCGCGAAATAGACAATCGAACTCGACGGCGAATCCCAATACTCGGCTTGCGTCGGGCGTATGTGAAGCAGTGCGATGTCCGGGTCATCCACGCCGTCGGGAAAATACGCTTTCAAATCGGGCGTCCAGAGTTCTTCAATCTTCGCGCGGTCGCGCACGACTTTCGCCGTCCCCGAAACGGAAACATAGCTTTGCTTGTCGGGCGCGGCATACGCCAGATTGACGTGATTCTCATGTTCGACTTCATCAACTTTCGGAGCGGAAGCTTTGGTGAAGAACCACAGTTCGCCCGCAAATTCGCGCTTCTGTGTTGCCATCGGGCGACTGCGAAGCGTGCCGTCGGTTTCGGCGGTGACGAGCATCGCAAACTCTATATCGTGAATCAGTTCGTTAAGTTTTTTGATTTGCTCTTGATGAGTCTTATCATCGATTGTGGCTTGGCTCATAATTTTTCCTTTATGTATTTAAGGCGGCGCGAGGTTGCCGCCTTCGTTATTAAATCATCCATTCGATTTCAAAATAAGTTCTTATACGCAATTTAAGCGGTGGCGTCCGCATCGCGGCGCGCGTGGCGTTCGAGCGGCAATCCGGCTTCCGCCCAAGCTTTTTTGCCGCCCGCGAAATCAAAGACATTCGTGTAGCCGAGTGCCATCAATTTGCGCGCCGCCTTCTCTGCCGAGTGGCAGTCTGTATCAAGACAATAGACCACGATTTCTGCGTTCTTGTCCGCGACATGTTCGGTCACAATTTCCAAGATGTTTTCCGGCGGCATGTTTATCGCGCCGGGAATGTGCGAGTGGCGAAAGTAATCGGCGGGCAGAGTTTCAAACAGAAAAGGCGGATCTGCCGCGTCGAGTTTGGCTTTCAATTCATCAACCGAAATGTATGGAACGTCAGTCATATTTTGCACCTCACAACTAGATTTCACTTCACGGGCAATGCTTATCATGCCCGAACTATTTGCTTTTACGATGGCGACGGCTTTCATCAATGAACGCGGTCGGAATCATTCCCGTTTTCCAAAATGTTATCTTATAGCGTTTTTGGATGTCACCACAAATCTCTTTGAGTTTGGCATCTTACGACTGCCGGGAAAATAGTTCGTCAGTATTTTGACGGACAAATAAACGGATTGCGGTAAGAAGTTAAATTGAGGTGGACGGCGGCATAACGAAAGTGAACGGAGAAAACCTTGATTTGTGTTCCTCCGTATTAACCGCTCTACGGGTGTTGAAACCCCGGTTGTTTTGCAAGTCAGCATAAATTTTGAGTTTTGAAATTATCTTTTTCTATTTGTCGGAACATGTTTAATTCTCGCACTCTTATCATCATCGCGTGCCTGTCCGCGATGCTCACGGGCGGCGCGTGTCGTACCATTCAAAGCAGTCCTTCAAACGTTTCCCTTGACGCACAATCAACCGCCGATGCGGAACAGGTGCGGGCGGACGATGCGCGCGCTTCAAAAATTCCGGCTGACTTTCCCGCCGCTTCAAACTCCGGCAAACTTCGCCCCGCGTTCATCAACGGTGCGTCACTCGCCAACTCGCTTGCCGCGCAAAATCTTCGTCAGGAGATTGATGAGATTCTGGCAAGCGAAACCAAAGCTTCACGCACAGGGCGATGGGGCGTGGCGGTTCGTTCAAATAGAGACGGGCGCGTGCTGTATGAGCGTGCGAGTAGTGAACCGTTCACGCCTGCGTCGAACATGAAAGTTTATACGACCGCCGCCGCGCTCGATTTACTCGGCGCGGATTATCGTTGGCGCACGTCCGTATATCTCGCGGGCAATCTCGACGCGAACGGAGTGATAAACGGCGATTTGATTCTTTACGGACGTGGCGCGCCCGACCTTTCTTCAAACGTCAAACTCGACAATCGCGCGGAAGCGGTCAACAACTCGCTTGCCTCGCTTGCCGATGGACTCGCACGGCGCGGTGTACGAAGCGTGCGCGGGCGCATCATCGCGGACGAAAGTTATTTCGGCGGCGACGATTACCCAAACGGGTGGCTATGGGATGACATGCAGTGGTACTACGGGGCGCAAGCTTCCGCCCTGTCAATCAATGATAACAGCGTGCTTCTAACCGTCGCTTCCGAAAATCAAACCGACGGCGATGCGCCGGAAGTGAAGACATTGCCCGCGACGGATTTCCTGCGCGTCAAAAACGATGCGACGGTGGTTGAGCGCGGAAGGCGGACGACCATCGGTGTGACATGGCGCGAAGGCGACGGTTCGATGCGCGTCTATGGCGACATTCCGGCGGGAACGAAAAGCTTCGGCGTGCGCGTCGCCACGCCCGAACCCGCCCGCGCCGCCGCGCATCTTCTTCGTTCGGCACTGAACGAACGCGGCATTGATACGAGCGCGGCGGAAGTTGCAACGCGCGATGCACGCTCACGTCAGGTTGAAAACTTCAACCCCGCGACGACTCCCGAACTCGCTTTCTCACTTAGCCGCACGCTCGCCGAAGTCGTTCGTACAACGAACAAAGATAGCGTCAACCTTAACGCCGAACTTCTGCTTCGCACGCTGGGACGCGAACGCGGTCGCCCGAAAATTGATGCGACGAACGAGGGCGAAAGTAATCAACCTCAAACCGCGCAATCTCAATCGCGCAACTACGACGACACGCAAGCCGGACTCAATGTGATTCGTCGCTGGCTCGAAGGGGCGGGCATCTCGACAAGTAGCTTTGCGCCGCGTGACGGTTCGGGCTTGTCGCCGCTCAACCTCGTGACACCCGGCGCGACGGTTCAAATGCTCGCGTACATGACGCAAGTTCCGACGGGCAGAATCTTTTTCGAGAGTCTGCCGCGCGCAGGCTTTGACGGTACATTGCGCGGGCGCATGGGGGACACTGAAGGGCGCGTCGTGGCAAAAACGGGTGCGCTCGCACAGACCAACGCCCTGTCGGGTTACGCGACGAGTGCCGACGGCGAACTGCTCATCTTCTCGATTTTCTGCAACGATGAAACCGGCGCGAGTCGCACCACCGGAACGATTGACCGCATCGTGACCTTGCTCGCGCGTTACAGCGAGATGATACAGATTGCGCCGCCAACGACATCGAACATAAAAGAATAAGAAACGACTAAAACTTATCCACTAAACACACGAAACAGTACGAAGCAAAACCGAACTTCTATTATAGCGGTTTGCAATCGAGTGTGACCTTGACCAAATCAACGCCGTTTAGAGGCGGGCTATGCCCGCCGGTACAACGTCGAGACGGCGGGCATAGCCCGCCTCTAAACGGTCACATCCAAATGCAAACCGCTATAGTGTTTTTATTCGTGATGATTCGTGTGTTTAGTGGATAAAACCTTTCTTGCCTTACATCGAATTCACGTTAAAAAGAAGTTTAAGAGCTCGGTTTCTTCTGGACTCCTGTCGGTAAATCAAGTACAAAAGCCTTCACAAATCATGGAGTCGGGCGCATCCTAAGATCCACCGTCAAGCTTTCCGCCGCTCCGCGCCCGATGCCACTCCGGTTTTTGTTCAAACATCCTCGCGCCCCGTCTTGTCAGTTAATCGAAAGGAGTCTCTCCCATGCGTCCCCGACCCTATCGCTCATTCGTAGCGACGTGCCTCGCCGCCCTCATCGTGTGCGCGCCGTTCACGTCGTCCGCCGCGCAAACCAAGCAAGCGCAAACCAAGTCGGACAAAGATAAAGACAAGCCGAAGACGAAAGAGGAAGCGCGCCAAGTGAAAGAAGAAGCGCGTCAGATGAAGCAAGAGCGTGAGTATCAAAAGATAGCCACGTTCGCGCGAGATAAGTACGAGAAGGACGTGAACTTTCGCGCCGAAGTTGACGAATCCTATAAGCGATTGCAACGCGAACACAGCGAGTATGCGTTCGACATCAACATGCGCGACAGTGACGACTCGAAAGCACTGCAACGCACGGAAGACCGCGTGAAGATTCTCGACACGCTCTATGACAATCCGCTTGTGCAGGATTACGTCAACCGCGTCGGGCAGTCGGTCGTGCCGCCGACGACGCAGCGACTCTATGCCTTCAAAGTCTCGCTCAATCCCGTGCCGGAAGCCCGTTCGCTTTCCACCGGAACGGTTTATATCTCAAGCGGTCTGCTTTCGATGATAGATAACGAAGCCCAACTCGCATATATCTTGGGACACGAAATTACTCACGTCGAAAAAGAACACTGGCAGGAAGATACACTTGTCGCACAAGGCGTAGAGGCTTACAACGAGCAACAAGCGAAAAAGCGTGCCAATATCGGCTTGGGGATTTCAGCAGCGTCGGCAGTATTAGGTCTTGGCGGCGGACGTGCCGGTGGCATTGTCGCTTTCGTCGGACTTGTCGCCGCGCCGACGATTGCCAAACTCGCCGCGCCGAACACGACCATCGCATGGGAGAAAAGACAAGAAGACGAAGCCGACGAAAACGCTTTGCGCCTCATGCTCAATCGCAATTACGACGCGCGCGAAGTCCCGAAGTTTTATGCGCGTATGCAAGGCATCGCGCGACGCGACCAGCGCGTGCAACTCGGCTTCATGGGCAATCTAGTGAGGCTGGAGGAGCGCACGCAAGCCATCAGCGCAGGACTTACGCTCCTCGGCGCGGCGGCGGGAAGCCCTAATTTGGTGACCGGGGCGAGCGTCGGCGGAATAGTGGTTGCCAACGCGAATCGCGCGGCGGACAATGGAAAGCCGAATAACATTGCAACAACTTCATCAGCCGTTGTTGCGCCCGAACCCGGCAAAACCATCAGTGCCGAGCGCGCAGCCGCCGAACGCGCCGCGACCGCCGAGCGTGCGATTAGTGGCGGCGCGCTTGCCGCCGACATTCAAACGAAACTCGATGCCGGAGAACTCATCGGCAGCACCGCCGAGTTTCAACAGGTGATGGCGGAACTCAAGCGCGACAACGGGATTCGCGCGCTCTACTACGACATGTTTCAGATGGCGCGCACCAACCTCGAAGAGTCCATAGCGATTCGCTCGAACGATGCTTACGCGCATCTCTATTACGGCAAGGTCTTGAAACTCACCGCGCGCAATGCGGGCGAGAAGCGCACGGCTCTCGCCGCATTCGTCAAGGCAATCGAGTTGGACAAACGCCGCGTCGTATCGGAAGCGCGTCTGTTTCGCGCGCTGGCGATGATGCAGGACAAAGCGGGGGCGCAAGCCGAAGTCGTCAACGCGCTGAAGGATTACGTCACCGTTTATCAACGCGAATACGCGGGCAAACTTCCGCCGAACATGGATGTCATCTACGACTATCTGCAAGAGGCGGGCGACCTAACATGGTCAGCCGCTCCGGTCAGCAACGTTCAGACCGTACAGGCGATACAGGCAAACACCGCCGTGCAGCGTCCAATCGCCGTCGCCACGTCTGAACCCGCCTCGCCCGTTACCTCGAAGCCCACACCATCACGCGCAACGGGGCGTCGGCGGCAGTAGTAGAAAGGTGAAAGTTGAAGGGTGAAGGGTGAAAGTAAGAGATCGAAGACTGCTCCGCCTGCCTTGTACTTTCGCCCTTCGACTTTCACCTTTCGCCAAATCCGCCCTTTAATGCGATGTTTACCAAATCACTCATCTTCTCACTTGCCTTCGCGCTTTTCTGCATCATCGTCATCGCGCACGCTCGTGTGGCGACAATCGAAACCGCTTCGCCACGCGCGCCCTTCGTACTCGAACTCCCCGATTTGAATGATATGCGTATCGTCGCGCCGGAAGCATATATTCCGGTGGCGAACCTGCACACGTTGCGCTTCCGCGTGCTGAATCCATTCGCGGGCGAAATTGATTACGGCAAAATCTACACGACAATCAACGGCGAATCGGCTGGCACGATTCAAAGTTCTGGTGCCGGACGTGACGGCTATCTCATCACGCTCGACCTCGACAGCAAGCCGCGCTTCAAACTTCAGACAGGCAAAAACGTCATAGAAATTTACGCCACATCGCAAAGCGGTAAAAACTATTACGCCTCGTTTCTGCTTAATGCGACGCGCGCCGGTAGTCCTTTAGTCGCAGCGGGAGCGAAGCGCAATCCGGGCGCGACATTCGGCGGGCTTGTCGGTATCGGGCGAAACGCACGGACGGCGGAAGATGCGGAAGGAAGCGTTCGCGCGCCCGCGTTCATCAACGTCGAGTCGCTCGCCGCTGCGACGGGCGACGACCGTACGCCGCCGGAGATTTATTTGAGCGAACCTTCGGATGTGATTCGCGGGCAAACCACAAAAAGGACATTGAAAATCGCGGGCAGCATCGCCGAAGATTCTGACGGTGGGGTGACACTGACAATCGAGAATCGCAAAATCACGTTATCTTCCGCTCCGCCCGCCGCCGATGCGAGCGTGCGCTGTGCGACCACCGCGCCGCGCAGTTTCTCAACGACGCTTGAACTTGACGCGCGGGCGACCGAAGTGACGCTCGAAGCCGCCGACGGGAACGGTAATCTCACGCGATTGACCTTACCCGTCACGCGCCCCGCCGCGAATAACACGACGAACGGCGGCACGCCCGCCGGAGATGTCGCGCCGTTCAAAGGTCGCAAATATGCCGTCATCATCGGCGTGTCCGACTACAAATTTAACTCTTATACCGACCGGCGGGGCAGCATGAATCGCCTCACGGATTTGCGGTATGCGACGACCGATGCACGCGCGGTGCGCGAGTTTTTGCAAAAGCCGGAAGGCGGCGGATTCGCGCCCGGAGATATTTTGTACCTCGAAGATTCCGCCGCGACGCTTCAGGCTGTGCGCGAGGCGTTGACAAAATTTCTTGCCCGCCCGCGCGCGGAAGATTTGGTTTTCTTCTACTTCGCCGGACACGGTTCGCCCGACCCGAACAATCCGCAAAAGCTCTACTTCTTGATGCACGATACGAAACTCTCGGACGCCGCGCGCACCGCCCTTCCGATGACGGAACTCAAGAACACGATTGATAATCAGCTTCAAGCTGAACGGGTCATCGTGTTTCTCGATGCGTGTCACAGCGCGGGCGTGACGGGCGAGCGAATGACGACGTTGCGCGGCGAAGTCCAAGAAAACAACCTCATCAATCTTTACGCCGCGAAACTTTTCGCCGGAGCGGGGCGCATCGTTCTCACTTCATCGGACACCAGCGAACCTTCGCGTGAATGCACTTTGTGGGGCGGCGGTCACGGCATCTTTACGTGGGCTTTACTCGAAGGGCTGAGAGGCAAAGCCGACGCCAACCGCGACCGGCTCATAACGGCGGGCGAAGTCTGCGCTTACATGCGCCGCCGCGTCCAAATTGAAACCGCGTTCAATCAGAACCCGCGCCTCGTCACATCATCAAACGACGACTTCACCTTAGCTTACATTTCAACACACAGTACCGATTAAGGTTTTTTATCCGCGAATCACACGAAACAACACGAATAGAAACACCGAAAGAAATCCGGTTTTGCTTCGTGTGATTAGTGGATAATTTCCTTTGTCTTACGTTGCGCCTGACGTTATGCTTACAGGCTATCTCAAAAATAGCTTTTGATTGAAGACTCTGCGTGCCTTCGGCGTCCGCCCTCTGCGGTACTCTGCGTCAAAAGAATCTTTAACGCAGAGTACCGCAGAGTTGAAGACGCAGAGACACGCAGAGAGAAAAACATTTTTGAGCTGGCTTCTAGATTATGGACGCTCACATCAATCTCAACGCGCGCATCGTTAAAGCGACGCAAGCCCAACTCGCCGCTTTTTCGGAAAACTCTTTTTACGGGCGCGGTGTGTTCACCACCATCGCCGTTAATCGCGGGAGGGCTTTTCAGTGGCACGCGCACTGGGCGCGACTCGTCGAACACGCCGCGCGTATCCACGTCGTGACCGATGAATGGACGGAAGCCGGAACAGGCGAACAACTCGAAACGATTCTCGACGCCAACAAGGTCGAACAGGGACGCGCCCGCATAATGCTGCTCGCGCGCAAGACGCCGCGCACCGTGCCGGGTTTATGGCGCGTCGCGGAAGGCAGCGAAGATGAACGCTTTACCGATTTACTCATCGCCACCGCCGCGCGCCGTTCAAACCTTTCGGAAAGTTCTGCGACGACTGAAACACAGGGACTCGCGTTGACCGTTTCGCCTTATCGCCTCAACACGCTCTCACCGCTCGCGGGACTTAAAACCACGAACTACCTTCACTATCTGCTCGCGTGGGAAGAAGCCCGCGCCCGCGACTTCGATGATGCCGTGATGCTCAATGAACGCGGCGAAGTCACAAGCGCGACGCTCGCCAATCTTTTCTGGACGCGCGACGGCACGCTTTATACTCCGACTCTGGCGTGCGGCGCGATGGCAGGAACGACGCGCTCTTGCGTGATGCGCCTCGCCGCCGCGTTGAGCATTCCCATTGTCGAAGGCATATATGAATTCGCGCACTTAACCGAAGCCGACGAGATTTTCCTGACCTCGACGGGGCGCGGAGTCGCCGCGATTACGACGTTCGATTTTCGTCGCTACACGGTCGCCGCCGGAAGCATCGTCATCAACTTACGCGAAGCATTACGGCAAGAGATGCTTCAACTCGATTCGTAACCGTTCGGGTGCGCTTCGTGCCACGCCCAAGCCGTACCGATAATCTCTTTCAGCGCGGGGTAGCGCGTCTGCCAGCCCAAGACTTCGCGCGCTTTCTTCGCGTCCGCGATGAGGCGCGAAGGGTCGCCCGCGCGTCGAGGCTCCATTTTGACTTCGATGTGTTTGCCGGTAATTTCACGCGCAGTTTCAATTACTTCCAAGACTGAATAGCCTTGCCCGTTGCCGAGATTGATGGCGGTTGACGCGCCGTCGTTCTGCAAATAATCGAGGGCGGCGAGGTGCGCGCTCGCCAAATCCGTGATGTGAATGTAGTCACGCACGCACGTTCCGTCCGGCGTGTCGTAGTCGCTGCCGAAGACGGAGATGTGCGCTCGTTTGCCCTGCGCCGCCCACAAGACAAGCGGAATCAAGTGCGTTTCCGGGTCGTGGTCTTCGCCGCGCTCAGGCGTCGCCCCGCACGCATTAAAATAACGAAGCGCGACGAAACGTAAGCCGTAAGCCGTGTCGAAATCCTGCATGATACGCTCAAACATCAGCTTCGACGCGCCGTAAGGCGAAGTCGGATGTTGCGGGTGCGTTTCATCGAGCGGCAAGCGTTGCGGCTCACCGTAAGTCGCGCACGTCGAAGAGAACACGATGCGCTTCATGCCCGCTTCCGTGAGCGTCGTCAGGAAACGCAAGCCTTGCACGACGTTGTTTTGATAATAGACCGCAGGCTTCGTGACCGATTCACCGACGTAAGCATAAGCCGCGAAATGCACGCACGCCTCTATGTCGTGTTCGCCCAAAATCCGTTTCACGAGTTCGGCATCACCGATGTTGCCTTCGTAAAACGGCGTGTCGGGAAACACCGCTTCCCGGTGTCCATAAACGAGATTGTCGAGGATGACGACTTCGCGTTTTTGCGCGCGAAGCATCTCCACCGTCGCACTGCCGATGTAGCCCGCGCCGCCTGTGACCAGAACCGCCATGAGATTAACCCTCTTTAATTTTGCGCTAACTTTAGCGTGACATTGAATATGAAATCGCCGGTATTATAGCGGTTTGCATTTGCGTCTAACCACATCAAACAACTTTTGTTTAGAGGCGGGCTTCCGCCCGCCGACCGACG
>JANDLT010000075.1 GCA_024330265.1 Pyrinomonadaceae bacterium MAG19_C2-C3 | reverse complement strand
TGCCTCTCAATTTTCATTCGTGGTGGTGATGCGCGAATCATTGAGGCTCACGTTAGTTTAACTCAAGCTTTTAAGATTTCGGGGTGGAAGTTTTCTTGCGACTTCCGCCCTTTTTCTTTTTCGCGGCGGGAACATCGAAAGGGGTTTCAAGCCCCGCCGCTTCATCGAGTTTCAGACGCACCAGCGCAGCGTCCAGAGTCGCTTTGCAAATCAGGACGTGCGGCGACGCAATCGCCGCCGGGTCACGGCTGCACCTTAGTTCGTCGGTGGCGACGATAAGCCAGTCGGAAAAACGCTCGCGCTCAAAATCCTTGATGCGCGCGGCGAGATGCGCGGGCGTCCAGAAACCGAAGACTTCGATGTACACACGCTTGCCGCCTATATGTTCCGCCACGAGGTCAGGCACGAACGCGCTCGCGCCTAAATCTATAACTTCCACACTCGGCGCAAGCGTCCACGCTCCCCCGCCGCGCTCCCACGTCGTCAGTAACTTTTCCGGCAGTTCATGCGAGACGCGCGGCGCAGGCAAGAGGTGTGAATGCAAATCATCCTGCGCGTGGTTGAGTTCATAAATCAGATTCGCGTGGGGTTTCGTGTGGCGGTCGTCCTTGTTCTTCGCCGCGATTTCGGCGCGCATGTACCAACCCCGACACAGTAACAACGCGGGCAGAAACACTGCCATCTGAATGCCGTATTTTTGCGAACGATGAAACATCGAAACGGGACCCGTGAGCGTGACTTCATAACCCGCGTGCGCCGAACCCGCGATGGTATGAACTAAGCCGTAGGCTTTAATCGCGTCGAAGATAGCGCGGGCGTGAACGGCTTCCTGCGGGGCGACGCTCAAACGCATCTCGACGGCGCGATATAAAACGGCTTGTGCCTGAGCGAGATTGTATCGCTCAAGCAGACTCGCGGCGTCGGGTTCGTCAAACATCACAAGCCGTTGCGCGCTTGATAAGTCGGCGTACAAACCCTGCTCAATTTCATCAACCGAACACGCGAGTTGGCGCGCGACTTCCGCGAGAACGGCGGCGCGTGCATTCTCAATCAATGACGTTTCATCCTGTGTGTTCGAGCTTGAGATGGGATGCCGCGCCCGCGCCTGAAGAAACACCTTTTGCCGAATCTCTGACGGTTCATGTCGGCTCTGCGTCTCAAACGTGCAAACGTCGGTCAGGAGTTTGATGAGTCCGCGCAGGATGCGGTAATCCGTTCCCGTACCGACGTAAGCATCAAGCGCGGCTTCCAAATCCGCGCGTGAACGCTCGTAGTTATCGCGCACGATGCCGATTAACTCGGCGGCGGTTTGTAAAAGCGTCGCATCGTCGGCTTCGACGAGTTTCGGAAACACGCGCCCATTGCGTTGCCAACTTTGCGCGAGGTCAGCGGTCAACATAGATTTTGCATATCATGAGAATTTTAAGCTGCGTCCATCTTGGCGAGTGCTTGGCGGGCTTTCGACAGTAATCGTTTGGCTTTAGTTTCGCTGATGCCTGTCACGTCCGCAAAATCGAACGTCTCGACCGCAAGCAAATCAACTATTTCAGCAATCGCTTGGGCTTCTTGCGCGGTCAACTCGACGACAAATGTTTCAGCTGCCTTGCGGCGCGCCGGTGCGAACGGGTTTCGTCCACGCCAACCCGAACCTAAATGCCGCGCTTGTAGATTCGATAAATCGTAATGCTCGCGCATCGTGTCTTCATTTTCAGGCTTGATTCTTTTTGTTTTCATATATTCGTTGTTCGCCGGAATCCAATTTCCTTGCGGTGATGATGCGGGTCAAATCTTCTCTATCAGTGAACGAAACGATTAACAGACGTTGAAGCGAAGACATACCGACCGCGATAATTCGGTGTTCTTCCCAAGAATGGTCAGGGTCGTAAAAGTCAATGTAAAACGCATCGTCCCAAATGGTCGTCGCTTCCTCAAAAGTTACGCCTTCGTGATTGACGATATTAGCAGCCGCTTTCTCGGCATCCCAAACGAAATCTCCGTAATGAAAATTCGAGTTGTCTTGTCGCTTCATTCCGGTTTTCTTTCACTCTTCCACGACTTGAAATCTTAAAACCGAATCACTCGTTTGTCTGAAACTGTCTGGCGTTCGAGCGTCGCTCGCTGATGCGTTCTTCGGCGGTGTTCGTCGTGACGACTTCGTAGAGTACGGCTTGCTTGTTCGGTGCGGGGCGAAGTATGCGCCCAAGGCGTTGAATGTGTTCGCGCGTCGAACCCGAGCCGGAAAGCACGACCGCGACCGATGCTTCGGGGATGTTGACGCCTTCGTTGAGAACCTTTGATGTGGCGAGAGCGAGGACTTCGCCCGCGTTAAATGCGTGCAGCCAATCGCGGCGTTCTTTGATGGGCGTTTCGTGTGTAATCGCGGGAATTAAAAACTGGCTTGAGATGCGATACACGATTTCATTTTCGGCGGTGAATACGATAAGGCGTTCATCGGGGTGACGGGCGAAGATGTCCGCAAGCGCAATAAGCTTCGCTTCCGTTCCTAAAGCGATGCGCTTGGATTGACGATAGGCGAACATCGCGCGCCGTCCGGCTTCGCTCCGCGCGCTCAACATCACGAAGTGTTGCCAGCCGTCGAGCGACGCGAAGTTGATACGCGACGCGGTGAGAAAGTCGCGGTAGATAATTCGTTCCCGGTCGTATTCGACCCGCTCATCGTCGGTCAGTTCAACCGCGACGCGGACGAGTTTGTAATCGGCAAGATATTCTCCGGCAAACTCTTGAGCTTCGCGCCGCAAGACGGTTGCGCCGATGAGTTCGTCGAGTAAGTGATGGGCTTCGTCGGCGCGTTCGGGCGTCGCGGTCAAGCCAAGCCGGAACGGTGCGATTGAGAGTTCGGCGGCATAGCGATACACGTCGCTTGGCAGGTGATGACATTCATCGAAGATGAGCAACCCGAACTTATTTCCAAGTCGTTCCATGATGCGAAACGCCGATGAGTAAGTCGTAATCGTAATCGCCCCGATTTCAAAATAGCCGCCGCCAATCAAACCGATTTCGGCATCGAAGCGCGCGAGCAGAACGTCGTACCACTGATTCATTAAATCAATCGTCGGCACGATGATGAGCGTCGAACGGCGCACATCGGCAATCGCCATTTCCGCGACAAGGGTTTTGCCTGCACCCGTCGGAAGCACGACCACGCCGCGCCGCCCCGCCGCGCGCCAAGCTTCGATAGCCTGATGTTGATACGGGCGCGGATTGAGGCTCGTCTTCGGGATGAAATCGAATTCGTGATAGCCACGCGCATCGTCCGTATGCTTGATGTTCGAGCGGACGAGTTCGGCGAAAACTTGGCGATACTTGTGCGCCGGAGCGCGCCACCGCCGCACGCGCTCATCCCACGCGAACGCACGCGGCACACTGACACCGACGGCATCATGCCCGACGCCTTCGAGAATCAGTGTTCCGGCATCGAAGCGCAAACGCACTTCGCCCGTCATATCTCCAATCAAACTTTCATCATTCGCGCTTTGTGTGTTCATTGATAACGAAAAGCTTACCGCAAACGAAGTCAAGAACGTAGGGGCAAGGGCTTGTCCCTGCCCGTGTCTTTGTTTCTAACGAACAGCGGGCAGGGACAAGCCCTTGCCCCTACAAAGTTTCTGACTGTTACAATCGCTCACATGTCGCAAACCGAGCGTGCCACGCGCATTATCGTCGCTTCCATTTTCATCAACATGGGACTCGCGTTGATTAAATTGGTGTCCGGCTTCGTCGGCAATTCATATGCTCTGATTGCCGACGGCATCGAATCCATGCTCGATATTTTTACGTCGGTCGCGGTGTGGGGCGGGTTGAAATTCGCGGCGATTCCGCCGGATGATAATCACCCGTTCGGGCATGGACGCGCCGAAACGCTGGCGGCTCTCGTCGTCGCCCTCGTCGTCCTCGTCGCCGGAGTCGTCATCGCGGTGCAGAGCGTGCGCGAGATTTTGACTCCGCATTCCGTGCCGCGCCCGTTCACGTTGTTCGTACTCGTCGGCGTCGTCATCGTCAAAGAAATTCTGTTTCGTCGCATCGCGCACGCGGGTCACGCGGTCAACAGTTCGTCGCTCGCTTCCGAAGCGTGGCATCAACGCTCGGATGCGATTACGTCGGCGGCGGCATTCGTCGGCATACTCATCGGCGTCATCGGCGGCGAAGATTATGCGAGTGCCGATGATTGGGCGGCACTTCTCGCGTCGGGTGTGATATGCACGAACGGCGTCAGGCTCATGCGTTCGTCGTTGGCGGAAGTGATGGACGAATTGCCGCCCGCCGCTTTCATCCATGCGATACGCGAGACGGCGGAAACCGTCGGCGGCGTCGAACGAACGGAAAAATGTCGTGTCCGCAAACTCGGCTTCAGTTACCTCGTTGATATACACGTCGAAGTCAACGGCGCGCTCCCCGTGTGGCGCGGGCATGAAATCGCGCACGAGGTGACGGATGCTTTGCGCGCCAACCCCGCGCTCAACGTCTCCGATGTGGTGGTGCATATCGAACCCGCGACGAATATCAATCCGGGCGAAAAGATGTGAATTGAAGTTATGAATCAGGCTACGGAACAAGAAGAAGCACCGGCGGTGATAGCGACGTTCGACACAGAAGACGTTGCCGATGCGCGCATACGCTTTATTATCAAGCTTGGGCAGGCTTTGCATCGCTACGGCACGCCGACGCACCGCCTCGAACAGGCGATGAAACTCATCCTCAATCGCTTGGGACTCGAAGGCGAATTTCTTTCGACGCCGACCGGAATCTTCGCGTCGTTCGGGCGACCGGAAGAACACCGCACCGCTTTGATTCGCGTCGAACCGGGCGAAGTCAATTTAGAAAAACTCGTACTGCTCGACGACCTCGCGGGTTCGGTGATTCGCGGCTCATTGGATGCGGCGGAAGGTTCGCGGCTCGTTGATACGTTCGTCGCCGCTCCGCCGCGTTACGGTGCATGGATGACGACGCTCAGTTTCGGCTTGGCTTCCGGTGCTTCGACGCAGTTTTTCGGCGGCGGCTGGCGTGAAGCTTTGGCGGCGGGCGTTATCGGCTTGATGCTCGGTGCGCTCGCGTCGCTCACGGGGCGTTCAACCAATACGGCGCGGTTGTTTGAAGCGACCGCCGCGATTTTCGCATCGGTGATTGCGGTCGCCGCGATGCAAATTCTCGATCCGCTTTCGTTCTACATCACGACGCTCGCCGGGCTTATCGTGCTTATACCGGGACTGACACTGACGACCGGCATCCGCGAACTCGCCACGCGCAACTTGATTTCCGGGACGGCGAGTTTGATGAGCGCGGGATTGGTGTTCTTTGAACTCGGTTTCGGCGTCGCGCTCGGTTCGCAAATCCAAAACTTTTTACCGCCCGCCGATTTATATCTCGCACCCGTACCGCTTCCGACGTGGACGCTCTATGTCGCGCTCATCGTCGCCCCGCTCGCGTTCGTCGTGTTGTTGAAAGCCCGCCCGCGAGATGCCGTTTGGATTTTACTCGCGGGTTGGTTGGCGTTCGGCGGGGCGCGCACGGGAGCTTACTTGCTCGGTCAACAACTCGGCGCGTTCGTCGGCGCAATCGTCATCGGGGCGGCGAGTAATTTATGCGCGCGACTCAGAAATCAACCGGCATCCGTGACGCTCGTACCCGGTATCTTGCTGCTCGTACCGGGCAGCATAGGCTTCGGCAGCTTTCTTAAATTCATCGAACGCGACGTGCTTTCCGGCATCGAAACAGCCTTCCAAATGCTTCTCGTCGCCGTCGCCCTTGCGACCGGATTACTCATCGCCAACGTCATCGTTCCACCGCGCCAAGCCTTGTAAGAATTGGTTCATTGATTCATCGGCTCATTGACTCAATAGCGGTTGCCCTTGTCCTTAATTGAATCAATGAGCCGATGAATCAATGATTCACTCACCTTACGCGGCAACGAAGTTTTGCGGCTCTGCCGCCCGATGTGCGGTGGGGCTTCGCCTCACCGTGAAGCATATAGAAGGTCTTCGAGGCTACGCCTCGCACGCGGGCGGCGTAGCCGCCATGATTTTCTGAGGGCGGTACGGAAAGGCACAGCCTTTCCGCACATCAGGCGGCACAGCCGCTCCACTGCGTTAGGTGAGTGATTCAATTCCTTTGCAGTTCTTCCCTGATGTATTTGACGAGTCCTTCGATTTCGGCGCGGCTTAGTTGTGAATCGAAGGCGGGCATACCGTTTCCGCCGTTGGTGATTTGGTGGTTCAACTTCGCATCATCGGCGGTCGCGGCGCGCCCTTCGCGCAGTGACGGCACGGCGACGCGATTGATTACTTTGCCTGCTCCGTCCGCGCCGTGACATATCGCGCAGTTACGCGCAAAGGTGGCTGCCGTACCCGTCGCTTTCGGATTGGTGAAAGATGTTGATGATGATGTGCATGACGCGATGATGCACGTCGTCACACAGATTAAGACAAGCGGAATGATGTGTGTGGCGCGGCTTTGCGTGTCGGGTCGCACAATGCGTGTTTGGTTCATAAACGACGATTTCAAAGCAGCGTTCCACTTAGGATAATGGCGGCAAGACCGAAATAGATAAGCAAGCCTGTGACATCAACCAGCGTCGCCACGAACGGCGCGCTTGAAGTCGCGGGGTCGAATCCCAAACGACGCATGAGGAGCGGCATCATCGAACCTGAAAGCGTTCCCCACAGCACGACACCGAACAGCGAAAAGCCGACCGTCAGTCCGATGAGAAACCAATGTTCGCCATAAACATCGGAGAACGCCGACCACAACCCGATGCGCGCGAATCCCATTAAACCTAAAATCGAACCGAGTGCCAGACCCGACACGACTTCGCGCCGCATCACGCGCCACCAATCGCGTATCGTGACTTCGCCGAGCGCGAGGGCGCGTATGACGAGCGTCGCGGCTTGTGAACCCGTGTTGCCGCCCGATGAGATGATGAGCGGCACGAACAACGCGAGGACGACGGCGCGCGAGATTTCTTCTTCGTAGAATCCCATCGCCGTCGCCGTCAACATCTCGCCGATGAACAAGACCACCAACCACACGGCGCGCTTACGAATCATCTGGCTCAGAGCGACATCCATGTACGGTTCATCGAGGGCTTCCATGCCGCCGATTTTCTGTATGTCTTCGGTCGCTTCCGCTTCCGCGACATCCAACACGTCGTCAATCGTGACGATGCCGATAAGCACGCCGAGTGTATCGGTGACGGGCAAAGCCGTGCGGTCTTCACGACGAAACACCGCGACCGCCGTTTCCTGGTCATCCGTCGCTTTGAGGGCGACGAAGCGATTGTCCATCAAATCATCTACATGGGCGTTCGGGTCGGCAAGCAAAAATTCGCGTATGCGTATGTCGTCAATCAACACGCCTTTGTCATCAACGACGTAAATCACGTTCAGGGTTTCGCTGTCGCGCCCGTGTTTGCGTATGTGGTCGAGCGTGTGTTGTACCGTCCAATCCGCGAGGACGCGCACATAATCAGGCGTCATCAAACGTCCCGTGCTGCCTTCCGGGTAGCCGAGCAGCGTGATGGCTATATGGCGTTCGGTCGGCGTCAATAAAGTCAAGAGTTGGCGCGTCGCCGATGCGGGCAGTTCGTCCAACAACAACGTGCGGTCATCGGGCGACATGTCGTTTAGAATGGACGCGACCTGTTCTTGCGCCATCGCTTTCAGTAAATCTTCCTGTTCATCGAGCGGCAAGTACTCGAACACTTCGGTCGCGTCTTCGCGCGGCAGCAAACGGAAAACGATAACTTGATCTTCCGTTTCCAGTTCTTCGATAAGATCTGCGAGTTCGACGGGTGTAAAGTTTTTGACTTCGCGGCGCAAGCCGAGAAAGTCGCGCCGCCCGATAAAATCGGCGAAGTCGGGTTTATCTTCCGTGTGAATTTCAAGGCTCATAGCTAGACTTATACGCGACGACCAAAGCGAACGGTTTAGAGATTACGATTTGGTTGCGCGATTGATTATGATGTTGATTGCGATAGGCAGCACTTTAGTTTGTTCCATGCCCAAAGAGCAAAAGGAAGCTTGACCGACGTGGCAACAACTCGCGCCAACCCGCATCAAAGCTTGAAGTTTCCAAAATCTTAATTCGCGTCACCCGTTATTTTGTCGTCGTTCGCTTCAACATTAAAAGTTATGTCAATGCTTTCGCTTATCAGTCATCGAACTTCTCCGCGCGCCGCTTTTTTCACGCGCTTTGCTTTGTGCGCGTGCGTGGTGTTCGCGTCAATTCTTGCCTTCACGCTCGATGCCCGCGCGCAAGACGGCACGGATGATGTCATTGATTTTCAAACGAATCTCGTCCAACTCAATGTCGGTGTCGCCGACCGTCAAGGGCGACCGATTATGACTTTGAGCGGAAACGATTTTGTGATTTATGAAGACGACGTAAAGCAGACCGTGACGAGTTTTGCCACAACCGACGCGCCGTTTAGCCTCGTGTTGCTGCTCGATATGTCCGGCTCGACCACATCGTTTCGCACGACGCTCAAACAAGCCGCCTTGCGCTTCATTGACGCCCTTGCGCCCGAAGACCGGATTTGTCTTATCGCGTTCAACGACAAAACCAAACTGCTCGCCAAGTTCACGATTGACCGCCGCAAAATCGCGGAGGAGATTAGCCTCGCCAGTGGCGGCGGCGGCACGGAGTTGTATGACGCGCTGACCTTCGCCCTGTCGCAACTGGCGACCGAAGGCAAGCGACGCAAAGCCATCGTCGTTTTAACCGACGGCGTTGATTCTAAAGCGAGTCGCTTCGACCGCGCCGCGACCGCGACTGCGACGACGAACGAAGCCGCCATCGCCCTCATCAACCCGGAAGCGAGTCCTCTGCTCAACGGCGTGCTTGATACGGCTGACCGGCAGGGCGTGACGATTTACCCGCTCGCCCTGCCCGACGGAACGCAGAAGATGCAGACCACTTTGACTCCACAACAAACCGCGCTTTACACATCGGCGCGCGTCCGCCTCGAAGCCATCGCGCGGCGCACGGGGGGCAGACTTCACGACATACGCCGCCTCGAAGATATGGGCAGACTTTACGCCGAAGTCGCCGCCGACATGCGCGCCCTGTACAGCATCACCTATCAAGCTTCGGGCAACCGCAAACGCGACGGAGCATGGCGCACGATTCGCGTCGAAGTCGCCCGCCCGGATTTAATCGCACGCACCCGACCCGGCTATTACGCTCGCTGAGTCACGCTCACAGCGCATCTTCTAACGGAAACTTCGCACCATTTACCACAAGATGTTGAGATTGCCTTTCGTGTGTTCCGGTATATGTTGCGACATCCGATTGTCGTTTGACACAGTTCCGCCAAATACAGCATCTTGTATCGTCGGTTTCCACTCCGGCTGTCACGCCTCGACCGTCGTTCCGGGCTTCCACTGATTTCCACCAATACAACTTCGTCAATCAACTTTATCAGGAGAATCTCTTTACATGTCACCACGGGCAACCCGCGCTCTAATCGGCTCTTTCGTTCTCGCTTTCGCTGTTCTCAGCTTCGCGTGCGTCGTTTTTCTCAAAACAATTCCGGTTGGTGATGAACCAAACGGCGTGACCGTTGACGCGACGCGCAATCGTACCTATGTCGCTAACTTCGCGGGCGATTCGGTTTCCATTATTGACAACATCAACGAGGTCGCCGTTGACGCCGACCCGTCAACGCCCGCCGTCATTGACGCCCTCGTCGTCGGCGACGGTCCGACCGAACTCGCCGTCAACACGACGACAAACAAACTCTACGTCCCGAATTTTAACGCCAATACCGTCACCGTTATCAATCTCAACGACAACACCATCGCCGCGACCGTCACGGGTTTCGCGCAACCGTTCGCCGTCGCCGTCAATATGACGACTAATCGCATTTACGTCACTAACTACGGCAACGGCACGGTGTCGGTCATTGACGGTTCGATTGATTCCCTGCTCGCGGCGAACGTCACGGTCGGCGCGAATCCGCGCGGCATCGAGGTCAATGCAACGACAAACAGAATCTACGTCGCCAATTTCGACGCTGCGACCGCCGCGCCCGTCAACGATACGCTCTCCGTGATTGACGGCGCGACGAACCTCGTCACCGCGACCGTACCCGTCGGCGCGAACCCTTATGGCGTCGCCGTCAATCCGACTATCAATAACATCTATGTCGCAAACAGCGGCAGCAACAGCGTCACCGTCATCAACGGCGGCAGCAACACGGTGTCCACGACGACGGCGGTCGGAACCGAACCGCGCACCATCGCTTCACGTAGCGGCAATGCTCCGGCAAGCACCATCGGTGATGTAATCGGCGCGGTGTACGTCGCTAACTACGGCTCTAATGACATCACCATCCTTGATACAGCCGGAAGCATCGTTCGACAATCACAGAACAGTAGTGATGCCGGAACTTTCCCAACCGGCACGAATCCCGAAGGCATCGCCGTTAATTCGACGACCAATCGCATCTACGTCGCGGATCGCGGCGACGACGCTTTGCGCGTCCTGATTGACGGAGCGACGACGTTCACCGTTACCAATACCGGCGACGCCGGAACGGGCAGCTTGCGGCAGGCGATAACCGATTCAAACAACACCCGTGAATATGACCGCATCGCCTTCACGCTTTCCGGGACTGCACCTTACAGGTTTAACGTCGGCGCGAACGGCGACGGCACGAGCAGTGGAAACGGCGCGTTGCCCGTTATCACCAACGGCGTGACGATTGACGGGACGACGCAATCCGGTTTCGACCCGACGACTTTCGCCCCCGTCATCGAACTCGACGGCACGAACGCGGGTAGCGGCGCAAACGGCTTGACGGTGAGTAACATTCCATCCTCTCCCGGTACACTCGGCAGTTTTCTCAATGTCAGAGGTTTATCAATCGGTAATTTTAGCGGCAACGCTCTCTCCGCTTTCACGTCACAAGTTCTTCTCTTTACATCCCCGACAACTTACACGTCACCTATTTCAGTCGCGGGCGTTCCACCGACAACACCCGCCCTCACGACGATTCAAGGTTGCTACATCGGTGTGCGTGCCGATGGCGTCACGCCCGCCCCGAACGGCGGACGCGGCATCTTGCTTGACGGAGTTTCACAAGTCACAATCGGCGGCGTGACGGCGGGACAAGCCAACCTTATCACCGCCAATTCCGGTGCCGGTATCGCCCTCATCAACAACGCGACGCAAAACAGAATCACGCGCAATTCGATTTACGCCAACGGCGGACTCGGAATTGATTTGGGCAACGACGGCATCACACCGAACGACGGCGACAATCAGGCGACGACGGAAGTTGACCCGGACAGCGACACGGGCGCGAACAATCTGCAAAACTTCCCCATCGTGGCGGCAGCCTTTCAAGGAAGCACGATTGCACGCGGCAGTCTCACCTCAACGCCCAACTCAACTTTCACGCTTGAGTTTTTCTACAATCTCTCTGCCAGTCCCACCGAAGCCGAAGGGCAAGTCTTCGTCGGTGCGACATCCGTGACCACCGACGCCAACGGTGACGCATCGTTTGCCGTTACTTTTTCCGATGTCACCGCCCCCGCCGGGAGCTTCGTGACGGCGACGGCGACCGACGCGCAAGGCAACACATCGGAGTTTTCGATTATGCCGTTGCCGACGGCGGATGAAGTCGTCATCGCGGGAACGGTGCGCGACGGGCGCGGGGCAAGCATTGCCAACGCTTCGGTGCGCGTGAGCGGTTCGGCGCAAGCGACGACCGTCTCCGACGCCAACGGACACTACCGCTTTACCCTCGCGGCGGGCGGCATCTATCAGGTAAGCGTCAGCGCACGCGGGCATCGCTTCTCGCCCGCGACGCGCACCTTCGGCGGGGTCACAACGAACGAAACCGCCGACTTCACCGCCCTGCCGGTCAAGGGGCGGACGGTTTTACGCTCACGAAGCAAGTAAGGAATCAGAAGCCCCGCAAGGGCAATGGTATTAAGTTAAGAAAATAATCGCCCGTTTGGAGGCGGGCTATGCCCGCCATGCGCGGGGAAGGCGGGCATAGCCCGCCTCCAAACAACCTTAACTTAGTGCCATTGCCCGCAAGTGGCAATACAGTCATAGCTCACGGCGTCAGCCGTGGGCTATGACTGTATCGCCACTAACGTGGCTGATTGCTTACGTCGAACTCTCATGAAAATAGAGCGCACCTAAATCAATCTGACAGAGGTCGTTCTATTTTCATTCGTGGTGCTGATGCCGCGAATCATGGAGACTCACGTTTGAATAATCCGCTCAATCTTCGGGCATATTCAACGTTTAGCTTTCGCGTATCTCGCCCTGTTCATACGCGAAGATGAGGCGTTCGAGAGTGGCGATTTTGCGGCGCACGCTCTCACCCTGTTCCGTGTCCGCGACCGTGTGCGGCTTGTCATATGCGCGCACCGTCGTCACCTTCGGCACGATGTCCGCGCCTTCGGTTATCGCGTCCGCGATTGACTCGAAATGATAATGCTCGGCGAGTGCGATGCGCTCCGGCGCGAGTATCAAAGTAAAACCCCGGTCGCCGTAAGCTTCGGAGAAAGCACCGTCAATCGTCACCGCGTTTCCGCTTCGTTTGACGGGCTGTTCTCCGGCTTCGACCTTAACCGGAATGTGTCCGTTGACGATTAAACCGTCTTCCTGCATCCCGAACTCGCGGCACACACGACGACAAAATTCGCGGTCGTGTATGAGGTCGAAATAAGGATTTTTGATTTCGACGTGCGATTGTTTATCCGCGACGAAATAGCCCTCGAACGTCGCCATCAAATTTTTGCCGAACAGAGGCGAACGCGCTCCAGACCAGAAATACCAGAGCCAATCCGCATCGTCTCCGACGTTTTCCGCTCCGCGTCGAAACGCACGGCGAATCATTGATTCCATCGTGTCGAACAACGCGCGCCCACTCTGCTCCACTCCATCAATCGAAAGCACGAGCGGTGCGCCCGCCGCGTCCACCGGAAGGCAGCCGTGAAAGATAAGCGCATCGTCGCGGTGCGTCCACATCGTGCCGTGTTTGACGACGAAAGATTGATGCTCCCACAAACGCGCGCTCGTCGTGAACGATTCGCGCAAACGGTTCATACATTCGCGCTCTTCGTTTGAGAGCGTGTAAGGATCATCGGGATTCACCGTCGGAAGGTGCATGTCGCGCATCGCGTAAGTGCGCCCGTCAATCTCGACTGTCCCCGCCGCGTGGTCTATGCGATGAAGCAGATTGCGGTTTTCCAAGTCCCATTCGGGATGACGGCGAATCGTTTGCCCTTCGAGTTTGAATTGAATAATCGCAATCGCTTTTTGCATTCGCGCCATAAGTAAATCGTCGCGCAAGCCCGACGCTTTCGATTTGAAACACTGCGCCTCATCGTCGGCATAAACCGTGCGCGCGAGACGTTCGAGCGGCGAGAGAATCAAGCCGTACCCTTCTTCGAGTTGGAACAAACGGCGATAGCGCAAGGACAACCGCAAGACCGTCGCAATCAACGCTTCCTGTCCCAGACACGCGCCCATCCATGACGCATCGTGATTGCCCCACACGATGGAGACGCACGGCTGGTGCATCAGGTATTCGATAACGTGGTCAATGCGCGCTCCCCTGTCGCCCAAATCTCCGGCGACGATAAGCTCCGCGATGGTCAGATTTCGCACAAGGCGCGACGCCGCGCGCACCGTCGTCAAATCGCGTTCATACACAGCGAGGGCGTCAATCACCCGGTCAATGTACGCAGTTCCGCGACCCGCCGATGATTCCATAAACAGTTCTTCAAACAGTTCGAGATGCTCGGCGGGAAATAATGCCCTGACGTGTTCGTGGCTGTAACTTCTGGCGAGTCCACGCACAATCTCGAACTGACGCCGCAAGGTGAGTTTGACCCATGCCCTACGCGCCGCATCATCCGCGAAGGTGGCGCGTATATGCTCCATCGCTTCGCGCGGGTAGTACAACACGGCGAGCAGTTCGCGTTGTTCGTCGTCGCTCATCCGGTTCTCGAAAGTCAGCCGCACGAAGGAGCGCAACGAACCGGAAGCATTGTTGACGACGTGGCGCAGCTTTTTATATTCGCCGTGAACGTCGCTGATGACATGCACGACGCCTTTTTGCAAAGACAGTTCGGCGCGCAGTATCGCCACGCGCGCGAGTGCTAAATCAACTGTCGGGTAACGCGGCGCGAGTTCACGCAGCATGGTCAACTCGCTGATGTCGGATGAACGTGTCATGGTCTTTATCAACCTTTAACCAAACATCTTGTGTGAAACATAGCGAGTGAGTGATGGAGATTTAAGCTAACATGCTGGGCAGGATGAGCAAACGAAAGTCGTGATATAAGTCTCCGTGCAAAAGATTAACACATACGATTTTCATCTCGCCACGCACACCACTTCGCGCCACGTCAATCACCGCATCATGACTAAACAACAAGAAGTCGAAGAAAAAGTTGAACGCCTGACACGTCTGCTCGCCGCCGAAAATTTGGGCGGCGTATTGCTTACCGGACAACACAATTTCGCGTGGGCGACGGCGGGCGGCAGAAGCGCGATTGACGAATCGCGCGACGCGGGAGCGTGCGCGTTATTCGTGCGCGCCGATGGTCATCGCTTCGTTATCGCCGATTGCATCGAGATGCCGCGCTTGCTCACGGAAGAACTAAAGGGTTTGGATTACGAACCGATTGAGTATGGCTGGGAAGACGACAAGATCAACCCCGCGCTCGTCGTCGAACACGCGCGCAAATTGATGACCGAAGGCGCGGAACTTGCGGCGGATTTGCCCATTGGTGATGCGCGTATCATCGAAACACAAGTCGCGCGCACCAGATACCGTTTGACCGATGGCGAACTCGAACGCTTTCGCGCGCTCGGTCACGATGCGGGCGCGACGGTCGCGGCGGTCGCACGCGGATTAGAACCCGGATTAAGCGAACGCGAAGTGGCACGACGTGTGACGGATGCCCTCGCCACGCATGACATTCAAACATTCGTCACACTCGTCGCGGCGGATGAAAGGCTCACGGGATTTCGTCATCCCGTGCCGACGACTAAGCGTTGGGAAAAGATTGTAATGATTGTCGTGTGCGCCAGACGCGCGGGGTTGATTGCGAGTTTGACGCGCATCGTGTGCGCGGGCAGTGGCGTGATGACAGAAGATTTACAGATGCGGACGCAGGCGACAGCGGCGGTCAACGCCGCGTTGTTTGCCAAAACGAAACCGGGCGCGACGGGTAAAGAGTTGTACGAAGTCGCGCGGCGTGAGTATGCCGCCAACGGCTTTGAAGGCGAACAACATAAACATCATCAGGGCGGTGCGGCGGGGTATCGCCCGCGCGATTGGGTCGCGCATCCGGCGTGCGATGAAGTCGTCGTCGAACGTCAAGCCTTCGCGTGGAATCCTTCGATTACCGGAACGAAAACCGAAGAAACGTGCATCGTGATGGACGGCGAAATCGAAGTCATCACCGAGTCGCCGAAATGGAACTACATCACCGTTGAACGCGACGGGCGCGAGTATCGCTTGCCCGACGTGATGAGTTTATAAGTCTCAGTCCTTCCGCATCCACTTTCAATATACGGGCGGCGACTTACGCGATTTCCCTTATCGCGGACAGTGCGTATCTCGTCGCGTTGTTCGTCATACACCTGCTCGCCCCGCGTCTTGAGCCGGTGATGGTTGATTGAAATTCACCCTCAACCAGAGCGGGTAATGGTCGGAGATTTTAATCTCGCGGGCGACGCCGTTGGCACTCACCGGAGCAAAGCCGCGCACCCAAATCCAATCGAGTCGCCAGTTGACGAAGCGCAAGCGGAAGGTTTCTTCGCCCGCTTTGAACGGCGTCGAAAACTTCGCATCCGTAAAAAGTTTGATGGTGTCGCGCTTGTCGTCGGCGCGCCATGTATTGAAGTCACCGAGAACAACGGCGTGCGTCGCGTCCGTGTGCTGTTTGAGGGCATCAAGAACGTGCGCGAATTGCGCCACCTTCTCTTTCGTGGAAATGCGCGTTTCGGCGTGAACCGAATAGACGCGAACACGGTGCGTTCCGATGATGAGCGTCGCACCGATGGCGGCGCGTCGCCGTTTGCCGGGACCCGGATTCGGTAAAACGTGCCGTTCGACATTCGTCATCGGAAAGAAACTCAAGATGGCGACTCCGGTTTCATCTTCGACGGGCTGATTCGTCCGCTTCGCTTCTTTCCCTGTCTTCGCTTCCTTCCCTTGCGGGTGCGGCGGTGCTGCCCATGCATAGTGCATCCCCAAAGCTTCCGCGATGACGCAGGCGGTGTTGACGTTGCCGTTACGTTTGGTGTGGCGGTCAACTTCTTGCAAGCCGATGATGTGCGCTCCGCCGATTGAAGAGTCACGGCGCAGCAGTTCGATGATGCGTTGTAAATCTTCGCCGCCGCGCCAGCGTATGTTGTAGGAAACGATTTTGAGTTCCGACGGCGCGACGGTCTTTGATGCGACGGCGACGGGCGAACTGCCGACTTCGAGCAGCGTCGCATCATCCGTCACCGCGCGGGCATCAATGGTCAACATCAAGAGAAGGCAAACAAGCGTCGCCAAGCTTTGAAGCGACGCCTGATGAATCTTGTTCAAAGGTGAAAAGGAAAAGCGTGTGCGGTGTGTCGTGAGCGGTGAGCGAACGGGACGAGATGTGTATGAAGTCATAAAGGTGGCGCGGGTGAGCGGGCAATTAAGAACGCGATGAAGCTGATAAAACAGAGAGCGAGAAGCACCAGCACGACGACGATTTTATGCGGCATCGCAAACAGGTGTGCGCCGAGCGCATCTTCATCAACAAAGGATTTGGAAATCTTAAAGTCTGAAGAACTCGCGCCGTGTCTGGCTTGTTCTTCGGCGGGCGCGAGGCTGGCGGCGAGTCGCGCAAAGTGACCGTTGTTTCCAATTTCAGGGTCAACTTTGATTAAACTATTATCGTGCTTGATGTCTTCGCTCATAGCCATTTTGTTTATAACCAGCCGATTTTTCTCAAGTAAAGATAAAGCCCGACGCCGATAACGACCATTGACGCGAGCGAATACACATAACCGTATCGCCAAGTGAGTTCCGGCATGATGGCGAAGTTCATGCCATATACACCAGCGACAAGCGTCATGGACATCAGAATCGTCGAGATGGAAGTGAGTCGTTTCATCACCCGATTCATGCGATTGCCCGAAACGGAAAGATATGCATCCATCGTCGAACTGACGACTTCGCGCATACTGTCAATCGTATCCGCGACGCGAATGATGTGGTCATAAACATCTTGAAAATAGACGAGCGTGTCACGCGCGAAAATCGGTTGCTCGCGTCGCAACAGGACGTTGAAAACATCGCGCAGAGGCGTCACCGAACGACGCAGGGTGAGCAGTTGTTTCTTGGTTCTGAAAATATCTTCGACGACGTTTGATTGAAAATCGCCGAAGATTTTATCTTCCACTCCGTCCATACGCTCACTCAAAATATCGAGCAGCGGAAAGTAGTCGTCAACAATGGCGTCTATCAAAAGATACGCGAGCAGTCCCGAACCCTGTTCGGCGCGGTCAGTCCATTCCTGCCACAAACGCCCGGCGACATTTATCGCGCGTATCGGGCGCGTGTGAACCGTGACGAGAAAATTCGCGCCGAGAAAGATGTTAAGTTCGCGCAACTCTAACTCGTCGTTCTCTCCGGCGAGGGCGGCTTCATAAACGACGATGAAATAGTACCCGTGATACTCCTCAATCTTCGGTCGCTGGTGCAGATTCTGACAATCTTCGATGGAGAGCGGATGGAAATCAAACTCTTCCGCGAGGTCTAAGAAATCCTGACCCGTCGGGTCGGTAACATCAGCCCACACCACATTCTTATTATCCAAACGCAGTTCGCTGATGTCGGCGGTCGCACACCCGGAATCGAAATGTTTCGCCGTGCGGTCAAGGCACATCGTCGTTATCACCTAATCAATCACCTCGCTTTCAAGCGTCAAGCTAAACCATTTGAACTTTTCTATCAACTTCTCTTTTTTGTCGTGATAACACCACTTATGGTAAACGATTTAGATGTTTTGCAGCTTGGAAATGAGTCGCAAACCCTTAACCTTATTTGAGAAGGCTTTGCCTGCTGCTCTCACCGGAACAGTGGTGTGAAGACAATACGATTATGTTTGCTGATGCCGTAGTAGCTGATGATCGAATCTCCTGTGCTTCTGCTCGCCACGCCGATAAACGGCTTCGA
>JANDLT010000074.1 GCA_024330265.1 Pyrinomonadaceae bacterium MAG19_C2-C3 | reverse complement strand
GGTATCGCTTTATTCATTATCCTATTATTGCATACTTGCTAATTGGAAAACGTATTAGTACCCACGCCGCCCGTCAATCCCGCAAACGAATTGTTGATGACGTTTATCTGCTCTTGGATTTGAGCATCGGTGACAACACCACCGCCATTCGAGTGTGTAATCACATGAAAGTGAACCGGAATCTGAATCGAACCCGGAGCCGAAGGAACATAAGTAGCGGCGAACGTCTGTATTTGTGCTTGGGTTTGGGCTTCTGATGCCGCATCAGGCGAATCTGTACCGCACGCCTCGCCATCAAGGGTTTGTACGGTAACAGGAGCCGCAAGACTGGTTGAAGTACGAGTCGGCAGCGATGCCGCAGCCAACGCGATGCCAAGTATCGCTACTAGCGATACTAACAAGATTGTATGTTTCATCTTTGAGCTTCCTTTCAGTATCACTACAAGGGTAAATCCAATGAGCAAACGGTATGCTCGTTGGACAAGCAATGAGGAATTAGGAGCAAGTTGATGTGGGGCAACACGAACCTTAGCATCGCCTAAAAGATGAGGTCAATCTTTCACCCACGCCCGCCACATTAAAGAAGCCATCGCCGTTCCGCGCCGCATCGTCCCGCACATCGCCGCACGACTCAAACAAGTTGTGACGCAAGCCGCTTAATAGCCGCCGCTTAACCTCAGAACGGATGCTGTTTAGCCCGTTCCCAGAAGTTAAATGTTCTCTTTGAGGGCAGGTTGAAACACCTGTCCGTAGTTTCGTATTTCGGCATCGGCTCTGGTTTGACACGCCATCTTGAAGGCTTGCTGTTCGCCGAGTCTGCTGACGGCGAACCAGCGATGAGTCAGCACGCCTTTTTCGACCCAACTGGCAATCCATGCCGTTTTACCGCGCCGCACTCCGCTGATGCCGCTGGTGTTGTTCTTCATAATCTTTTTAAGCGGGTTGCCAGCGTCGGGCAGCAGTTGGATTTCGCGCAATTTATCTTCGCGCCACTGTCGCGCTTTGGCGAGAGCCTGTTCCGGGTCGCCGCCTTCGGCAAAAACTTTCTGGTACTCGATACCCTTGAATTTAAGGTACGCCCGATAACCTTTGTTCGACGGATAATTGACCCGATAGATGCCGCGTTCGATGCGGGTTGAACCTTTGGCGGAAGGCTTTTGTTCGGCTGTTTGTTCCATACGTTTATAACCGTAGTAGTTGAATTTGCCGTCATTTTATCACGCACCAATCAATGGAAAGAAACGCGCTTGGTGCGGGGTTTGCGGGCGTCGTGTGTCACATCTTCCCTGTTATGAAACCCGCAAACAAGTTGCCTAAAAACCCGTTCAGTTCATCTCTCATTCGTGTCAGCTTCAATCCGGCAAATTGACCGTCATCATTCAATTTGCCGGAAAATTCGTCTTACGCCTTTTGTCTCCAGTTTTCAAGAAACCCGCAAAATGCACCGTGTTTTCTCGTTTTCAACGTTAAACGCGGGCGGCACGAACCTTGCCCAAGCGTTTGACGGCGCATCCTCATCTGTCCCGCGCCGCCTGACCGAAGTGTCAACGCTTCTCTCATATCGTGAGAGAACAAAAGGATTTCACACATGACCAGATTCATAAACAACTATAAGCGCAGACTGACCTCGCTGCTTTTACTCTGTTCACTCGGTAGCCCCGCATTTAATATGGCGAACGTGAACGCACAGAAGGGCGGCACAGCGAAAACAAACTCATCGTCTGCCCCCAAATCCAAAAAGGGAAAAATCTCATCGGATTTGAAACCCGGTCGCCACTCATCAACCGTCACGCCCGGCGGCAGTACCAAAAACACGGGCGAAGAAATGGCGCGTGTCATCGTGCAGTTCGACGGTGCGGAAACCGCCAAAACTCTGCGCGGGATGTCGGTAGTAAAAGGTCAATTCCGCGAAGTTTTGGAGAGTTTCGGCACGCAAGTCGTCGAAGTTCCGATAAGCCAAGTCGAAGCCCTCGCCGAACTTCCCGGCGTGACTTATATTTCGCGCGACCGCCCGCTCTCATCAACCGGACACTTGACGATGACGACAGGCGTCAACGAAATGCGTTCGGCGGTTGCCGCCAACACGGAACTTGACGGCGCGGGCATAGGCATCGCCATCATTGACTCCGGGATTGACGCGACACACCGCTCGTTTGCCGAAGCACCCGCCAACGCCGCCGCCGACGAGACGCGCACGCTGACCGATTTTGAAGCCACATATCGCGGCGACAATTACGGCTCGCGCGTGCGTGGCTATCTGGTTGCGCCGTCAACCGGCAAGTACACTTTCTGGTTGGCGAGTAATGACAACGGTGCGCTTTACCTTAGCACCGACGGCGATGCGGCGAATAAACGCCGCATCGCATTCGTTCCGGCGTACACCGACGCACGCGAGTGGACGCGCTTTGCCTCGCAACGCTCGGCGTCGCTCGACCTCATCGCAGGCAATCGTTATTACATCGAAGCGTGGCAGAAGGAAGCGGTCGGCGACGACCATCTCGCCGTCGCGTGGCGCAAGCCCGATACCTTCGGCATGACCACCGGCACGACGCCCGAAGAGATCATTCCCGGAAGCGTCCTCGCTCCCTTCAAGGGCATGAGCCAGTTGACCCAAGAAGTGTGGACGGATGTTCCCGGAACAAGCATCGCCACGCTGACGGGTGTGAGTCGCATAGTGGCGAACCTCGATTTTACAGGCAAGAGCAACGCAGCGATTAATACCGGCGACCCTTACGGACACGGCACGCACGTCGCATCGCTTGCCGCCGGAAACGACAAGGTTTCGGATGCTTATCGCGGCGTCGCTCCGGGTGCGAACATCCTTTCCCTGCGCGCCCTCGACGAACAGGGCAACGGCACGACCAGCAGCGTTCTAAGCGCGCTTTACTGGGTTGTGCTTAACGCCGCGCAATACAACATTCGCGTCGTCAACCTGAGTCTCGGCGCACCCGCCGTTGATTCATATAAAACCGATCCGCTGTGCCGCGCGGCGCGTATGCTGGTCGCTTCCGGCATCGTCGTCGTCGCGGCGGCGGGCAACGACGGAAAGACCGTTGACGGTCAAAAGCTTTACGGGCAAATCCATTCGCCCGGCAACGAACCGTCGGTCATCACCGTCGGCGCGAGCAATACTTACGGCACAGACTATCGCGGCGACGACACCATCACGACTTACAGTTCGCGTGGTCCGACGCGCTCGTTTGAGGAAGACGAAGCGGGCGTCATCCACTACGACCACTTCATCAAACCCGACCTCGTTGCTCCCGGTAACAAGTTAATCGCGGCACAAGCGCAAGGTAACAGTATCGCCGCGAAGGATTCATCCTTAAGCGTCGGTTATGACCAGAAGGCGCACCGGCGGATGATGTACATGAGCGGTACGTCAATGGCGACGCCGGTGGTGGCGGGAACTGCCGCCCTGATGCTTCAGGCAAACCCGAAGCTGACGCCGAATATGGTGAAAGCGATTTTGAGTTACACGGCGCAACCTATCGCAAGCTTTAACATGTTCGAGCAGGGCGCGGGCGGGCTGAACGTGCGCGGCGCAATCGAACTCGCGCGCCTCGTGCGCGACGACATCGCTCCCGACGCGACACCCAGAACGCGGATGCTGAACGGTTCGCTTCCCAAGCCGCAAAGCTGGATTGCCGGAAGCCTCTGCCCTTGGTCGCAAGGCATCATTGTCGAAAGCACTTACGCGAACGGCACGACACTCATGACCAACTATCAAAAGATTTACGCGAACGGCGTGCTGTTTGGCGACGGCGTAGTCTTGGGCGACGGCGTGGTCTTGGGTGACAAAAGCATCTGGTCGGACGGCGTAATCTTCGGTGACCACATCATGACGAGCAACGGCGTCATAATGGGCGACGGCGTTAAATTCATGCCGCTTGATAGGCTCACGGGCGACGGCGTGGTCTTGGGCGACGGCGTAGTCTTGGGTGACGGCGTGGTCTTGGGTGACGGCGTGGTCTTGGGTGACCGCAGCACAGCCGAATCCGTTAGCACCAAAGGCGACGACACATCGTATATGCAACCCTAACCTCTTAACCCGAAAGCACGCGGACGATAATCGTTTATCGTCCGCGTGCTTTCGGAGTTTGAGCGGTCGCTACCAGCCTTCCGTCCTATCTTCCAGCGACTTCCCCGACTCATCCACAGCAAAAAAGGTCACAACCTTGAATCGTCAACGCTTCTCCACACCATTTCTGACGACGATTATCATCGCGGGCGCGGGCGTTAGCCTGTTCTCGCTTTTTTGGATGAGGCACACTTCGCAGACGGTGTGGACGGATGCGAACTTTTGGGTACTGGCGGTTCTGACCGTCACTATCGCTTCGCGCATCTCGATTCCCGTGCCGCGCGTGAGCGGTGCGATTTCCGTTTCCGATACGTTTCTTTTTCTCGCCGTGCTGCTTTTCGGCGGCGATGTGGCAGTGATACTCGCTGCGATTGAAGGCATGAGTTCGACCCGCCGCGTAAGCAAACGCGCGCGGCTTTATATGTTCAATGCGAGTGTTATGGCACTCGCAACTTTCGCCAGCGTGTGGACGTTGCGAATCTGTTTTGGTTGGAACATCGCGGATTTGCAAAGCGATTTTTCCGGCAACCTCGTGATGGCGACGTGCGTTATGGCATTGGTGCAGTACGCGGTCAACACGACCCTCGTCGCCTTCGCCCAATCGCTTAAAATCAATCAACCTTTCTGGCAGACGTGGTGCAAGTATTACCTCTGGACTTCGATTACTTACTTTGCCGGAGCAGCGGCGGCGGCAATCGTCGCCCGCGCGATTCACGGCGTCGGCTTCTACGCCGTCATCGTGGCGACACCGATTATCGTCATCGTGTACTTCACCTATCGCATGTATCTGAAGAACATCGAAGCTTCCGTTCACCAAGCCGAACAAGCCGAGCAGCACATTCTTCAACTGCAACAATCGGAAGAACGCTTTCGCAGCGCGTTTGATTTCGCCGCCATCGGCATGGCACTCGTCGCCGAATCCGGCAAGTGGCTGCAAGTCAATCACAGTCTGAGCCAACTCGTCGGCTTCACGGAAGACGAAATGCTGGCGACCGATTTTCAAAGCCTGACACACACCGACGACTTGCCCGCCGCCCTCGCCGGAGTGCGCGGACTTTTGCAAGGTACATCGCAAACCTTTCAAATGGAGAAGCGTTATCGTCATCATGACGGTCACGCCGTCTGGGTTTTGTGGAGCGTATCGCAAGCCACAGACGCGCGCACGCAAGCCGTCCACTTGATTTTCCAGATTCAGGACATCACCGACCGCAAACGCGCCGAAGAACGTCTCCAACACGATGCGTTCCACGATGCCCTGACCGGACTTCCAAATCGCGCACTGTTTATTGACCACTTGAAAATGGCGATGAAGCGCACGACGCGCAACGCGCAGTATCAATACGCCGTGCTGTTTCTCGACCTCGACCGCTTCAAAGTCATTAACGACAGTTTGGGTCACATGTCGGGCGACCAACTGCTTATTGAAATCGCACGACGTTTAGAAAACTGTCTTCATCCCGGCGACACGGTGGCGCGTCTCGGCGGCGATGAATTTACGATTCTTCTCGAAGACATCACGGATGTCAGCGACGCGATTGCGATTGCCGAACGCATCAAGCTGGAACTCGCGCGCCCCTTTCATCTATCGGGTAGCGGCGACGGTTCAACGGGCGGACTCCACGAAGTCTTCACGACGGCGAGTGTCGGCATCACGCATTCCGGTCACGGTTACACGCGCCCCGCCGATTTACTGCGCGATGCCGACACCGCGATGTATCGCGCCAAGTCGCTTGGCAAAACGCGCCACGAGGTTTTCGACCCCGCGATGCACCAGCACGCCGCGAACCTGCTTCAGATGGAAAACGATTTACGCCGCGCCGTCGAACGCCGTGAGTTTGTCGTTTATTACCAACCGATTATCGAACTTGAAACCGGAAAAATCGGCAGCTTCGAGGCACTCGTGCGCTGGCAACACCCGGAACTAGGCTTCGTTTCTCCGGCGGACTTTATCCCGCTTGCCGAAGAAACCGGATTGATTGTTCCGCTCGGTGAAATGGTCTTACGCGAAGCTTGTCGCCAGATGCGCGCGTGGCAGCGGCGTTTCGATTTACCCGACAGTGTGACGATGAGCGTCAACCTTTCCGGCAAGCAATTCGCCCAGACGGATTTGATGGGCAGCGTCAAACAAGTCTTAAAGGAAACCGGACTCGCTCCGCAACATTTGAAACTCGAAATCACGGAATCCGTCGTGATGGAGAACATCACGACCGCGACCGAAACCCTGCATCATCTCCATGATTTCGGCATCAGTTTAAGCATTGACGATTTCGGCACAGGCTATTCCTCGCTCTCATACCTGCACCGCTTCCCGGCTTCGACGTTAAAGATTGACCGCTCGTTTGTGAGCCAGATGAGCCACAACAACGAGAACACGGAAATCGTTCGCACCATACGAATGCTCGCGCAAAGCTTAGGCATGGACATCGTTGCCGAAGGCGTCGAAACGCAAGAACAACTTACGCAGCTTCAAGCTCTCGGCTGTGAATACGGGCAAGGCTACCTGTTCTCAAGACCCGTCGCCGCCGAACCCGCCGCCGCCCTGCTTGCCAAAGATTACGCTGTCATGATGTCCGACGCGCCGCTCGTTCCCGCCGTGATAAACGCGGGTCAAGCGATAGCCGCTTAACGCATGATGCGAAAGTTCAATCGAACAATTTAGCTCCGCCAAAACTTCCACCATTGCCTATGTCGTGCTTCTTTGTCCTGCATTCTGCGAAAGTTCTCTTCACCAATCTCGACTAATCGTTGCCGAACCTTCGGGTCATCGCCACCGTATTGCACACCTTCACAACATGAACACGCCACCGCCTGAATCGCTTGTTCAAGTTCTTCGGGCGTGGACGGTTGTTTTTTGAAATAGCAATGATAACCAAGTTCGTCGCTCTCGTCGTGCGTCATCAAATCCGGTGCTGCATCTTCAGGCGCACCGCATGAAATGCACATACCGTCTTCGACGAAAAAGTCGCCGGGTACGTTCTTCGGATACCGCTTTAATTTGCTCTCGTTTGACATAGTGACTACACCTCAAAATTGAAGGATTCGGAGCAATGCTTATCGCCTGACTTCATCAATTCAATCTTCTAACTTCCCACAAACCTCTTTCATTTACCGTCTATCGTTTATCGTTTATCCTTCACCATCGGGCGTCGAGCATTCGGCGCGTTTCGATTATGAAGGAAAAACAGAAAAAACTGCCTGAGAATTTTGATTCGTTCACCGTGAACTTATTGAAAGAAGCCGAAACGGTGGAAGGTTATTTATCTCCGAACGAGATGCGCTTCCTCGCTTTGCTGGCGGCGTGTCCGACTGCCGACGGCGATGTTCTGGAAATCGGCAGCTTTAAGGGCAGGTCAACGATTATCCTGTCAAAAGCCGCCGCGCTCGCCGACGCCGACGCGAAGATACACGCGGTTGACCCGATGACCGCGCCTTCGGAAACCGATCCCGATTTGCGCGGGGCTGAAACTTCACTTACCGATTTTCAAAAGAATATAAAGGCGCACGGCGTTGCCGACAGAATAGAATTTCATCAAACATTTTCCTACAAGTTGGCGGAAACTTGGACGCGACCGATTCGGTTTTTATGGATTGACGGCGACCACACTTACAAAGGAACAAAACTCGATTTCGACGGTTTTGCGCCGCATCTTTCTGACGGCGCAATCGTGGCGATTCACGACGTTCTGCACGAGTTCGACGGCGGCATCCGCGTTTATATGGAAGACATTTTACTGTCGCCGAACTTCGGGGCGGGCGGCTTTTGCGGCTCAATCGGTTGGGCGCAGTTTCACGGGGACGAACGCGCAGGCTGGCAATTCCGCGAAGAAAAACTCGAACTCTACCGTCGTTTGAGCCGCCTTGTTCCACACGTCGTTTTCAAAAAAGAACTCAAAGGCTTGGAAAAGAAAATCTATAAATTAAAGCGTTCGAGAGTTCCGCGCGGTGCGGTCAATCCTGCCGATTGGTTGAGAACGGTAAAGTGATTTAACGTCACGCGCGATGTAAGACAAGAAAGGTTTTATCCACGAAACAGCACGAAACAACACGAATAAAAACCACTGGAGAAATCCTGTTTTGGTTCGTGCTGTTTCGTGTGATTAGTGGATAAGTTTTAGTCATTCATCCGCTCGTCCGACATCGCGTCTTCGAGCATGAGTTTGATTTCGCGTGCGGCTTCCATTGAAGCCTTCGCCGCTTGTTGTTCGAGGGCAAGTTCAAGCGAGCGTTTGCCGAGCAACGCATAAATGCGGCGTGCATCAAGCGTTGTTTCATCGTGCGCGGCGAGGGCGGCGAGGTGGCTTTCAATCGTTCGTCCGTCGAGGCGGGCGAAGCTTCCGGTCAGGGCGCGCTCCGGCGTGTACACGGATAGATTCTGCATTGTGCTGTGAAGCAACGGCAGCAAAACTTTCTGCGCGGTGCGCCGGTCAATCCCGCACCTTTGAAGTAAATCAATCGCAACGGCAAACAGTGCGACGCTGTGACCGGACGTGATGACGGCGGCGAGGTGATACAAAGTTTTGTGCCGTGTGTCGAGTTGAAGAACACGCCCGCCGATGGCTTTGACGATACGACGCGCGAGGGCAACCGCCGCAGGGTCGCCTTCAAGGGCGAAGAACGCGCCCGCTAAATCATCGCTCCCTTTGACCGGATGGCTGACGGAAATGAGCGGGTGACACGAGCCAATCTGAAACTTGTGTGCGCGCAATGAATCGAGTTCGTGATGCGTGCGCGCCCCGCTTAAATGGATGGCGACGGGACGCTTGTTCGCGTATGCGGAAGCGGGTTGATAAACGGCGGCGAGGCGGGCGGCGGCATCACAAAGTTTATCGTCGGGCGTGGCGAAGATGTACAAGTCGCACGGCGGAACGGCGTCGAGATGTGCCGCATCAAGGGCGAGCGGGATAAAAGATTGATGCGCGTTTGGTGTGTTCTCGATGATGAGCGTTCGCGCACGTCGGGCGTTCTTCGCGGTGCGTGTGACGACGGCGGCGAGGGGATAACCGACACGCGCGAGGGCGATGGCGAAGGCAGTCCCAAGCCGCCCCGCCCCGATGATGGCGACGCGCAGATTCGTTGCTGGAATCTTCGCGTGTCGGTGTGAAATCGTGCGCGCGGTGTCGTCGTGCGGTTCGCGTTTGACCAAAGCGGTTGCTCTTTTCTTTCAAGTGAAGATGAACGAAGGCAACGCGAATTATAACCTCACCTTACACGGTGGAAGTATTTTGCGGCTGTGCCGCCTGATGTGCGGTGGGGCTTCGCCTCACCGCAAAGATACTTTCCCAACTTCTTCAAGGCTACGCCTCGATAGGCGGCGCAGCCGCCATGAGTTTCTGCGAGCGGGACGGAAAGGCATAGCCTTTCCGCACATCAGGCGGCACAGCCGCAAACCTTTGTCACCGCGTAAGGTGAGTTAATAACCGGAGATGTGATGCGGATTGTGCCTTGAACCGTAGAGGTGAATCGCAATCGTCAATCGGTGCGGTGTGTGACTTCGACGACGGCGATGCGCGTCGGCAGTTCTTTCAGCCACTGCGTCAATCGGGCGTGGAGTTCTTCGGGTGTTAAAAGTTCGTGGTTTTCGATGGGCAGCATGACGCGCACGGCGGGCGGCGAGAGGCACGCGGCGAGAGCCTGTTCAATAAGTTGAACTTCGCGGCGCGATAAGCCGTGCGGTGCGTTGGGATGTTTGAAATCTTCGCTCAAGCGCGTGGCGTGTTCGGCGACGGAGTTGGTGCTGGCGCGGGCGAATTGTTCGAGCGCGAATGCGACAAACGGAGCGGCATCGCCGAGCGTGCGGCGCGCCGTCGCCCTGCCGATTTCGATGGATGATGAAAGTTCCGAAGTGAGTCCGGCGAAGCGGTGTTCACTGCTCAAGCGGAATCCGCACACGCATCGCGCGGAAGTTTGCAAAATTTGGCGCACATCAACCACGCAATGCGCGGCGCGCACACGTTCGCGCACACGCTCGATGTTTTGCCAGTGGCTTCGGTCAATCAAAGACAGTTCGGCGAGGGCTTCGAGTTCGCGGAACGTCGCGGCGCGCACGAGTTCATCACCGAGTTCGCGCCGTGCCGCGCCGTTCATCACCGCATCGTGGCGCGCGGCGAAGCGTTCGATATACGCGGTGTGAAATTCTCGCCACAGCATCTCGAAGCGCGTCTGTGTGTGTTCGTCAAAGAGACTGTGCGGGTCGGAGGTTATCTCAAGCAACGCCTGACGTGTGTCGTCAATATCACTGATACCGGTCTGTTCGGCGGCGAGAAGATAGAGATGCGCCTTTTCGCGTCGCTGGAAGTGTTCGACGTATCTCGAAAGCTGCGCGAGTTGCGTCTGGCATTTGGCGAATTTTTCGGTTGAGTTGACGAACGCATCGGCGACGCGCTGCAAACCTTCTTCAAGCGAAATGTCTTCGGCAAGAGCATGGTCAATCGCTTCGGCGGATGCCTCGAAACTGCGTTCGACGATGTTCGCTAAATCGGCGGCGCGCGTCGTCAAAGCTTCGTCGGGAAGTTCCGCAAAGCGAGCTAGAAGATTGTTCTCACGCCACGCGGCAAGCCATGCGGACAACCTTTCGCGCACGTTTTCGCGTGTTGCGGAATCGGAAATTGATTCGCCCGTCGTCGCTTCATCGGGCGCGTCGGGTATTGTTTCATTCGCTGTTCCCTTTGTTAAAAGACGCGCCCAAGCCGTCAGTTCTCCGGCACTCTGAATAATCGCGGCGGGACGCGCGACACCGGAAATCAAGTCCCATTTGATTGACGATGAAAGCGTGCGGCGACTGATGCGGTCGTCGCCGTGCGTCACGAATTCAAGTCGTCGGCTGGCGACGAGAGCGGCGAGGACGAGGCGTTGGACGTTCTGCCCGAAACCGAACGGCGGGCGTTCCAAGACGGCGGCGACTTGTGCGAGCGAGACAATCGCACCTTCGGCAGCGTCCGACATTTGAATGATGTCGCGCGCCCATCGCAAGCAAAGCAACTCATCTCCGGTCGTCGCCGTTAAGCTCGTGCCGCGTTGCACCGTTAATCCGAGCGGAGCGGCAAAGGTCGCGGCGAGTTTTTGGACAACCACATCGGCGGTATTCGCTCCGCCGAAGAAATCGCGGACAAGACGATTGACGTTCAAATCGTCGAGCAGTTCCACGAACGTCGGATGCTCTTGATAAAGTTCATCGAAGCACCGCGCGAACGTGCGGCTTAAAGCTTCCGCGAGGGTCAAAGCCGATTTCGCTTCGTCGCTCCATTTCTGTTCGGTAAAGGCAGTGTGAGAGGCGACTGTGGCGAGTGTGCTTTCGTCGAGATAGATGCGCGACCAGATGCGTTCGACTTGCGCGTGGGCGGTGGCGAGGGCGGCGTGGGCGGTGTCGCCGTAAGCCGCAAAAAGTTCGGGCGTGCGTTGAAGCGTGACGAGGCGTGACAGGATTTGCCGTTCATCGTTCGTCAACATCGCCGGACGCCACACGACATCGAGCATCACGGGCGATTGATTCTTTGGAAGATGAGCGTGCGAAAATTCATTCACCGGCGACGCAGTTGATGCCTGCCGATTCCCCGCTTCCGTCTGACCGCGAGGCGGAGCGCACACCGTCACGCGCCACTCAACATGACGGTCGTTATGCGAAGTCTCACCGTTCGATTCTTGATTTGATGATGATGACGATGCCGTCTCATCACGCCACATTATCAAGCCTTCGCGCTGTGTGCCGCGCCAAGTGAGATACGCGGTCATCGCTTCATCACTTATCTCATCGCTTGTCTCATAAGTTGCCTCACCGTCGGTCGCGGTGTTTGATTCGATGAACGTTGCGATTGCGGTGTGAGATGTGTCGTCCGGCGCGGCGAGAACAAGACTGTTAATCGTCCCGAACGTCCAATCACTGAAGCGCGATTGTGCCGCCGCGTGAAGCAAGCCCGACATGGCGCGGTGGTCGGATTCGATTGTTTGCATCGCGGCTTTAAGTTGCGCGTCAAAGCCTGAAGTCGTTTCGACATGGAGGCGATAACGCGGTTCGTGCGCGTCTTGACTGCGGTCGAATGTGCCGTGCGGAGCGTCCTCATAAAATCGTTCGAGGACAAGCGCGACGCGGACGCGGGCGGTGTTCGCGGTCGTTCCGGGCGGCGTACCCATCGCGCCCACGTCTTCAAATAACATCGCGGCGCAAATCTCAACGGCGGTCGCACCACGCCCGTCAAGCGACATGATGAACAGTGCCTTGAGAATCAGGCGGGCTTCAAGGCGCGCCATGACGGGAAGTTTATTGATGCTCGTCTGGCACAATTCCGCGTAAGCGAGAAAGGTTTTTTCGAGGGCGCGGGCGCGGCGCAGTTCGGCTTCGGCGTAATCGAAAACATCGTCGAGCGTGACGAGGGCGAGCGGCGGGCGGGCGGTCGCGCGCCCTGCGGCTTGGGCGGCAAACGGCAATAACGCGAACGCGGGAGCGTACAAACGCACGGCACTGGCAATGTCCGCGACCAAAGGATGAAGCGGATAAAGCGCGGTGAAGCGCGGTTCACTCCAATTGAAGCCCTGAACTTCGGCGCGCAGTCCCAGATAGAAGTCATGCAGGGCGGTGCGGGCATTCGGCGTCTTTCGCAGAACGTAAGTGTCCGCGACGCGGAACAGGTGTTCAGGGTCAAGGTAATCAATGCGAAACGTGCGCGCGATGGCGACGTTGACGCCTTCGGCATTCGTGATGTCGTCGTCGAGAGCCAAGCCGATAAAGGCGTGCGCGGCGTGGGCGGCGTGCGCGAGTTCGGCAAGCAGTTTGCCGTCGTCGCGTTCGACGCGATTGGCGCGCCCGAAAGCCGTGTCCACGACGATGACGAGTGTCGCATCGTAGAGGCGCGACGCGGCAACGACGAGCAATGCCTGAACGTCACCTTGACTCTGCGCGAGGTATTCTTCGGCATCGCCGCCACACGCGCGCGCCAGTCCCGCCGCGACTTCTTCGATGAGCGTCGGCGCGCTACCGCGTTCGATGTGCGCGACGACGTATCGCCGCCCGCTCAAACGTCGCGCACTGGTGGCGACGTGGGCATCGGTGAGACGTGCGCGCAGTTCGGGCGCGGCGGCGATGGCGGCGAACGCTTCGAGCGTGTGGCTCTTGCCGACGCCGCGCGCTCCGGCGAGGGCGCGCATCATGTTCGCGGAAGAAACATTGGCGTTCGATGATGAAACGTGCGTCGCGTGGCGCGGAACTTCGGCGAGGGCATCGAGCCAGCGCGCGAGCAAATCCGATGTCGCATCGGTGAAGCGATACGCGGCGAGGGCGCGTGCGGGGTCGGCGGCAATGTCCGGCACGAAGTCATGCGGTTGCAGTTCGACGAAATCTTTGATTTTACCTTGCTGGCGTCTCATCAAATGCAGGCTGAAAGCGAAGCGGGCGGGTGAATTATTAAGCGAATGAAGTGGGACGTAAGGAGCGGCGGGACGGAAGTTTGGCACGTAGTGCCGCTTCCACATTGAATCTAGCACGCAGCTTCGCGCGGTGGCAATAAACCATTTCGACCGCTCAAACGACGACAACGCACATAGAGTCGCACGCATCAAAAGCATCGTTCACGCTAAAACGCTTTCTCCCGTGTTCACTTCTGTTTTGTGGCGGCTGAAAGCGAAAAATGTTGGCAGTAAAAACGGTTTCCCGTTACACTGATTTCACACTGAAAATCAACGACGCCGATACGACATCAAACCCTTTTCAAGTTTCGAGTTTTGCTTTCGGAGATTTAACTTATGTCAAGCCGCACCGCGCACCAAACCACCGCACTCGTACTCACGGCAAGTTTGTGGATGGGTACGCTTTCGATGAGCGTCACACCACTCGCCGCCCAGCAAACGACGACACCGCCACCGCCGCCACCACCCCCCGTAATGACGCGCACGCCGCAGGGCAGTACGCCGCCGACCGTGCCGAACGCCGACGCGAAATCTTCGAGCGAGGCGCAGAAAGATAAACCGGCGATTGCCGCCAAACCGATTTCCGCGAAAGAAGTGAATCGCCCGCTTGATTCCAACGAAGACCCGCGCTTAATCGGCAAACGCAAAATCAACAACGGCACGATTTTCACGAGCGGCGGTTCGATTGAAAAAGAAGTCGCGCTCGGTCGCCAACTCGCGGCACAGTTTGACCAGCAAGCCAAGTTTGTTGATGACCCGGTAATCACCGAATACGTCAACCGCGTCGCGCAAAATATCGTGCTTCACTCGGACGCGAAGATTCCTTTTACGGTCAAAGTCGTTGATTCGGATGAGGTCAACGCCTTCGCCCTTCCCGGCGGTTTCTTCTACGTCAACAAAGGTTTGGTTTTAGCCGCCGACAACGAAGCGGAAGTCGCGGGCGTGATGGCGCATGAAATCGCGCACGTCACCGCGCGCCACGCGATGGAGATGCAACGCAAAGGAAACTGGATTCAGGGCGGCTTAATCGCGGCTTCGATTCTGCTCGGCGGCGGCATCGGCGGAGCGGTTTTGCAAAACACCGCCGGTTTAGGTTTAGGCGCGACGTTCGCCAAGTTCAGTCGCGGCGCGGAAGAAGAAGCCGACCGTCTAGGCGTCCAATATATGTACGCCGCAGGTTATGACCCGAACGCGATGTCCACGATGTTTGAAAAACTTCTCGCGCAAAACAAGAAAAAGCCCGGCTTCTTTTCGCGCACTTTTTCATCGCACCCGCAAACGCCCGACCGTATAGAGGCGTCGCGCACGCTTGTCGCGCGCTTTCCTGACCGTGAGGAATACGTTCTTAGCACATCGGAATTTCAGCGCGTCAAAGCCCGCTTGCTTCGTCTCTCAAACGCGCGCTTCGGTTTAGGTACACTCGCCAGTGGCGGGGGAACGGACAGCATCGGACGCCCGACCTTAAAGCGTCGCCAACCGACGCCCGACGCGACGCAAAGCGATTCGACGGGCAACACGAACGGTAGTCCGACGGACGATAAACCGAGTGAGCGTCCGGTCTTGCGCCGCAACGACGGCGGACAGACCACGCAACAGCCGTAAGTCAAAACTATTTTGGTTAAAGGTTTAAGCTAAACTTCAGACATGCGAAACCCTTCCTTCAAGTTCGATCAGGAAGGGTTTCGCGTGTCTCGTAACCTTGTTGCCGAAACTGTTTGAATTTCCGTATTTGAGATTTCAAATGCTGTGGCTTGACAGTTAGAAACTCGGTCGCTATCCTGACCGTTCGCGTTTTTTACGCCGGAAATAGGAAATCTTATCTATGAGTACGTACTTTCCAAGCGGCAAAGGTCTTGCCGAAAAACGCCGTTGGCATGTTGTTGATGCCGCCGGTCAACCTGTCGGGCGAATTGCCACCGAAATCGCACGCATCTTGGCGGGCAAAAACAACCCGCAATACACACCTTTTATGGACATGGGCGATCATGTCATCGTCATCAACGCGCGCCACAGCACGTTCAAAGGCTCGCGCATGACGCAGAAAGTTTATCGTCGCCACACGCTCTATCCCGGCGGTTTGCGCGAAGTCGGTGTTAAGGATCAGTTTCTTAAACACCCTGAGCGCGTGATTGAGCAAGCCGTTCTCGGAATGCTGCCGAAAACTAAGTTGGGGCGCGCGATGGGTAAAAAGCTGAAGGTTTATGCCGACGACAAACACCCGCACGCCGCGCAACTACCGCAACTTTTGAACATCAAGGAACTGTCCGGCGACAAACTGCTCATGGACACCCAAGTCTAGTTCAAGTGTAATTTTTAACGAGGAAATCTATCTGTGGCTGACATTCAATATCAAGGAACGGGACGGCGCAAAACTTCTACGGCGCGCGTCTATCTGCGTCCCGGCAGCGGCGACATCAAAATCAACAAACGCGAATTCGAGAACTACTTCCCGAACGAAACGCTTCGCACGATTATCCGTCAACCGTTGATGCTCACCGAAACCGCGAACAAGTTTGACATCTACGTCAACGTGGACGGCGGCGGTCTTTCCGGTCAAGCCGGTGCGGTGCGTCACGGCATCACACGCGCCCTGATGGAATTCAATCTCGACATGCGACCCGCGCTCAAAAGTGCCGGATTCGTCACCCGCGACCCGCGCCAAAAAGAACGCAAGAAGTACGGACAAAAAGGCGCACGCGCACGCTTCCAATTCTCGAAACGATAAAAAGCAGAAGCCAGTAGTCAGGAGCCAGAAGCCAGAATGAAGACGGAGAAACATTGGCTTTGATTCTGTCTCCTGACTACTGGCTTCTGGCTCCTGTCGTTAATTCCATTGCCCCGCATTCGATTGGTTTAATCAAACGATGCGCGGCGAGTACATCAAACCAATCACACTTTAAGGAGTTTTAATTTGGCTACGACCGTAACGATGAAAGAACTTTTGGAGGCGGGCGTTCACTTCGGACACCAAGTCCGTCGTTGGAATCCGAAAATGAAAGAGTATATTTTCGGTGAACGCAACGGCATCTCCATTATTGATTTACAGAAAACCCAGCGCATGTTCCGCGACGCGATTTCCTTCGTCACGGGTTTGGCGGGTGAAGATAGAGGTAAGACCGTGCTGTTCGTCGGCACGAAGCGCCAGGCACAAGATGCGATTCGTGAAGAAGCCGAACGCGCCGGACAGTATTACATCAATCAACGCTGGCTCGGCGGGCTTCTGACCAACTTTCAGACCGTCCAAAAATCCATTCGCCGCTTGAAAGACATCGAAACGATGCAGGCGGACGGACGCGCCGACAAGTTGACGAAGAAAGAGCGCATCGCCCTTGACCGCGAACGCGACTTGTTGCTCAAGAACTTTGCGGGCATACGCAATATGACGCGCGTGCCTGATGCGCTGTTTATCATTGACGTGCGTAAGGAAGAAATTGCCGTGCAGGAAGCCAACCGTCTCGGCATTCCCGTGATTGCCGTCGTTGATAGTAATTGTTCGCCGGAAGGCGTTGATTATGTGATTCCCGGCAACGATGATGCGCTTCGCGCCGTGCGTTTGTTTTCAGCGCGCATCGCCGACGCCGTGATTGAAGGTCAACAGATGCGTTCGCGTGAGAATGAAGAAGCCGATGCCGCAAGTGCTGAACAGATGGCGACTCAAGACGCGGGACAGACTTCGACGAACGGCGATGCTCCGGCAAGTGACGCGGCGGGCGATAACACATCATCCGTTACAACTGATAGAGACTCCGGTGCGCGCTCCGACATGGTGGCGGACATGAAAAACTCGGAAACGATTTCGCAAGTTTCATCGCCGGGCAACATCGGTCACGGCAAGACCGGACAGCAACCCGACAGCGTTGGCGACCACGCGCAAATCGGCACGGGCGCACCCGAACGCGGCGCGTTTGGCGGCGGCACAGATGAAAGCGAACTGCGCGCTCCGCAATCGGCGGAACAAAGTAAAGGTGCTGATTCGGTCGGGGCGGCAAGCTAAAAATCACCGTCAAAAAAGGGACGGGCAGTACATTTCGAGCATCACGACGAGCGCAGCCAAGTGACGCGGACAGACCGCTCGGCTGCGCTTCTTTGTAGATTAAAATACAATTTCAAACAACGCGATTATTTTTATCAAGGAGAAATAGTTATGGCTGAAGTAACGGCAGCGGCGGTGAAATCTTTACGCGAGAAAACAGGCGCGGGCATGATGGAATGCCGCAACGCACTGCAAGAAGCGAACGGCAACGAAGAACAGGCGATTGAAGTTTTGCGTAAGCGCGGGCAAGCGAAAGGTGCGAAAGCCGCGAGTCGCATCGCGGCGGAAGGCGTCGTCGGTTCTTACATACATATGGGCGGCAAAGTCGGCGTGATGGTTGAAGTCAACTGCGAAACCGATTTCGTCGGGCGCACGCCGGAGTTTCAACAACTCGTCAAAGACATTGCGATGCACATCGCGGCGGCTGAACCGCGTTTCGTTTCGCGCGAAGAAGTTTCGGCGGACGTGGTTGATAAAGAAAAGGAAATCGCTATCGCGCAGGCGAAGAACGAACCTAAGAACGCGAACAAACCGGAGAACGTGTTGGAGAAAATCGCGGAAGGGCGCATCAACAAGTTTTACGAAGAAGCGGTTTTACTCGACCAACCTTTTGTCAAAGACCCCGCGAAAACCGTCGGTGAACTCTTGACGGAAAACATCGCGCGAACGGGCGAACGTATCACCGTGCGAAGATTCACGCGCTATAAAATGGGCGAAGGTATCGCCCGCCGCGAAGATGATTTCAACAGCGAAGTCGCGGCTCTCGCGGGCGGTGGTCAGTAAAGCAATTTGAACTTCTTAGAGGGTGTTTGGAAATTAAGTTTGGCATGGTCTGAGTCGTTTAAGCAT
>JANDLT010000073.1 GCA_024330265.1 Pyrinomonadaceae bacterium MAG19_C2-C3 | reverse complement strand
ACCCGTTAGACCTTGATGGCTTGGTCACTGCCTAAAAGAGTCGAACATTAGGTAACTTCTTCTCCTTATAGGGATAATTGTAGGAGTTACGCAGTTGGCATATATTTAACGTCAGTTCGATATAAGAAATCGGTGTTCGTGAGAACGAAAACCTTAACCGCGAAATAACGCGAAATAACGCGAATAAGTTTTTTATTTAGCGTTTCTATTCGCGTTATTTCGCGGCTTAAAAAGTCTTTCACCTTTACGTCGAACTGACGTTGGTTTTATGGCGTTGTCGGTGGCGATGCGAATGCTCTTGTATCGTCACCGACAACGCGAGATGTGAAATCGTGTGTCGCAAATTCCGCCTTTATCGGGAGAAGCGCGAACGGCGACCCTTGGACGGCGGAGTCGCGGTAAAGTCGGCGACGGTGTTCGTTTGAACGTCGCCGAAGGTCAGCGTGCGCGGCGAGAATGAGAAGCCGCGCGACACGGCAGTCACCGTGTACAGTCCGCCCACCTCGACGCCCTCGAAGCGATAGAAACCATCGTCGTTCGTCCGCGTCACGGCTTGTCTCGAACCGCTCAAGCGCAACGTCACACCGCCGATTGGCACGCCCCGCGCGTTCGTCACGCGCCCTTCGATTAACACCTCGTCGGCGGTCGGATTCACAAGCGGCGCGAGAGCGACGCCACGAAAGGCGGTATTAGTCGGCGATGAAGCTATTTGTGTCGGCGTGCCGTTAAACGTGCCGTTATAGTCGCTCGTATCGGTGAGCATTTGAACCGCGCTCGCGCCTGCGGCGACGGGTACGTTAACCGCGAAAAGCGTGACCGTCGAAACGCTGCCTGAATTAGTGACGAAGCCCGTTAAGCCGCGCGCTCTGGGCAGCGCGACCGAACCGGTTTGTACGAAGGTCGTGCCGTTGAAGGTGAACTTCAGGATTGCGGCGGGAATTGTCGGGGCGGCGACACGTCCCTCATCGGTGATGTAAAGCGTATCAACGGGCGTGGTGAACCCGTTAATCGTGAAGTTGACGCTGGGGTCGAGGTCGGCAAAGAAAAAACCCACCGGAGCGAACGGCTGGTTATTTGCGTCAGGGATGCCGGGTAAATTCGTGATGGGCTGCGTACCGTCGGCGGGCGGAATGCCGCTGCCCACCGCTCCGGCACGCAAGGGGGCTGTCGCCGCGGTACTCGCTGCCGAAACGAAAAGCTGCCCGCCGAAAATGTTAATCACACGGATATTTTGCGGAGCAGTCGTTGGAGTTACCACAGTCGAAGCGAGAAGTGAAGTCATCGTACCTTGCGTTGCTAAACGCACACCGTTGTTAGAACCGACGACGTAAAAAGAGAGGTTGCCAGCCGTACCGCCGGTCGTCACCGCGCTGCGAATGCTTTGATTAGTACCGAAGGCATTATCAATCACGGCGGTGGTATTGATGTTACCGGCAGCGTCAACCGTTCCGACGATGCGGTTGGTAGTCCCCGCAGTGTCGGCGGTGGAGTCGCGCCCCGGTCCCGCGGTTCGGTTATAGCCGGTGAGCGTGACGAATCGCCCGTCAACCGAGCGTGTAATTTGTCCCTCGAAATTACCGGTTCCGTCGGCGGTCAGCGCGCGATTGGTTGTCGGAGTTATCGTTGCCGGGTCTGGTGTCGCGCTCGGTAAGGGAATCGAGCGCACGAGCGTTCCAGATTGTGTGTACTCATCGAGGAACACGCTGGTAGCAGTGTTGGCGAGTGCCGACGTGCCGTCGCCGACACGATAGACGACGATGTTACCAGCCCCGAAGTTTTGCGCGTGAACGCTCGCACTTGCGAACAACGCAAAGGCAGTGAGAGCGAAGATAGTTGCTGTTTTTTTCATTGCTGATTCTCCATTGTGAAGCGAGCTACTAAAATTATTGAAGAAAATTGTAGTTAAGTTTTTCTTCGCGGTAATATCGCGCTCACTGGCAACCGGCTGCGCCGTTACACACGCCGGACGCACAATCCGAACCGCTATTGCAGGGTGCAGTCGAACCGCCGAGCGTCGCGGCTTGGGCGGCGGTCGGAGCGATGATGGCAGTGACGAGTGGCAAACTAATCGCGGCGGCGACTCCGGCGCGATGCAACATCGCGCGGCGCGGCATCGTCGTCGTCATCGCGGCAGCAGTGACGGCGCGCGGCGTGTGTAGCTGCTCGCGCAGTAGTCCTTGCTTGCTTAGTCGGGCGAGTCCGAGATGAACGACTTCTTCAGGCGCGACGGTGTTGAAGTGAGTTCCCAGTTCGCGGGCAAGCGTGGAAGCGGGAGTTTTGCCGTCGCAATGATGCCAGATGAAGGCGGCGGTTTTGTTTAAGCACAAAGCTTTGTGCCGGGCTGTATCGTAAATAAGCGTTTCATCGTCGAGTTGCCGGACGATCATCCGCTCCGTGCGCGCGTGCGGAAAGGCGGCGCGCATCTCTTTAGTTTTTGTTTTCATGTATTCTCCTTTGTAAGGTGTAATTATCGAGTTTTCAAGCCACACCGCGCTTGACGAAGCCGGGTGCATAAAAGCTGAAAAACTTTCCGGCGCACGCACTTTACCGAAACCAAAGGTCGGTGGGTTGAAGGATGCCAATGCCGAAACGCGGCGGCTTGTGGCATAAGGCAGTGGGGGCTATCGTCTTCCTCCAAAAGACTTATACGCTTGAACAGATTTTATTTTCGGGCTAAATCTGTAAAGTGCGTAACCGCTTAACTTTGTTTGTTGCAGCTTAGGTAACAGTTTTTCAAAATAGTGTCAAGATTTATGTTCGCCGATTGCGACCTTCCGCGTAATCAAAATCAAGTTTCGATAAAAACAATGCAAACCGAAGGTTGATGTCTTCGGCTTGCACTGATGTATGAGGATATTACTTCTGGGAGACAGGGACTCGAACCCCGATACCCACATCCAGAGTGTGGTGTCCTACCATTGAACGATCTCCCATTAAGGTGTTTGGTTGTTCCGGGTGAATTTACGAGGTGCGGAAAGTGGTTGTCAACCGCCGTTGAAAGTTTGTCGTGTGATAAACCATTTTCGCGTGCGTGCCGATTGTCGAAAGCATTAACCGTCGGGAATGTTCGGCGGGTGTTGCTTGATACGAGCGTTTAGCGCAAAATCGTTTCAGCTGACGTACTCCTAACCTCACACCTATCCAGCGAGAGTGTGCCGCCGAGTTTAATTATAAAATCCGCTTCGCACCTGTGATGCGTGGAGCTTCGCCGCAAAAATCAATGACATAAAATATGAGTCAAGTGAGAAGGATTAAGAGTTATGACTGCCAGTGACGACGTGCGTGTCAGGGAGTTGACCGAGCGTATTATTCATACGCGCCATGTCGTGAATAATTTGTTGACCGGGATTCTGGGACAATCGCAATTGATGTTACTGCGCGAAGACATCGAACCGAATGTGCGCCAGCGCGTGCAGACCATCGAAGACCTTGCCAAGCGTATTAAGAGTGCCATCGCGGATTTGAACGACGTGTGATTTGGAGGTGCGTCAACATCTCATTTTGAAAAGCCAATGGCGTTGCTGTGGTTCAACAACGCCATTGGCTTGATATGCTTTTGCAAACAATTACTACGCGCGCACACGCTTTTCTTCATCGGTATAGACCTTGATTTGTGTGCCTTCTTTGATACTCGCGTTCTTGCCTTTCTTCAGAAAGCCAAGCGGTCCGAAAAGCACGACAAGCGCGACGGTCGTACCTGTTTTGTCATCGCCTTCCTTACCTTTTGAAGCCCGTAATTTGACCTTTTGTTCATCAACCGTAGTCGTTGATTCAATACGGATTGAGAGTTGTCCGGCTTTGCCCATCCGCCCGCTTTTCGAGGCGTTCGAGACGATACCTTTCACCAACGCGCCTTTCGCAATAACTACTTTGCCGTTGATTTTCACGTCGTCTTCAACTTTGAAGGTCAACGGGTCGCCTTCGGTAGCCGTCTTACTGTTGATTTCTTCAGTCGTGACGACCATAAACTCCGTACCATCGGGAACGGCGATTGAGCCTTCTTGCAACGCGAGGGCGGCGGGAGCAATAGCGGCATGTGTGAGTAAAAATAATACAAGGGCGCAAGACAAAGTTAGACGCGCCTTCGCAGACGAGGGACATGTAAGCATTAAGGTTTTCTCCTAAGTTTTCTAAGTTTGGGGACGAGGGTGAAGCCGGTTGTGCTTCAAGTTTTTGCGTGAATTAACGTTCTTGTCGCTTGACCGCCGGAGACTATCGAAAGGTTTTTTAGGGTCAAAACGAAAGACGGCAGTGATAATAATCAAAGAGCGTCACATTTCACAAGTGCGACGCTCCCTAAAGTTAAAACAAGTGGGCAAGGCTAAACCGTTTTGCGTAGAATTAAACCGTCGCCGTTTCCTTCTCTTCATCAATCAGATACGGTGTGACGGCTTCGATTTTTTCGTCGCGGTCTTGTGCCAAAATTTGGTTGATAATCGGCAAACTCAAAGTGTGCTTCGTGGTGCGAAGCGGGGCGTGTTTGCCTTTGGCGAAAACGTCGTGGCGACCGTGTTCTTTGTACCAGTCGGCGAGTCCGGCGGTCTTGTGCATGTTCTCGATGATTTGCCGCCAGCCGACTCCGGTGTTATAGGCGCAAAATGAAATCTCGCCTTCCTGTGTGCCGTAAGGGATGACGCACATTTCGGTGCGGCGGAAATCGTAGTTGAACAAATCTTGAAACCACATGCCTTCGACGCAGAGGACGCGCCAGATGTCTTCGTCGTTCTCCGTTTTCATGCGGTCGTTGCGGTCGCTGTTCGACGTTGTGGACGACGGTTTGAACAGGTTGATGATTTGCGAAACAGGGAAGTTTTCGGGTGCGAGTTTCGCATCGTAGTTTCTCAATATCGCCATGCCGAGTTGGGCGGTCGTGAGTTTCTGTGAACGCGCCGTGTCAGTGATGACGCCGACATCTTTCATGAACTGTTCGTAGTTGAAAAACTTAAATAACGGCGTCCATTCGCCGGTCTTTTTGTTGACGACCATAAGCGTGAAGATGCCGCAGTTCGGGTGACAATTACACGACGACCAACCCCACGGCGCATCCGCGCCTTGCAGCATATCCATGACCGATGTGAACGCGGAATAGGATGAGAGCGGAAACCAATCGCGGTGCGCTTTGAGATTGCCGCCGAGTTGTTTTTCCAAATCCGTCGCCATACATGAAAGCGTGTAGCGTTGCGCGATGCGAACATCGTCGGGAACGTCTTCATCGCGCCCTGTGAAGGATACGGGTTGAAACGCGATGGTCTGAACCTTGTCAATGTTTTGGGCGGCGAACTCGACGATTTTGCCGATGGAGTCGTTGTTGATGGTGTTGACGATGGTGGTGACGAGCGTGACTTTGATGCCGACGGACGCGAGATTTTCAATCGCTTGAAGCTTCACATCAAAGAGATTGCCGACGCCGCGATGCGCGTTCTTTTCTTCCGATGTGCCGTCGAATTGGAGATACACGCCGTGCTGTCCGGCGGCTTTCGCGGCTTTGCAAAACTCTATGTCTTGGGCGAAACGTATGCCGTTGGTCGCGGCGAGGATGCGATAGAAGCCAACCTTTTTCGCATAAGCGACGGCATCGAGATAGTACGGCGAGAGCGTCGGTTCGCCGCCGGAAAAGAGGATGATGACTTGACGGCGCGGTTTGAATGAAACGGCGCGGTCGAGTATCGCCTTCGTATCTTCAAACGTCGGTTCGTGAACATAGCCGACTTGATTGGCGTCCATGAAGCACGGGTTGCACATCATGTTGCAACGGTTCGTGAGGTCAACGGTGAGAACCGCACCGCGTCCGAACTTGATGTCGGATGTGCCGTGATGATGAACGTGCGCGTCTTCGGCGGCGCGAAAGTCACGTCCGAAGAACAGGGATTCGATGCGCGCGAGAAACTGTGGGTCGGTCGCCATCACGTCTTCAAATTCGCCGTGAAGCGGACACGTCTTTTTCATCACGATGCGCCCGTTGTCTTCGACGATTTGGGCTTTGATTTCGCCGGGATGCGTGTCCTTCAGAGTCTCCAACGAAACGTCGCCTTTAATCACGCCGTCACGAACTTCTTTGACGCAACGCGGGCAAAGGCTATCGGTTTCGCGCGGAAAACCAAGCGGCGGGGCGGTGCGTTGATACGATTTAAGCAGAGGCTCGGCTGCCCACTGCGGGCGAATACTCGCGCCTTCGGGGAGGCGTGTATTGACAGCCTGAAAAAGTTTCCACGCGGTATCGGAAAGGTTTGAAACGAGCGTCGAAGTTTTGACGCCGCTAAACCTTCCCTTCAAAGCTTCGTTACGCCGGAATTGGTCACTGAACACGTCAGGTTAATCTCCTTGAAAATTGCTGGCTTCGGTCTAGACGACAAACATCATCGCCGGAAGTTGAACGTGAGGTAAAAATGCTATGAAAATAAAATATACTGCCTTGATTAAAAGCCCACGTTCAATCGCTAAATCATTGCAACGCGACATGATACCGATGGGCTTGAAGATATGGCAAGGTTAAAGCCACAAGCGCGACGACTCCAGCGCGCGATAAACACATTCACCGAAGGACGAACACCACCGAAATCATCACCGAAATTATGAACCAAGCTTTGAATCAGAAAACCGTCGCGGAGTTGGCAAGCCTTGTTAATGGAGAGGTGTGCGGCGACGCTTCCACTAACATCAACCGCGTCGCGGCATTCGATGAAACGATGGGCGATAGAGCGGCGGGCGCAATCACATTCATTGAAGACGCGAAGTCGCTTGAGCGCGCACAGGAGACAAACGCTTCATGCGTCATCATCAAGCCGGAGCATGAAATCGAAGGCGTGTGCGCGATAAAAACGGCGCGCCCGAAACTCGCTTTCGCGCGCATCGCCGCCGTGCTTCACCCGCGCCGGACATTTACCGCAAGCGTTCACCCGACGGCGCACATCGCACCGGATGCACTCATCGCAGACGACGTTTATATCGCCGCCCACGTCGTCACGGGCGCGAACACGCGCATCGGTCAAGGAACACAGATTCACGCGGGCGTCTGTCTCGGTAACAACGTGACGATTGGGCGCGAGTGTGTGATACATCCGCGCGTCGTGATTTATGACAACGTGACGATTGGCGATAACGTCGTGCTTCACGCCGGAGCGGTTATCGGTGCGGACGGTTTCGGGTATGTGCGCGACGTTGAGAGTTACGTCAAGTTTCCGCAAATCGGGACGGTCGTAATCGAAGACGATGTAGAGATTGGAGCGCAGACGTGCATTGATCGCGGCGCGCTTGGGCAGACGCGCATCGGGCGCGGCACGAAGATAGACAACCTCGTGCAAATCGGTCACAACGTCCGCATCGGCAATCACGTCGTCATCGCGGCGCAAACCGGAATATCGGGAAGTTGTGTGATTGAAGATGATGCCGTCATCGGCGGGCAAGTCGGCTTCGGCGACCACGCGAGAGTCGAACGCGGAGCGATTATCGGCTCGAAAGCGGGCGTGCTGCCCGGTAAAATCGTGCGCGGCGGGGGTAAGGTTTATTGGGGCGTCCCCGTGCGCCCGTTGGATGAATACAAACGCATCAACGCCGCGATGGGACGCTTGCCGCAAATGCGCGAAGAGTTGGAAAGATTACGGCGACAGGTTGAAGAACTCAACGCGAAAGCAGATAGCGAAAGTTGAACGCAGGCAAGAAGGTAGATGCTTTAGCGTTGAATGACAATCGCAGTGAGCAGTAGGTTCTTAACTATCAACAGTTTTTCTTAACCTTTCATTTTTTTATTGACAGAACGGGGGGGGGGGGAGAATAGAATGTGCGTCACTCAGTGCTTTTGCTAACGAGACTCTCAGAACTTCACATTAACGACGGGGAACTGAGGTCATGTTGCTTCTATACTTCACGCCGCTCTTTCAATGAGTAGCGCAAAACCCAACCCTCAAATTAAGGAGTGTCTTCCATGAAGAAAGCTTTACTAATCAGATTATTGTTGTTGGTTGCTTTGCTTACAATTACGGTAGGCATCTTGACGCAATCGAGCGATGCCGCTTGTCAAGCCTGCGTGATTGTCACCAACGCGGATACCGGCGAGAGGTCTTCCGCCTGCGCCGCTTACGGTCATTTGGGGCAAACATGGTGCACTCCCGTCGAAAACACTGATCGCTGTACCACGAGCGGCATTCAGTGCGACCCTTGCCCAAGTGGTAGCAGTTGCTATCCGGGTAGCGGTGATGGTGACATTGGTGGTGGCGGTGGTGGCGGTGGCGGCGGTGGTCGTTGCGAGTCTTGGTATGAAGGTGACAACTTCTGTGATTCTTTTTTCTAGTCAAGTGCTAAGTAACACTACATCTGAACGTAAAGCGCGGTCGAAAACTTACTTATCGAAGACATCAAGCTTTCAAGGTCAAACAAAAGCTTACGACCGCGCTTTATTTCAAAGCTTAGGACAAGCAATTTTCTTCGAGCATACGCTCATACCGGAAAGCATGACGGGTAGGTTCGGGTAAGTGAGGTTTTAATGCTTAAACAAACCGTTTTGTTAATCTCCATAATCTTGACGCAGCAAGTAAGCGCGCAACAAGTACCGAAGTCGAAAAATAATTCTTCCCGAAAAGAGTCAATCGCTAAACCGGAAGCCAAGCGTGAGATGGAACGACAACGAAGGCTTGCGGTTCTCCGCGTTCAAGATTTCGCACAACACTTGGCTGCTTTGCGCGATGTCAAAGTAAAAGCCATCGCGCTGGCACGGTTTGCCGACCTGCTGTGGAAAGACGACGAAATCTACGCGCGTGCCTTGTTCACGAAAGCACTCGATGCGTGTTCGGTTGAGACTGATTCGTCCTCAACCGATTCACCGGAAGCGAACAACGCGGCGTACCGGTTAAGGCGCGTTCGTCGGCAGGTCATCGCGCAAATCGCGCGCCGCGATGCCGCACTCGCCCAACGATTACTCGAAGCGGAAACTACGGAAGATGAAATAGCGTTCGATCAAGTGTCGGCGCGGGCGCAACGTAATGTCGAAACTGCGCTCAGTCTCGTCAAAGACAATCCTGATAAAGCTACTGACTTTGCTCGACAAAGCCTGAGAAGCGGTGTTTCCCCGTACATGATGTCGCTCCTAAAGGAATTGCGGCTTAAAGATGAAGCCGCCGCCAACAGGTTATTCATTGATACGCTCGCTCGACTCGCCGCCGATCCGGTCGCCGACGCTAATAATCTGCTGATGCTAGGAACATATATTTTCACTTCGCCGAAAGTTAATCCCGCCGATCACACAGCCGTCGCTTACGTCGGCATCGGGAACGTCATGGTCTGCGACATCACGGCGGATCGCCCGAACATACCGCGCGAACTCATACTCGCGTTTTTGAACGTCGCCGTGCAGGTTATATCCCGACCGACCGACGACCCTAAGCAGCAACAATTGCGCTACGTCGTCGGCTATCAACTGCGTCCGAAAGCGGCAATGTATGCACCGCATCTCGTCCAACCGATTGTTTCCGCCATGCACGCGCTGATGCCTGTGATTCCGCCGCCGCTCGCGCAAGAGGAAACGTATTCGACTCTGAAAGGAATCGGCATCAAGAATACGGAAGAGACCTTGCGCGACATTGAAAAGTTAAAGAACGAGAGTGCGCGCGACGAACGATACCTGTCGCTGGTCTTTACGCTCTGGATGCAGGACGACTTCGAGCAGGCGCGCGAAGTGTACAACAAGGTCGGTGACACGAAATTACGCGGGCAGCTTGCCGACATCATCGCTTTCGGTGAAGGTGTCAAAATGCTCAAATCCGGGCAAGTCTCCGCCGCCGCCGAAGCCGCCGACAAACTTCCACCGGGAGTCGCCCGTGCAACGGTGTGGCTTGGCATCGCCCGCGCCCGCGCTAAGGGTGATAACGAACAGTTGATAACGGAAGCGATTGACCTCGCGCTTGCCGCCGCGCGCAACGTGAACGACGGACGACGCCCGCTCCTTACTCTTGCCGCCGCCGGAGAACTGGCGCGGCTTGATGCTGTACGCACAAGGGCGTTGCTGGTGGATGCGGTGCGGCAGTTCAACGCGCAAGAAACCGAGTCCTTCGCCAACGTCAAATGGGAACAAAGTATTGAGTTCGGTTCGGTCACGCGCAGCTTTCCACTGAAAGTGAAAGGCGTTGAATACGGGTTCAATCAAGTTCTGGCGACATCCGCCAGCGTTGATTTTGAGGGAACGGCGGCGGCGATTATGGAACTAAAAAGCGAATTGCCTTTGGCGCAGGCACTCGTTTCGCTCGCGGCGGCGGCATTGAAGTAAGGATAAAGGTATGTTGTTACTGCTTGATAGTCTGCTCTTGTCGATTAGCATTGTTGCATCCGTCTTTCTGTTGCCTCCGGCAAATCCGCAATCCCCGATGACCGTTACGGTCGCCGAGGGAACGCTACGCAAATCGGCACTCAAACAAACGATGCCGACATACCCGGAAGACTCGAAGAAGCGGGGAGCGCAGGGTGTATCGGTTATCGAAATCGAACACAACAAGACGGGCGATGTTGTGCGGTGGTACGTGCATGAAGTACCCGATGCGACAATCCGTCAAGCGTTAGTTGACGCCGTTAAGCAGTGGAAGTTCAGTGCCAAGTTATTCGAGGGCGAAGCGGTGCATGTGCGCGGCAAACTCACCTTTTATTACCGCATTGATGAACGCGGTGAAGCCCGCGTCGAGAATCCGCGACAATACCAGTGACTTCAGGTTGTGAAAGCACAATAATGTTATGAACAAGGTACTTAATCGGATTGGTTTGTTCACTAACATCGCTATCATCGGCGTCGCCGTCCTCTTGAGCGGTGTCGTCGTTAAGCGGTATTTCCTCACCGCCGCGCCACACGACAATCATAATCACAGTGGCAATAATGTTCCGCCGCGAAAGTTGATTCACATTGGCAGCAAACTGACATTGAACGGCGTGGATTGGAATGCCAGCGGTCGCACACTCCTGCTCGCTTTCAGCCAAAATTGCCTCTATTGCACGGAGAGTGCGCCCTTTTATCGGAGGCTCGCGCAGGAACTCAAGAAACAGCAAACTGCTCACCTCGTCGCCGTTCTGCCGGACGCAGTGGTTGATGCACAAAAGTATCTTGACGCACTCGGCGTACAGGTAAGCGAAGTCAAACAAGCTTCGCTTAACGCACTCGGCGTTAGGGGAACGCCGACGTTAATGCTCATCAATCAAACCGGCGTTATTACCGGCATGTGGGTCGGCAAGTTGACAGAATCGCAAGAAATCGAAGTTATAAATCAGGTGTTCCGGCGTGACGGCAATACGTCGCCGATTGTCCAACACGCGGTAAATAACGTTAGCAGCAAAGGCACGCCAGCGAATCGTAGTCAAGCAAGTGTCAAGAGTGAAGGCGTAGTTGTAACGAACGGACTGCCCGCGATAATTGATGAAGCCGAAATTGAAAGTTTCAGAGAAAGCGGGCGAAATGTCGTACTGCTCGATGTGCGCGACCGTCCGGCTTACACCAAAGATCACCTGCCCAAAGCCAAGAACATACCTGTTGATGAAATCGAAGCGCGCGCCATAAACGAACTGTCGCCTTCCGATATTATCGTCACATATTGTCGTTGCCACGATACTAGCCTTAGTGAATTCGCGCATGACCTGTTGAATAAACATGGCTTCCGGCAGGTTGCGGTGCTACGCGAGAACACTGGTTATTGACGCCGCGATTGCTGACGCACTTCACTCAACGCGCCTATTTCCTCCTAACTTCCACATCCGCAAATGCCCGATAATAATTTCGGCGGCGCGTTCCGAAGCTCTGCCGCTTCCCAAACGGACGACCGCCGCGCGGAGTTGGGCGCGTGTGTGGGCGTTGTGTGAAGGTTTCAGAAGCAGTGCGAGTTCGCGTGCTGTGCGTTCGGGTGTGAAGTCGTGTTGGATGAGTTCGGGGGCAAGACGCTTTCCGGCGACGAGGTTGACGAGTCCGAAGTGTTCGACATCAATCAGTCTGCCGAGTGTGTGCCAGTTGAGAGCCGACTCACGATAAACGACGACGAGCGGCGTGCCGATGATGGCGGCTTCGAGCGTCGCCGTTCCCGATGCGACGGCGGCGGCGTCGGACGCGGCGAGAGCGTCGTAAGTTTCGCCGTGAACGAAACGAAAGCGGGCGGCGAGTGTCGGATGAAGTTTAAGTTGTGACGCGAGTTCGGACGTGTCGCGGTTTGGGGCGAGGGCGACGATGAATTGCGCGTTCGGGTGTGTGTCTAGTAAAGCTTCGGCGGCTTGAATCATCAACGGCAGGTGGCGCGTCAGTTCTTGGCGACGGCTACCGGGAAGCAAACTGATAATCGGATGAAAAAATTGAAGATTGTGTTTGAGACAAAATTCTTCCGGCGTCAGCGTGCGGTGAACCTCGCCCGTGAGCGGATTGCCGGTGTAGTTGACGTGATGCACATCGTGGCGCGCGTACCATTCGACTTCAAACGGCAAAATCGAAAGCAGTAAATCAACATCGTCGCGCACGATGCGGACGCGCCTTTTACGCCACGCCCAGAGTTGCGGGCTGATGTAGTAAATGACTTTCAATCCCTGACGGTGAAGCTTGCGCGCGAGACGCAAATTAAATTCCGGGAAGTCAACGAGGATGCACGCATCGGGACGACGCATCGCGGCGATGTTTTGAAGCTGTTGATAAATGCGCCAGTAACGATGAAAGACGCGCCCGACTTCGACTATGCCGACGCGCGCCATGTCATCCATTTGGGCGATAGTTTCGACTCCCGCATCGCGCATCGGTTTTCCGGTCGCCCCGAAAAACTCGAACGCCGTTTCAGGTGCGTGGTGGCGCAAAGCCTCGACGAGTCGCGCGGCGTGCGAGAAGCCGGAAGCTTCGCCCGCGACAATCATCAAGCGTGCGGAGTTTAGTTTGGCTGTGGCTTCAATTGACACGGGCGAATAATAACGCGGGAGAAGGAAATAAGTCGCTGCTTCTGTTTTCGCGGCGGCGCGTGATAGCATCGCCGCCGCACCGAAAATCGAGCGTGGAAAATCATTAACCCCATGCATATCACGCTCGTCGTCCCGCATGTTGGAGGTCGCCGTTTCACGTCTTGCGTTCCCCTGAATCATCGCCAACTTCGATTCACATTTTGAGTTCACGCATCACGAAAATCATGCGTGAACTTTTCGTGTGTTGCTTTGTTATGGTGTGCGTCACGTCAATCGCGGTGGCGCAACAAACCAATCCGGTTGACCGCGCGGTCACGAATCCGATTACCGATACGCCGAACGTGAATCCGCTTCAGCAAGACACGCGCATCATCACGCAGCCGAGTCCACAACCGACATCGCCTTTAACTTCACCGACCGAAGTTGCGCCCGAAGAACAACCGACGGACGCGCTTGAAGCGATTTCCGATACGCTGGAAGTTTCGGGAACGGAAGATGCGCGCGTCGTCGTGCGCGAAGGCAATGTTGATGCGCGCATCGGAATCTATCGTTTGCAGGCTGACAAAATCACGATTTACGAAGCGACCAATACCGCGATTCTCGAAGGAAACATCATCATTGACCAGGGCAATCAGCGCGTCGCGGGTTCGCGTGCGACGTTTAACTATCGCACCAAAACCGGCTCGTTCGAGAACGCGACCGGATACACCGACCAGACCGAAGACGGGACGATTATTTACTTTACCGCCGACCGCGTGGAGCGCGTCAGCCCGCGTAAAATTATTATCATCAACGGCGAAGTGACAGCGTGCGATGAGGATGTGCCTAAGTGGAGTTTTCGCACGAAGCGCGCCGAGATTGATTTGAAAGACCGCGTGCGCCTTTCGCGTCCGAGTTTTCAGGTCAAAGACGTACCGATTTTCGTGCTGCCTTACGCTTCCATATCGCTCAAACCGCGTGACCGCCAAAGCGGATTTTTAACTCCGACGTTCAGCGGTTCGGGCGAGAAGGGTTTTCGTTTTTCGCAAGCTTACTATCAAACTCTCGGACGTTCCGCCGACATCACTCTGCGCGGTGACGTTTATACGAGTCGCGGGCTTGGGCTTGGGGCGGACGTGCGGACACGTTCCAATTCGCGTTCATTTCTCAACTTCGGTTTCTTCGCCGTCAAAGACCGTCTGTTCGGTGACGGGGTGAGCGCGGAAAATCCCGATCAAGGCGGGTCGAGTTTTTACGTCGAAGGGGCGCAGTATTTCTCGAACGGTTTCCTTGCCGCCGCCGATGTCAACATCACGTCGAGCCTTGAGTTTCGTCAAGTCTTCTCCGACGGCATCCAACTCGCCATCTCGCCGGAGGAGCGTTCGCAAGTTTTCGTCAATCGCAATTTCAAAGATTACAGCTTCAATTTACTCGCGCGCACGAATGTCACATCGCTTGAAAACTCGCGCATACGCATACGCCAGCTGCCGAGCATCTCGCTGGAAAAACGTCCGAGTCTGTTGAATCTTTTCGGCATCAGCGAGAAGTTGCCAACCTACTTTTCTTTCGGTGCGTCGCTCGAAGGCATGAGCCGCAAAGAGACGATTGAGGATTTCGCACTCGCGCAACTTAACGGCACGCCGAACGCTTTAATCACTCCGTCCATCGTTCAACGGCTTGATTTACATCCGCGTTTCGCCGTGCCGTTTAACGTCGGCGGGTGGACTTTGACGGCTGTGGCGGGAGCGCGTGCGACGTACTATTCAAACTCGGTTGACCCTCTGACGCGACTTGTCATCCCGCGTGATTTGACGCGGGGCTATGGTGAATTTGAGTTCGACGTGCGCCCGCCCGCCCTCGCCCGTCGCTTCCGTCGCGCCGACGGCAGTTTCCGCTTTCTTCACACCATCGAACCCTACGCCGTGTATCGCCGCATCTACGGCATCAATCGTTTTGAGCGCGTGATACGTTTCGACGAAGTTGATGCCGTCGCCGATACGAACGAAATCGAGTTCGGTGTGATGAACCGATTTTTCACGCGCCTTGCGACACAGCGCGTCGGTGGAGCGCAAGGGAACTTAGTCATCAATTCAAATGATGCGAACGGTATAACAGCCGCACAGACCACCGCACAGCCAACGCCCAACGCTCAACCCTACGAACTCGTATCAATCACCTTGCGCGCGAAATACTTTTTCGACCCGACGTTTGGCGGGGCGTTGATAGCGGGCAGACGCAATCAGTTTTACCCGCTCAACACGTTTTCCGGTTTCACTTACGGCGGCGTCCCGCGCCGTCTCTCGCCCGTCAACATCAATGTTCGCGTGCGTCCGCGTTCGCAATTCTTCGCCGATTTTCGCGCCGATATTGATGTGCGTGAGCGTGGCGGCTTGCGTAACCTCGCGCTTAGTGCCGGACTCGACCGCCGTTTGGTGAAAGCTTTTCAGACCTTCTATTTCACGCGCGCCGTCAATCTCGCGCCGTCACTCGCACAATTCGCCAACGCCAACGGCAACGAACCGGGAACGCTTCAAGGTTCGCAGTGGAGTCCGAGCGTTTATCTAGGCAACACCGACCGTCCGGGCTTCTTCGGCGGCTTGTCGCTGTTTTTCGATTTCCAGAATCGCGCCGACAGAGGCGGTTCATCGCTTATCAGTTCGACGACGACAGTGGGTTATAGTTTCGATTGTTGCGCGATTGCGGTGCAGAATTATTCTTACGATGTCGGCTTGCGCCAAGAAAACCGCGTCGCGTTCAGCTTCCGCTTAAACGGCATCGGAACTTTCGGGACGGAACAAATCGGACAGCGTTTCCGGTGAAGTGTGGTGTATCAGGAATGTGCTAAATTTTAACTCATCTTACGCTGTAGAGCGGCTGTGCCGCCTGATGTGCGGAAAGGCTGTGCCTTTCCGTCCCGTGTGATAAAAAATGTAGCGGCTACGCCGCGCGGTGCGAGGCGTAGCCTCGAAGACCTTTCACCTGCTTGACGGTGAGGCGAAGCCCCACCGCACATCAGGCGGCAGAGCCGCAAAACTTCATTGCCGCGTAAGGTGAATTATTAAGCTACTTTAATGTTTTTTCTTGCATCAAAGCCGGAGTTTGCCCGCGACAATTCCTTGCGCTTCTCGCGCTTGTTGCTTTCGTTAAGAGTTACGATTCGTGTGTCCCGTTTTTGTCAATACTGAGGTCTCGTTACGCCGGGACTTACGAGACTAGAGGAGCGTTTTAATTCATGCCACATTCTTTCCCGTCGCACTTCCGCGTTCGCTTAATTCACATCATCGCCGTCCTTTTGTGTTTCGTGTTGGCGTCGGCAACGCTCATCGTCTTAAAACAGAATCGCGGCATCGCGCAATCCGACAAGCCGGAAATTAACGATGATGAAAACTTCGCCACGCGCACGCCGAAAGAAGCGCGTTTCGTGCCGGGTGAAGTCGTCGTCCGTTTTCGTGAAGACGCTCCGGCGGCACGGGCGCAACGCGGGTATCGTTTGCGTTTGCGGAAACCCGTTAACGTCACGGACGAAGCGACGGGTGGCGACGAAGAAATCACGGCGAACGTCGAACGCACGGGCGGGGAAAAAGTCGTGCGCGGTTTGCGCCTCGCGCGTGTGTCTCCGCGCGATACGCTCAAAGCCGTCGCCCGTTTGAATCGTCGCGCCGATGTTCTGTACGCCCAACCGAACTATATCTATCGCCGCACGCGCACGCCGAACGACCCTAGTTATTCGACGATGTGGAGTCTCAAAAACACGGGACAGAACGGCGGCACGGTGGAAGCCGACATCAAAGCCGAACTCGCGTGGGACATCACACGCGGTTCGCGCGACATCGTGGTCGGCGTGGTTGACGAAGGCATTGACGCGAGCCATCAAGATTTACAGGCGAACATCTGGCGCAATCGCCTCGAAGCCCAAGGCACGCCGGGCGTTGACGATGACGGCAACGGATTTATTGACGACCTCAACGGCTGGAATTTCGACGGCAAAAACAACGTCATCTTTAACGGCACGGAGGCGCACGGTACGCACGTCGCCGGAACAATCGGGGCGCACGGCGACAACGCCAGGGGCGTCACGGGCGTCAACTGGGAAGTAAGCGTGATGTCCATCAAAGTTCTTGGCACAAGCGGCGGAACGACGAGCGACATCGTGGCGGGCATCGGATACGCCAAACAGATGCGCGATTTGTGGGTGGCGACCGGCGGGGCGAAGGGCGCGAACATTCGCGTATTAAATAATTCTTACGGCGGCGACGCTTACGACCAAGCCAACTTCGACGCGATTCGCGCCGCCGGAGATTCGGGAATCCTGTTCGTCGTCGCTGCCGGAAATGACGGCAAAGATAATGATGTTTATCCATCATATCCGGCGGCTTACCGGTTGCCGAACATATTATCGGTGGCGGCGACGAATCGCACCGACGGGCTTTCTGTCTTTTCGCGTAACGGCTCGAATTTCGGTTCGCGCTCGGTTGATTTGGGCGCGCCCGGTTCGTCAATTATAAGCACCACGCCGAACAACACTTATTCGATTTTCAACGGCACATCAATGGCGACGCCGCACGTCGCCGGAGCCGCCGCCCTCGTCTGGTCGCTCAATCCCGCGCTGACGGTGCGCCAAGTGCGCGGCGCGATTCTTTATAGCGGCGACCGCATCGCGGGACTTGACGGCAAGACGGTGACGGGTCGCCGTCTCAATGTTTTTAACGCGATGCAAAGCATCATCGAAAACGACACGGTTGCGCCCGCCCCGATTAACTTGCGCGCGGTGGCATTATCGGGACGCACTCTGGCTTTTACATGGACGGCACCCGGCGACGACGGTATCAGCGGACAAGCCGCCGATTATGATTTTGTGTTTCATGGCTCAAGTGACGGCAAATCCTTCGTCTTGCCGCACAGTATCGTTCCCGCCGCCACCGGAAGCGAACAGCGCGCAACCTTCAACATGCCTTATCGTTATACCAGCGGCACATTTGAATTGATAACTTACGACAATGCCGGAAACGCAGGTTCGGCAAGTTTCAATTTCACTTTACCGCTAGAGGCGAGAAACGACCCGTATATTTCCTCTTTTGCCGCGCATCAAACGCTTTCGTCCGGCGGGACGGGACTCAACTTGCGCGGCGACGACCGTTATCTTAAAGATTACGCTCTGCCGTTCGCGTTCCCGTTTTACAATCGCTCGTATTCGAGTTTGACGGTTTCCACCAACGGCGCGCTTTACTTTTCCGCTCCGCCACTTCGCACGCCGCCCGCGTCCGCGCCCGAAGAAATCGCGGACGATGCCGGAAGTTCGCTTGACGGCTTGAACGCGCAAATCATGATTGCCGGATTGTGGGACGATTTGCGGACTGACCGCGAAGGCGGCGATGTGTTCGTCCTTCAGCCGGACGGCGACACGATAATCTTCCGCTGGCAATCCGTGACGTATGACACGCCGCTGGGTGATGGAACGAAGCGCGGTGAAAATCCGGTCAATTTTGAAATCGAACTCAAACGTAACGGCACGGTGCGTGTTCGTTACGGCGCGGGCAATACGAATTTGTTATCGGTAGTTGGTATCAGCGGCGGCGAACCCGATGCTTATGCCGTGCGCGAATACACGGCGAGTTCCGGCTTGGTCGCTTTGCCGTCAGAAGCGCAAACCGCTGTTTTCAGCTTGCGTCCGGCTGTATCCGGTGCGTCTCCGAAACGGCGCAGTTTCCGCGCGCGGGCGCGTTGATTCATTGTTCCAGCACGCTAGTTGAAACTATGCGCTTTCAGCGCAAGACTTTAG
>JANDLT010000072.1 GCA_024330265.1 Pyrinomonadaceae bacterium MAG19_C2-C3 | reverse complement strand
GGGCATCGCCCGCCTCCAAACGGGCGATTATTTTCTTAACTTAATGCCATTGCCCCGAAGGGGCGACATCCGATAGCCCGGCGCACCGCGCGGGGTAACAGGTCTCTGGGGTATCGCAGCCCTGAAAGGGCGACATAATTCGAAGGCGTATGCCGCCCTTTCAGGGCTGCGACCGATAGCGTCGTTTCTTGGGGCGATGCCCCAAGCTTTTGAATCTCGCCCCTTCGGGGCTTTTCAGACACGCTCTCACACGCTCAAAGCTTCGAGTGCAGTTTGCAGTTCGCTTCGTTTCCGGTCAATCACCTTATCATCCGCGTCGGGCGGCACATAAATCGGTGCATGGATACGCACCCTTGCACGCGAAAAAGGAAGCGGAACCTGCAGCTTATCCCAACTCGGAACTTCAAATTTTCGTTTGACGTGAACGCTAAACGGCAAGACGGGCGCGCCTGTTTTCTTGGCGAGTAGAATCGCGCCGGGTTGCGCGACGTGCGCCGGACCGCGTGGACCGTCAACGCTAAAACCTGCCGGACAACCGCTTTTCACAAGCCGCATCATTTCGATTAACGCACCCGTGCCGCCGCGCGTGGTTGAGCCGCGCGCCGTCCCGTAGCCGAAGCGTTGGATAAAGCGCGCGATGTATTCACCGTCGAAACTCTGCGAAGTCATAACGACGATACGACGGCGACGAAAGAAGTATGTTGCCAGAAAAATCTCGCCGTGCCAGAAAGCATAAATCGGCGTTTGACCGTCGGCGTTTGCCGTCTGCCAGTGTTCCCAACCTTCGACCTCAAAGCGCGTCGTGCGTCCGATGAAAGAGATGAGAACGTAGAAAATCAAATCAACGGTTTTAATCGCAAGCCGTTGTTTGAACGTGTAGCGCGCAAGGTCGGCAAAGCGATACGCGCGGGCGACGCGCTCATCCCGTCGGGACTTGTCGTCATTCATCATTGCACTTTGTTCCGGCGGCGTTATCATGCGAAATCTCTTATATACGCGCGACGGCGGACGGTGATAACATTTTGAACCGCGCCGCACGTCGTGACGTACAGCGTAACACGCCGCGACTCGCCTCGAAGCTCGACTCCCGGCGTGCCTCTCCGTTAATTTCCGTAAAATTAAAACTTGAGCTGTCGGGCGTTAAGCATTACTAAAAACGCTCCTTTCGATTTATATGCAAAAACGACGAATCCTGATTGTTGATTCCAACGACGAACTGCGCGGGCTGCTTGACGATGTTCTAAGCGAACTCGGACATGAAGTAGTCGCCCTCTCAAACGCTGAAACCGCGACCGCACGCGATGACTTCGACCGCTTCGATTTAGTCATCAGTGACCTTTCGGACGACGGCGCGAGCGGCGGTGTGCAAATTTTGAGCGAACTCAATCGCCAGCAAGTAATGATTCCCGTCGTCGTGGCGAGCGAAGAAAAACAACAACCCGGCATCGTCAAAGCCTTTCGCATGGGCGCGGCGAACTTCGTGCGTCGTCCGTTTGAGCGCGACGAACTTCAGGCAATCGTGGATAAAACCCTGTCATACAAATTACGCTTCGTCGAAGATTTGAAAATTCTGCCGCACGTTTGTGAACGCATCGAGTTTGAATTGCCAAGCGACATTTCACTCATGAACGGCATCCTTCATTACCTCATGGAGCGCGTGGTCAAACTCGGACTCATCAACCCGCAACGCTCGAATCTTTTTATCGCCCTTGATGAAGCCTTCGTCAACGCCGTCAAACACGGCAACAAGTTCGACCACAACAAACTCGTCCGCATCACCGCCGAACTCTCGACACGCGAAGCACGTTTCATCGTCGAAGACGAAGGCGAAGGTTTCAATCCCGCCGATGTCCCCGACCCGCTCGACCCGATGAATCTGTTCAAAACATCGGGTCGCGGCGTGCTTCTGATTCATAACATCATGGACGAAGTGGCGTACAGCGAACGCGGCAACTGTGTCACGATGATTAAGCGCGCCGAAGCTTCGCTCGATTCCGAACTCATCGCCGGACTTGATGACAGAGGGTAAAAAGAGAGACTTGAGAGCCGAACAAAGTAGGTTATGCGAATCAGGAGTAGAAATTTTCCATTAGCCCAGTCGTTCACGGCTGGGTATGGCGACGGTTGAAAATTCAAGAGGGCGTTTTAACGTTCTTACCTCCGGTGGCTTAAGCCAACCTCTGGCAGCCCGTTAAAACGGGCTGGCAAATTCTTATCGCTTCTCTTCCCAGCCGTGAACGGAACCGGCTAATGGAAAAGCTATCGTCCAATTCTACCCCTGATTCGCATAGATTGTGTTGATATATCTTTGATAAGTTGTTGAGAGAAAGGCTTTTAGACTGGAGCGAGGGGCGTCCTCGCTCCAGTCCTTATGTCAACCGCAACCTAGAATGACGACAATCGCTTTTAACTTTCGCCCTTCGACTTTCAACTTTCGACTTTGCTTCAATTTCCTTATGAAATCTTCCTCGCGCTACGTTACCTGCGTTCCGGCAAGCGGCGGCGGGCGGCGCGTGTGACGACGGCGACAGCCGTGCTTGGCATCGCGTGCGGCGTCGCGGCGTTGATTGTGGCGACGGCGACGGCGAACGGTTTTCGCAAAGAACTTCAAGACAAGATTTTGCGCGGCACGGCTCACCTGACACTGACCACACAGAGCGCGGCGGGCATCACCGATTGGCAAAACGTCATCGCGCGTCTGCGTTCGGTCGAAGGCGTGCGCGATGCCCGCCCGACGACCTACACGGGTGCGCTCATCGTCGCGGGCGGCGGGGGGAGTTATACAGTCGTGCGCGGCGTCGCCCCGAATGACAACTCGACAATGGAAGAACTGCGGCGCACGCTCATCGCGGGTACGGGTGAAACTTTGTTCACTGAAACCCGCGATGCGATGCCCGTCGTCATCGGTGCGGAACTCGCCGCGCAAATGGATTTGCGTGTCGGTGATGAAGCGCACCTCATCGCGGCATCGTCAAACAACAATCAAATTAACGCTTCGCCTTTTGCGCCGCGCACGCAAGCCGCGCGCATCACCGGCATCTTCCGCGCGGGCTTACATGAATATGATGCGGCGTGGATTTACGCTCCGCTCACCGATGCCGCGCGTCTTGACGGTCACGCGGACGGCGCGCCGTCCCTCATCAGCGTTGAACTCGATGACTTGGACGATGCGCCGCGACTCGCCGCGCTTATTCGCACGACGGCTGAAGAAGCGAGTGGCACGGGGTTCAACATCGTGACGTGGCAAAAGGCGAACGCCGGACTTTTCGCCGCCCTCGAACTCGAACGCCGCACCGTCGCTTTCATCATCACGCTTATCACGTTCATCGCCACCTTAAACATCTTGACGACGCTGACATTGCTTGTCGTCGAACGTCGTTCACACATCGCCATCTTGCGCGCAATGGGAGCACGCACCTCAAGCATCATGCTCATCTTCATCATCGAAGGCGCGGGCTTCGGCGCGGCGGGCGCGATGTCGGGCGCGGGCTTAGGTCTAGTGTCATGTTGGACGGCAAACCGCTTTCAACTCGTCAGTCTGCCCGCCGATGTCTATTCGATTTCTTACGTTCCACTCGCGCCGCGCGTCGCGGATGTTCTAATCGCCGTCGGCATCGCCTTCATCATCAGCATTCTGGCGACGCTCTATCCGGCGCGCACCGCCGCCCGCATTCGTCCTTCGCAAACCATGAAGGAATACTAAAAACATTGATTACTCATCACTCATCACTCATTACTACCCATGTCCTTGTTCGTCATAGACAACTTGCACAAAGCGTTCACGGATGCGGCGCATACGCGCATCGAAGTTTTGCGCGGCGTATCGCTATGTGCGGAAGCGGGCGAAACCGTCGCGGTCACGGGTGCTTCGGGAACGGGCAAGTCAACGCTGCTTAACATCATCGGCGGCATGGAAACGGCGGACGAGGGCAAGGTGATAATTGATGATTTCGATGTCACAAACGCGACTGCCGCGCACCTCGCCGCCTTCACGCGCACGCACATCGGATTCGTGTTTCAGTTTCATCATCTGCTGCCCGACTTGACCGCGCATGAAAACGTCGCCCTGCCCTGTTTGATAAATCGCATCACGCGCCGCGAAGCTTTCAAGCGTGCCGATGAAATGCTCGAATCCGTTAATCTCACGACGCACGCCTGTCATCTGCCTTCGGAACTCTCCGGCGGCGAACGCGGGCGTATCGCCGTCGCACGCGCCCTCGTGATGCGCCCGCGCCTTATCATCGCGGATGAACCGACGGGAAATCTCGATGAACACCACGCTGCCGGAGTCGCCGCCTTGCTTCTCGAACTGACCCGCGCACACAACGCGATTGCCGTCATCGCCACGCACAACCCGATTCTCGCCCGCGCCTGTGACCGAACGCTGCGTTTGCAAGACGGACGGTTAGGATGAAATTCAAAGTTCAATGTTCAATCTCAAGAATCTTAATTGCACGATGAATGCCGACCTACAACATTGAACTTGGAACATTGAACTTTGAACCCGACTTGAACAACTAACCTCTAATTTCGGTATAATGCCGCTTCATGGATGCACTACGTTTGACGGATGCCGAAAGCGTCGCGCAAATGCGATGCACTCGATAAAATTCTGAACCATAATTCAAGGTTGACACACGTCTTTATATGTTTGAACGCTACACGGAGAAAGCGCGTCGCGTAATTTTCTTTGCGCGTTACGAAGCCTCGCAATTCGGCGCACCGGCAATCGAACCCGAACACCTGCTTTTGGGTTTGCTCCGCGAAGATAAAACCTTGACCGCGCGCTTTCTCGCACGCGCTCATGCCACCGTTGATTCCATCCGTAAGGAAGTCGAAAATCGTTCGCCCTTGCGCGACAAGATTTCCCCGACCGTCGAACTTCCACTCGCTCCCGATACCAAGCGCGTGCTTCGCTTCGCCCACGAAGAAAGCGACCGCCTTCAACATCGCCACATCGGAACGGAGCATCTTCTGCTCGGACTCTTGCGCGAAGACCGTTCGGCGGCGGCTGAAATCCTGCTCGAACGCGGACTTCGCCTTAACTCCGTGCGCGATGAAATCGCCCGCGCGACAAGCGGCGATTCGCGCGGGCGCGACAAGAAAGACACGCCGCACCTTTCCGAATTTTCACGCGACTTGACGGAAGACGCCGCCGCCGACCGTCTCGACCCGCTCGTCGGACGCGAGAACGAAATTGAACGTGTCGTGCAAATCCTGTGTCGTCGGACGAAGAATAATCCCGTGCTTATCGGTGAACCGGGTGTCGGGAAAACCGCGATTGTCGAAGGCTTGGCGCAGCGCATCGTGCGGCGCGAAGTTCCATCTTATCTTGAAGGCAAAAGGATTTTGTCGCTCGATTTGTCTTTAATCGTCGCGGGGACGAAATATCGCGGACAGTTTGAGGAACGCCTGAAACAAATCATGCGCGAACTCGTCGAAAACCCGCACTACATAATCTTCATTGATGAACTTCACACGCTTGTCGGGGCGGGCAGCGCGGAAGGTTCGCTCGACGCGGCGAACATTTTGAAGCCCGCGCTTTCACGCGGTGAACTTCAATGTATCGGCGCGACGACTCCGGCGGAGTTTCGCAAATCAATCGAAAAAGACCGTTCTTTAGAGCGTCGTTTTCAATCGGTTAAAGTTCCGCCGCCGACGGAAGAAGAAGCGATTTTAGTTTTAGAAGGCGTGCGCGAACGCTACGAAAGTTTTCATCGCGTGCGTTATACGGATGAAGCTTTGGAAGCCGCCGTGTATCAATCGAGCCGTTATATTCCCGACCGCTTCCTGCCCGACAAAGCGATTGACGTGATTGATGAAGCGGGTTCGCGTGTCAAGTTGCGCGCGAACGCGGCGGACGATTTTGCGATTGCGTATCGTGAAGAAATCGCCAAGACCGTGCGCCGCCCGATTGACGATAAATACATGCCGCCTGAACCGGAAGATGATGAAACGTCGTTTCCGGTGATTGAGGTCAACAAGGACGACATCGAAGAAGTCATCGCACGTTGGACGGGCATTCCCGTGATGTCTCTGAAAGAAGAAGAAACGCAAAAACTGCTTCGTATCGAACCGGAACTACATCGCCGCATCATCGCCCAACGTCCGGCGATTTCCGCTCTCGCCCGCGCGATTCGTCGTTCGCGCGCGGGACTCAAAAACCCTTCGCGTCCCGTCGGTTCGTTCCTATTTCTAGGTCCCACCGGAGTCGGCAAAACCGAAGTCGCGCGCACGCTCGCGGAGTTTCTTTTCGGCAGTGAACGCGCACTTATTCGTTTCGACATGTCGGAACTGATGGAGAAGCACGCCGTCTCGAAACTCATCGGCTCACCGCCCGGATACATCGGACACGAAGAAGGCGGGCAACTGACCGAACGCATCAAACGCACGCCGTACAGCGTCGTCTTATTTGACGAAATAGAGAAAGCGCATCCCGATATTTTCAACGTCCTGCTTCAGGTTTTTGAAGACGGACACCTGACCGACGCGCTGGGCAACACGGTGGATTTCAAAAACACGATTATCATCATGACTTCCAACATCGGTGCGCGCTTCATTCAAAAACGCGGCACGCTCGGCTTTCAAGCGACGAGTGATAAATCGCGCGACAAGCTGGAAGAGATGGTGATGAGTGCCGTGCGTCAAACATTCAACCCGGAATTTATCAATCGCCTTGATGAAATCATTATCTTCGATGAACTCGGCGAAGACGAACTTCTGGAAATCGTCGGGCTGCAAGTCGAGATTCTGAACAAAGTTCTGCGGCGGCGCGAAATGGAAATCCGCTTAACCGACGAAGCGAAGTTGTGGCTCGTGCGAAAGACATGCGCCGACCGCTCTTACGGCGCGCGACCCTTGCGCCGCGCCCTTCAACGCTACGTCGAAGACCCGCTCTCCGAAGCCATCATTCAAGGCGAATTCGTCGGAGCGCAATCCATCGAAATTTTCCTTGAAGACGACGAACTGCGCTCACGTCCCGCCACCGAAGGCACACTCGAAGACGCGGGCGACGCCGTGTTGACTCATTAGTAGGCAGTAAAAAGCAGAGGGCAGTAGGCAGTAATGAAGACTGGACGACGGTTAAAGATTCAAGTTCAAAGCTGAATGCTTAACATTGAACTTTTAACGCATGTTTTGTTCTGCCTACTGCCCTCTGCCTACTGCCTACTAATTTTCACCCTTTTGCCTGTATAATGCGCGGCTTTGACGGTTGACCGTGTGCAGGTTTAAGTGTGCTTTGTTTTATTACGCCTGACATTAGGGTTATGACCTTTGTCCCGTAAGGCAACCGTGCTTCTTGGGTATCGAATCAAAATCTTTTAGTCGCTTATATTATTTGTACGGATAAATATCTTGCGCGTGTTTTCCTTGTACCGCGCGCCTCATCGAAGTTTGATTTCTCTTTCCCTATAAATATCATTCAAAAGCAATTCCGCTCTTAATTGGACTTTACTATATGCGTTTTTTCCGTTTGCCTTTGCTGTCCGCGCTCGCCGTCGCCCTTGTTTTGACCACGCTTGCGCCGCCCGCGACTTCCCCCGTGTACGCGCAAGAACCCGGCGCACCGCAAACTCAACGCCTCGTCGAAGCCGTTGAAATCACGGGCAATCGCCGCTTGCGCGATGAAGATTTGCTTTACTACATTCAAACGCGCGTCGGTGAACCGTTCAATCAAACAACCGCCGAACGCGATTTACAGGCTCTCAACTCCTTAACCTTTTTCGACAAAACCGAGACCCGCGTCTCAATCGAAGACGGTGCGCGCGGCGGCATCAACGTGATTTTTCGAGTCCAAGAATTGCCGATTATCCGCGACCTTGTGTTCGACGGTTTGGGCGCGATTACGGAAGCCGATGTTCTCAAAGCCTTCCGCGAAAACCGGATTGGCGTCTCGAAAGAATCGGCTCTTGATCCGGTCAAGGTAAATAATTCGCGCCGCTTGATACGCGAACTTCTCGCCGCGAAGGGTTATCCGAACGCGACGGTTGAGATTGAAACCGATGAGGTTTCCCAGACTTCGACCGCCCTGACCTACAAGGTAAATCAAGGCGAGCGCGTGCGAATCGTCGAGATTGATTTTGAAGGCAATCAGGTTTTTAGTGACGGCGCGCTTCGTTCGCAAATGAAGTACGTCAAAGAAGCCGGACTCATTTCGCGCTTCAAAGGCGAAGACGTGCTTGACCGTCGCAAACTCGAAGCCGACCTTTATAACGTCTCGAACTTCATGCGCTCGAAAGGTTATCTGAACGCGCGCACGGGCGAACCGCGCGTTGAAGATGTTGGAAGACGACGCACCGGATTGCCCGTCTTGCCGCTCCCGCTTCTTTCGTCAACCGATGATGCGATACGCATTACGATTCCCATAACGGAAGGCAAAATTTATCGTTTCGGGGATGTCAAAATCGAGGGCAATTCTATCTTCTCGGAGCAGTACATACGCGCCGTTCTCGGCGTTCAACCCGGCGAAATCGCCAACGGGCAGAGACTCGGCAAAGCCCTGTTTGAGGATTTGAAACGCATCTACGGTTCGCAAGGTTTTATTCAATATGATTATAACGTCAACCAAGATTTTAGAGACAATCCGACGAACCCGAACGAAGGCATCGCGGATTTCACCATTTCGATTGAGGAAGGCAAACAGTTCACCCTCCGCCGCCTCGAATTTCAGGGCAACACCTTCACGCGCGACAACGTGCTTCGTCGCCAAGTCTTAATCAACGAAGGCGACGTTTATAACGAGTTCAACTTTGAAAACTCGATTGTCCGCATCAACCAACTCGGCTATTTCGACCCGGTTGATAAAGACAAAGACAAGGACATCCGCGCGAACGAAGAGACCGGCGAAGTTGATTTGACCCTGCGCGTGGCAGAGCGCGGGCGACAACAAATTTCATTCAACGGCGGCATCTCCGGCATCGGCGGTTCGTTCTTCGGGCTTGAGTATTCGACGAACAACCTGCTTGGGCGCGGCGAATCTTTGTCGTTTAACTTCGCGTTCGGCAATCGTCAACGCTCCCTGTATTTCACGTTCACCGAGCCGTCAATTCGCAACCGCGAGATTGCCGCCGGTTTCACACTGTTCACTTCGTCAAGCAAGTTCTTGGGGCAAGGCACGTTTCTTTCAAACAACACGACCGCGATTAACAGCGCGTTTAATAATTTTGATTTTGCGACGCTCGACGACTCGAACCTGTTCACGCAAACCAGCACGGGCGGTTCGATTTTCTTGAGCGCACCGCTATCGGAATTTCGCCGCCGCACGCGCTTCAATCTGTTCTCGCGCGTTGGGCTTTCATATTCGCTTTCGACCACGAGCATCGAAGACCCGGAAGTCAACACGCAAGGCAACGCGAGTACCTTTATCCCCGTGATTTATTCACAGCCGAGCATCATCACTTCGCGCATCACGCCGACGTTCAGCTATAACACGTCGGAGCGCAACGGCGTGGACGCGATTCGCGGCAAAGAGGTTTCGTTCTCGCTCGCGTTCGCGGGCTTAGGCGGCGACGTTCGCACTTATCAACCGTTCATCTCTTATTCGCAGTTTATTCCCGTTCGCCGCAAGGCTTCGCGCAACCCGGAAGTCTTCGCGTTTCGCATTCTCGCCGGACACGTTTCGAGTTTCGGCACCACGGAAGTCGTGCGTAACTCGAACTCGCTCGCTTTTGTGAACGGCGTGCCGATTAATGAACGCTTCTTTCTCGGTGATGAATTTACGATTCGCGGCTATAACGTTCGCAGCATCTCGCCCGGCGCAGTTACCAGCACCGGAGTGACCACGCGCGAAGGCACACTTTCACTCGCCTCAAACGCGACCGGAACGCCGCGAACAATTACCGATGCCTCGCTTCTTGCCGCCGCGCGAGACATCGGTCTATTTACCGGAGTACAGGGAGATAACCCCGCCATCGTCGGCAACAGTTTCAGTTACTTCGGCGGCGATACACAGCTTCTCGGCAACTTTGAATATCGCGTGCCGATTGTCGGACCCTTGAGCCTCGCCGCCTTTGCCGACATCGGTTCGGCGTTCAATATACGCAAAGGACCCGACCAGTTTATCAACAGCAACTTTTTCGCCGATGATGTTTTCTTGCCGACGCTTAATCCGAACGGCGTTATCGTGCAACGAACGGTTGTTCCCGGAGCGGCATCAAACGTCCTCGTGCCTGTCCCGTTTCAACTCGGCGTCAATCTGAATACGCTTGCGTTGCTGACTCGCGGCGACCTTGCGATTTCGCCGGGCAGCGGTTCGCTCGTTGCGTATCAAGGGCGGTTCGTGACGCAAGGCGCGCTCAACACGGCTACCCGCGAGAACCCTTCACAACGCGACGCGATAACAGGATTGCCGCTCAACTATGAAGAGATTTTCTTGCGCGGCGAGGCACAGGCGAACACGGTCGTTCGCATCTCCGACCCGTTTTTTGGAGGAATCGGCGACTATCGAGCCAGCTTGGGCGGCGAAGTCCGCGTCCAAGTACCGGTCGTCAACGTCCCGTTTCGCTTGATTTTCGCTTACAATCCGAACGCGAAAATCGAGATAAGGGAAAAAAGAAAAGCGTTTCGCTTTAGCATCGGACGCACGTTCTAATTTTCGGTCAAAGCAAGGCATCTAATCGCCAAGAGTTTCAATCAAATCGCCCTACATCACCGTAGCCGGAAAAGTCAAAAATGGTTTAGCCGAAATTTGACGCGACGAACGCTAAGGTAAATTTCAGGAAAGTTCAAAAGTTTTTAAGGAGTAATTCGATACCGTGATAAGCAAAATTCGCAATCTATTCATCGCCGCCTCTGCCGTGGCATTTCTGTCCACCACCGCCTTCGCGCAAGCACCCACTGCCGCGCGTCCCACCACTGCCGCGCCGCAAACCGCCGCTTCGGGAGATATGAAGTTCGCAGTGGTTTATACCGAGCAGTTTCTTGACCCGAAAGGCGGCATCAATCGCCTTATCAGTGCGACCACCACACTTAATCGTGAGTTTGAACCGCGCGGTGCTGAACTTCAAACGATGAGCCAAAACTTAGAGAAGATTGCGACGCAGATTCGGACTACACAAGCGGTTGCAAAACCGGAGGAGATTCAACGTCTTCGTGAACAAGCCGAAGGCATCGAACTTGAAATGAAGCGCAAATCGGAAGACGGGCAACGCGCTCTCGCCAAACGCCAAGGTGAGTTAATGAGTCCGCTTCAAACCAACATCAATAATGCTCTCGTTGAATTTGCCAAGCAGCGTGGTTATGCCGGGATTCTCAACGGAAGCCAGTTGCCCGGCATATTCATCTTGATTGACAACAAAATTGACATCACGGACGCTTTCATCGCCGACTACAACGCGAAGAATCCGGCGACCGCCGCCGCCGTGACGACACCCGCGCGCCGCTAAAATCAGGCTCAAAACTTTCAGCCGATAGCGCGCCAAATATAGGTGCTATTTTTCTTTAAGAGTCGCGCGCCAACCGTTTATCCTAAAGCGGCGCGCGACTCTTTTTATTTTCCTTCTTCCGCCTTTTCGTTTTCACAAACATTTTATGCCGACGATTTTCGATGCTGTTCAGATTCAGGAATTTTTGCCGCACCGTTACCCGTTCCTGCTCGTTGACCGCATCATCGAACTTGAACGACGCACACGGTGCGTCGGGATTAAACAGGTCACAATGGGCGACCATTTCTTTCAAGGTCATTTTCCCGGCGCGCCCGTGATGCCCGGCGTGCTTATCATCGAAGCTCTCGCGCAAGTCGGAGCGGTGCTGGCGATGCGCGAATTTGAAAATCGTGGGGATAAGCTCGTTCTCTTTACCAAGATAAAAGAAGCCACGTTTCGCTCGCCCGTCACACCCGGCGACACGCTCACACTTGAAGTCACGGCACTTCGCACAGGTTCGCGCGTCCAACGCATGAGCGGCATCGCCCGTGTCGAAGACCGCATCGCGGCGGAAGCCGAATTAATGTGCATCATCACCGACCGGAGCGACATTGCCCGATGAAGCCAGTCACCAATCAATCGTCAGTCATCGCCCAACCTGCATCGTCGCCCATGCCGCATCACGCCGCCGATTCGTCCGCTCAAATCGAATCATCGCCCGTTGACGCGCCGACGATTGAGCCGGTAATTCACCCGACCGCGATTGTCGCATCTGACGCGCGCATCGGGCGGCGAGTTCACATCGGCGCGTACTGCATCATTGGTCAACATGTAACTTTAGAAGATGATGTACGCCTTGAATCACACGTTCACATTGACGGACGCACAATCGTCGGCGAAGGAACGCGCGTCTTTCCGTTCGTCTCCATCGGACTCGCCCCACAAGATTTGAAGTACGACGAAGAATCATCGGAGACGCGCATCGGAAGACGCACGACGATACGCGAGTTTGTCACCGTTCATCGCGGCACGGCGCACGGCGGGATGTTGACCACCGTCGGCGACAATTGTTTGCTTATGGCACAGGCTCACGTCGCGCACGATTGCCACGTCGGAAACAACGTCATCATGGCAAACGCCGCGACGCTCGCCGGACACGTCACCGTCGCGGAACACGCGACCATCGGCGCGTATTCCGGCGTTCACCAATTCTGCCGCGTCGGGCGCGAAGCCTTCATCGGCGGTTATTCCGTCGTCGTCAAAGACGCGCTCCCGTTCGCTAAAACCGTCGGCAACCACGCGCGCTGTTACGGCTTAAACACCGTCGGACTCAAGCGGCGCGGCTTCGCCCCCGAATCAATCCGCGCCCTAAGCCAAGCCTTCCGCCTTCTACTCGCCGCCAAACTCAATACCACCCAAGCACTTGAACGCATCATCACAAGCGAACTCAACGACACACCGGAAGTGCGCGAACTCATCACGTTTATACAAGCGTCACAACGCGGAGTAATTAAATGAAGGGGACGGGAGACAGGGGTCAGGGGACAGAGCAAGGAATGAAGTCTTTACAGTCCCCCGACTCCCGTCCCCCGTCCCCCGTCCGTTTCGGACTAATCGCTGGAAACGGTCGCTTCCCATTCCTCACTATCGAAGGAGCGCGGCGCGCGGGCGTGCGCTTATCCGTCATTGCCATTAAAGAAGAAACCGATAAGACGATTGAACATGTTGTGCTTGAAGCGGGCGGCTCATTGCAATGGGTCGGCATCGGGCAACTAGGCAAGATGATTCGCTTCTTCAAAAGCGAAGGTGTGCGCCACGCAATCATGGCGGGACAAGTCAAGCATGTACAGATTTTTAGCGCGTCTTTGCCCGATGCGCGTATGCTCAAAATGCTGCTTCGATTGCCGCGCCGCAACACGGATGCTCTTATCGGCGCGGTTGCCGATGAACTCGCCCGCGACGGTATCGAACTGATTTCTTCGACGACGTTTCTCGACGATTTACTTCCCCCAAAAGGAACGCTCACGCGCCGCGCACCCGACCGCACAGAGCGCGCCAACATCGAATACGGCTTGGAAGTCGCACGCGAAATCGCATGGCTTGATTTAGGTCAAACCATTGTCGTGCGCGCCAGCGCGTGCGTCGCCGTCGAAGCGATGGAAGGCACGGATGCCGTCATCTCGCGCGCCGGAAGTCTTGCACGCGGACGACTCACGGTTGTCAAAGTCGCCAAGCCGCATCAGGACATGCGCTTCGATGTTCCGGTCGTCGGCATACCGACAATCCAGACGATGATTGATTCACACGCCACTTGTTTATGTATCGCGGCGGGCAAGACGTTGATGTTTGACCGTGACGAGATGATTAGTCTCGCGGACAAAAATAAAATCACTATCGTCGCGGTTTGATGTGTGCGAATAAGGGAACTGCGGTAATAAGTATCGGGCGGCAACGGAAGGTGCGTGGTATATTTTGCGGCGATGAAGCACGATGTAACCGTTATCCTGTCGGCTCACTAAAAACAGCAAAGACGATTTAACATTTGGCATGTTCACGCGAACTAAATCAGCCGAAGATAAAGGAGAAGCAGCATGAGTGAAAACAGAGATGACGAACGCCGCCAACGGCAGATGGATTTCATCATCGAGCAGCAAGCCAAGTTCACAACCGACATAGACCGCTTGCGTGAATCGGACGAAGAACTGCGGCGCATCCTCGCCGGATATATGATTGAATCAAACGAGCGCATGGCACGCGCCGAAACATTTGCGGAGCAAACCGCGCAACTGCTTTACGCTTCTTTGGAAGGGCAAGAGGATTTGCGCCGACAAGTTAAGTTGACTAGCACGACGGTTGACCGTCTCGCCGAAGCCGTCGCTTTTCTGTTAGACCGCGATGCGAAGCGGAACAATGGTGCGAACGGTTCAGGTGGCGGCTACGATGCCGCATAAAATTTTTACCGACTTGCTGTTTCGGCAATAGAAAAGGCGCGTACTTTTACAAACAAGTACGCGCCTTTCGCCTTTTCAAATATGAAAGAACAACTTACCTCGTCGCCGTTCCTTGCGCTTGCTCTTGCGTCGCGCGTGGGTCGTAAGGCGTGTTGAGAAATGTGCGGGCAACTTTTAAGGCTTCGTCGTATTTCTCGTTCGTCGCAATCGCTTTTTGATATGAATCGGTCGCGCGCACGCGGTCACCTTCGGCATCGTAGGCATTCCCGTTTTTGATGTTCGCCCATGCTTCAATCCACGACGGATTCAAATCGCCCTCAAGCGCAGCTCTGAAATTTTGGTGCGCGAGTTCATAATTTTTCTGCTCAAGGTAGATGAGTCCGAGATGATAATAAATCCATGAACTCGATCTATTGAGTTTCAAAGCTTCTTCCAACTGACGTTGGGCTTCGGTGTATTGACCTTCACGATAGAGTTCGATGCCGCGACGGGCGACGGTCGTGATTTTCAAATCTTCCGACGTGCGAAGAACTTTGTAGCCCGGATCAATGACGACTTCGAGCGGTTTGCCGTTTGATTCAAAATCGAAATCTTCGCTCTGGTCTTCAATGCGAATCGTCGTTTCGGCATCGTCACCTTCGGCGCGCAGCTTCAAATCAACCGGCAGACGAAGGTTGTTGAGATTCTGTTTGAGCGTGCCGCGCGTGCGAAACTTTCCGGCGCGCGTGCGTATGATTTGATAGTCCGCCGTGAATTCGGGGACGCCCGTGCCTTCGACGTAGCGCGCGAAAAAGTACCGCATGTTCTCGCCCGCGATTTGCGTTGTCAGCCGCTCAAAGTCCGCGACGGAAGCGTTCTTGCCGCGATATTGTTCAAAGTAAGTGCGTAAAAGGCGGTTGAATTTATCCGCGCCGAGCGTCTGGCGTAAGGTCGCAAAAACCATAGAGCCTTTGCTGAACATGATTCCCTGATACGCGGCGGATTGGTCATCCAAAGTCGAGGGCGCACGGGTAATGGAAGCCGTCGCTTCAAACGTCAACGCGCGCTCAAGCTGGTCACGTTGCGCGGCTTCGAGCGCGCCGCCCGTGAGCGTTGATTCACGAAACGCGAAGGCACTGTATTCCGCCAAACCTTGCGAGAGCCACACATCATCGAATGAACGAAGCCCGACGCTTTGCCCCCACCACTGATACGCGATTTCACGTTGCAAGCGTTCTTCAAAATTCTGACGCGCACCATTCAAGATTTTCGTCGAAACGAATTGCATACCCGGTGCGGCGTAAGCATCGAGAGATTCATCGTCAATCTGCGCGACGACGAAGCGCGTCCCGAAGGCGGGTGCGCCGTAAGATTTGGTGTAAAACTGAAGCGCGCGCCCGACGAGTTCGCCGTAGCGTTCGACGTTCTTTTCCGAACCCGGTTGAACATAAAACTGAACTTCGTAATTACCGAAACGCAAATTGCGCGTCACATATCGCGCGGCGGCGATGTTGCCGATAAGGGCGGGCGTGCGGTGCGCGAAACGATACCGCACATTTGCGCCGCTCACGGTTTTTACGGGCGGCACGTCGCCCGAACCCGCGACCTCATAACCGCCCGGAACGCTCACAGTAATCTCTGCGGTCGCGCGGTCAGCGGCATAATCGTTAAACGGAAACCACCGCGCGGCATACATCAGATATGAATTTTCGGGGGCGACGTAAGCCAGACGCTTCGTGGCGAGAGGTCCGCCTTCGGGCGTGACGAGCGCGCCCGACCAACGGAAGCGAAGCGTGACGGGCTGATTCGCTTCGACGAAACTGCCCAAATCAACGCGCACGCTCGGACCTAAATCACCGACTCCAACCGCGTCTTGCACGAAACTCGTCAGAGGCTTTCCGTCGCGCTCAATGCCGTCAACCTTGAGCGAACCGTTGAGTTCAAACACGACACTGCGCGTCGCTTCGGCAGGCGTGAAGGTGACATCGCCCGTCGCACGCAAGAAACGCTGTGCGGGTACGAGTTCGGCTTCGATGCGGTAATTCGTGACATCAATGCGCGTGCGTCCGGTTTGCGCGTAAGCCTGAGCCGACAAGCCAAGCGCGAACAACGCGACGGCAAGCCAGCCAAACACACGCCGTCCCGACGGGCGACGCGATACGAGAGGGCGGCGAAAGGATAAACTGTTCATAGCAAATTCTTGGGCGATAACCGATGTTTATTTGAAAATTGAAAGGGTTTGATTCCCGTTTTTTAGCAAACCGTTTGATGAAGCCGATGCCCGCGCCGTTGCTAAAGGCGGAAGGCGGAAGGCGGAAGGATGAATTTAAATAAAGGCGGTGTGCCGTTTGTATTTTACCTTCTCGTCTTTCGCAGATTCTTTTCGGCTTTTGTTCGTCGGTTGACAGTGCGCGGCGGGTGCGGTCATGCTTTTGGCGTTCGTAAAACATTTTGCAAAACATTTTCGTTGCCAGCTTTTTAACTTCTCCCAAACTCACACTCCATGAATAATTACACTGACCCGGCGATTCGGTTGACGTTGTTGCCGCGCGATACCAATCCGCAAGGCACGATTTTCGGCGGCGTTATCCTAAGCTACATTGACATGGCGGGAGCAATTCAATCCCGCCGCCACACCATGCACGAACGCTTCGTGACGGTTGCGATGCGCGAAGTGATTTTTCACCAACCCGTATTCATAGGCGACCTCGTAAGCTTTTATTGCGACGTGACGCACGTCGGCACAACCTCGATTACGGTCTGCGTCTTTGTTGAAGCCGAACGGCACGGCGGCACGGAAGGGCGCGTTAAAGTCACTGAAGCCGAAGTCGTCTATGTCGCCATTGATGAACACGGGCGCAAGATGCCGCTCGACCGTTCACGCTTTCCGAAAGAATCACAAGCCGCGCCGGATAATACAAAATCGACGCTTCATAGTATGTGACAAATTTGTGAGCGCGTTTATCTTAATCGCTCACCTTACGCAGTTTTGATTTTTAGCCCGATTCATCGGGCTTTCCGCAAAGCGGTACTTAGATAGGTTCCGTTTGACGGCTGGGTGGAATGCGAGTTGAACTTGAAGGGCGTTTTAACGTCCTTTTGGAAAAGTCGGGCTTTAGCCAAACGCTAAAGCGAGAGCGGGAAGGACGTTAAAACGCCCTTTCAATTCTTACGCCGTTGTCCACGCGATTCATCGCGTGGCTAGTTGCCGCTTCGCGGAAAGCCGCGTGAACGCGGCTAAAATCAGAACCGCGTAAGGTGAGTTAATCATCACTTCAAAATCGAATTATGCCGCTTCGTGACGAACAAATTTTTCTGACCGGATTTCCCGGTTTCATCGCCACACGCCTCGTCGCTCATCTCGCTTCATCAGGAGCGCGATTTCAAATGCTCGTTCAAAAGGCGTTCGTCGCACGCGCGCAAGAAGAGATTGCGCGTATCGCCGCCGATGCGAATATCTCCGCGCAGAACTTCGAGATTATCGAAGGCGACATCACAGGCGATGAACTCGGTATGACGGCGGAGACAGCACGGCGCGTGCGCGACACGGCGACGCGCGTCGTCCACTTGGCTGCCGTGTATGACTTGGGCGTGGAGCGCGAACTTGCGCGGCGCGTCAATACGGAAGGCACGGAGCGCGTCAATCGTCTCGCAAGTTCAATCAAAAACCTGCACCGTTATGATTACGTTTCGACGTGTTATGTGTCGGGCAAACGGACGGGGGAAATTTTAGAAACCGAACTCGAACACGACGCCGGATTTCATAATTTTTATGAAGAAACAAAGTATCTCGCGGAAACTTCGGTCGAGCGTTTGAAAGCCCGTTTGCCCGTCACGATTCATCGCCCGTCAATCGTGGTCGGCGATTCACACACGGGTGAGACAGTCAAATACGACGGCGTTTATTACCTGATTCAATACTTGCGAATGCAGCCCGATTTGCTTTCACTCGTCAACATCGGCAATTCGTTTGTGCGACTTAACCTTGTGCCGGTTGATTTCGTGGTCGCGGGCATCGCGGCGTTGATGAACGATGAGGCATCAATAGGAGCGACGGTTCAACTCGCTGACCCCGCACCGCCAACGACACAACAGCTTTTCGACTTAATCGCCCGCGTCCTCTCCGGTCGCCCGTCGCTGCTCGGTGTGCCGCCAAGCATCGTGCAAACATCGCTTCGTCTGCCGCTCTCCGAATTCATCACCAAGATGCCGCGCGTCGCCGTGCCGTACTTCTTCATCGAACAAGCTTTCGATACAAGCATTGCGACAAGTTTGCTGACTCCGCACGGCGTGGTGTGTCCGCCGTTCGATTCTTACGTTGCGAATCTCGTCCGCTTCGTCAATGAGCATCCGAAATTATGACGAGCAGCTTGCATAAAAACACAAGATGAAATGTTTAGAGGCGGGCTTCCGCCCGCCGTGCGCGGCAATCAACGAACGGCGGGCGGAAGCCCG